>NZ_CP091881.1:6000000-6600000 GCF_022163125.1 Paenibacillus sp. HWE-109 | reverse complement strand
AAGTGGTCAACGTTGCTGCTGTCGGCAGCACTGCTTTTCATATCTGTTCCGCAGCATATGAAGGCTGAAGAAGTAATGGCTACATCTGACCAAATGCCGTATGTCACCTTATTTGATGAGTACACGTTGTATACGGGGAAGGAAACAAAAGCGAATCAGGCTATAGGCAAGTTAAGTGCTATGCAGACTGTTCATCTTGCACCGATTGATCGCAACCGACTGCTGGGGATCACGAATATGGAGAAGGTTGAGGTCGAGACTTGGCTGGGCAATGTGTGGATTAATATGAAAGAAGGCTCCTTCAAGTATGGCCAAATAAAGGTTCAGGAGCAGCCGCTGACTTTATTGGAGGAAGAGACGATATATGATGCGCCCAACAAAAGCACGCCCTATCGTCTTTCACCACAAAAAGTACAAACGGTTGCATCGATAGACATTTGCGATCCCTACACGCCATGTTCCTCGAAGGATCAATGGTATCTTATCCAAACCTCGTGGTTGGGGGACAAGTGGATTCGCCCGTATCATTATGAAGAGAAATACCAGGGGACGCCGGTCGAAGGGATGATATCCATTGAACAAGAGACGGAGGTATACAGGCTGCCCTTTGAGAAAACGACCACGGAGGAGCCTAAACTAAAGCCGCAGATTATCAAACCGCTCCAAAAATATTCATTGATACAACGGATGACACCGCCAAGTATCTGGTATCAGATTGAAACATCGCAGGGGCTTAGATGGATTACGGTTGGCAGTTCCCACGGTCTCGGGTACGAGAATATTATCCCCATCGATCAGCAGGTGGAGATTCCATTCCCGTTTTATTATCTGGAAGTTCCGCAGATCTATAGCCAAGAACTAGCAGGGCAGCAGCCACCGCAGACCGTACATGCAATCGGTCAAAGAGAAGGCTTATACTTCGTAGTAGTCGGCAACACAGGCCAATGGATCAACTTGGCCAAGGATATGGCCTTGCATATTACAGGCGATTTCGCGGCAGACAGCAAGCTGGGCGTTAAGCAAAGCGAGGCTGTTATTCAGCTGACGGATAAATCCATTGCGCTGGATACGCCATACGTCGATGGCTCGCTTACGGAGCATGTCCTCACCTTCACGCCGCAGTCCGTCACGGCTTCGCGTGAGTGGAAGTCACCTGCCGGGGAAGTCTGGTATTATATCCACACTTGGCAGGGAGCTAAGTGGGTTCGACCTTAACAGATGCTAAGAAAGACGCGAAATACCCTTAGCCAACGGCTAGGGGCATTCTGCGTTGCGGATGAGGACCTCCCGGAGGGGGGAAGCCACAGTGAACTAGTTGGTGGCGAGGTAGTGAAGTCCATAAGTTAACCAAATGAAGTGGTACACATTGACAGCGCCGTAGATCAGAACGGTTAACGATAAACACGGCTGGACCCAGCCTTTTTTTCGAATATGGGGATAGAGAAACATGAGTGATACGGGAAGTATCAATTTAACAACATAGTAACCGACGACATGCCAATCGTAAATGGTTCGGATCAGTGGATTCAACTCTTCGATAAAGGCGAGGTGGAGACCGATGTCCGTGAAGACAGCGTCACATAGACAGAGGACTAGCAGCCAGACCAACGTTTTACTGACGAGAAGCTGGCGAAGGATAGGCATGAGCATGGCAGTTCCTCGCTTTCAATTTGGAGAAGGTAGTGTTTATATTTTATGATACATTATGTATCACGGTGAATGCAAGGCTTGATTGGAAAGCTGCGGACTGCACAAACCTGAGTTGAAAATGGCAAGCTGAGCTTAAAAAAAGAACCTAGCACGCTGCTTTCGCAAGCAGGTGAAGGCTCTTGGTCTTTGGATAGGAATCCTAGAAGACTTTGGTCGTCCAGGACTCGCAGTTCCATGTCTCGGTGACGACATCCCGATAAAATTCCGGTTCGTGGGAGATCAGCAGGATACTGCCTTTGTACGCTTGAAGCGCGCGTTTCAGCTCTTCTTTCGCATCCACATCCAAATGGTTGGTCGGCTCATCGAGCACGAGCAGGTTGGATTCACGATTGATCAGTTTGCATAGACGAACTTTGGCTTTCTCTCCGCCGCTCAGCACGGCAATTTTACTCTCAATATGCTTCGTGGTGAGTCCGCATTTGGCCAGCGCCGCGCGCACTTCGAATTGTGTGAAGGACGGGAACTCGTTCCACACTTCTTCAATACATGTATTGTAGTTTGTATCTTTCATCTCTTGTTGGAAATAGCCAATGAAGAGGTTCTCTCCACGTTGAACCGTACCGGACAAGGCGGGAATTTCGCCTAAAATGCTGCGCAATAACGTTGTCTTCCCGATTCCGTTCGCGCCGACAAGGGCGATTTTCTGACCGCGCTCCATGCGAAGGTCGAGTGGTCTGGACAACGGGTCGCCGTAACCGATCACGAGCTGAGTCGCTTCGAAAATCAGCTTGCTGGACGTTCGCGCATCTTTGAAATTAAACTGAGGCTTAGGCTTCTCCTTCGCAAGCTCCAAGACATCCATCTTGTCGAGCTTCTTCTGTCTGGACATCGCCATGTTACGCGTAGCAACGCTTGCTTTGTTGCGGGCAACGAAGTCCTTGAGCTCTGAGATCTCTTGCTGCTGGCGTTTGTAGGCCGACTCATGCTGCTGCTTTCTCATTTCGTGAACTTGTTGGAAATGCTCGTAGTCGCCAACATAGCGGTTCAATTCCTGATTTTCCATATGATAAATCAAGTTGATGACGCTGTTAAGAAACGGAATATCATGTGAAATAAGAATGAAGGCATTCTCATATTCTTGCAGGTAGCGACGCAGCCATTCAATGTGCTGTTCATCAAGATAGTTGGTAGGCTCATCGAGCAGCAGAATGTCGGGCTTCTCGAGCAGCAGCTTGGACAGCAGAACCTTAGTCCGTTGCCCGCCGCTTAAATCATGGACATCTTTCTCGAGTCCGATATCGGTAAGTCCCAACCCGCGAGCTGTTTCTTCGATTTTGGCATCGATCATATAGAAATCTTGATTCGTTAAAGTATCTTGAATGGTTCCTACATCTTCAAGCATCCTTTCAAGCTCTTCTGGCGATACTTCGCCCATGCGGCCGTACATATCGTTCATTTCCTGCTCCATATCGAACAGGTATTGGAAGGCACCTTTGAGGACGTCGCGAATCGACATGCCTTTGCTGAGTACGGCGTGCTGGTCGAGGTAACCGACGCGCATACGTTTGGACCATTCGACTTTGCCGTCGTCCGGTTGAAGCTTACCCGTAATGATATTCATGAAGGTGGATTTTCCTTCACCGTTGGCGCCGATGAGTCCGATGTGCTCGCCTTTGAGGAGGCGGAAGGAAACATCGTTGAAGATGGCGCGGTCTCCGAAACCGTGACTTAATTTTTCGACATTTAATATGCTCATGAATGACACCTTTTCTTGTGAACTTTTTTCTATTCTTATCTTTATTTTAGTATAAACGATATGGCGCTAACAACTCCCAGATGAAAGAAAAAAACCGACTCCGCAGAGTCGGCGTACATTTAGGCAATCGTTTTGGTAATTATTTAGGCAATCGTTGCCAAGTAATCGTCTAGTTGATCGAAAGTTCCGCCGAAGCCTTGGCGCATGCTGTCGAACATACCTGCGAAGAATTGGTTTTCTTCGTCTGTAGTGTTGATGGGGCCACCGCGGAGTGTAACCGTTGTTTTGCCAGCATGTTCTTCAAACGTTAATACATTGAGAATTTCCAGCGGAAAAGCAGCGCTAAATGCTGCTCGGGTCACATTGCCTTCCTCATCGGAAAAAGAATTCGTGAAAACAAGCTTATCAGATGGCGAGATTTCACGATATTTAAACAGTCCCCACATGATCTGACCATCCGGCGTTGTCATGCTGTAGTGAAAGGTGCCGCCGGGACGCAGGTCTAGACTAGCTACTTCTAAGGTTAATCCCTTTGGTCCCCACCATTTTTCCAGATGTTCCGCTTCGGTCCAGACTTTAAATACAAGCTCACGGGGAGCATTGAAAACGCGTGAAATTTCTAATTCCGGGTTAGCAGGGTTTGTGTTTTCGGACATGATCGATTCCTCCAATTAAGGTAATGGTATGAAGAAGGCTTGTTGTCGGTATTCTTGTCTTGGGCTTGCAGGTGCTGTAAATAATCGTCTAAACGATCGAAACGTTCCTCCCACATACGGCGGAACATATTCAGCCAGGTGTTCAGTTCTTGCAGCGGCTGGGCTCGCAGCCTGTAGATCCGCCGATTGGCAGCCGGCTGAACTTCCACGATGCCCGCCTCGCTCAGAACTCTGAGATGCTTGGAAACTTGCGGCTGACGGAGCTCAAGTCGATCAGCGATTTCCCCAACCGTCAGGGGGCCATCTCGCAAAAGTTCGACAATATGCAAACGGTTAGGCTCGGCAAGAGCGCTTATAGTCGAAATCACATTCATAATATACCTCTTCAGGAATATTCCTGTCAAGGAATATTTGGAACTTGGTTGATCAAAGCAGGTAAGTAAATAAGGAAGCAGACTTCGTTATCAGTATTACCGCATTATGGGGGATTTATTTGGTATAGCAGGTGGGGAGGGGGTGACAGATTGGATATATCCAATGATATCCTCTAGTTTCCGCTTGAAAGTCTGCTTTCATTGGAGATATCCAATGAAAATCCCAGAATCGGTCTCCTGAGGACCATTCCCAACGAAATGATTGGAAAAATCCAGTGAAAGGTAGATTTCAATGGTCCTAGCACCGATTTCGTTGGATTAAATCCAACGAAACCCTCCGCTCCTTAAATGAATCCACTTCTTTCTAGGTGTGTGGCAGTAAAGATTAGCTAGTTGTTGGTGCTTGGAGTGATAGAGGTGGATGGGAGTAAGTGGATCTTCGTGCAACGACAGTCGTTTCACCCCACTAGTGCACCCAGATATCGGAGTGGTACGCCTTCATGAAGTTCAGCAGCTTCTCCAGAACCTCGACTCCCTTAGTCTCGGCTTCTTTGGCTTGGAGCAGCAGTTCAATTGCCCTGTCCGCGGTTGCCGGATCCTTGGGTGTTCCGCCTTCGGGGAACGGGAACATGTTGCGCAATTCGCTCAGCGCGTCTGCCACAACGGCATAAAGGGCTGCTGCTTCAGCGGCATGGGCGCGGACATTGCGTTCAACGACATTGCTGCCGTCCCATTTTAACGCCATTTCCCGCAGGTACTCGGCGGCAAATTCCCTCGCATCAGCAGCGACAGCTGCGTTATAAGCATTGCCGAATTCATCGGCGCTGCGCTTTTCCATAGCTTCGATCCAAGCCTCATATCCCTTGAGACCCTGCGCGTAGCGGTCCTTAAACATATGCGCCCACTCACGCCCTCGAGCATGATCGACAATCATATCGAGCGACATTCGCAGAATTTCATATTTGGAGTGGGCGAGGCTATCTTCGATGGTAATGAGGAAGAGTACTGGAATTTTGGGCTGACCGAATTGGGCATAGGAAAGTGTGCCATCCTGCGAGACATCTTTGGCGTAGAACAGCTGCTTGTCATCGTCGTAGCCATAAATCAGACCGAATTCCGGTGTAAAGAGATCGAAGGCAATGGCTGGATAACCTTTATCTACAGAGCGCTGAATTAGGGCGATCGTTTTCTCCAACATGTCGGGCGAAACGGGGACAGAGGCTTCTCCCATATTGCTCGTGAAACCGAGATTACAGAGATTACGGCGAAAAATATAGCCACCAGGAAAAGAAGTGGGCCCTGCCACATTCACCTCGATCGGATCGATATTCAGGCGAAACGCATGCCCTGTAATGCCCATGACGTCGATAAGGGAAAAACTCTTTTTATCCGTATAGCTAATTGATCCATAAATGGTGCTTGCAGCGGAGGACAGAGTCTTCGTCCAGTCCCGGTTGGTGCGTTGTTCCACTACCATAGTAGAAACCTCCATTGAACAATCAGATTGGGGGAGAGGCAAGGATGACTCGCTTGGGCAGGCCTTGCGCGGCTCTTTGCTGCACGTAGCCGTTCAAGGAGACGCGGATTCTTTCCCTGCACACTTTGGAGCGGGAGCGGGAAAGCATGTTGTACACATTGGCTGTTTTGGTCTGAAACAGGGCCGCGATTTGAACCGGAGTCAACTCGTCAAAAAAATGAGCTTCAAAGACGGTTCGCTCACGCCTGCTAAGGCAGAATAGCAATTCCCGCAGGCACTGAAGCATGTCGGCTCTCATGAAGGACTCGGCTGGATCATCACGATAGCGCGCTTCTTCGAATGCCGAGCCAGCCAGCCGGAAGAGGATACTGTCGATGTCCGTCCAGTCTGTAGGTGCTAAAGTCTCTTCCGCTTGGCGGTTGAAAGATGAGAAAGGCTGTTCTTTGCCGTAAGGCCCGCCTCGGCGCAGCTTCATGTATGCTTGGTTGCGAACAATCCGCTGCAGCCAAGGTACGAAGCGATCCGCATTCATTAAGGTGCCGATGTGCATAAATGCCCGAATAAGCGCATCCTGCACAATATCCTCGGCAATGAAGGTGTCCTGCGCGATTGATGTCGCGAGGCCGAGTGCTTGGCTGCGATGGTGGCGCACCAGATCCCCGAATGCCTCTCTATCTCCGGCCCGTGCCCGTACGACAAGCTCCCGTTGTGTTTCCATATAGCTATCCCTGCGCTGTTCCAAGTGCCCGTTCATCCTCTCACTCTCCCCGTTATCTGATAGATGCCACCAGAGCGTAGGAATCTATCAGCGCACGAAAAAAAAGGAATACAGCTGAGAATTCTGTTCTCCCCGCGTCTGCAATCCTTTGTCATGGTGTGTTGTAAATCTCATGTCGCCCGCCGACCATGTTCCGCCTTGCGGTAGTCCTTGGGCACGACACCTTTGCTTTCGCGGAAAATGCGAGAAAAAGTTTTGTATGAGCCATAGCCAACCTCAAGAGCAATTTCGGTCACGCTCATGTCCGTGGACACGAGCAGGCTGCAAGCATGTCGCAAGCGCAGGTCGTTCAGGAAGTGGAGGAACGTCTGGCCGGTCGTTTGTTTAATGACCTCGCTGATGCGCGAGATGCTCATCGAGAAGCGGGAAGCAAGATCGGACAAGGCAAGATCCTCTTGGTAATTTCGATGGATGTAATGAATAATCGGCCAAACCGATTGGCTTGCTTTCGAACCCGCCAGCGGGGCGCTTTCCGGCAGCTCGAGTTGACCGGGGGAGAGATGTTTCCAGCGAATACGATCGAAACGAACGAGAATCTCCTTAAGTTTTGATTTCAGAAGCGTTTGCCGATAGCGCTCTTCCCCTTTGTATTCGTGGTACATATCTTCAATGAGCGCGCTCATATGTTCTTGATCATGGCCGCTGAGCTGGACGTAGGCAGGCAAGGTATTCATGTCTTGAAAAAGACCGGAAAGTCCCTGATCGTTGCCGGGCTCCATAAGCAGGTCCATACTGAATGTGCAATTGTATAGGATTAGATTTTGACCAGGATCGGTGAAGATTTCATGCACTTGATAAGGCAGCACGAAGGTGAAAGTCCCTGGCGTCATCTCATGCTTCACGTCATTGATCATTTCAGCCCCGTGTCCGGCGATGACATAAGAAAATTCCAGATAGTCGTGGCGATGCGCCCTGAACCCGCGATCCAGCGTATTGCGGCTGAGATGGAAGGGGAAGGATGAATCCATATTTGGGTACGTTTTCAGGTAATCGGGAAAGTACGTCATAATAAGGCGGGTCTCCTTCGAAGAATTGGGACGTTTTCCGAAATATAGGTACGATTTCTTGGTCTATTTATTTTATCATAAAAGCAGTTGGAACAGGATGTACATATGAGGAGGAGTCTTGCTGTGGGAAGCGTTAACAAAATTAGATTAGGTATTATTGGTGCAGGGAATATTGGTGGCGTTCATATCCTTGAGTTTTCCAAATTAGCGAATTTATGTGAAATTACAGCGATTACAGATGCGTATCTGCCGTTAGCAGAAGCACGCGCCCAAGAACACGGGATTGCTTATGTGGCAGCAACGCCTGAAGAGCTTATCAATAGCGCGAATGTAGACGCTGTCATTATCGGCGTGCCTAACCAATATCATGCATCACTAGCTGTGCAGGCTATCGAAGCCGGCAAGCATGTGCTGATCGAGAAGCCGATGGGCATTAATGCGGAAGCAGCGAAACAGATTTTAAAAGCGAGTGAAGCTTCTGACACGGTGGTCATGATCGGCCACCAAATGCGCTGGGAAGCCGTGCCTTTATTGATCAAAGAACAAATCGACGCAGGCGAGTTAGGCAAAATTTATACAGCCAAAACCGGCTGGTTCCGCCGCAAAGGCATTCCGGGCTGGGGAACATGGTTTACGAAAATGGATGAATCAGGCGGCGGTCCGCTGATTGATATCGGTGTGCATATGCTGGATTTGGCTTTGTATTTGATGGGCAATCCTAAGCCGGTATCTGTTTTTGGGGCAACCTATGCAGAGTTCGGGCCTCGTAAGAAAGGGATCGGCACTTGGGGGAAACCGAATTGGAACGGCACTTATGACGTGGAAGATTTGGCGACCGCTTTGATTCGCATGGAAGATGGCAGCACACTGACGCTGGAAGTTAGCTGGGCGGTTCATATGGATACAGACAATACTCCGTTCATTCACCTCATGGGGTCAGACGGCGGGGCAAGCTACAAAGGGGCTTCGGGCAAGCTGCTTACCGAGAAATTCAATCGGGCTATTGAGACGGATTTGAAAAAACCAGAGGATGACGAAGGCGAGCGTCTGCGACTCAGCCTACACTTCCTGGATTGCATTAAAGAAGGCAAGCAGCCAATCACATCCGCTTTGTCGGGATATACGAATAATTTGATTTTGGATGCCATCTACGAATCCTCGCGTACGGGGAACGAAGTGAAATTAAACTGGGACATTTAACTAAGGAGGAACAACCATGCTTAGAGGATTAACGGGAGCAGGACTAGGCAAGCTGGAAAGCACGGAACAGTTCATCGAGTTAGCGGCAAAATACGGCTTCCAAGCTGTCGACATCGACGCGCTTGGTTTAGTCGAGAGCCACAGTGTGGATGGCGCGCGTGAGCTGCTTGCCAAACATGGCCTCGTCATTGGTTCGATCGGACTGCCGGTTGAATGGCGCAAAACGGAAGAAGAGTTCCTCGCAGGCCTACCCAAGCTAGCACAAGCAGCCGAGGCTGCTGCTGCATTGGGCTGCACGAGCTGCTGTACCTATGTGCTGCCGTCAACTGATTATAAAGCTGCGCATTTTATGGCGCTGGCAACGCGCAGACTGCGTACATGCGCCCAAATTCTAGGCGCTTATGGTATTCGTTTTGGTCTGGAGTTAGTAGGACCGCATCACCTGCGTACGCAGTGGGCAAATCCGTTCATCTGGACTCTGGAAGAAACGCTGGATTGGATCGATGCGATCGGCGAGAGCAACGTGGGTCTGCTGTTCGATGCGTACCACTGGTACACGAACGGGTTAACCGTAGCGGACATCGAGAAGCTGCGCGTGGATCAAATCGTCCATGTGCACATCAACGATGCACCGGATGTGCCGCTTGCGGAAGTGCGCGACAACGGACGCGTCTATCCGGGTGAAGGCGTTATTGATTTGAACGGCTTCCTGCAAGGCTTGCAGCGCATTGGCTACAAGGGCGCGGTTGCTCAGGAAATTTTGACGGCGGCTCCGCCGACAGATTCCCCTGAAAGCTTGGTGCAGCGCTCCAAAGCAGGTTTTGATAAAGTGTACGCAGCCGCGGGCATTTCGTAGGTGTCAAAGTGGCATTCGGTTTGGCCGAATGCCTGTAATGAAGCAGGTTAGCCTATGGCTGGCCTGCTTTTTTGTGCGGAGGAGGATGTTGAAAAACCACCTTACGGCCAGCCGCCCCGCCCCCAATAACCCCGGACCTAGGACCCAATAGATTATCCGACAAAACTTCTTATCATTCACTTCCACCAACTGACAACCTTTGCGCCCATTCTCCGCTACCATTTTCTTAAAAATGATAGAGAGGATACGACATCATGCAAATTAAAAAGAAGAACGACATCGGCTTGATCTTGGACAACTTTTCATCATTTGCCAAGTGGGATGCATCAGGAAAAAAACTATATTTGGTGTTCGCCGACAACAAGCGTGGAGGACAATGGACCCTCATGAATTACGGGGATGATCGTTTCAGTGTCCATGGATTGGGGGAGGACTATCAGGATGATAGGGAGTCCTTTTTTGAGGAGCGCAACAGCGTGGTAACCTTTCTGTGGAATCATCGCGCGGCGCTGAAAGCAGCGGTGCAGCCAACGACGTAGCTATGATCTATTTTATAATTGGACAAGCACCAAAAAAGCAAGGTACCTACGAATGCGTAGGCTCCTTGCTTTCTTTGTGTTTATCCCGGTACTGGCCGGGGGTAATGCCTTCTTGCTTGCGGAACGAGCGAATGAAGTTTTGTGAATTGTTATATCGCAGCTTGGAGGAGATATCCTTGATCGGCATGTCGGACTCCGACAGCCATTTTTTGGCCATGTTGAACCGATATGTCGATAAATAATCACTGAAGGAGCAGTTGGTTTCTTTGCGGAAAATGCTGCTCAAATAATTGGCATTGTAATGCAAGCGTGAAGCGCAGTCCTCCAAGGTTAGATCGGTATCATAATATTTTTGTACAAGATCGATGATTTTCTCAGAAATATTGTGATATTGGGCATCCTGCCGATCCCGATGAATTCGAATCAGCGGATGGATGACTTCGGTCCAGAACCAGTCCTCGATTTCGGCAGTCATGTGCAAATTCAATAGTTCCTCGAACAGAGAGCCTTTAGTCGGGTGAATTTGATTCAGGCTAATGCCGGATTCCTGCATCACCATGAGCAGGTTGTTGAGCAGGCGCGCCAACGGAATTTGATATTCCTGGGGCGTAAGCTGGGCAGCGAACACGGCTTGCAGAAGCTGACGCAGCAGCTCTTTGGATTTATCTTTTTCGGCCAGCTTGACCGCGTCGATTAATTCATTTTCGATCGGTTTCGGATAGTTCAGGTTCAGATAGTGCTTGCCGGAGTTAATGTTTTCGTATTGGATTATGATGCCTTCGCCCAACTTGATACGGTGTTTCAAAGCTTCCAAGCCCTCCCGGTAGGCGATCGGCATCTGGTTGAAGGTGTGAATAGGCAGGCTCATGCCAATGCTGACATGCAGGTTCAAATAGTTGAAAATATGCTGCTGCAGCAGCTCGGTTAGTGCATAAACGGTCGTGCGGAACGCAGTGGCCTCGCAGTCGGAGCTGCCAATCAAGGTAACGACGGTCTGATCCATGATGATAGGCGCCAGGCGCTGCTCGGATGGGATCAGTTCCTCGATGATATTGTGCACAGCGAACAACAGCAGTTCCAGATCGCGTTTCTCGTAGCGAGTATGGTCAATGGAATCGATCTGCAGCGTGATGACGGACATGGTTTGCCACGTTTCGATATGCTTTGTATAGCCGAATTGTTTGAGCTTCTCAAGCAGCTCGGCTTGCTTGATATGACCTTGATACGCTTTGATCAGGAAGAATGTCCGCACCTGCCCGATGTGCTGGTGAACCTCTCGTTCCAACTGGGACTTGGACTGAAATAACGTATGAACATGCTCGCCAATCAGCTGAAATTCATTCGCCTTGCGCTTCTGATTGACGGTTACAAGACCGCCGATTTGGTTTAGAAGGAGCTGGATAGGCGAGTACATTTTGCGCGAGCCGAGCCAAGCCAGCAGCATAGAAAGCAGCAGCATGAGGAGGCAGATGTAGATCGTGTAGGTACCGATTTTACCGGATTCTTTGGTTAAACTGTCGATCGAGGTCAAGGATAAATACGTCCAGTTATTCAGATTCGAATGCAGAAAGCTTACCGCATAGCGCTTATCGTGAATATCCGTCGTGAATTGACCTGTCGGTGCAGCCAGTTGTTTCATGTCAGTCAGCCCGGCCTCGGTGATCGGTTTGCCAATTAGACTGGGATTCGGATGCATAATAATCCGGTTCTGTTCATCCAGAATGAGGATATCATCGAGATACTCCGTATCGCTTTGGATCAGATCCTGCAGGCTGCAAGCCGGGATGTTGGCCATCGCTAGGCCGTATTTCTCCAGGCCGGTGGTCGGCAGCTTTTTCACCAAAGAAATGCTGTAGTCACACGTTACACTCCGCGAGTTCTCCTCGGTATAGAACCATTTGGACGGATTCATGACCCAGGTGCTGTTTTCCTGTGTGTTCATCTGCTCCACGAGCTTGTCGTGATAGGGATAATTGTCAAAACGGTACAAGCCCGAATTTTTAATCATCCAGTTCTCCCGAGCATTAATCAGAATAACATCTTCCAGCTTCGTATCAAAAGATTGCATATAACGAATCTCGCTGCGCAGATCATCGTACATCATGAAATCGTTTACAGTTAAGGGCATATCCAGAGCCTTTTTGAGCACTGTCGAGTTAATGACCTGATTGAGTGTATGGTTGACAGTCGTTAATTTCTGCTCTACATTGGAATTGATTTGAGAGATTAGCTGCATTTTGCCTTCGTTGACATTTTTTTGGATCTCGCTCGACGAAGTGACGAAAGCAAAAGCGCCGATAAAAATAACCGGAAGTGTACTGAGCAGAAACCCGAACATGGTCATTTTGCTAAGAAAACTTAAAGATCGCATCGCATCCAACACCTTATCTGTCTGAGGATGGTCGTGATAGACTATCTATGTATTGTAGTCAAGACTGGCAGTTAGAGCAATAATCATCTGAGTGGGGAATAATCATTATCTCTGATTTCACCGATATATACAGCGGGTACAAGGGGGAGTTCTGATGAAAAAGTATAGATACAGCGCGGGTTTCAAGCTTTCTTTCCTCGTGATTGCAGGCCTGATGATCATTTCGTTGCTCGGTGCTTGTCAGAAAGACAGTGCATGCAAAGCGCAGGAGTCTGGTATCGGTCGCCCCGTTATTTCTATTATGGCACCGCTTCATTTTCCACATCCGCCGATACCTGAATTGATTGCTGAAATTGAGAAACAAACGCAAACCAAGCTGGAATTGAACTGGGTTCCGGACGGGATTTATACCGACAAAATGAATACGGCGCTGACGACCAACTCGTTGAAAAAAGCGACCTATGTGAAATATACCGACTACATGCTGATGAAGAATTCAATCCGATCCGGCGCATTCTGGGATATCGGTCCCTATTTGGATGCCTATCCGAATCTCAAGCAGTTGAATAAAGGGATTTTGGGGCAGGCTGCGGTTGATGGCAAAATATTCGGCTTGTACACGGAACGCCCTTCCTCGCGGCAGGGAATTATCATGCGGGAAGATTGGCTAAACAATCTCAACCTGGCGAAACCGACGAATCTGGATGAGTTGTACCAAGTTTTAAAAGCGTTTACTTACGGCGACCCTGACCGCAATGGGAAAGCGGATACGATCGGTCTAACGGATCGCAATGATCTGGTGTTTGGCGCCTTCAAAACAATCAGCTCCTACTTCGGCACGCCCAATAATTGGGGCATTGCAGCTGGCAAGCTTGCTCCGGAATTCGAAACACAGGCCTATGTCGACACGATGAATTATATGAAAAAGCTATACGATGAGAAGCTGATTAATTCGGATTTTGCCGTTACGAGCAAGGACGTGCAGCGGGATAAAATCATTCGCGGCACAGCCGGGGCGTACATCGGCAGCATGCAGGATGTGCAGCGGCTTTCGGATGAAGTACAGCTGGCGAACCCGCAGGCGAAGCTCACGCTGGTCAATCATATCGAGGGGCCCAAGGGCTTTCAGATTTGGTCGATTCCCAACTACAGCGCGCTCTATCTGTTCTCCAAAAAAGCGATTCGCACCGAGGTGGAACTGAAGCAGATGCTGCAGTTTTTTGATCGGACGATGGATAAAGATATCGCCAACTTGATGAAGTACGGCCTGGAAGGCCGTCATTACACGACCATTGGGGACAAGGTTCAGCTGACGGAAGAGACCTCCAAGCTTCGTGTGAATGAAGTGAATGCACTGTACGCGCTAATGATTGCCGATCTGAACAATCCGCAGGTGAAGCAGCTTGCAGAGAGCGAGTCGTTGTCACAGTTGGCAGACCGGCTGAGCATGGATAACGAGAAGTATGTGATCAAGGACCCGACGCTGGGCTTGGAGTCCAAGATGTATGATGAGCGCGGCGTTGAGCTGTATAAAATTATCTCCGACGCCACGTATAATTACATGCTCGGCAAGCTCGATAAAGCAGGTTTCCAGCAAGAGATTGAGCGATGGAAGCGCAGTGGCGGGGAGCAGATCATCGCCGAGTACAATGAGGCGTATGGGAAGAAGCAGCTGGGAGCGGATTAACATATCTACGTAATCGCCAAACAGCCCACACCATGCATTCATGTGTGGGCGTAAGGCAGTTACTTTTTATAAATACCGTGACGCAGGATCGTAAAAAACTTACGGAAATCTTGAACAATCTCCGTTATTCCTTGGTAGATCACATCTAAGTTTCCATCATTGGCAACGACCAGCTCTTCAATGCGTTGATCCAACGGTCCGGCTAGAGCGGAAATCAGTTGCAGCACATCTTCAAGATCAATATCGTCTCGGATCTGATCGCGGGGTAAGGCAGATAAAATTTTCCGGTTATTTCTGAAGTCTTCTTGTTGCCCAATCTCCTGAATTTTATGATGCAATGGATGCATCCGCAGGCGTGCGACAACGCTCATGAATTGCGCGCAAGTAGGCCGGATTTTGAAGAATTCAAGGTTAATTACCAATATTTGAAGAACCGCTTCAAGGAAATCGGAAGGCATATCCTTGGATGAATCTTTCAGGTGCTGCTCCTTCTCCTGTCTCACTCTCCGGTATACGTAAAGAAATAAAGACTCCTTATCGCCGAAGTACTGAAATAAAGAACCTTTCGGGATGCCCGCCTCCTTCACGATCCGATTCGTAGATGCGGCGTCGAATCCGTAAGTGGCAAACTCCGACAAACAAGCCTGAAAAATGTTCTCTTTTTTTTGCTGCGGCAAGCGCTCAAACCTATCTATATTCATGAATAACCTCGGACTAAGTTTTGACCCTCAGCCCTCATTATATTACAAGAAGATTACTGTGGCTACCTGAGTTCGTCTTTCACATCGGTCGGATTAACGACCTCGTACGTTTTGACGGCATTCCACAATTCCTGCTTTTCCATTAACTTCCCATTCAGAATAACGGCGGAAATACGCGTCGTATTCCGAATATCCTCGAGCGGGTTCGCTTCAAGCACGACCAGATCAGCCAGCTTGCCTTCTTCGACCGTTCCAAGCTCATGCTGCCTATCCAAGTAACGAGCCGGATTCAGCGTCGCCGTCTGCAGCGCTTGCAGTGGAGTCAGGCCGTTCTTAACGAATAACTCCAGCTCGTCGTGCAAAGAGAAACCGTAGAAAGAATTGGCCGCACCGAACGACGAATCCGTACCGGCCAGCAACGGGACGCCGGCCGCGTTCATTTTTTGGACCAGTTCTCCAGCCCTTATGGCGAGTTCCGCATCAGTTTCACTGAATATGGTACCCGCTACGGACCGAATCTTGCGAATCCATTCTTCTTGCAAAGCATTCGGCACGTATTTCGCTCGCGGATCAAGCTCGGTCTTCGTCGAATTCTTCGGAGTTACCAGTGTCGGAACTTGCCACACCTCATTTTGCACTAACTCCCGGAACAGCTTCTCCGCACGCACCGGATCGTAATGCTTTGCAGCCGCCACTTCGGTCGGAAAATAAAACATGGGGTCGCTTAATTTGGGGTTTTGCATAATTTCGTCTTCCTTACTCGAAGTGGCGGAAAACAATCCGAATAAGTGTTCCATGCTCTTCTGTCCAAATCTAATTGCCTCGATCGGACGTACTTGCATCGGTACATGCCCGGCAATTGGCAGTCTGTACTTCTTCGCTTCGTCGAATATGGCCGGGAGCAGATCACGAGGCGTCTGGGTATGCACTTTAATGAAGTCCACTCCTGCGCTCGCCAACAGACGAACAGCTTCGCGCGCTTCCTGCTCTGAAGTCAAATAAAACATATGGGGAGCCCGACCCTTAGTTAATATCGCGCCTGTTGTGATGATTCGCGGAGCAGGCATATCTTTTTGGATGGCCTTCTTCCACACTTCGATATTTCCCATAGCCGTCCCCATTTCCCTTATCCCGGTCACCCCATTTGCCAGAAACATCGGAAACGCGTGCTCATAATATTTATTCAAATGGACGTGCATGTCCCATAAGCCGGGAATCACATATTGGCCCGAAATATCTCGAACTTGTGCGTCATAGGGAATCGAGGCTGGTTCAACACTCCCGATATAACTAATTTTGCTTCCCGTGACGATTATCGTCTGGCGCTCAGCCAATTTCCCTGTTCGAACGTCCACGACTGTCGCATTACGGAGGACTAACGTCTGAACGCTTTTATCAGCAGTTTCTATGCTTGCTTGGACGTACCCTGCATGGCCAAACATTCCTATAAGTAAGACCGTGACTAATAAAAACAATATGGATGATTTCCCGAGACGGGGTTCGGTACGCAAAACGGACCAGCTCCTTTTGGCAAAATTATCTAACAATATAATTAATTACAAATAATACGTACTGACTAATAAGTGACCACGTGGTCATCTTTTATGTTAATAGAACTAGAGGTCGAAGTCAATTATTATTTCTAGATGCTGCCATCTGGCGCGCCATAATCGCGCACCCCAAAGCGCCCCCGAAATTTCTGCGTATTAGGGAACCATTTTCCCATAAGAAGAGTCTACTCTACAGTGGTACTTGGAAATACAGCTGTAGAAGGAGTTTGCAATGAGAAAAAGTTCGAAATTTGCTTCGTTGTTAGTGGTGATTTTATTCGTGTTATGCACAGGGATCGTCAGTGCTGCGGGTCTCAAGGATGATCGAACGCTTGAGGAACGTACGGGCAAAACCTTTCAAGAAATGTCCAAGCAGCCGAGCTTGGCGGAAGGTGCCAAAGGAATTGTAACTGATTACTTGAATGCCCTCATCAAGGAAGGCGGCGCTGGTGGTGCAGCTCCGTTGGCCGCTTATTCATTGGGCCATGCTGACACTTCCAATACGTCGGACATCAAGGTAGGCGTTACTTTGAAGTACAAAGACGATGTGATCGCACCTAAATCCGTAAATTACTCCGTTGTTCAGGTGAAAGATACCTATCAGGTAAAGCCTGCGCGCGTTGGAAACTGAATATATGCTTATCTTAAACCGCCTAAGTGACAGTTCACTTAGGCGGTTTTTGCTGTGTGCAATCCCCCGATAATCATCTTCGCGTCCAATAATCATCATCTCACATCTCTGATACATCAAGGCCTAAATGAGCAAATGATTATTTCGGTACCTCCCTTAACCCCTGTAAGGTGGAACTTGCAGCACACCACATATTATGGAGGTCTATCCTATATGAAGAGAAAGTTAGTCTCGATTCCACTTAGTGTTCTGTTAGTTTCCAGCTTCGCCTTGGCAGCTTGCGCAGACGGAGGCAAGACAACTCCGGCAGCTACAACAGGGGCGGAGACGCCGAAAGCCACAGCCGACAACACGCCAACGGCCATCACGATTATGGCTCCGCTCAACACAGCCCAGACGCCGCCAGATACGATTATTAAAGAGCTTGAGAAATTAACGAATACGAAGCTGACGTACCAATTTTTCCCGGCAGATACGTATGAGGAGAAATTGAACACGACATTTGCCACAGGCGCACTGCCGCAGGTGACGTACCTGAAGAACCAAGCGACCTTCATTCAGATGAAGTCAGCGATTCGCGATGGACAGTTCTGGGAGATTGGACCTTTACTGAAAGATTTCCCGAACCTTAGCAAGCTGAAAGCCACAACCAATGACAACACCAAAGTTGACGGTAAATTATACACGCTGTACCGCGGTGTGGATATTGCCCGCCAAGGTCTCATCTATCGCAAGGATTGGGCTGACAAGCTTGGGCTGAAGCCGCCAGCCACGACCGATGATCTCTATGCCATGATGAAGGCATTCGTGGAGAATGATCCAGACGGCAACGGGAAAAAAGACACGATTGGCTTAACCGACCGGAACGATCTGATTTATGGTGCCTATAAAACCGTAGCGACTTGGTTGGGCGTACCGAACAACTGGGGTGAGAAAGACGGCAAGCTGCAGCCGGAGTTCATGTTCCCGGAATATGTAGCGACGATGGATTATTTTAAAAAGCTGCGCAACGAAGGGTTGATTAACAAAGATTTCGCCGCAACGAGCAAAACCGATCAACAAAAGCTCTTCACCAACGGTACAGCGGGTATGTATATCGGAGCGATGACGGATGTATCGACACTCAATAAAGATCTGATCAAAAACGTGCCGACGGCCGTTGTCGATGTGCACAGCATGGTAGCTGGGCCAAGCGGCAAATTTGCTTCGTGGGCGCTTCCGGGCTTTGCGAATGTGGTCCTGTTCCCGAAATCCGCGATCAAAACAGAAGCAGACTTGAAGAAGATCCTGGCTTTCTTTGACAAAATGATGACGCCTGAAGTGGCTAACCTTGCAAACTGGGGCATCAAAGATGTGAATTACAGCGTAATTGATAACAAGGCGAAGAAGCTGGATGAAGAGAAATGGACGCGTGAAGTCAAACCGTTCACAGACGCGGCGATTGGTGATGAAGATACCTCAGGCCGATTCTTGGGTATTCCGACGATTCCGGCGCAAGGCAAGGCGGATGAACTGAAAATCGCCAATCTGAAGTTTGCGGTTCAGGATCCGGTAGCCGCTCTAGATTCCAAAACTTACCTGGAAAAAGGGGTTCAACTGCAAGATGTGATTAAAGATGCTACAAACAAATATATCTACGGCACCATCGATAAAGCTGGCTTTGACAAAGCGGTTGAAGATTGGAAAAGTCGTGGCGGCAGCAAAATTATCGAAGAGTACAACGCCCTCTACAAAAAGTAGTACGGCCGATCCGTCACACTGTTTAAGGTTGGGGGAGGGCTGCTGCCAAGGCGGCGGCCTTCTCATTAGGTATGAAAGACCCGGAAAGGAAGAAGTGATATGCAGGAAGTGAATGTGGCACAAGCAGGGCGTGTGGTGGCTAGGAAACAAAGCAGCGAACTGGGCAGACGACTTTGGAAAAATAAATGGATTTATGTCATGCTGCTTCCCGGCGTGCTGTATTTTCTGATTTTCAAATATATCCCGATGTATGGACTGATCATTTCATTTCAGAATTACAAGCCGTTCAAAGGGATTAGCGGCAGCGAATGGGTTGGCCTCGAGCATTTTCAACGACTGTTTACAGAGCCGGATTTCTTCACGATTTTGAGCAATACGCTCATCCTATTCGTCATGAATCTTGTTTTTTATTTCCCGATTCCGATTATTATGGCGCTGATGCTTAACGAGGTGAAATCGGATTTTTTCAAGAAAACGTTTCAAACGATTGTCTATCTGCCTCACTTTATGTCGTGGGTCATTATTGTTTCGATCAGCTTCGTGATGTTTACGATGGATGGCGGGATTATCAACGATATCATCGAGTATTTTGGCTTTGAGAAGATTAACTTCTTGCTGGCTCCGGAATGGTTCAGACCGATGTATATTCTGCAAGTGATTTGGCGGGAAGCGGGCTGGGGGACGATTATTTATTTGGCGGCGATTGCTTCGATTGACCCTCAATTGTATGAAGCTGCGCGTATGGATGGTGCGGGACGACTCAGACAGATGTGGCATATTACGCTGCCGGCGATCCGTAGTGTCATCATTGTTTTGCTAATTTTGAAAATTGGTGCGGTTCTCGAACTCGGTTTTGAACATGTCTACTTGCTCCTTAACTCCATGAACCGAAATGTTGCAGAGATCATTGATACTTATGTATATACGGCAGGTTTAAAACAAGGTCAGTTCAGTTACAGCGCAGCGATCGGGTTGTTCAAATCGTTCATTGGTCTTGCTCTGGTTATGCTGGTCAACCGAATTGCCAAGAAGATGGGCGAAGAGGGCGTTTATTAGAAACGAACGCTTACGAAGCAGGAGGTTAACACGATGGTTGAAGATAAAACAGTAGGCGGCAGAATGTTCGGGATCATTAATTATTTGTTATTAACGGTCATTGGTTTAATCACGGTGATCCCTTTTGTGCACGTCGTTGCAGGCTCCTTCACAACAAGCGCGGAAATGGCAGCCAAGAAATTTGTCATCATTCCGACTGATTGGAGCATGGAGGCTTACCGCTTCATTTTCTCGACAAATACGATTTTCAAAGCAATGGGCGTCTCGATTGGGACTACGCTTGTTGGGACGATCATCAGTATGTTTATCACAGCTTTGATGGCCTATGGGCTTTCTCGCCGAGATGTGGATGGCCGCAAAGTGATTATGTTCATGGTCGTCTTTACCATGCTGTTTCATGGTGGATTGGTTCCGACCTTCCTTGTTGTGAAGGAATTGGGGATGATCGATACGTATGCGGCGCTTATTCTGCCATCTGCAATCAGTGCGTTTAACTTGATTATTCTAAAAAATTTCTTCCAAAACATTCCCGAGGGATTGGAAGAGTCAGCCAAAATCGATGGCTGCAGCGACTTCGGCATTCTGTTCCGCATTGTCCTGCCGCTTTCGATGCCGGCGATTGCCACGATCTCGTTATTCTATGCGGTGACGTATTGGAATACGTACCTTAGCGCAATTCTGTACTTGAATGAAAGTGCCAAGTGGCCGATTCAGGTCCTGCTTCGACAGATTGTCGTGCTGGCCAGCGGCATGGATCACAGCGTTGATTTGGATAGCGTAACACCTCCGCCTGCCCAATCGATCAAAATGGCGGTTATCGTCGTGGCGACGCTGCCGATTCTGGCTGTTTATCCGTTCTTGCAAAAGCATTTTGCAAAAGGGGCCATGATTGGTTCCATCAAGGGCTAGGGAAGGATTCGGTGGCTATTCATCCATTAATCCGTAAATCTATATAGGAATAGAGAGGGAAAACAAGATGACAGATCAAACTGTAAAATCACCGTTGGGCTGGGCCAGAGCTGCCTGCGATTCGATCATGAGCACTTATGCACCAATGGAACTGCCGCCTGCTGCACGTTGGCATTACCATCAAGGTGTCTTTTTGTGCGGGGTGGAAATGCTGCTGCAGAGGGAGCCGAATGAGCGTTACGACGCTTATCTTCAGGCTTATGTCGATGGCTTGATTGATGAGAACGGCAATCTGTATGTGGCCCGGGATGAGCTGGATGCTGTGCAGGCAGGGCTGCTTTTATTTCGCTTGGAAAAGAAGACCGGGCACCGGAAATATCGCCTCGCTGCCGAGAAGCTGCGCAGTTTGCTGGCGGCGTTGAACCTTACGTCGGAGGGCGGCTATTGGCACAAGGACAAATATGCCTACAATATGTGGCTGGACGGTCTGTACATGGCCGGCGTATTCTCGCTCAAGTATGCCAATGCTTACGGCGATCCTGCATTACGGGACAATGTGCTGCACCAGGAAGCGTTGATGCGCAAATATATGAAGGATGAGCAGACAGGGCTATTTTATCACGCTTGGGATGAAAGCCGGATGATGCCTTGGGCGAATAAGGAAACCGGCTGCTCACCGGAATTCTGGGGCCGTTCTCTCGGTTGGTACGGGCTTGCCGTAGCGCAATTCCTGGATGAATTATCAGCCGATGAGCCGGGCCGTCAGATATTGGTCGATGCCTTGCACGACTTCGTTCATGCCTTAATTCGCTACCAAGACGCGGGGAGCGGTCTCTGGTACCAGGTTGTGGACAAGGGCGATCAGCCGGATAACTGGCTGGAATCCTCCTGTACGAGCCTGTTCGTCTATACGATTGCCAAGGCGATCAACCTCGGCGTTGTGGGCACGGATTGCGCGGAAGCAGCTGTGAAGGGATATGAGGGACTCATTCGCACGCTCCAATTCGATGCGCAGGAGCGTGTGATTTTGCCGCTGATTTGCATTGGAACGTCGGCAGGGGACTACGAGAACTACGTGACTCGCCCGACAAGTGAGAACGACCTGCACGGCGTGGGCGCTTTCGTCATGGCTTGTGTAGAGGTGCAGTCATTGGTTAGCATCGTTCATAGGTGAGAGTGTCTAGGAGTAAGGGAAATCTCCCATTATCTCTGACACTTTCTCGCTGAACAGTGATTTGTCTCTAAAGTTAGAGGGAGTTTTTCCGGTTATACCAAACCCGAAAGAGTTCAAAGGAGAAATCAGTT
This sequence comes from Paenibacillus sp. HWE-109, assembly GCF_022163125.1. Classification (NCBI taxonomy): domain Bacteria; kingdom Bacillati; phylum Bacillota; class Bacilli; order Caryophanales; family Paenibacillaceae; genus Paenibacillus; species Paenibacillus sp. HWE-109. The sequence continues at coordinate 6,577,757 of NZ_CP091881.1, read as the reverse complement.
CATTTCAGGGGATGTCCTTCGGGGCATCCTCTTATTCTTTTTCAGGAAGAAGGACCTGCAAGATAGGAAATTGCTGTGATAAAATAGAATAATAGTAACCGAGAGGGTAATCCATAGTAAGCAGTAGCGTCAAGGGCGCGGCAGCAGGAGGTACGGGATATGCACAGAACTTTAGTCATAAGCGATATTCATGGTTGTGTAGAGGAATTCAAACAATTGCTCGATAAAGTGAATTTTCAGGCCGAAGAGGACCAACTCGTTTTGCTGGGTGATTATGTGGACCGCGGGCCGAACAGTCTGGAAACAGTAGAATTCGTGATGCATTTGGTGCGGGACAAGCAGGCTATTGCCTTAAAAGGGAATCACGATCAGCGCTTTGTGGACATGCTGGGTGAGGTGGATACGCTGACGGAGATGAAGTTTTTCGAGCATGGCGGCATCCAAACGTTCAAGAGCTTCTGTGGTTCCGACAGTATGGATTTGAAGCAGTCCAGAGAACATATTCGCGCAAATTGCAGCGAGCATATCGCTTTTCTGAACCAGTTGCCTCTCTATCATGAAGACGAAACGCATATTTATGTGCATGCGGGACTAAATCCCTCCTACACGGATTGGAAAACGCAGCCGGAGCGCGACTTTATGTGGATTCGAGCCCCGTTCGTGCAGCAGCGGACCGTTGTGAAGAAGACCGTCGTGTTTGGGCATACGCCTACCAAGGATATTCATGGAAAGCCGGACGTGTGGTTCGATCGGGATAAAATCGGGATTGATGGCGGCTGTGCCTATGGCTTGCAAATCAATTGCTTGGAGATCAAGGGCAAACAGCAGTATAAGACGTACTCGGTGGCTTCCAAAGGGAGCTGGCGATAGCGCACATTTCTGTCAGATACAATAAGGAGGAATTCAAATGAATGTTCAGTTAAAAACGAAACCTGCTTTTAAATTTGTTGGCTATGAGCTAAAAACTTCCTGTATTGATGGCCGTAACCATCGCGAAATTCCGTTATTCTGGCGGACCTATCTGGATGAAAATAAAGGGGCGCATATCGGTAATCGTGTGCAGGCAGACTCCCAAGTTGAGCTGGGCATTTGTACCGATTTCAATCCGCAAACCAGCGATTTGACTTACCTCATCGGGATGGAAGTGACAACCTTTGACGGCGTGCTTGAAGATCAGGTATGCCGTGAATTTCCAGAAGCGACCTATGCGGTATTTACGACACCACCGGTCAAGGTGGAAGAGTTTACTTCAGCGATTCAAAGCACATGGAAGTCGATTCAGCCAGAGTGGTTCCCGACGTCGGGTTATACGCATGCTGGAGGCGCGGAGTTCGAGCTCTATGATGAGCGCTGCAATCCCGCGAAGAATGAGCTTGTGGAGATGGATATCTATATCCCGGTTAAAAAGAAATAGGGTTCCTTCATGTCATGCAAATAGCATCATTTGTCATCGAAATGAAATCTTGTTTTCAGCTTAATTTAAGGTTCGGGGCCTATAATGAAGTTCGACCCCCTTTTAAATATATATACTTTAAGACCCGCGGCCCGTTGCTGTTGGGTCTCTTTTTTTGTGGACAACAGAATAAGAGCTCCTGGAGGCTCTTATCGGCAAGGAGATGCTTTATTCTGCGCAAATAGAAGCTGTTAGTGACTCTTCCTGCTGCGAATGGCTGGCATGTTCGGGGTGAAAGCAAAAATAGACTGTCTCCCGAGGTTGAAAAACCTAGGGAACAGTCTATTTGGCTTTGTTGGCGGCGGTGTAGCGATACGATAAGGGTAGAGCGAGCAACGGGCAGAGAAACTGCATCGCCGGGCCGCCTTACTAGCATTTGTTCACTCCAACGAATCGAATGATGCTTATAAGCGTAAAAATGGCTCCCTTGACGGCCTAACGAACTGAACTGGCGTTAAGGAGTAATATATAGGCGGAAAAGTGATTCTTTATTTGAAATAACGCATGTGGAATTCGTTATCTTTTCTAATGGAACCATTTTGATCGAATAAGGGTCAATGAGTTCGTAAGGCTTCATTACGCGCGGCGCGAGCGCCCGATCACAATAATCAGAGCCACTATCAGAAGGATCAGCGGCATCGTGTTCAGCTGGAATAAGGATGAAATTCAGCGTTAAAGCGGCGTCGGAGGCCGAAGTGAGTGCATAACGCTGTAAAACAGCGTTACGGGCAGAGGAACTGCATCGCCGGGCCGCCTTACTAGCATTTGTTCACTCTAACGAATCGAATGATGCTTATAAGCGTAAAAATGGCTCCCTTGACGGCCTAACGAACTGAACTAGCGTTATGGAGTAATATATAGGCGGAAAAGTGATTCTTTATTTGAAATAACGCATGTGGAATTCGTTATCTTTTCTAATGGAACCATTTTGATCGAATAAGGGTCAATGAGTTCATAAGGCTTCATTACGCGCGGCGCGAGCGCCCGATCACAATAATCAGAGCCACTATCAGAAGGATCAGCGGCATCGTGGCTACGCCCATGCCTTGACCTGATTTCAGATGGGTTATGACAGCGCCTGCCATCGTAATGACAATGACACCGGCAGAGACGAAGGCGATGCGCGGCTTCCAGAAGCCGATGATGAGCCCGATTGCAGCCAGCAATTCGATTGCGCCAACAACATACATGAAGCCTTCCCCGTAACCATAGGTTGTAGTAAATGCTTCAACCTGCATCGGATCTCCGCTTAATTTCATGAACCCAAACATTAAATATCCCAGAGCCAGCAAGGCCTGAAGAATACGGACTACCCATTTCAATGGAGAAGCACCTCAATTCATTTTATTTAAAAAGCCACGGACAAATAACTTAGCGAACCGACTTCGTAGCTGCGATGAATGACTTGCGGTGTGCGGGCTGGATCGCCGCTGCCCATAGCAATGTAGAGCGGAATGAAATGCTCTGGTCTTGGAACCGCCATACGGGCATTCGGGGCTTCATCCGCGTAGTTGAACAAAGCTGGCAAGTTCTGAGCTTGCATATTGTTCACAAGCCATTCATCGAAATCAACAGCCCAAGCATCCGGTTCTTTGGCTTCCCAATTGAGCGCACGCAAGTTGTGCACCGTAGCTCCGCTTCCGACAATCAGGATATCTTCCTGATCCAGACCGCGCAGGGCTTCGCCAATACGGTACTGCTCCGCAGGAGGCAGGTACGGATTTACAGAAATTTGAATGACCGGTACACTCGGGGTTGGAAACATTCTGAGAAGCGGGACCCAGGATCCATGATCTAGTCCGCGTTTAGAATCGAAGTTCACAGCAATGCCCTTCGCTTGGAAGCGGGCAGCAATCTGATTTGCCAGCTCTTGGTTTCCTTTAGCCGGATATTTGATTTGAAACAGTTCATCCGGGAAGCCGCGGAAATCGTAAATCGTGTCATAGACATCATCGCTAGAGGAGATGGTAAGAACCTCAGTCTCCCAATGCGCTGTGAAAATGACGATCGCTTTCGGTGAAACCGTTTTGCCATATTCGAGTAAAAACTGTGTGCAGGCTGTATCTTGAATAGCCATCATGGGTGAACCGTGCCCTACGAAAATAGGTGAAATCATCGTTCAACACTCCTTTTTATGAGTTACATTTAATCACTTAGTTACTTTATGTAACTGATATTACGGCATAAAAATAGTTTCGTCAAGTAATTAAATTACTTTTTGTAAGCTTGTGCAGGGGCCGTTGTTTCCACTATAATAAACAGAGATATAGAGGTGATAAGGATGGAACAGATGCCAATGTGTCCGCGTTTCGAAAAAGCTGTAGAAATTCTCAGCAAACGCTGGACATCGCTGATCGTTTTTCAATTGCTGTCGGGTCCCCAACGGTTTGCTCAAATCGACCATGCGCTGCCGAATATAAGCGGCAAAGTATTGTCTGAGCGACTGAAAGAGCTGGAACACGAAGGTATTGTGAGAAGAGTAGTATTCCCGGAGATTCCGGTTCGTATCGAATATTCCTTATCTGATAAGGGGCGGGCGTTGGCACCGATTTTTGGGGAGATTGCGAAGTGGTCTTCCGAATGGCTGCCAGTCCCAGAATAAAGATGAATGCCCAAAAAGGTCATCCCTCTGTTGCAAGCAGCAGAAAGATGACCTATTCGTCGTGTACTAATTGTTGTGCGCTATTCGTCGTGTGCTATTCGTTGTGTACTACTCGTCCGATTCTACGAACCGTTTAAGCACGTTTAATTTATTTTCCCAATAACGTTCATAATAAGCTAACCAACGCTTCAACTCCATGAGAGGTTCCGCCTCCAGCCTATACCGCGTCTCGCGGCCAACCTTGCGCTCTTTCACAAGCCCGGCATCAGCCAGGATGCGAAGATGTTTGGACACTGCGGTGCGGCTGATCGGGAAATGGTCCGATATAACCGTCACCGGCATCTCTTTATCGCCCAGTAGCTGCAAGACCTGACGGCGGGTTGGATCGGCAATCGCCTGAAAGACATCATGTTTCTGCGATGGGATGCCCATCCTAAGCCTCGACGTAAGCGGTGAGTGCCTTCGCGATTCCGCCCCAGCCTTGCGACATAATCTCGCGAACCACGCTGTGGGGTTGACCGAATTCAGTCACCTTGTTCACATCCCAACCGGAATGGATGAGTGTGAACTCTGTTTTGCCATCCACGTCTGCCAATTCAAACGTCAAAGTCCAATCCTTGCCCCATTCAAAAGAAAGCCGGTTCGGCGGCGAGATGTCCGTAACTTTACATGGCGAATTGCCAAAAGGCCCGGCTTCAATAATAAACTCATAGCCGAGTTCCGGCTTGAAATTATTCGGCATGAACCATGCGGCGATGCCATCCGGTGTTGCTACAGCGTTCCAAACCTTTTGGATCGGTGCGTTGAAGACAATTGTTTGCTTAATATCCGGCAAAGTGCCTTGTGTTTGATTTTCCATCATAAAAAGACCTCCATTAAAATTAGGATTTGGTTTTTACTTTATCTTGATGGCGGAAGCGCAGAGCGGACCATTTTTCGTCCACCGCCACATTGCTAACTGCACGATAAGCAGAAATGTCCTGAACGAGCGCAAACAGGCTATCGCGGTTAATATCTGTTTTGACCTTGGAGCTTTGCTTAGGATATGTAATCCAAAAGACAGCATCTTCGTTCAGATAAGGGATGAGATGAGGTATCCTTTCAGTGACTTCGGCTGCATTATTCACGAAAACCTGAAGGAAATCATACGTTCCGCCGGGCTCCCCGGAATCCTCAATGCCAAGCTTATAGCCTTCGGGTGCATGAAGCACGAGGGCTCGTCCTTGTTTGTAGCGAAGTTTCTTCAGCAACTCTTCCTGCATCAATAATCCTTCCTTCCATCACTCACAGCTTGTATTGTGTCCCAAAATAAGTGAAGTGTTTCATTCCTTTGTGAATGCGAAACCTTTTGGTTACGTAATGGATTATACGAAACCTTTTGGTTTCGTGTCAAGGCTGAATTCAATCCCAGGCCTGTAAGTGGATCAAGTAGGCTAGTTTCTCATTCGTCCTTCAATCATGGTATAGTAAAAAATAAAAGCATAAGTACCAAAGGAGAAATTATGATACGTTTTGCAATTATAGGGACCAATTGGATTACAGAGGAGTTCATTCATGCTGCCCGCGAGACAGGGGAATTTGATTTAACGGCGGTATACTCACGCACGGAGGAGAAGGCTGCGGAGTTCGCGCAGAAATTTGAAATTTCGCATCGGTATACGGATCTGGATACCTTTGTTCAAAGTAAAGAGTTCGATGCTGTCTATATTGCGAGCCCGAATTCACTGCATGCGGAGTATGCCATTCATTGTATGAACCATGGGAAACATGTGATTTGTGAAAAGCCTGCGGCTTCCAATACGACGGAACTGACGGCTATGGTTGAGGCAGCGCGCAGCAATCAAGTTGTCTTCATGGAAGCGCTCAAATCGACGCTGATGCCGAATTTCAAAGTGGTCCAAGACAATTTACATAAACTTGGGAAGGTTCGTCGTTATTTTGCGAGCTATTGCCAATATTCCTCGCGGTATGATGCTTATAAGCAGGGCACGGTGCTGAATGCCTTCAACCCGATTTTTTCGAATGGGTCGATCATGGATTTGGGCGTGTACTGCATCTACCCACTGGCTGTCTTGTTCGGTGCGCCTGAGCGCATTAAAGCCAATGGTGTTTTGCTGGAATCGGGCGTGGATGGCGAAGGCAGTTTGCTGTTGGGTTATAGGGAAATGGATGCCGTGATCATGCATTCCAAAATCTCGAGTTCCTACCTGCCGACGGAAATCCAAGGCGAGCATGCCACGATGGTGATCGATAAGATTAATCAGCCTGAAAAAGTGGAGATTCGCTATCGCGACGGCTCTGTCGAGGTGCTGACGCAGGAGCAGCACGCACGGACGATGCGCTATGAAGCGGAGGAGTTCATCCGTTTGATCCAAAATGGAACATTGGAGTCCGAAACGAACTCCCATGCGAATTCGCTCATCACTGTTGGAATTCTGGATGAGGCCAGGAAGCAGATGGGACTTGTGTTCCCAGCGGATCAGAAATAACATAAAACCTCCAAACCACGAGAATGGTCATATTCCCTGTCAAGCAGACAAGGGTATGACCTAAAGTGTGGATTTGGAGGTTTTATTGTTTCTTACTCCATAGAGAGGGATCGTCGTTCCCCGAGAGAGGAGCTATCCCCAAATGTCAGGCACCACGACGCCAATTCTACCATCGAACCTGCGCCTCTAGGTCCGGACCCCGCTCTGCCCGCGAATCGGCACCGCCACCCGGCCTGCGGATAAGCGCATCCTCTTTTGCACGAGATGGTAGACAATGCCCACAACGAGCCAAGCGCCGCCCATCCACAGGGCATCTTTGTCCAGCAGCGACAGGAGATAGCCGATGAAACCCGCACCGACTAAGGGGAGAATCAGATACTTGAGGGTCATTTTCGCGGAGCGTTGACCTTCTTTGATATACTTTTGCGCGATGACAGAAATGTTGACGAAGAAGAAGGCAGTCAAGGCGCCGAAATTGACGAATTTGACGGCGTTGTCCAGTGAAATAACTAGAGCAAGCAGCGAAACACAGCTGACAATGGCGATGTTAATGACTGGCGTATTGAATTTAGGGTGAAGGAAACCGAATATTCTTTTAGGTAAAATAGCATCACGCCCCATGACGAAAAGTAGACGCGACACACTTGTCACCGATGATAGGCCTTGCGTGAAGATGGCGAGGATGAGCACGGTGATGAATACGGAGCTGAGCGCTGCCCCGCCTACGAGTTGGACGATTTCGAATCCGGCTGAATCGACATTGACGAAGGTTAAGTGTGGATAAATCAGTTGGGTCAGCACGGATGGCACCAGGTAAAGAATACTGGCCGTAATGATGATGATCATTATCGCCTTAGGAATCGTTTTCTCTGAATTAATCGTCTCTTCCGACATCGTTGTGACGGTGTCAAATCCGAGGAAAGAGAAGCAGATAATCGAGGCTCCGGCCAGAATGGTCGAGAAAGGGACGTCGGTTTGCAGGAAAAGCTGCATCGGATGCACATCGCCGCTCAGGCCGCGGAACAGGAAGAAGCAAAAGACGGCGATAAACAAAATTTGAATCCAGACGAAGAGTTTGCTAATGTTAGCGGAAAATTTAATGCCGATTACATTCACGATCGCAAGCACGATATTCAGACCAATGATCCAGACGTAAGCTGGAATCGAGGGGAACTGGGCATGCAGATAAATGCCGAAAGTCAGACAAGCGATGATAGGGGAAAAGAAATAATCAAGAAGCAGCGCCCAGCCTACGAGGAAGCCGAGGTAGGGGTGGAGGCTTTTTTTGGTATACGTGTAGGCGGAGCCGGAGGTGGGGAACGTTTTGGACATCACTCCATAGCTGTAAGCGGTGAAGAAAATGGCAATGAAAGCAAGCAGATAGGCTTGTGTTAGCATGCCATGCGCGTTCTCATAAGCAATCCCATAGATGGAGAAATAGATCATTGGCGTCATCCAAGCTAAACCCATGTAAACGACTTGAAATAAGCTTAAGGACTTACGTAGTGTGACTTCGGTTGTCATGATGACAGCACTCCTTTATGGTTTGATATGCAAAAAAGCCAAGGAGATATCTATGAAACAGATATCCTCCCGGGCTTTTGTCCCTCCGTGAACACAGGGTTAGCTGTGCGTCTTCTCTCGGACCAGACCGGCGTGTGTACTTCCGCGGAACCCTAGAAAACAATAATATGTGATGAATCCTTACTTTAAAGAGCGTATTCATACATAATTCTTAGCGATGTTAGTTATATGTCTTTTGTGTAAGTTAATATAACATATAATTTATGGTGTGAGAAGTATTTTATGCGAATTAAACGATTTTATGAGAAATTGTTGACACATTTATCCGTCGATGTTATGTTTGATAACACAAATGAATAATGATTGTTTACTAGGGTTCCGCCGGCGACAACCGGGCTGGTCCGAGAGTAAACCGCTCTTGTAGGAGAGCGACACGGAAGGATAAAAACCTGGGAGATATCACCAAGACACTTGAGTCTTGTGATGTCTCCCTTTTTGTTTAACTACATCGCAAAGGAGTCGGATAGCATGGCTAACAGTTGGAGCATGACGATAGGGCCTGGAGGCAAGTGGTCGGGGGCGATTGGCAGAGGGAAGTTGATTCGTTTTACAGCGCTGGAAGCGGGAGCGAATGTGTCTATTCAATTGTTCCACGCGAGAGATCTGACGGAGCGCTACAATATGCCGGATACGCTCAAGGCGCAATATACGGCCCATTTGACTAGAGGGCATGTGCTGATGAGTGACAATGGACGCGTGCTGGCAAGTCTGGTCGAAGATAGCGTCGGCTGGCATGATCCGCTCAGCGGGTATACGAGCCGAGAGGCGACGGATGCCAAATATGGGGCGACAGATTTCGGGCAGCAGCGGAATGCTTGGCTGCGCAGCGGGCAGGAGAATTTTGCCGTGGAGTTGGTGCGCAATGGACTGAGCATGCGGGATATGATGCCGGTGGTTAATTTGTTTTCCAAAGTGTTCTGCGATGAACAAGGGGATATGCACTTTAGTTTGGGACATTGCCATGCAGGCGCTGTGGTTACGCTTCGTACGGAACTAGATACTTTGCTTCTCGTATCCAATACGCCGAATCCGCTTGATCCTAGAACTTCGTATCCATCCGTACCGGTCAACATCGAAATTCTTACAGCTGAGCCTGTGACGGAAGAGGATTATTGTGTGAATTACCGTTCGGAGAATCGCCGAGCTTTTGAAAATACATGGGAATATCACACATTGCTGGGCTTCTAAAAACATGCGGAGGAGGAAAGGACATGGCGGTATTTAATCGAGTTGAGAGTTCTCGCAAAGTCGAGGACGCGATCCATAGCGAAGTTATTCAAGCAGGGGACGGGTGGATGAAGGTTTTGAAGCCGGGGCAGGTGCTCCGCATTGTCGATTTGGAAGGGAATCAGGCGGCAGACACGCTGTTCTATGATGCGGAGAATCCGGAGGATCACTACAGTGCGGTGGCTACGATTGCGGGACAAAGCAATATTTATCTGAGCACAGGATCCGTGCTGCGGGCGGAATCCGGTAAGGCGCTGCTGCGAATCGTAGCTGATACGTGCGGCCGCCACGATACGGTGGGAGGATCATGTTCAGCGCAAAGCAATACTGTACGCTACTCGCACGATAAGCTTTCGATGCACAATTGCCGGGACACTTTCATGCTGCAGTTGGCAGGACAGGACGGGGGGTATACGAAGCGTGATTTGGCGCCGAATATTAATTTCTTTATGAATGTACCGGTCAGCGCCGATGGCGGGCTGAAGTTCGATGATGGGGTATCTGCGCCAGGTTGTTATGTGGAGGTGGAGTCTTTGGGAAGCTCGATGGTGCTGATCAGCAACTGTCCGCAGCTCAATAATCCATGCAACGCCTACAATCCGACACCGATTCAAGTTCTAATTTGGGAAAAGTGAGCTAGTTGACGGCATAGCCGTTCAAGATATTCGAAGGAGTGTGGTTACGATGTTCACCAAAGTGCTAATTGCCAATCGCGGTGCGATCGCCGTACGAATTGAACGTACTTTACGCAAGCTCGGAGTAGCCTCAGTAGCTGTGTATACAGGAGCAGATCAAGATAGCTTGCACGTCGATGGCGCCGATGAGGCGGTTCTGATCGGTGACGGCCCGGCGAAGGAAAGCTATTTGAATACAGAGTTGATTATGCGGACAGCGCTGGAAACCGGTGCGCAAGCGATTCATCCCGGTTACGGCTTCTTGAGCGAAAATGCGGAGTTCGCTCGCGCTTGTCGCGACAACGGGATCGTGTTCATCGGCCCTACGCCGGAACAAATGGAGATGTTCGGACTCAAGCATTCGGCTCGTGAAATTGCGGAAAGAGCCGGCGTGCCCATGCTGCCAGGAACTCCGCTGATTACAGAACTCGAAGAGGCGCTCTTCGAAGCGAGCCGCATTGGCTACCCTGTTATTCTCAAGAGCACAGCGGGCGGAGGCGGCATCGGGATGCGCGTATGCGCAGATGAGGCTTCTTTGAGAGCTGCTTATGACGGCGTGCGCCATTTGGCGGAGACGAATTTCAAGAACGGCGGGATGTTCCTGGAGAAATATATCGCCAGAGCGCGTCATGTCGAGGTGCAAATATTCGGCAATAACTTCGGTGAAGTTGTTACTCTGGGAGAACGGGATTGCTCCATCCAACGCCGCAATCAAAAGGTTATTGAAGAAAGTCCGGCTCCAAACTTGTCTGACGAAGTACGCGAAGCCATGTTCGCCTCTGCGAAGCGGCTAGCTGCTGAAGTGGGCTATCGCAGTGCCGGGACAATTGAATACCTGTATGATCCGGAAACGTGCGAGTTTTATTTCCTGGAAGTGAATACCAGACTTCAAGTTGAGCATGGTGTAACGGAGGAAGTGCTGGGTGTTGATCTTGTTGAGTGGATGGTGCGCGAAGCGGCGGATGAACTGCGTGACATTCAGTCTTTGATTCGCAAACCGCAAGGCCACAGCATTCAGGCACGGATCTATGCGGAGGACTGCCTTCAGCAGTTTCGACCGAGCGCCGGGCAGTTGGACCGTGCGGTGTTTTCGAGCCGATCGCGCAACGAAACTTGGGTGCGGGATGGGCTGACGGTAACAACGCTATACGATCCGATGCTGGCCAAAATCATTGTCCATGGCGCTGACCGTGAGGACGCGATCGGGAAACTGATTGATGCGTTAAGTGAAACGCGCATGTATGGTCTAACGACGAACCTGCAATATTTGCAGGCTCTCTTGCAAGAGAAGGATTGCGTAGACGGCAATGTCTACACGCAGTTGTTGCATACATTCGAGCCGACTGAACGGGCTCTGGAAGTTGTGGACGGCGGCATCCAAACCACTGTGCAGGATTTCCCGGGTCGAATCGGCCACTGGGATGTGGGTGTGCCGCCTTGCGGCCCGATGGATCCGTTCTCGTTCCGGATCGGCAACAAGCTGCTCGGCAACGCTGACGATGCCGCCGGTTTGGAAATGACGCTGTGCGGAGGCGCCTACAAGTTCCGCAGCGACATGTGGTTCTGTGTCACTGGCGCGGATATGCAGGCGGAGTTGGATGGCTCAGCCATCGCAACATATAAGCCAGTGTTCGCAGCACGCGGGCAAATCCTGAGCTTTGGCGAAGCCAAAGCAGGCATGCGCGCGTATCTGCTCATCAGCGGGGGCTTGGATATGCCGCGAATTCTCGGCAGCTCGGCCACATTTACGCTGGGTGGTTTTGGTGGGCACGGCGGTCGTGCCTTGCGGCCGGGTGATGTGCTGGGCGTGAACAGAGGCGGAAGTCCTGTGCAAGAAGAAGTGGAACTTGCTGTGTCTCATCGACCGGCGATGACACGCGAGTGGACGATTGGCGTTATTCCCGGGCCGCATTGTACGGGTGAATTTCTGGATGCCAAATATTTGGATCAATTAACGGAAACGAGTTGGGAAGTTCATTTCAACTCCTCACGGACGGGGGTTCGCTTGAAAGGGCCTGCTCCATTGTGGGCGCGTGAGGATGGGGGAGAGGCAGGGCTTCACCCTTCGAATATTCACGATAATGCTTATGCCATCGGAACGCTGGATTTGACCGGCGATATGCCGATTTTGCTGGGTCCTGACGGACCGAGTTTGGGAGGGTTCGTCTGTCCGGTAACGACGGCGTCGGCGGAGTTCTGGAAGCTGGGTCAGCTGCATCCTGGTGATGCCATTCGGTTTCATCTGCTGACACTTTCCGAAGCGGAAGCGCTGCGAGATAGGCAGGAACGTAACTTGCAAGCGATTGGCGAAGGGGATTTGGCATGTTTGGAGCAAGTGGAGCTGCCTGCTGTTCATGTAGAAATCACGCCGGAGTACCCGCGTCTTTTCCACGAGGCAGATAATCGCAGATTCCCGATCACAATCCGCTGTTGCGGGGATCAGAACCTGCTTGTTGAATATGGCGAGTTGGAGCTCGATTTGCTGCTGCGTTTCCAAGTTCAGGCTTTACTGCAAGCGATTGTGGCGAGTGGTTCGATCCCGGTCTTGGATCTGACACCGGGGATTCGCTCTCTGCAAATTCATATTGACCCTTCTAGAATTACCGTAAGTGAAGCTTGTGAGAGAATTGTTGCTATTGATGCAGCGCTGCCTCCGTTAGAAGAGTTCCGCGTGCCTTCGCGGATTGTGCGCTTGCCGCTGTCCTGGGATGATCCGGCAACACAGCTCGCGATTGAACGCTACCAACAAGGAGTGCGGCCTGATGCACCTTGGTGTCCTAGTAATTTAGAATTCATTCAGCGTATTAACGGCTTAGAAACGATAAATGATGTGAAGAAGATTGTGTTTGATGCCAACTACCTGGTACTTGGTTTGGGGGATGTGTATCTCGGGGCTCCGGTCGCTACGCCGGTTGATCCGCGCCACCGTTTGGTCACGACCAAGTATAATCCAGCGCGCACTTGGACACCGGAGAATGCCGTTGGAATCGGCGGGGCCTACATGTGTGTGTACGGGATGGAAGGTCCAGGCGGATATCAGTTCGTAGGACGTACCATTCAAATGTGGAATCGTCTGCGTTCAACGGAGAGTTTTAAGGCAGGCAAACCTTGGTTATTGAGATTTTTTGATCAAATTCAGTTCTATGAGGTCAGTGCGGAAGAACTGCTGCAATTGCGGGAGGACTTCCCAAGAGGGCGGTATGAAGCGGATATTCAGGAGACGACCTTTGATTTAGGCGAGTATTTGCAGTTCCTCAGCGAGATTGAGGGAGATGCTGCTACATTCCGTACCCAACAGCAAAAAGCGTTCAAAGAAGAGCGAGAGAGCTGGAAGGCCAAGGGACTAGCTGAATACGTGTCAGAGCAGGAAGTAGTGAACGAATCGCCGGAGGATGAATTGCCAGCAGGGACGATTGCGGTGCGCGGCATCATGCCAGGCAGTGTGTGGAAAGTCCTCGTGTCGCCGGGCGAGCAAGTGAAGAAAGGCGATCAATTAGCTATCTTGGAGAGTATGAAAATGGAGTTCCCGCAGCATGCGCCGTGTGATGGTATTGTGTCGATGATTCAGGTGAAGCCGGGGGATCAAGTCCACGCGGGGCAGCTAATTCTAGGGATTGCTCAAACTGCATAGATGAGGGGGCGATAGGTATGAACGAGATTGAAAAAGGTGAAATTGAAATTCCAAGCGAGTTGACGCTATCCTGGTTGCGGGACAAGTATGCAAAGCGGGAGTTAACACCGCAGGATATCGCAGCGACTATCGTTCAGCGGTCCTTAGAGGACGCAGCGATGCATATCTGGATTACTCCGCCTTCGCTGGAGCTAATGCAGCCTTACTTAGACGGATTGGATAAAATCGCGATGGCGGATGCCCCGCTTTGGGGAATTCCTTTTGCGATCAAAGATAACATTGATCTGGCAGGGGTGCCGACGACGGCTGGCTGCGCGGAGTATGCGTATATGCCATCGGAACATGCAGGCGTTGTGGAAAGGTTGATTGCCGCAGGAGCTATTCCGGTCGGCAAGACGAACCTGGATCAATTCGCGACAGGGCTTGTCGGTGCGAGAAGTCCTTACGGCGATACACATAACGCGCTGCGTCCAGAACTGATCAGCGGCGGCTCGAGCTCCGGCTCCGCTGTTTCGGTGGCCCGCGGGCAAGCGGTCTTCTCGCTAGGCACGGATACCGCAGGCTCGGGGCGTGTGCCTGCGGCGTTGAACCGCTTGGTTGGCTACAAGCCGAGTCTCGGCGCTTGGCCAACCAAAGGGGTGGTTCCGGCTTGCGCAAGTCTGGACTGTGTCACCGTATTCGCGCATAGTTTGGAAGATGCGCTGGCTGTGGATCAGGTGGCGCGCGGGGTTCATGCGGAAGACCCTTGGTCTCGTAATGTGACAAGAGGGGCATCTTCCCTTCCAGGCAAAGTGCTGCTTCCGGAAGGGGCGCTGGATTTTTATGGCCCTTTTGCAGCCGAATATCAGGCTGCTTGGGAGGCTGCGGTTGCTGCTCTGAAGAAGATGAACCCTGATCTCTCCATTGAATATGTAGATGTTACGTTATTCGCCCAAGCGGCGGCGATTCTATATGAAGGGCCTTGGGTGGCTGAACGTTGGGCAGCGTTGGGCAGTTTTATCGAGACTCATCCGGGGATTGCGTATCCGGTGACGGAGCAGATTCTCCGCTCGGGCGCTGCGGTCGAGTATGATGCTGCGTCTGTCTTCACAGCGATGCATAAGCTTCAGCAGTTCAAGCTCGAAGCGCGTAAGCTGCTCAAGGGTGCGGTGCTCGTCATGCCGACCTGCGGCGGTACGTGGTCGCGCGAGCAAGTGCTCACTGATCCGATCAGCACGAATCGGGATATGGGACGCTACACCAATCATTGCAACTTGCTGGATTTGTGTGCGGTTGCGGTTCCGGCGGGGGATGCGGAGGGGCGGACGCCTTTTGGGATTACCTTCTTCGGGCTTGCCGAAGAGGAGGAGATGATCTGCGGCGCGGCGGAGCAGTTCGTGGGCGGTTTGGTGGGTTTTGTGGCGAGTGAGGTTGTGAGTGAGACGGCGAGCGGGGCTGCGAGAGAAAGTGCAGCTTCTGAGCGGGCCACGACGCTGGTTGCGGTCTGTGGGTTGCACATGCGCGGCTATCCGCTGGAGAAGCAGATGCTTGGCTGTGGGGCGCGTTTCATCCGTGAGGATGAAACTGCGGCGGCTTACAGCCTCGTGAAACTGCCAACCACACCGGCGAAGCCGGGGTTGATCAAGCAGCAGCAGGGCGGCTCCGCCATCCGGCTGGAGATTTGGGAGATGCCGCTGGAGGCGTTCGGCGGCTTCGCGGCGGCGATCCCGGCTCCGCTGGGGATCGGCAAGGTTGAGCTCCGGGACGGCACGGAGGTCCCGGGTTTCGTTTGTGAAGCTTACGCGGCCGCAGGCGCGGAAGATGTTACTTCCCTTGGCGGCTGGCGCCAAGTGGTGCCTTTATAAGGCGGGTACTCGGGCCCGCCTAGAAGTAGAGGATCGTTGCTCCTGCCACCGAGAGGTGGGGGGCGTCGATCCTCTATTTCGCTTTTTGCGGAGTGGTTTCCCGCAATATGGCGCTTCTACGCTTCGCTCAAACCCGAATAAGCTGATGGCACAAATAGCACCTCCTCATTCCTCGATTTTTAGCTGAGCCGTCGCATTATCGAACATTCTAGTTACTTTCCCTTGCAGCTACTCTCCGCGTTCTCCCAACTCCACCGCCAGTAGCTTCTGCTTTCGGAGGGAACGTCGTTCCGCTATTTTGGCAAAAACCAGGCTAAATGGCCTCCTAGCGGAACTCTGTTCCTCTATTTCGCAGTTTTGCTCCCGAAATGGGTGAATTGAGGCGAAATAGCGGAACGTAGTTCCCCTCGGGTACGTGCATCGGCCAATTTGTCACATATAGCGGAACGTAGTTCCGCGAGGGTGTGCACATTGACCGATTTGACGACTGACGGCTGCCGCCCCGTCCAACCATCCAGCTACTTTCCTTTGCAGCTACTCTCCATGTTCTCCCAACCCTCCAGTCCAACTCCACCACCAGTAGCTTCTGCTTTCGGAGGGAACGTCGTTCCGCTATTTTGGCAAAAACCAGGCTAAATGGCCTCCTAGCGGAACTCTGTTCCTCTATTTCGCAGTTTTGCTCCCGAAACGGGTGAATTGAGGCGAAATAGCGGAACGTAGTTCCCCTCGGGTACGTGCATCGGCCAATTTGTCACATATAGCGGAACGTAGTTCCGCGAGGGTGCGCACATTGACCGATTTGCCGACTGACGGCTGCCGCCCCGTCCAACCAGTTAGCTACTTTCCCTTGCAGCTACTCTCCATGTTCTCCCAACCCTCCAGTCCAACTCCACCACCAGTAGCTTCTGCTTTCGGAGGGAACGTCGTTCCGCTATTTTGGAAAAAACCAGGCTAAATGGCCTCCCAACGGAACTCTGTTCCTCTATTTCGCAGTTTTGCTCCCGAAATGGGTGAATTGAGGCGAAATAGCGGAACGTAGTTCCCCTCGGGTACGTGCATCGGCCAATTTGTCACATATAGCGGAACGTAGTTCCGCGAGGGTGCGCACATCGACCGATTTGCCGACTGACGGCTGCCGCCCCGTCCAACCAGTCAGCTACTTTCCCTTGCAGCTACTCTCCATGTTCTCCCAACCCTCCAGTCTAACTCCACCACCAGTAGTCCAACTCCACCACCAGTAGCTTCTGCTTTCGGAGGGAACGTCGTTCCGCTATTTTGGCAAAAACCATGCTAAATGGCCTCCCAACGGAACTCTGTTCCTCTATTTCGCAGTTTTGCTCCCGAAATGGGTGAATTGAGGCGAAATAGCGGAACGTAGTTCCCCTCGGGTACGTGCATCGGCCAATTTGTCACATATAGCGGAACGTAGTTCCGCGAGGGCGCGCACATCGACCGATTTGCCGACTGCCGACTGACGACTGCCGCCCCGTCCAACTAATCAGCTACTTTTCCCTTGCGGCTACTCTCTGCGTTCTCCCAACCCTCGAATCTAACTCCCTCGCCAGTAGCGCATCTCGACTTCCTCGCTAGCACGTAGAGGCTGTCCCTATTTTAATTAAAAAAGGATAATCCAAGGCTAAGCAGCCGGATTATCCTCCTCTATCCTCCTCTATTAAGCGTGCTGCAAAGCTTCAGCTTTCTTATCATCCGCAGCAGTGGATTGCCTGGATGACAAGATGGTGATAGCCAGCGCGATGCCCACGCCGATCGCGCCAATCCAGGTGACGGATGTGAGGGAAACCTGACTCACGACAACTCCGCCGACACCGGCCCCTCCCGCCATGGCTAACTGCATCACGGAGCTGTTTAGGCTGAGCATAATGCCTGATGATTCGGGGGCGAGGGCGACCAAATTATATTGCTGCGTAGGACCTGATGACCATGCCGAGAAGGACCATAGAAGCAGCAGCAGGAAAACGACGCTTGGCGAGTGTGCGGCCAGAGTTAAGAGAATGAGTGTAATCATGTGCAAAAGCATGCCCGAACGCAGTGTGCGCTGGACGCCCCAGCGGTCTGTGCTGAAGCCGCCAAGCTTGGAGCCGACGAGACTGGCGATACCGAAGGCGAAAAGGGCGGTGCTCAATGTTTTCTCACCCATACCGGTGATGGTTAGCAGGTAGGGGGAAATATAGGTGTAAGCGATGGAGTAGCCGCCCAGCCAGAAAAAGCTTACGGCTAAAGCCAGGGTTAGTTTTGGATTTTTCAATAGAGCTAGTTGTTTGCGCAGCGGAATGGAAGCTTCGCCTTTGAAGGCGGGAATCGTGAGGGAAATCACGACTATAGCCAATAAACCAAGGGCCGCTATTCCGCCAAAAACGACTTTCCAGTCATAAGCAGCAGCCAGCATTCTGCCGAGTGGCACGCCTACAATCAGCGCGGCTGTGAAACCTGTAATGACAGTTGCGATGGCGCTCGCCTGCTTGCCTTGGGGGGCGATCACAGCGGCGATGCTTAATGATGTAACGACGACAACGCCAGCGCCGAGCGCCATCAAGACGCGAGCGCTGATGAATAAGCCGAATCCGGGCATGACGAAGGCGAGCGCATTCGCTATGACGAAAAGGCTGAGTCCGAAGAGGAGTAATTTACGCCGATTCCACCCTGAGGTGAAGGCCATGATCACGGGAGTTCCGAGTGCATAAACGAGTGAAAAGACAGTAATGAGCTGGCCGGCGGCCACTAAGGAAATGTGCAGAGTGTCCGAGATTTTATCCAGAATTCCGGCAATGATAAACTCCGATGTTCCGACTAGAAAACTGAGTAGGGCTAACACATAGATTTGCCATGTTTTTGACATGCAAGTACCTCTTTTCGAATATTATTTTCATCTTTCTAAAAACATAGAAATATAAGACGCGGTTACTCGAACTAATCAAGCGAGTTAAGTCCATCCCACTACAGTAATTCCATAATTCTAGATACATAGAAATATTGCGCATAAAAAACTACTGTATCAGATAAGGTACGTATTTTTTCACGGTCTCCCAGTTTATGCTGAAGTGAATGAATGTTCCTTTTTTCTCGGAGTCCAGCAGGCCGCAATCGGTTAATTGTTTTAGATGATGAGACAGTGTGGATAAAGCCACCGAATTCAAACGGTTTTCAAGCTCGGCAGGACATAAATTGCTTTCTTTAATGAGCATTTCGAGAATCTTGTAGCGCGTAGGCTCGCCCAAAGCTTTATGAACTTTCACTGCTTGCTTGGCTTCCAAACTGACGTCAACCATGTAGAGGACTCCTTTCGTGTTGTTTAGGTATTTCTAGCGTTATCGAAATAAGAATACCATGACTTTTTATAAATGTAAATGCAATGTTGTGTTCGGATAAAAAGAGGTATGAAAATCCACAGCGATTTTTGTGTTATACCCAGCTAATTTTAGTTATCCACATAGTTACCCACAATATCAACATGTCCACAGTTCATACTGTGTATAAGATCGCGGGATTCTTGTGCACATATCCACAGGCTTGGTTATCCACAAAGGTGCAAGATTAAGCTTGCAGTCTTTGGAAGTATTTTGTATGGTTAAAGGATTGTCAGGAGACATTAAGTACCAAATGTGAAGGGCCGGGTGGGGCATGAATGAAGCAAATTTTCCGTATTTATCGAACTGATCTTATCAACTTGTGGAAAGTGCCCACAGGCTTGTTGCTTATGATTGCACTAGCCATTTTACCTTCTGTTTATGCCTGGATTAATTTAGAGGCGATGTGGGACCCCTATGCGAATACATCGGGGATCAAAATTGCCGTGACGAGCAATGATTTGGGGGCAACGGTCGAAAATAAGCCCATAAACATTGGCACCGAAGTGGTGGATAATCTGAAAAACAATCATACACTCGGTTGGACCTTTGTGAATGAGGAGGATGCGCTGAGCGGAGTTGAACGTGGGGATTACTATGCCAGCTTAATCATACCTGCGGATTTTTCCCGAAAAATAACGAGCATCGTAGACGGCACCATGGAAAAACCGGAAATTCTGTACACGGTGAATGAGAAAATTAATGCGGTCGCGCCCAAAATTACAAGCAAAGGGGCCTCCAGTGTTACCCAACAGATCAGCGAGAACTTCGTTAAGACCGTCAGCAGCTCCATTCTTACTCGGATGAAAGAGCTGGGGATCGATTTTGAAAAAGAACTGCCGACGATTCGCAATATGGAAACGAAGGTGTTCGAGCTTGAGAAGCGGTTGCCGGATGTTGAAGCCATGGGAGCCAAGGCCTTGGAAATTGAGCAAAAGCTGCCTGAAATTAAGCAAAAAGGGCAGAAGATTGTCGAGCTCGAGCAGAAAATTCCCGATATTAATCGCGCCGCGGATACCATTCTGAAGATCGAGGAACGCTGGCCCAAGATTCAGTCGGTGGCGCAGGAAGTATTGCTTATTCAGCAGAAGCTGCCGGAAATCCAGAAGGCTGCGGATCGAATTGCTGAGCTGGATCAGAATTTCGATAAGGTCGAATCAGCGTTGAATACAGCAATCGAGACGTCGCGGAAAGCGGATGAGATTGTCAATGCCGCGCTAGCCGCCTTGCCGCAAATTGACGCGATCGCTACGCAGGGTGGAGCTTTTGCTGAGCAGTTGGCTGACTTCCTGCAAAAGAATGATGCTGCATTCGAGGCGCTGATCCCAGTGGTGAAGATGAATTTGATCCTGCTTCAGCAAACGGCGGATGCCGTTACACAGCTCACGGGCTTGCTGCAAGAAGTGAATCCGGACCCGCAGAAAGTGTTGGCGGTTATGGCTGTCTTGAAGGGCCAATTGACGACAGGTGTTGCCGTTATCGACAGAACGATTGACTTGTATACACGTTTGAATACCTATTTGCCGAATAGCCCATTCAGCGATAATATTACGCGGCTAACGACGATCAAGACGAATATGAACAACCAAATTCAGACATTAAGCAAACTTCAAAGCGCTATTGAGCGCGGTGAGAAGCCGGCCGCGGATTTGGTGAATAACCTGAATGCCTTGTCCAAAGAGGCGAGCGGCGCAATCGGAAGTTTGCTTGCCAGATATGATTCGGAAATTGTGCCGAATATGAAAAAGGCTTTGGCCCAAATCAAATCGGTAGCCCAGAATTCGGCCAGTGTGATGCAAACGTTGAAGACGCAGCTGCCGAATATCAAGGGGATTTTGCTGGATGCGCAGAGTGGAATCCATTTCGCCCAGACGCAGCTGGATGCGCTGCAGAAGGAACTGCCAGACATTCGCGCGAAGGTGCACGAAGCGTCTGCAACGCTTCAAACGAAGCTCGATGCGTTCACGAACGGGATTAACGAAGCAGCGCCGTTCATTCAGAATGATTTGCCCAAAGTGGAGCAGAAGCTGCACGAAGCGTCCAATTTCGTGCGGAACGACCTGCCTGCGGCAGAGGATGAAATCCGCAAGGTTGCTGATCTGTACGAGACGAAGTTTCCTGAAGTCGAGGACGCGGTCCACTTGGCAGCGAATTTGGTGCGCAGCGATCTGCCGGAATTCGAAGCGGCTGTGCACAAAGCGGCTGATCAGATCCGCAAGGTCGAGGGTGGCGGCAGCATCGAGGAAATTCTGCGTCTGCTTCAGAACGATATTCAGAAGCAGAGCGATTTTTTATCGAATCCTGTTCTGATTAAAGAAGACAAGAGATTTCCCATCCCGAACTATGGCTCGGCGATGTCGCCTTTTTACACCACGCTTTCCCTATGGGTCGGCGCTATGCTGCTCGTCTCTCTGATGAGAGTCGATGTGGATAACCCGGAAGGTGCGCCACTGAAGTCGTATCAGGTGTATTTTGGGCGGATGATGATCTTCCTGACGGTTGGATTCTTCCAAGCTCTGATCGTGACGTTAGGCGATTTATTCCTGCTTGGCACCTATGTGGTTGATAAGGTTTGGTTCGTGGTGTTCGCTGTGCTCATCAGCGCGGTGTTCATCTCAATCACCTATACGCTGGTGTCTGTCTTTGGCAACATAGGGAAGGGAATCGCGATTATCTTCCTGGTCTTGCAGTTCTCAAGCTCAGGCGGAACGTTTCCGATCAGTACAGCATCGCCCTTTTTCCAAAAGATCAATCCTGCTGTGCCCTTCACGTATGCGGTTGGGGTGCTGCGCGAGACGGTTGGCGGGATGCAGTGGTCCGTCGTGCTGAAAGATGTGCTGTTCCTCTTCATGTTCATCGGGATTTGTTATGTGGTAGCCCTGGCGCTGAAAAAGCCGCTCAGCGGCTATACGGCGCGGGTGGCAGAGAAAGCGAAGAAGACGAAATTGATTTCGTAGGTTACTTGGTTTTGCGGTAAACATAAGGGCGGAGGCTGCTTCACGAGGTGAATAACCTGTGGGCGGCCTTTTGTGCATTATTGAAAGCCGCCCTTTTTGTTTATGGTTGAGGCTCCAAGATCCCGTTCCGCTGGAGCAGAATCTTGATGTTAGCTAGTTTGGACAGATGGTTGGGAGGAAGCTGAGAGTAGCTGCAAGGGAAAGTAGCTGAAGTACCCGGACTGTGCGGCGGCACGTCCAGTGTCTAAGGAACGCCTCACGTTGTGGATTGGATTAATCCAATCAAACGGCCGTATAGGCAAGTAGCTGAAATAGTGGACGGTGAGGGATCAGGTCCAACGCCGGAATAAGGGCTGTGAGTTCCGCGCTCCTGTTCAACATTCCAAATAAATCCAGTTATAATGCAACATTGGATGGAATTCTGCGTCTTTACTATAGAGGGGGAGTATGGATGAAAAAACGAATCATAACCGCATGGCTGTGCTTCTTCGTGTTAGTGGGGCTCTTTCCTACGAATACTTACGCATTGTCCTGTGCTCAGCCGCTTGCTGTCGATCAAGCGTATGATCGATATGACGCAGTCGTTGTGGCTACGGTGGATGAGATCATTCGAAGAAAACAACATAATGAGCTCCAATTAACCATCCTGAATAGCTTCAAAGGGGTGGAGGAACGGAAGCTTACGGTCGCAGAGGATTTGACCTGGGGTACAAGTCAGAAGGGTGAACAGTATCTGTATTATTTGATGAAGAAAGATGGCAGTTGGGAGAATCCGTTGTGCTCGCCTATGCAAAAGGCAGTCAATTCCTATACGTCTCTAAGCTATCTGAAAGACAAGGAGATTACGCTCAAGCAAAAGGTTGTCCCGGCAGAAACGAATAAGACGAATTGGGCCGTCATTGCGATCTCAATCGTCTTGCTTGGCGCTGCGGGAGCAGGTATTGGATATTCCGTTTATGTGGTTAGATCACGAAGAAATAAGGATTGAGTAAGGGATTCAAGAAGCCATCGACATTACTTGGAGGAAAGTGGTGCTGATGGCTATTTCTCACGCTAGGATAGCACGAGTATTACGCAGAATTTCTTTCATGGTTGTTGTCTCGGGGGGGATATGACCAACGATTTACATATATAAAATTAGAACTTAGCCTTTAGTCTAGGTTTTTTCAGGACCTTTGGCTAACAAAAGACAGTACCTTAGAGCGTTTGGCAAAACTCGGATCTCCTGTAAGATGAAGATAACGTAAAGGAGAGCGAGGAGTTCATGTGAGAAAAGCGTCGTGGTGGTCCTATGTCATGGCATGCAGTGCAATGCTGTTGATTCCTTTAGTGGGTCTAATCTACGTTCATTTGAATCAAGCGGATGGCAGGGCTTACAACCTGGTTACTGACCTGGATCGGCAAATTCCGTTTATCAAAGGCTTTATTGTCCCATACTTATCATGGTACGGCTTTCTCTTGGTTGGATTCCTGTATTTGGCACATAAAGATCGCCGCAACTATTATTTTACAATTTTAGAGATGGTAATGGGTCTTCTTCTGTGTTATGGGGTATATGCTATATATCAAACCACTGTCCCTCGGCCGGAGCTAACCGAAACCGATTGGCTGCTGCGGATGGTAGAGTGGGTGTATCGTTCGGATCAACCATTTAACTGTTTTCCGAGTACACATGTATTAACTTCTTATGTCTTGATGAGAGCCTATCTGCGTACCAATCGTGTGGCAATAGGTTATAAAATAGCAATTTCGAGCATGTCACTGCTCATCATCGTGTCTACACAGTTCGTTAAGCAGCATGTACTTTTAGATATCGTGGGTGCAGTTGTGGTGGCTGAGGGCGTCCTGTACGTCGTGGAACGTATTCGCAAAAACTGGGGAACAGAAACAATAAAGGTGCATGCACAACAGCACAATCTTGACAGGGGGCTTAGAAGATGAAACAGAGGGACAAACTATTAATCCTGACAGGCAGCTTAGGAGACGGACATAATAAAGCGGCGCAGGCGATTCTGGAGGCGACACGTTTCTATAAACCAGGTGTGGAAGTGAAAGTGGTGGATTTTCTGGAATGGACGCATCCTTATCTGCACTCAGTGGGCAAATATTGCTACATGCAGTGGGTGAAAAGCCTGCCATCCGTGTATGGTTATTTGTATCGGAAGACAAGGGAAGATAATACGTTCTCACATATGTTTAAAAAGATGAAATCATTCAGTACCGACCGAATGCTGGAGCTGCTGCACGAGGAGAAGCCGACCGAGGTGGTCTGCACCTTCCCGGGTGCTGCCGCGGCGATGTCGTATTTGAAATGCAACGGATTAACAACGGTGCCTACTGTGACGGTTATGACGGATTACACCGATCATAGTTATTGGATCCATCCCGGTACAGACCGCTATCTGGTTGGCGCTGAACATGTGAAGCAAGCACTGCTGAGATACCGCATTCCGGAGCAGCGAATTGTGGTGACCGGCATTCCGATTCGGATGCCGTTTACGAGAGAATATGATCGAATGGCGCTGCGAGATAAGCATGGTTTGCACCGGGATATGCCGACGGTATTGGTCATGGGAGGCGGGCATGGTTTAATCGGCAAGCAATTCAAGTCGGTGCTGCAGTCCGATGATTTGGCGGAGCCGGTACAGTTTGTTTTCGTCTGCGGACGTAACGAGAAGCTCAAGCTTCAGCTGGAAGAAGAACTGAGCGGAGAGAAAACCCGCCATCACGTCAAGGTAACCGGGTTCGTTGATCATGTGCATGAACTGATGGCTTTGTCGGATCTTATTGTGACCAAACCAGGGGGGCTGACCATTTCGGAGGCGCTCGCGCTGGAACTCCCGATGATGCTGTACAAGCCGATACCGGGACAAGAACAGGCTAATGCAAAATATTTGGTTGGTTTGGGAGCTGCGATCGAAGTGAAGAATGCGGCAGAGTTGAAAAATCAGCTGTTGGCCATCATAGCGAACCAATCGCTGTTATCCAAATTGAAACACAATGTGAAATTACATCAGCAGAACCAAGACGTCCTTCACACGCTGAATGCCATCTTCGAGACCCGCCATCATTTCGTCCCGCTCACCGAGGGCATGCAGCTTGCCTATGCGAACGGCTAACGTAAGGCTTTCTCCCTCTTTTTACCCTAAAAAAGCACTGTCCTTTTTGTTAAAAGGTACGGGTGCTTTTTTTGTTTTTTATTGTCAAGTGTGGTGTCAATTAAATCGTCCTTCTCGGAGAGGTGGTGTGAGGGTATGTGAACTTGACAAATTATATTTGTCAATCTACTTTGAGTGGCTAAGAAGGGCTGCCCCGAGTCAATGAAGCTTGAGGCAAACCCTTACGAACTCAATAACCTTTATTTGATCAAAATAGTCCATTTTAAAAACCTAATGAATTCCAGAGGCGCTATTTCATAAAAATGATCACCATTCCGCCTATAAATGACTCGATAAAGCCAATACAGTTCATTAAATCGCCAAAGCAGCCATTTTCTCGTCTATAAGCATCCTCCAGTTCATTAGAATAGCAGATTGATTGTGCAGGGCTCGGGGGGGGCTTGAGCTTGGGTTCGGGAGCGCGTCAGCGGCTCAGAGGCCTAGCAACTTGCAGATGTTCACGTGGATATCGGCATTGGGGCAAACCCTCCATCAAGCCGTTCTGCCCCATTGTCAGGCCCGTTTGCTGTTTTAAACTTACTTATCCTCATGCATGGTAACGACAATATCCTGCGCATAATTCCCGAAATGCTTTCCGAACAAGGTAATACCGCCGCAGTTGGATGAGCTTTCCAATGAGGCAATGCGGAAGTTAATCTCTTTGGCGAAGGTGACAGAGAGATCCTCGATGGTGACATCGGAGATTTGAGTGCCGTCGAGGTAGGAGCCGGTTGGCCCTACGTTAATAACCTTCAACAAGCCATGCTGCGTGTTGCTGCTGCTCCACCATTCGGGGGTGAGCACGCCTCGCTGTGCCCCGAAATCGCCAGGGCTCGTCCATATGCCGAGCGGGATCTCATTGATGAAAAAAGAGATATCCGAAGGCCAGTTTTCGTTGTAGCCAGGCGCTTCGGAGCAAATTTCGAAGGAAATTTCCAAGGCGCGGAGCTTTTGGTTGCTGTGCAGAAAGTTAGGAATCCGGTATTCCACATAACCGCTGCTGAACCAAATGATGCTCGCCTGCACATGCCCGGGATCGGCGAAATAGCGCGGATCATCCAGTACGCCAATGAGCTGGGTTGGCGAGGCAAGTCCGCAGGTCGGCTTCACCTCGAAGGATGTGTATTGGCCAACCGGAATTGACAGTGTATTGGCTCTGTTGGCAGGAAGCTCCGGCTGTTTCTTGGGGATGAATTGCAGGACAGCCTGATCCAATTTCAAATGGCAAATTTTCTGCGTGCCGCGAATGCCGGTCGAATTCTCGGAAGCGACGATACCAGCTTGCTCGAGCTTCTGAATATGTTTGGTCACAATGGCCGAAGAAATCTCTAGCCGCTGGGAAAGCTGCTTAATATTTAAGGATTCTTGCTGTAATAGTTCGATGATCTTTACTCTGGTTTCGGAAGAGAAACATTCGAGGAAGGCCATATTTTTCGTGGAAACATCAATTTGCATAGAGGGACCTCGTTTATCTGTTTTTGTTTATTCTATAACTTTGAAGTTAATTAAACAACAGGTATTGACTTATTTTTTCACGAGTATTACAGTAATGTTGTGGTTAAACAAGTTATTTAATTAACTTTCAAATTAATATTAAAGGAGCTGTACGGATGACATCGCATTCTTATATTCCCAATTATCCTCGACCGCAGTTTGTGCGGGAAGCATGGACAGATTTGAACGGCACATGGAGTTTCTGTTTTGACGACTTGAATGCGGGGGTAGGCGAGAAGTGGTTTGAACAGCTCCCTGCCGCGCAAACCATTACGGTTCCTTTTACATACGAAACGGAAGCAAGCGGCATCAATGATCCCGTTTTTCACCCCTATGTATGGTATGAAAGATCGATTTCGCTCCCGAAGGATCAGCAGAATAAGCGGACTATTCTGCACTTCCAAGCGGTGGATCATCATGCGCAAGTTTGGGTGAATGGACAGAGCGTAGGCGAACATACGGGCGGGTATGCGGCCTTTCAGTTCGATATCACGGATTATATCGATGTTTCCGGCGAGAATCGGATTGTTGTCCGCGCGCAGGATAGCGATAATTGCATGCAGCCGCGCGGGAAGCAGCGCTGGGTTAAGGATAATTTCGGCTGCTGGTATGTGCAGACGACAGGGATTTGGCAGTCTGTATGGCTGGAGTATGTAGCGCCTCAGTATGTGAAGTCGGTAAAAATGACGCCGGATATCGATAAGCATCAGCTGAACATTCAGTATCAGTTGCAAGGCGTGGAGCAGCAAGAGGGACTGCTTCTGAAAACGATCGTTCGGTTTGAGGGTCAGCTTATCAAAGAATCTTATTTAGCGGTGGATCGGGCGAAATTAAGTGCTGATATTCATCTCTACAGCGATCGGATCGGCGAATGGAAAATCAAGCATTGGCACCCCAATCACCCTAACTTGTACGATATTGAATTTGTTCTGCTGAAGGATGGCGAGCCGCTGGATAGGGTGAATTCCTACTTCGGATTCCGCAAGGTTTCGATTGAGAAAGGGAAAGTGCTCATTAACAATATGCCTTATTATCAGAAGCTTTTGCTAGATCAAGGGTACTGGAAAGAAACGCATTTGACCCCTCCCTCCGAAGAGGCGCTTATTGAAGATATTGAGAAGACGATGGCACTGGGCTTCAATGGCGTGCGCAAGCATCAGAAGCTGGAAGATCCAAGATTCCTGTATTGGTGTGACCGCAAGGGCTTGCTTGTTTGGTCCGAGATGGGGGCCGCTTATGAATTCGGGGATGAGGCTGTCGAAAGCTTTACGCGCGAGTGGATGGAGGTTGTTCAACAGCATTACAACCATCCTTGCATCGTGACGTGGGTACCTTTTAACGAGTCGTGGGGTGTGCCGAATATCAAGGTGGATCGGACGCAGCAGCAGTTCACCGAGGCGATCTATTACTTGACCAAATCTTTTGATCCGATGAGACCCGTGATTGTAAATGATGGTTGGGAGCATACCGTATCGGACATTATTACGCTGCATGATTATGAAGAGCTCGGTCAGATTTTCTATGAGCGGTATCAAGATAAAGATCTTCTGCTGAGCAATGATATCATTCATAATGATTTTAAATTTCCATTCGCTGATGGATATGCCTACAAGGGGCAGCCTGTGATTATCAGTGAGTATGGAGGCATCGCCTTTACTACGGAAGAGGGCTGGGGCTATGGCAATCAAGTGAAAACCGAGGAAGAATTCTTGACTCGTTACCGCAATATCACGCAGGCTATCCGGGATTTGGACTACGTATGCGGTTACTGCTATACACAGCTTACCGATGTGCAGCAGGAGTTGAATGGCCTGTTGACGATTGAGCGCGAGCCGAAGATTGCTTTGGAAAAAATTCGTGAGATTACGAAGTTGTAAGAAGAGAAAGAGGCTGCTCGTTAGGTTAGTAACCTTTCGAGACAGCCTCTTCGCTTGCCGCTTCAAGCGGTTTGCAAGATTCCCGCTCAATCAACTGGCCGTAGATGGAGATTTTGGAGGGGCTCCCGCCAAAGTCGATTTTGCGAATGAGGAAATCGACGGCCTCGCAGCCTAGCTGCTCGCGCTGTACTTGAATCGTCGTGAGGCGAGGTGTGATCATTTGAGCTGCTTCTATATCATCGAACCCTGCCACGGAAATATCGTCAGGCACTTGATAGCCTTGAGCGAGCAAGATCTGAATCAGCGATATCGCGATGCGATCATTGGCGCAGATCATGGCTGTAGGCAGCGATTGCCTCTTATGCACGAACTCTGCCAGTGCGTTGTCATCCGGACTTGCATGCAGCGTTTCGAGCGGTGCAAAACCTGCGATACAGTGGTTCATATCGATGGTCAGCCGTGCGTCAGACATCGCATTTTGAAAGCCTGTCCAGCGTTCTTTGAAGCTCTTGGTCATATTCTCGGACCCAATAAAACCAATGCGCTTGTGGCCTCTGGCGATGAGGTGCGAAGCTAACTTGTAGGCCTCTTCGGCGTTTGCTGTCACAACGGCATCCAATTGCAGGCTGTCGTAATAATGGTCTACGGTCACAAGCGGCGCTCCTAATTCGTGGAGCATACGGGCATAATCGGTGTGGAACACGCCAATCATCAGCATGCCATGAAACACCATCTCATGATAGAGTTCAGGCAGGATTAATTGCTGTTCCATATCCTTGGTAACTCCACATAGAATAGCGGTATAACCATGCTCCTTGGCTCTTTTCTCGATGGACCAGAACATTTCGTAGTAGAAGATGGTATCGGTGCGAATGAATTCAGGAATGAGGACGAGCAGATGTTGCGGCTTTCTCCTATTCCTGGGTTCAGTACGATAGTTCAAAAGGTTAGCCGCTTCAAAAACGCGCGCGCGCAGTTCCTCACTGACACCGGCTTTGTGATTGAGCGCGAGCGAAACCGCATTTTTGGAAATGCCCAGACGATCAGCGATGTCTTGCATGGAGGTTTTCGAATGCATGGAGAGGTTCCCCCTTAAGCGTGATGTAGAATCTACTTGAATTTTATAAGCGAAAATTGGATTTGTAAAGTACTTGTAATGTGTGTGATGGATTTACAAAATGAAGCTTTCCAGACGCTCCAATTTCTCAGGAGACCACGGCCCGGCATTGTCGAAATAGAGAATGGAGGACGGTTCCATGTCCCATCGAATATCTCTTCGAGCAAGGGACAGGCTGAATTGCTGCCAATTGTCCAGTTTCCACATATCCAGCGCAGAACCTCGCGCGCGAATTCGTTCCTGATAGCTTGTTTCGTCAGGGAGATAGACGAAAAGGGCTTTGACACAGACATCTTGAAGCGTAGCCCCAATACGTGATAGTTCGTGTTCAAGCCAGGATGGCTCCGAGATTTCTCGGGTGAAAGGGCCAATAACAAGGGCATCCAAGCCTAGCTCCAGGTTCTCAAGAGCAGCATCCATCGTAATCCGGTAGCCCAGATCGCGACAGTGCTTTTTGTAAGTGGGTGAATCTCGATCATCCGGATCCAGCCCGAGAAGGGTCATAATCGTTTCTGCCGCGGGACGCAGCAGCGTGTCCATGTCCAGAAAAGCACCGCCATGCTTGCGGGCCCATGCTTTGGCCAACGTCGTTTTGCCTGCACCTGCAGGACCTAAGAAAAATATAAGTTTTCGCATACCTAACCTCCAGACTAGAGAACCTATAGGGATATTGTAAAAGGATTGTAACATAAGGGGGATTGCACCCCAATTTTTAAGGAAATTTTAAGCTAATTTTTATCTAATTTTAAGGTTGAGGCCACAATTGGTTCATAACTTTCAAGTAAAATGCTGTAACATAGGGGAGTTAAACCATATTGAAGGGATTCGATAGAGATGAATAATAAAAAGAATCCACTTGTCGGAAGTGGACAGGGCACCTCAACCCTATCTTTGGCAGCATCTGGAGCCCTAAAAAAGCAAGTGCCAGCTACGAACACATCGTTTTCACCCATGATGCCGCATTCAGACAGAGCCATGACAACACAGACGAATTGGCCAACGGAAGGATGGGAATTAACAACACCAGAAGCGCAGGGCTTGCACTCATCAGCACTTGCGAAGATGCTCAAAATATTTCGCCATCAAGCGGTACATAGTGTAGCCGTTATTCGCAACGGTCATTTGGTAGCCGAGGCCTATAACGAAGGAACAGGTACAGATATCCTGCAAGATATGAAATCAGTGACCAAAAGCATAACATCCGCGTTAGTTGGCATAGCCTTATCCGAGTTTAAACTAAGCAGTATTGATCAAAAGGCCGCAGACTTTTTCCCGGAACTGGCTACCGATCCTGTGAAGTCCAAAATCATGCTCAAACACTTGCTGTCCATGACGTCAGGCACTTCCTGGGATAACGCTAACGAACGCTCGTCTGCTGAGATGATGTACGCTGAAGATTGGGTACAGTACATCCTGGAACGTCCGGCACAAGCTGAGCCAGGGGCTTCCTTCAATTACAGCAACGGCGATGCTCATCTTCTCTCAGCGATCATGACCAAAGCAACGGGAGAGTCCATGTTCGACTATGCCGTGTCGCGATTGTTCGGCCCACTCGGCATAAAGGAGATGAACTGGAACCAAGATCCCCAGGAGCATACCATCGGTGCATGGGCGATGGCGTTAACGCTCAGAGATATGGCGAAGCTTGGCTATCTGTACTTGAACGAAGGACAGTGGGAAGACAAGACACTTATTCCTCAGCCATGGATCCGTGAATCTCTGACTAGAAAGATAACTCTGAACTACAGTAATGGCACACAGGGCGGTTACGGCTTCTACTGGTGGTCCAAGACGCTTCCTCCGGGCTTGATAAAAGGCGATAAAAAAGCCTACGACATGTACTACGCCTCAGGCTCAGGCGGAAGACGCATTTTCGTTGTGCCGGATTTGCAGCTGGTTGTCGCGATGACGGCGGAATCAGCCGATGTTGATATGCCGGAGAATCTGCTGCATCATGTGGTTCAAGCCGTTAGATCGGCTAATCCGCTGCCCGAGAACAGCGTTGCCCAGGACGAACTGGAGCGTGCCATACGGTTGTTTAAAATGAGTGTAGAGTCTTAAAGGCGAAAGTATAAATAAGCTATTTGGCAGAATGAGATCCTCTAGCTTAGCTATGCGCGGAGATCAAGGAACATCAAGCCGCGATGATAGCAAAATGTGTCAGGATAGCGAGTTTGAGGGAACTACAGTACGCTATATTTCTGAAAACCGCGATATTCCACGCCAGAGGGAACTACGATCCGCTATGTCACCATTTCCCGGTTGGAATCGGCAGGTTCCGCTTAAATAGGGGATCTCAGTTCCCTTTCATGCTGCGTTTACCCCAGTTCCCGCCATATAGCGGATCATAGTTCCTTTTCACACTACGATCTCTGTCATTGCAAAGCCCAAAGGGAACTAGGATCCGCTATATTCTTGAAAACCGTTATGAAGATACTCATCTTAGGGCTGCAAAACCGCTTTTCTTGATGTGTTGGGTGGTTGGCTGCGGGAAATAAATTTTAGCGTGCCTATTCATCCGCTAGGGGTCTATGACCTAGGCTCCAGATAACAAAAAAAGGCGTCTAGCCAGGTATTCAACCTGGTGAGACGCCTTTTTCGTTGTCTACTACTGCTTTATTTCTTGGTTACTGACGTGAACCACTCGTTGACTTCTTTCGTGACCTGATCGCCGCCATTGGCTTTCCAACTCGCAACGAATTCATCAAATGCTGTAACTGGCAATTTGCCATAAATAATTTTGTTGAAGGTTTCCATTTCGGACTGACGCAGGAGGTTCCATTTGGAAATCATGGTTGGCGTCGCGGCACCCGTGAAATAGTTTTGCTTGCGGATGTCCATTTGCGACATAACGATCTTCGCGGCGTACCAATTTTCCGGTTTGCGGAAGTCAGCGAGCTGCTTTTCGTAAGGCGTTTCTGGTTTATTGCCATCTGCTAGTTTAACCAGGGTCTTCATATAAAGGTCTGGAATACGCGCCGGTCCTGTGATGAAGGTGAAATCATTGCTGAAGTCTTTGATTTTGTCTTTGTTGCTGGTGGGTTTACCGTCCACAATATCCCAGTCATAGCCTTGCGCAAAGCCGTTTTCGAATTTGCTGCCGGTCGGAGGGTTAGCCAAATTGTCCAACATGTAGTTGTAGTACATGAAGATGGCTTCCGGATGTTTCGCATCTTTATTAATCATGAAGCTGCTGTTCACGCCAGTGTTTTGCCATTTGGTACCAGCCAGTCCATCTGGACCCGCAGGAACCGGATAGGCTTTAAATTTAGAGCCTTTTACGGTTTTCAGCAAATCTGGACCTGGCCAATCCGGAATCCAGTTGGCACCTGGCAGAACGCCTGCATTCCCTTTTGTCCAGAACTCAGCTGTCTTATTCTCGTCCCACAAAGCAGAGTCAGGGTGAATATAGCCTTTGTTCATCCATTCTTGCAGTTTGGCGAGCGCTTGCTTAGAACCTGGATTGATGGAGCCGTATTCCAGATTGCCTTTGGCGTCCTTGTTCCATTGTTCCTCGATCGTTCCGTAAGCCCCGAATAACCAATCGAGTCCACCTAACCAAGTGTTCGTATTCCCTTTCAAGGAAATCGCGAGCGGATAGACGTCCTTCGAAGCAAGCCCGTCCGGGTTCTGGTTTTTGAATTTGTCCATGACGTTCTCTAATTCTGCGATCGTCTTGGGAGCTTTAAGATTCAGCTTTTCCATCCAATCTTCCCGCAGCCATAACAACGTATCATCGTTGTCCGTATATTCAAGGATAGGCAGGTTGTATTTCTTGCCATTCCGTGTGAAAGGGTACCATAGTTCCGGATGTTGAATGGTATGGTCCTTCCAAATTTTGTTGGCATACTTGTCAAATAGCGTGTCGATTGCCACAAACTGGCCGGAATCGATCAGTTGATTAGTTAGTACTGGGTCGGTAGGTACGTATACGAAATCAGGCAGTTTCTCGCCGGAAGCAATCGCCAACTGAAGTTTTTGCTTATATTGATCCCCGCCAGCAGGGTACCAGGTATCTTTGTGCTTGATACCGAGCTGCTCCAGCATCCAACGGTCGTGTACATTGTTTTCCTGGGTATCGCCTTTAACATACTTCTTTGGCGGGGTGAACATGACAACCGTGCTGATATCAATTGGCGGATCGTATTTGCCTTTGCTGAATGCAGCATCGGAAGCTGCTGTGACGTCTTTGGAACCGCTGTTGGCTGACTTCGCATCCTCGCCGGACTTCCCGGTACAGGCCGTAATGACCATGAGTGCCGTAACTGCAAGCAGCATCCATGATTTTTTGGATTTACCCATTTTTGATTTCCCCCTACGGTGTAAGATTACTACCTTGTTAACTCTACCAACTTATTGGGGAAGGTATCTATATGATTATTTTAGTTTCGGTAAGACTTTGTTAGGCAATTACAGACTGTCTCTAAATTCTTGCGGCGTTACGCCAAATTGGCGTTTGAACACTTTAATAAAGTAAGCAGGGTCCAGGTAGCCGACGTCCATGCTGATTTCATACACCTTTTTGTCGGTTGTCCTGAGCAAATGGCAGGCACGCTCCATACGGAGCGAGGACATGTAATCGCTGATTCCTTGACCGGTTTCAATCTTATATATTTTGGACAAATGTGTCGGATGCAGGTTCACATGATCGGCCAGTGCCCGCAGCGAAACATCCAGATGCAGGTTTTTTTCGGCAAAGTCCTGGACTTTCTGGACATACAACGAGCGATTATCTTTCACTTCATTCGAGGTGCTTTCCTTGAATTTGTCGAGCACGCCCAGCGACCATTTTCTTAGCTTGCTGATGGAGCTGAAAGCTTCTCCACTTTGCAGAAGATCAATCTCACTTCCAAGTAATTTGGCTAATGTATAGCCGTTCCGATGCGCGAGATGAGTGAACGAAGAGGCGATAACATAGCCAGCTTCCATACAATGCTCCCAGGATTCAGCCCATCTCTCGTCTAGTTCTGCGAACACGTTCACGAGCTTGTCTTCCACGGCATCCCAACGACCAACCTCAAGCAGGTTAATCAAGGTAGGCGGGATATGGATAGCTTCCAAGATGCCCTTCGTGACATTCTGCTCTAAGTCGCCAACACGCATGATAAATTCCCGCTCTTCCCCGACAATTTGCCGGAAATAAGCGGAAGCTTGCCGATAATGATCCGATAGCTTGTCCGGGAAGTGAAACCACTCGGTCATGACGATGGACAGAGAGCCTTTCAAGAATTGTTTCACCTTATACTGGAGCTGGATGGCAAGCTTCTCTAGGATGGTCTCTTTCCCAGTATCCGAATGATCTCCCTTTAGCTGAAACAGAAAAGCGAGATATCCAAGCTCTTCCTTAACGCCCCAGACTTCCGTATACTCGCCGAATATCTCTTCCGCCATGTTGATGATTGCGTATTCCATTAATTGCTGACCATTGTTTTTATATTGTCCGAATTCTTCTTCCATACGCACGAGCATCAGGGCACAGTCTCCATCGTGAAACGGCAAACCGTAATTTTCTAGCTTCCTGCTCCACTCTTCAGCTGGCATTCGATGACCTCGCAACGCGTCGAGCAGCAATTGGCCGCGAAGCAGCGGCAAATTTTCCCGAAGCGTGAACTGGGTGCGTTCATAGGAGCTAACGCTTTCCCATTCATTCGTCAATTGATCAATTGCAGCGCGGACTGCACCGAACAATTCATTGTCTGTTGGCGGTTTAAGCAAGTAGTCTACGGCCTTATTGCGGACGGCTTCTTGGGTAAATTCAAAGTCAGAATGACCGGATAAAATGATGCACTTAATTTTTTTGTCAAACTTGCGAATTCGCTCGATCAGCTCAATGCCCGTCATTTCGGGCATCAGAATATCGGATATGACGATATCGATCGGATGCGTTTCGAGGATTTGAAGCGCCTCATGAGCAGAATAAGCTTTATGAACCTGCTCGATGCCGAGCGTATGCCAAGGTTTATGCATGGATAAGTTCTCTACCCAGTGAGCTTCATCGTCTACTATGATCATTTGCATGTTAGGTGCCCCCTTGTATGAATGGATGATGGCGATGCTCGTCTCCGGTCGTTAGTTCCCAAATGATTTCTGTCCGGAATCCGCCAAGCAGCGACTTCTTGAAAGACAGGTAAGATTGTTCTCCGAATTGGTGAAGGATCCGCTGATTGGTATTCCACAGCCCACAGCCCATTTGATCTTGCAAAGGCTCCCGTAATTTGCGATTCAAGGCCTCTTGCAACTCATCCGGCATGCCGGGACCATCGTCATCGATGTAAATCCGGCAGAAACCGTCCGACATCTCGCCGCTAATGCGAATCTCCCCGGAAGAATAGGATTTGGCAACGCCATGGATGATGGCATTTTCTACAATCGGCTGGAGCATCAAGCGCGGCACTTGTTGGTTCAGCATCTCAGCAGGAATATCGATATGATACTCAATTCTGCCGTTACGCAGCTTCTGAATGTCCAAATAGTTGACGATCAGCCGAATTTCTTCGTCCAGACTAGCCGTTTGCTTCTCCATACGAGTCGTGTAACGGTAGTAGGCGCTTAAATTAAAGGCCATAGAAACGACAGCTTCCTCGTTCTTCATCTGGGCCATATTGACAATGTAGCCAAGGCAGTTGTAGAGGAAATGAGGATTAATTTGGGCTTGCAGTTGCTTGAGCGTAGCATCCCTAGCCCGGAGCTTCTCATTGAGTACGTTCTCAATTAAACTTTGAATTTGCTGAGACATATCATTGAATCGATAAAACAGAAACGAGAACTCATTGTTCACATTGGCATTGATCCTGACCGAGAAATCTCCCCGCTGGACGCTCTGTAATCCGCGAATCAACTTTCTGATAGGACGCTGAACATTGCGATATAGCAGCACGGAGGCTGATAAGCCAAACACAAACAACAACACCATTGCTAAGTAGAATAGATTGCGACTAAACGATATGGGCCCCAAAATTTGATCAAGTGGTGCAATATCCACCAAATACCAATCTAACTGGGGGGATCTCACAGCACTGACCAAGTAATTTTTGCTTTCTAAACGAATGACCTGCTGCATCGTATCTGCCAGAGTCTGGCCGTCCAAGTAATGGATGAGGTCACTCGACAGCTGCAGGGATGCGCTGCGATTCAGAATCGGAGTTTCGCCTTTGTGATAGAAGAAGGGGTCGCCTTGCCCCCCTGACTTGTACGTGTCCAGCATGTTCTGAATATTCTCGGGACCGAAGCTGGCTTCTACCACCAGATTGCTTCCGCTGAGCGTATCCCGTTGGCCGAAGGAATCTGTGTAGAACCAATAAAAGGATTTCAGGCCACCTTGGAGCAAGGTTTCCCCGTCGCCATAGGTCCATTTTCCTGTCATATTCCTCTTCAAGTAATCCTCATTATATTCGGATGCTTTAATGGCATTTGAAATGGCCTCTTTGTTCTGTTGGGAATAAACCGTATATTTAACCGGCCAGATGTTCATAACGCCAGACTGCAGCACCATCTTTTCTTGAACAACAAATCTAGTCTGCATCCGATCATAGCGATCTTCCCAGAGGTTTAACCCGTTGAATTTCTGGACATTGGGGTCCTTGGAGAAGGTCGTGACAAAGTCCGTCATCTGATTGATCCTGGAATCAATTTGGCTGGATAGAAAAGACAGCTGTTTGATGTTGGACACTTGAAGTTCTTTCCCAATAACATCGAAAGCAGTTCTGTTGGAATAGGTAAATACAAGGATAATCGGTATGAACAAAAGGATGATCAGACCGTTCATTTTGGCGAATAGACTAAATTTGGTGCCGATCCTTCTTTTCATGAATGCAATGCCCGTTCTAAGCTCCATCATCGATCCCTCCGGAAGATATCCCTAACAAAACCCTATCAATCCTAAGAATGTCTTATAGTTTCAGGGCAAAGTTTGTTGATACTATATATATCAGGGTTTCTCCAAATACACAAATGAGTTTTTATGGAACGGGGTAGAGAGCTATGGATGCGAACACGGTACAACAAGTATCCCAAAAGAACACTAAACGCGCGAAAAAGATAAGCGGCTACAAGCAGCCTTGGATGCTTCATTTCATGGTATTGCCAGCTGTTATACTGGTATTCGTTTTTGCTTATCTGCCCATGTCAGGTATCGTTATGGCCTTTCAGGATTATAAGGCAGCTTTGGGCGTAACCGGTTCTCCGTGGGTCGGCTTGAAGCATTTTCGATATATGTTTGAGAATGAATACTTTCTGAAAATCACGTGGAACACGTTGTTTTTTGCTTGTTCCAAAATCGTGATGAACTTAGTTATACCTTTTATTTTTGCTCTGTTTTTGAATGAAGTTAGGAACATGGGGCTCAAAAGATCCATCCAAACACTGGTCTATCTACCGCATTTCCTTTCCTGGGTCACACTTGCTGGGATTCTGATTGATATGTTAGCCCAGACAGGGCTGATCAACCAGTTCATCACGAATGTGTTCGGCATCAAACCCATCTTCTTCCTCGGCGACGGCAATTGGTTCCGATTCACGATTATTTTCAGTGATGTATGGAAGGAATTCGGATTCAATATGATTATTTTCCTGGCTGCGTTAGCGGGTATCAATCCAGCCTTGTACGAAGCAGCAGAAGTCGACGGAGCTACGCGGCTGAAGCAAACCATGCATATTACCATACCATCGCTTATTCCCATCGCCATCGTCGTTGCAACTTTGGCATTAGGAAACGTTCTAAACGCCAACTTCGACCAAGTGTTTAACTTGTATAGTCCTTTGATCTATCAACAGGGTGATATTATCGACACGTTTGTATACCGGGAAGGCCTTCTTGGCGGACAATTCAGCTTTGCGACGGCAGTTGGTCTATTCAAATCCATGATCAGCTTAATTTTGATCGTCATATCCTACCGTCTTGCTTATAAATTTGCTGGATATCGAATCTTCTAGGGGGAGCCGCTTATGTATCACAAAACGCTGTCATATCGTATATTTTCTATCATAAATAATATCATCTTGGTCGCTGTCTCTATTCTTTGCTTGCTTCCATTGTTCCACTTGCTGATGGTATCTCTGAGCGCGAGCGCTCCTGCTAACGCCGGATTAGTTACGTTTTGGCCGATTGGGTTTACCTTTGAGGCCTACGCCAAAACCTTCAACAACGCGAATTTCCTTTCCTCCCTTTGGGTTTCCGTACAACGTACAGTCCTTGGGACAGCGCTTGCCATGTTCGTTAATGCCATTGCGGCTTATGCACTCTCGAAAGATAGCCGAATCTTTCGCGCTCGCAATATCTATCTTTGGTATTTTGTCATAACCATGCTGTTCAGTGGAGGCCTGATTCCGACCTATATTCTTATCCTGAAGCTCGGTCTGATGAATACACTCATGGCCCTGATTCTGCCGGGATTAGTTGCAGTCTATAACATCATCCTGCTGCTCAACTTCTTTCGCACAGTGCCTAAAGATCTGGAGGAAGCCGCTTTTATAGATGGAGCCGGGCACTTCCGATCATTCATTTTGATCTACTTGCCGATCTCGCTGCCAGCGATTGCGACCGTTGCTTTGTTTACGATGGTCGGGCATTGGAATGCATATTTCGATGGATTGATTTATATGAAGGATTCGAAGAACCTGCCGCTTGCAAGTTTTATGCAGACGATTATCGTGCAGAGGGATATGACGAAGTTGGATCCGGGAACGGTTGCCAATCTGTCCGAACGAACCGTTCGGGCATCGCAGATCTTTATTGGAGCCTTGCCAATTTTGCTGGTGTACCCTTTTCTGCAGCGGTACTTTGTTAAAGGGATTACGATTGGGGCAGTTAAAGAATAAGGATAAGGCTGAACCGAGGAAGAACGCTGTGACCGTTGTGGTCATGGCGTTCTTTTTTTGTTCAAATATAAGAGTTTATATGTTTTGGAGTGAAAGCGGAGTTGCTCCAGCTGCCTCGCGGGGGCGTAAGGGAACTACAGTCCGCTATTCTAGCCATAAGTGTCATTATCGGGAGGTTGAGGGAACTACAGTCCGCTATTCTGCTGTTTCATGGGAATTTCAACACTTTTTATGGAAATAAGACCCTGTAGTTCCGCTATGACCCTCGCATGCCTACTTTTTGCCTAATTAGCGTCCCCTAGTTCCCTTACTAGGTTTTGCTGCTAAGAAGAGACGGATCTATCAGGGCGGCGAAGCCGTTTTTTTCATAACGTGCGAATTTGAAAAAGCAATTTCAAAAGATTTCCTTTTTGAAATTATGTTCATTTTAATTTGATCTTTTTTTCTAAAGTTTACATTCACCTGACAAACGTAGAATTAAATCATGATATAATTCCTTTTGTTCTGAGCATAAGAGAGTGGCAAGTATCGGAGCAAGGGAGGGGACGCAGATAAAAAAATATTAAAAAAGCCGCTATCCATTAGCTTTTGGCGGGGCACATGGATAGACGACTGATGAGGCTTCATAGCGAATGAGAATGCTCTTTCGTTAGGAAGTTCTACTCTATAATGTAACAGAAATTGGAATCTGGATGCAAATCAACATTAGAAGAACGGACAGCAAGATAGATGTATGACACATCTACCGATTTCAGGGAGGCGAATTTTATTCATGTTTCAATATATAAGTAAGCATAAGAAGTGGTACAGCCTCATTATGACCCTTGTTATGTTAGCAACAATGGGGCTTCCACTGCAGCCCCTTGGAGCAGAAGCGGTTGCATCCACTTTAGTAAAGTGGGACTTTGCCAACTCTACGCCAACCGCAACGGAGGGAATACCGGAGAACCTGGCCAAGCAAGTATCTGTCGTCGGGGCAGGCAGCCTGGGGTATGTGGCAGGAGCCTCAGATAAGGCTGCTTCGGCATCCAACTGGTCAGCGAACAGTTCCTACTGGGAAGCCCCCTTGGTAACAACGGGATACACGGACATTCAATTGTCATCCAAACAGGGAAGTTCCAATACAGGCCCTAAGGATTTTAAAGTCCAGTATAGTTTAGACCATTCCTCATGGATAGATGTACCGAGTGGTGTTGTTGTGAATGCCAACAATTTTACGTCAGGTGTGTTAAGCAATCTTAACTTGCCTTCTGAGGCAGCCAATAAAAACATCGTTTACGTGAGATGGGTAGTTAACTCCGGTATAGCTGTTAACGGTGCGGCGATCGCGAGTGGAGGGACGAGCAAAATTGATGATATTGTCATCACAGGAATCTCAACAAACCCTTCGAATACGCCGCAATCAGCAGCTCCAGTCGCAGCTAAGATTTCTTTTCCTACATTAACTAATGTAAAGGGAACAGCTGGAGCGGTAGGAAGCAGTGTGCAGGTTGCTGTATATTATGACGACAATGCCCTAGCTGGAGCAACAACAGCTGCGGTAGACGGCTCGTTTGATCTAACGATCACCAACGCGCAGTCCAAAGCCTCCGTGTTTATCATGGCGACAGAAAATGGCAAAGATCCAAGCAATAAGGTTCAGATTAACCTAGCGGCAGCACCGAAGACAGCGCTCCCTGTTGCATCGAAAATCACATTCCCTACTGTGTTGACGATCAATGGTGCCGCAGGAGCTGTTGCAGCGAACAGTTCCGTCACGATCAACTTGGCGGATAATTCGTTAGCTGGTTCAGGAACGGCAGGAGCAGATGGTTCTTTTGCCATTAGCCTAACAAATCCAAACTCGAATTCCGTCGTATATGTTACTGCGCAGGAGCAAGGAAAAGCGAGCAGCGACAAGGTGGCTATTACGCTTGCTACCCTTGCCAACTCTTACAAAGCTGGAGACATTGTCTTTAGTCAATTGTATGTAAATGGCGGTAATAGCGGAGCGTTCTATAAAACCAAATTTTTTGAACTGTATAACACGACAGACCAAGATATTAATTTGAATGGCTGGTCTGTTGCTTACTCATCAGCCGCTACGATGGCTTTTGCGGCAGGCAAACCGCTGTCAGGTATGATCAAAGCGCATGGCTACTACTTGATTGCCGGAAACACAGGCGCAACAGGTGCAGCTCTGCCTGTGAAAGCCGACATCGATTTGGGAAGCGGGATAAACCCAAGTGCATCAACAGGAGGGGCGATTGTTCTTGCCAAGAAGACGGATGCTGTAACAGGCGCAGCTGACACGGATGTTATCGACTTGTTGGCTTTTACGAACGCTTCGACAACGACATTTAAAAACCCGCTTTACTGGGGACAACCTTTTGTAGCTACGAATCTAGGAAGCGGTACGATCTTACGGAAAACGATGGAAGGATCGGATCCAAGAGGTGCGGTCGGTTCAAACAATGGCTGGTTTACGAAAGATCCATCCAAGGATTTTGTTGTGAATGCACCTTCTTCCACCAGCAATCCGGCTGAAATTATTATTCGCAATTCAAGCTATATGATTTCACCAGTTGCTTCCAAAATTACGCTTTCCACAAGTGGAAACACAAGTCAGGCAGTGGGCACAGCAGGAGCGGTTCCAGGCGCTTCAACTGTAAAAGCCTACCTTGAGAACAATGGTGTAGTAACAAGTGCAGCTCAAGCTACAGCTGCTGCAGATGGATCTTTTACACTGAGCTACGCGAATTCCACCAATAACCCTACTGTTTATCTCACACATACGGATACACAAGAAAGCAAATACACACAGATTCAAGTAGCTGGATCTAACACGCAGACGTCTACAATTGCTAATTTACGTAAAAACGATATAAACGGATTCCCGCTTAGTCTAGGCTACACCGCTACGATCGAAGGGGTTATTACCTCAACGAATGGTGCGCTGGGCAGCGAATTAGCAAGCTTTTACGTGCAGGATGCTACAGGCGGTATGAATATTATTAGCCCTATTTCTCCTACCTATGAAGTTAAAGTTGGCAAAAAATTGCGTTTGACAGGTCATGTTGTCATGACTAGCGGTACAACACAATTTGTTCCTTCAACGGTAACGGAATTAGGAGATGACACGGCCCCAGTACCTGTATCTATTCCTCTAACAGCCCTGAGCAGTTACGCGACGGCGGAACAACTGGAAGGAAAACTCGTTTCTTTTAAAGCGAAAGTGACGAATATTCCTGCATCTGGTCCGGATTACAACGTAACGGTTACAGATGAATCAGACAACACAGCGATCGTGAGTCTCTTAAGCACTACAGGCATTGACGTGGCTGGCGGGGCTGTGACACTTGGTGAAACCTATACCTTCACGGGGATTGTGAAGCAAGCCAAGATCACTTCGCCTTATACGAGCGGTTATATGGTAATGCCGAGAGCAGCTTCTGACATTTTGGGAGAGCTGCAAATTGCTCACACGCCGTTAACGAAAGCGTATATCGGTGTCGATACGAGCTTCAAAGCTTCCGTGAAGTTTGCGGATCGTGTAACGGTTTGGTACAAAGGGCAGCTTGATGCTGCGTATACACCAATTGCTTTAGCTTCAGCAGATAAGCTGAATTACAACGGCAAAATTGCTGCAGGCAGCATGCCAACCGGAAAGCTCTTGTATTATATCGAAGCTGTGAACCAGAGTACCACCAAAAGTGTAGGCAGCAGCTCAGCCCCTATTACCGTGGATATTGTGGAAGATACAGATGGACCGGAGTATACAGATCTGCTTCCTCTAGAGGGAGATGAGCTGGAAACCAAACATCCGGCTATATCAGCTACTCTGGATGATGCGAATGGTGTTGATCCTGCCTCCATTCGGATTTATATCGATGATCTAGCACATGAATTTACATCTAAGGCCGTAATCACAGAGACGAGAATTAAGCTGGTCTTAACGACAGCTGATGATTTGAGTGCCGGAGAGCATACCATCATTCTTAAAGGCCAAGATAAACTTGGCAATGCCTCCACAAAATCATGGAAGTTCAAAATTGCGGAAAGATTCGTCGGCGGTAATCACTATTACGGGACAACGCATAACCATACGAACATTTCTCATGATGCGGATGG
This sequence comes from Paenibacillus sp. HWE-109, assembly GCF_022163125.1. Taxonomy (NCBI): domain Bacteria; kingdom Bacillati; phylum Bacillota; class Bacilli; order Caryophanales; family Paenibacillaceae; genus Paenibacillus; species Paenibacillus sp. HWE-109. Next base: position 6,534,359 of record NZ_CP091881.1, on the reverse strand, counting down.
TTCGCCGGAAAGTGCCTTGCTTGCAGCGAAAGCGCACCATTACGACTTTTTCGCTTTTTCTGATCACTCTCATGATATCGACTCTTCCTTAGTCGGCTCGGATAACGTGGATCACAACGGGATGCCAGAGCGGACAGGCGGATCGAACTGGGCGTTGACCAAAAGCCTCGCAAAAGATTATACGAAGGATGGAAGTTTCGTTGTATTCCCAGCCTTCGAAATGACTTCAACAACTTGGGGACATTCCAATGTATTTGGAACATCGAATTTTATCGACCGGGTTGAAAGCGGCGGCAAGTATCAAAACTTGCAGAACTACTATGCTTGGGTTCTGACTTACGATAATATCGTGGCTCAATTCAATCACCCGGCTATGTCAGCCAATGCTTTCGATAATTTTATTCCCTATGATAAAAATGTTGATCGACTCTTTACGATGTTAGAAGTAGGTAACGGTTCTGGTAAGTATTCGTATGCCAACGCGCAGGATAAATTCTTCAGTGCGCTTGATCTAGGATGGCATGTCGCTCCGACGTATGGAGAAGACAACCATGATGCGACATGGGGAGAAACTAAGCAGCGTACGGTTATCGTCGCTAAGGATCTTACGCAAGACTCGCTAATGGACGCTATGCGCAAGAAAAGAGTTTACTTTACGGAAGATCCAAACGCCAAACTAGAAGTATCCGCCAGTGGCTGGTACATGGGTTCAACAACAGATTCCAAAACATTGGATTTTCAAATTGCTGGCAGTGATTCGGTTCTGGAACAGAAATCAGATCCTGCTTACAGCTATCTGAAAACCGTAAGCAATGACAATATTGCTAAGGTGGAACTCATTACGAACGGCGGAAGAGTGATAGACACTTATGTGCCTACAAAGGATAGTACTTCCTTTACTTGGTCGCCTACCGTTAATGTGATCGGCGGACAGCAATGGTTTGTGACACGGGTAACGCAAAAGGATGGAGATCGCATCTATTCGTCGCCGATATGGTCGCCAGTTGAGCCTATTGCGGTTAAAGTAAGCAATGTTTCTGCTGTTGAGGGAGCCGTTGTAGGTGGATATGATGCACCGCTCAAAGCAGGAATCAGCAACATGGGGACAGTGGATGTTACTAACCTCACGGCTCACTTTTACTATGATCAAGTAGATGCAGCTCATCTTATCGGTGATGCGCAAGTCGCTTCTCTGAAAACGAATAGTTCAACTACAGCTAGTGTGGTTTGGAGCAAGCCTCCAGCTGGAGATCATCGCGTCATCGTCGTTATGAATTCGACGGATCAAGATTTGGGAGACAATAAATTCGAACAAGCGTTTACTGTAAAACCTCCCCTTGGGAAAACAATCTTGATCGATGCTTCCAAGAACAATGAAAATACGACCAAAGATACAGGGACGTATAAAGATAACTTGAAGCTGTTTACAACGATGATGAGACAACAGGGATATACGGTAGCCGAGAATACGGCGGCTATTACAGACGATACGCTTAAATCTGCGGCTGTCTTGTATATTTCACACCCGTCGTCCAGTTATGGCTCTGCCGAGATTGCTGCTATAGCTAAATTTGTCGCACAAGGCGGATCTCTCTACTTAGCGGAGAAGAGCAATTATGGTGGTTCCAATCAAAATCTGAATGCCATTTTAGCAGGTGCAGGCTCAAGTCTTATGGTCAATAATGACGGCGTGTTCGATGAAACGACTGATGGGAACTTCTGGGGAACACCGCTGACCTCTAATTTCTCAGTCCGTGCTCATCCGAAGCCGGTTAGCAATAACTTAACCGATTTTGTTCCTACAATTGAATACTATAGTGGGTCCAGTGTGGCGAGAAATGATGGGAACGGCAATAAAGTTGCCTTGACCGATACGGATGCTTTGACGATTCTGGTTCGTGGGAATGAAACCACTTTCCAAGATGCGGCTCAAATCAAAGCAGATGGGGTCGCTTATAATCCCCGCACACCTAATGGAAAAGCGGGTCCAGCTTTAACTGATGTGACAGGGGGATCAGCGATTCCACTCGTTGCATCTGAAATTGTCGGCAAGGGCAGAATAATCGTTTCCGGCATGAACATTTTCAACGATAAACAAATGGATCAAACATTTAACGCCAAAGGAAATGATCCGTTTGCCCTGAATGTGATGAACTGGTTATCACACTTGGAACTCAAAGTAACGCCAATCGGTGACGCACGTAATTTAGCCGAAGGTACAACCGTTCTGGTCCAAGGCAAGGTAACGACAGCAGCAGGGAACTTCTTCGATTCAGCTTATGTACAAGATGAAACCGGCGGTATTATGGCGTTCAATGAAGTACCAGTTGGCACTCTTCAATTAGGTGATGTCGTTCGTGTATATGGACACATCAAAATTTTTGAAAATAATACAGAGCTCGAATTTGATAAATTTGATAACAGTATTGTGAAGGTTAGTTCAGGTACTCCGCTTGTGCCTAAAGGTGTGAGTACGAAGGATTCCATCTCGGATGCTTACCAAGGCCAATTGGTCAAGGTAACGGGTAAAGTCGTTGCAAGACCAGACACTACAACGTATGTAGTTAACGATGGTTCTGGCGAAGTTATGGTATTCGTGGATGGATACATTATTAATCAAAGCGGACCGATTCCTCAGCTGCAAGTGGGTGAAACCCTAGAGGCCGTTGGTCTTTCGGGCAAGTATTCACAAGGTGACCGGATCCGGGTACGGGATACGAAGGAACTGAAAAAAGTAACGTCCATGCCAGTGAAAGTAACCGGAGTAACGCTAGACAAAGCAGCAATAGGCTTAACAGTGGGAGCGCAAGAAACGTTGATGGCAGCAGTAGCGCCAACGGATGCGGCGAACAAAGCTGTGAAGTGGAGCACAAGCGATAGCAAAGTTGCCACCGTAGTGGACGGAGTTGTGACTGCGGTAAGCGCAGGAACAGCGACGATCACCGTGCAAACGGAGGATGGATCATTCGAGGCTGCGACGGTTGTGACGGTTAGCAGTAAGAACGAAGGAAGCGGCGGTAGTGGTGGTAGTGGCGGAAGCGGCAACAGCGGTACTTCTAGTTCATCTACGCCAACAACAACCCCTGAGGAACAGCCAGGGAAAGTAGTCATTTCTGCGGAACAGCTTAAATCGCAAGAAAGTGGAAAAACAACGATAGCAGTTAAATCCGATACGACAGAAGTGAAATTGCCATCCCATGCCTCTGAACTGCTTGGCAGCGGAAATCTGGTGATTAAGTCAGACAAGCTGGTGGTGGAAGTGCCGGCTAGTATTCTGAAACAGCTGGAGAGCAAGCTTACTTCGGAAGATCTTAAGGATAGCGCGATTTCGTTGAAATTGAGCCCAATCAACTCGGCGGAGGCCAAGACGATTATTGCTCAAAGCGAGCGTACGTCATCTGCGACAATTAAGCTGGCAGGCGAGGTGTATGAATTCAGTCTGTCGATCACCTCGGCAAACGGCAAAGTGGAGCAGCTATCGAAGTTCGATCAACCAATCGTGATTCGTTTGAAGGTAGATGCTAGTATGAATGAAAAGCTGGCAGGTATATTCTATATCTCTGATTCTGGAGAATTGACGTATATTGGCGGCGACTACAAAGATGGCGAGATCACAGCAGCCATCAGCCATTTTAGTAAATATGCCGTGCTGGAAGTGAAGAAAACATTCAAAGATGTGCCTGCGAGTCACTGGGCATTCAATGTGATTTCGGAGCTTACGGCTAAGCAGATGCTAAGCGGAACTGGAGAGTCAACGTTTGAACCTTCTCGCTCAATCACGCGTGCTGAGTTTACAACGATGCTCCAGAACGTAATGAAATGGAGTGACGAGAGCACACAAGCGGTCTTCTCCGATGTGCCTGCAACGGCTTGGTATGCGAAAGCTGTAGCAAGTGCTAATCAAGCAGGCATTGTTACGGGCAAAAGTGCCACCCAATTCGATCCTAATGGTCTCATCACGCGTGAGGAAATGATTACGATGACGATGAGAGCCTACGAGAAGTTTGGCGGTACGAAGGCTCAGGTTCAAAAGGATACCAGATTTGACGATATGAATCTCGTTTCTTCATGGGCCCAAGAGCACGTGCAGAAGGCTGCTAAACTGGGCCTCATTCAAGGAAGGGCGCAAGGGCAATTTGATCCTTCGGGCATGACTTCCCGCGCAGAAGCGGCACAAATCATTTATAACTTACTTGGCAATAAATAAATCATTTTACCGAAAGGGAGAGAGGGACCATTCCGAGAGGATGGCATCCCTCTTCCTTTTCTCTACATTATTTTAACTAAAATGGGGGATTTTCATGTATAGGCAATTAGTGTCTAAAGGCCGGTTGGCGGTGTGTTTGATCGCCTTAGCTTTGCTTTTAGTCCTGCCATTCAAGCAAGCGGCTTATGCCCATGCGTATAGTGCAAGTTATGCTACGTTCGATCTAACCCAATCACAAACCCGCTTAACGTTTGCCATCGATGAGCTCTCTGTTATCGAATTGGCCGGTGGGGATACAGATAACAACAAGATGCTGGACCAAGCGGAGTTTGAGGGAATTCGCGATAAATTTGCAGATGTCATTAAACCTCAATTAACGCTGAAAATCGGTGGTCAAATTCAGGCTATGCAGCAAATTCAAAGCATTGTACTTGATCGGGAAGGCGATGCCTCCAAAGTGCTGCTAACTGCGATCTATCCGCCAGTACTCGCGTCACAGAACATTTCATTGAAGGATACCCTGTATCAAAATGATACGAAAACGAATTATGTTAATTTATTGACGATTCATTACGGGACGCAGAGCAGCACAGCGGCCTTGTCGGCAGAGAACCGCAGCTGGGCGATGCAGTTGACGGATGCGGATTTTGCCAAATTGCCGCCGGATCTACAAAGCATGCCAGCTGCTGATTCTCAGAAAGCTTCGGCCACAGACGCAGGGAAATCGGTCGATAGCGAAGTGGAAACGGACGCGATATCCGGCTGGTACTCCTTTTTTATGCTGGGCATCCATCATATTCTTGGCGGTTATGACCATTTGCTGTTCTTATTTTCATTGCTTATCGCCAGACAAACTTACAAGCAGTACGCCACTATGATTACGGCTTTTACAATCGCTCACAGTCTTACGTTAACCCTTACTGTCCTAAATATTATCGCAGTTCCTCCTTCTATCGTGGAGCCGCTTATTGCGCTAAGCATTTGCTATGTGGCCATTGATAATATGGTACGCAAATCCGTTAGTTATCGCTGGCTGCTCACGTTTTTATTTGGCTTGATTCATGGTATGGGCTTTGCTGATATTTTGAAAGGGATGAACATTCCTAAGACCGAGCTGGCTACGGATTTAATCAGCTTTAACCTAGGGATCGAAACCGTGCAGCTGATCATCGTGGCTATCTTCATTCCGCTTTTGTACATGATGCACCGGGTCAAATATGCGAGGAAGATTGTGATTTCCGGATCTGCGCTGGCTTTGTTGCTAGGCGGGATCTGGCTGGTCGAAAGAGTGTTCGAAACGTAACATTATCCAAGTTGTACCATTACGTTAGGAGAGGGTCCTGTTGCAGCAAATGGCAGTAACGAAAAAAACAAACAAGTCCAATGCTAACCTATTTGCTCTACTGTTTCTTCTAGGCATCGTTTCTCTCGATGTGTTTACGTATGAATCGCCTGGGTCTGTCCTAAGCAGTCCCAAGCTCCAAGTGTTCAAGACGGTGTTCATTTCCATGATCATCGAGGCGATGCCGTTTATTTTGATAGGCGTGTTTGTATCCGCGCTTTTGCAGGTGTATGTATCGGAGCAAATGATCCGCAAAATGATTCCTCGCCATCCTGTGCTGGGCATTCTAACGGCCAGCGTACTTGGTATCATCTTTCCCATTTGCGAATGCGGCATGGTACCAGCGATCCGCAAGCTGATTCGCAAAGGTATGCCCGTTCATGTGGCGACAACGTTTATTCTTGTCGGTCCTATCTTGAATCCGGTTGTGTTCTGGTCCACTTGGACAGCTTTCCGCAATCGGCCGGAAATGGCCTTTTCACGTATGGGACTGGCGTTCCTATGTGCCCTGCTCATCGGGCTGATCGTATATCGGTTTGCAAAAGGCAACCCGCTGCGTCAAACAGCAAGCGATCTGCACAGTCATGATCACGAAGAGGATCATTCTCATACACATGCAAGCAATAAAGTTGTAAGTGTCATGGGTCATGCAATTGAAGAATTTTTTGAAATGGGCAAATATTTATTGTTCGGCGCGTGTCTGGTTGCCGTCTTGATAACTTTCATCAGCCAAGAAAGCTTGGTATCACTTGGACAAGGCGCATGGAGCTCCAACTTCATGATGATGGGTCTCGGCTTTCTCCTGTCATTATGCTCAACCTCGGATGCCTTTGTCGCTCAATCGTTCATGACTACCTTCTCCAAAGGATCGTTGATTGCCTTTTTGGTCTTTGGGCCGATGCTGAATCTCAAAGGTCTTCTCATGATGCTGGCCGTATTTAAAACAAAATTTGTTGTTCTATTAAGTCTGTTAGTTTTTGTATTCGTCTATGCAGGCTCTATCATTCTAGAATTTACAGTACTGAAATGAGGGAAGACCTATGCCGAAAAAATGGAACATAAAAGCCCTCCATCATTTTATCAAGTCCGGCATTCTTGCAGGGTTTGCAGGAGTCTTGCTGAAGCTGCTCCTTACAGGGGACATGCTGCTGTATATCGCGCCGCACTTAATGCTCTATGTCGACATCGCAGTGTGCGGCTTAGTGATCATGACTGCGTTTCAAATCTATGTCGCTTTACTGTCTCTTAAGAAAAATGTCGTTGTCTGCGATTGCGGGCATGATCATTCCCATAGTCATTCCCATAGTCATTCTCATGAGCCTTCGCGCTCTTCTTGGTTGCATGTAGGGATTTACAGCCTATTTATTTTTCCGCTTATTTTGGCAACGATCTTGCCGAACACAGCTCTAGCCGGTTCAATGGCTCAAGGCAAAGGGATGAATGTTAGCGGCATTTCGGCCAAAGGGAAAGACGGCCCTGTTGAATTGGTCAGCATGAAGGGCGGTGTAGATCCGGCTGTACAAAATATGTTCAAAACGAACGTGTACAATCGCGATTACGCAAAACTGGGCATGCGCTTGTACAATCAGGAAATGATTGAAATGAAAGATCAATGGTTTATCGAAAAGCTGCAAGCAATCAATACCTTTGTGGATAACTTTCAAGGGAAGAGTATCAAAATTACAGGTTTTGTTTATCGCGAAGAAGGACTTCCTGCCTCCCAATTTATTATTGGACGTATGGCGATGACGCATTGTATAGCGGACATCTCCCCTTATGGGATCATTACGGAGACACCGGATGCGGGCCAGTATCCGAACGATACGTGGCTAACCATTACAGGAACGATTGATCACACAGAATATCATGGGCAGAAAGTAATGAAGATTAACATTGAGCAAATTGAACCGGCAGTGGCTAATGCAGTTCCTTACGTGTATCCGGATTGGAATTTTGCCTCTGAATTGTAAGTGAATTTCTAGTCTTCTATGGAGGTGCCCTGTATGGCGCTCAGTATTGGCAGTTTGGTTCTTATCGGTTTAGGTCTAAGTTATTTCCTTACAAATCTTTATAAATGGAATGCTGCTCTATCCAAGTTGGCTGGCAAGACGATCATCACTCTGCTCGCAGCTATTGCTGGCTTGTCGGTAGGGATGCTGAGCATTCAAATGTTTGCCTACCAGGTTTATTTATCCCTAAGCTTATCCATCTTCCTGATGTTGGTTTTAGGTTATATGGCGGGTAGATTATGGGGCGTTTACGCGATATGGAACACTGTGCTGACGGGGATACTTGGAGCTATCGTGGGTGTTCGCTGTGGCATGACCTTCTATTTATCCGGCAAAGTGATGTTTGTTACGGATGTCATCGTGATGATCCTGCTGTTTTTACTCTTAAAAGGGATGGAGTGGCAGGCGGGTCTTTCCCCTAAAACAAAAAACACTAAACCGAGCCTATTTTCAGTAAGGATTGGGACTCTGTGCCTTTCTTTTATCGTGGCGGGAGCGGCTATTGCCTTGTTTGTCCAGAAAGATCAAATCGTTGTTGGTCACATTGGACAAAAAGAGACACAGGAAGCCGTCTATGAGGAATCGAACGATCTGCAAACCGTCAGAATTGAGTTGAATGCAGGGGGCTTTAACCCGAAGAATGTCAATTTTAAAAAAGCGACCATGATTAAAGCCGTCTTTGTCGTATCCGCGTTAAGCGATGAAGGTTTAAAGTTGAAGTCGACGGACTTGCATATCGATGCCGTATTAAAGAAAGGCGACAATGTATTTCTGCTGAACAATCCGCAGCCTGGCACGTATACGTACACGGTTGGCGACCATAAGGCGACAGGCACTTTTACGATAAAATGAAGTTGTCATATTGGACATATATGGATATAATTAGCTGAAATTATGTGCAATTTGTTTGCTCATACTTTAATGCGAGAGACGAAAGTGTGGGTTGCAAGTGTCTGAGGAACGCACCGATGATAAATTAGCGAGAATGATTGATGCTGCCAAAATGTATTATCAGTTGGATTACAGCCAGCAGGAGATTGCCCAAACGTTCGGAATCTCCCGACCGACAGTTTCCCGTTTTTTGCAGCAAGCGAAAGACGAGGGGTATGTCCAAATTAAGATTAACGATCCCAGGGAGAACAACGAGCATTTAGCAAGGGAAATTGAAAAGAAATTTCAGCTAAAGAAAGCGGTCGTCGTATCTGTTCCGCAATATCAGGATGCGATTGTCAAAAAGTACTTGGGTGAAGGTACTGCACAATATTTATATGAAACGGTCAAGGATGGCGATATTATTGCCACAACGTGGGGAACGACGCTCTATGAAGTCGCGCTTAATCTGAAAGACAAACATCTGAAGGACGTTAAGGTTGTCCAGTTAAACGGTGGCGTCAGCCACTCGGAAACGAATACGTATGCCCATGAAATCGTCAGTTTGTTCGGCAAAGCCTTCCATACCTCGCCTTATTTCATACCGCTTCCGGCGATTGTCGATCATTCCGTCGTGAAGCAAGCGATCGAAGCGGATCGCCATATTCGCAACATTCTTAATTTGGGCAAACAGTCCAACATTGCTATTGTAACGGTAGGGGCGCCAACGGAAGATTCCGTACTGATTAAAGCTAATTATTTTACCGAATCCGATTTGAAAGTCATTCATGAAAAAGGTGCGGGAGATATTTGTTCTCGTTATATTGATATAAACGGAAATATTTGCGCGGAAGAGTTGAATCAGAGAACAATTGGCATCGAATTGGAAGAATTAAAATGGAAAGAACAATCCATTCTGGTCGCCGGTGGTGCTAAGAAAGTAGACGGCATCTATGGTGCCCTTCAAGGCAAATATGCGAACGTGCTGGTCACGGACCAATTTACGGCTAAGTACTTATTAGAGCGAATCAGTCCATTGCTATTATGACATCCAGAGGTGCATTCACGAAGGTGAAGAGCACTTTTTTTAATATTATGAAGATTAGTTTATTGTGGAGGCATCCCATGGAATTATTTCATTTTAGCGAGGATTCTACGATTATACATTTTGAGCCAAGAGTGAAATCCAATCGAACAGATATGCCTCCGGTGGTTTGGGCCATTGATCAAGAGCATGAATTTACCTTCTATGTGCCCAGAGACTGCCCAAGAATTGTGTATCGCAGGTCCGAAGGATTAAGTGAAGCAGATCACGCTCGATTTTTTGGCGCAAGCCCCGCGGAAATCATCATGACGGTTGAAGCACATTGGTACCAAGCGATTCGTGACGCAACCATCTACCGCTATACGCTTCCGGGGGACAGCTTCGCTATATTTGATGAAACGGCAGGTTATTATATTTCTGAAAAAGCAGTTGACCCCATACGGATGGATCCACTTACGAACTTAATAGAGAGAATCATCGCATTAGATGTAGAGATTCGTTTCACACCGAGCCTGCATCCTTTGCGGGAAGCTATTTTGAATTCGAGCTTAGCGGATTTTGGGATACATCGCTTTGAGAATGCTGGCAAGTTTTGATTTTGGGAGGGGGAGCGCTGTGAGCGGGGATTGTTTAGGATGTAAATTAGCGAATGGTCATGAGGCAGCACACATGGTTTATGAAAATGATGATTTGGCTTGTTTGTTGGATATAGCTCCGCTAAATGAGGGGCATCTTCTCATCCTTCCCAAGAAGCATTTTCACGACTTGGACGAGTTGGATGAACATACGGCTATGTCTGTAATGTCGGTATCGGCATTATTGTCAAAGGTCTTAAAGGAAGTCTTTCAGCCAGATGGGATCACCATTCTCCAAAACGGTGGGAAATTTAATGATCTTGGTCACTACCATATGCATGTGTTTCCGCGATATGAAACGGATGGCTTTGCATGGGTGGAGCCGACTGGCGCTGCAAACCATAGCGGTCGATTGGAAGAAACGAAAGTGCGAATAGCGAGTTGTCTGAATGCCAAACCGTAAGGGAGAGGAGCGTGCCACTATTTCTAACAAGCCATATGTCATGGCTATTGCGGATATTGGAAGAAGCGTGCAAAAAGGAGACTCAGATTCAAAGAAGAGGAAACCGTGAAAACGATGAAAACCTGGATAAGACGGAATTTGCTTAGATTAAGTGTGTTTCTTATCTTACTTGTCGTTCTTGGTTACACTTACTCAACCCTATCCAATGGACATGTAATACCGGATGACAAATATATGAGAGTTATCAGGATGGAAAAGTTTATAGATAGATTTTATAGTCAGAAAGGTGACCAGCTCTTCATCATTCATACTACCATCGAAGGTGGGTTCGTGCCTGTAGAACTTGTCGCAACGAGACAGGAAATTAAGCTAATCCAAGATAATTCTTGGGATATGTATGCCACACAAGAGAAAGAAAGCATTATATGTAAAAACATAAAGAGAGAAATACGGGGGTTGAGCATCAATTATAATTTGAATCAATGTTATAATTTATCAGCAGATCAAGAGATATCTGTGATTTCTCTGGGGATAAAATGATTCGGATGCTGCCTCGGATCTACGATCCTGTGGGGATAGAAAGCGCTACTGGTGGTGGAGTTAGATAGATGGTTGGGAGAACACGGAGAGTAGCTGCAAGGAAAAGTAGCTGATTAGTTGGGCGGGAGCGGCAGCCGTCGGTAGTTAAAGGAACTACGATCCGCTAAATGTGGCTATCGGCCGATGTGCGTATCCATGCGGAACTACGATCCGCTATCTCGCGCGAATCCGCCCGTTTCGGGGGCGAAACAGCGAAATAGAGGAACAGAGTTCCGTTTGAGGTCCATTTAGCGTGGTTTTTGCCAAAATAGAGGAACGACGTTCCCTCTGGAGTGGATTTGCTACTGGTGGTGGAGTTAGATAGATGGTTGGGAGAATACGGAGAGTAGCTGCAAGGAAAAGTAGCTGATTAGTTTGGCGGGAGCGGCAGCCGTCGGTAGTTAAAGGAACTACGATCCGCTATATGTGGTAAATCGGCCGATGTGCGCATCCATGCGGAACTACAATCCGCTATCTCGCGCGAATCCGCCCGTTTCGGGGGCGAAACAGCGAAATAGAGGAACAAAGTTCCGTTTGAGGTCCATTTAGCGTGTTTTTTGCCAAAATAGAGGAACGATGTTCCCTCTGGAGTGGACTTGCTACTGGTGGTGGAGCTAGAAAGATGGTTGGGAGAACGCAGAGAGTAGCTGCAAGGAAAAGTAGCTGATTAGTTGGGCGGGAGCGGCAGCCGTCATTTGCCTGCAGGCCAACATGTAGTAATATAGAAGGAACGGCAAGTAGAAGGGGAGTTTTGCAGTGAGTACAAGGCAGTTTACGGATTATAAGTTAAGTGAGGATATTGTCCGGGCGCTTCATAGTTTGGGGTACGAGAAGGCAACGGATGTGCAGAACGAAGTGATCCCGATCGCGCTTCAGGAGAAGGATCTTACCGTGAAGTCGAGAACGGGGAGCGGGAAGACGGCGGCGTTCGGCATTCCGATTTGTGAGTTGGTGGAATGGGAGGAGAACAGGCCGCAGGCGCTGATTCTGACACCGACGAGAGAGCTGGCCGATCAGGTGAAGCAGGATATCACGAATATCGGACGGTTTAAGCGGATTAAGGCGGTAGCTTTGTACGGGAAGCAGCCTTTTGCCAAGCAGAAGCTGGAACTGCATCAGAAGTGTCATGTGGTCGTGGGCACACCGGGGCGCGTACTTGATCATATTCAGAAAGGAACGCTTGATCTGGAGCGGCTGAAATATCTGGTTATTGATGAGGCGGATGAAATGCTGCGGATGGGCTTCATTGAGCAGGTGGGTGCGATTATTGATGAGCTGCCGACAGACCGTATGACGATGCTGTTTTCGGCGACACTGCCAGTGGATGTAGAGAATCTGTGCCATCAATATATGAAGAATCCGATCGATATTGAGATTCAAACGCCAGAAGCAGCCAAGGTTCAGATTGAACATACGCTGCTGACCGTACGCGAGAGCGATAAATTTAATGTGCTGAAGGATGTCTTCGTGGTGGAGAATCCGGACAATTGCATCATTTTCTGCCGGACACAGGAGCATGTGGACTACTTATTCCGCCAGCTGGATCAACTGGACTATCCGTGTGATAAAATTCATGGCGGCATGATGCAGGATGATCGTTTCCTTGTGATGAATGCATTCAAACGAGGCGAGTTCCGTTTCCTGGTGGCCACGGATGTCGCGGCGCGGGGGATTGATGTAGAAGACATCACCCATGTCATCAACTATGATATTCCGCTTGAAAAAGAAAGCTACGTTCACCGGATCGGTAGAACCGGACGAGCAGGCAAAACCGGCAAAGCGATCACCTTCGTCACGCCGAATGAAGATAAATTTCTAGCCGAGATCGAAGGCTATCTGGGTTTCGAGATCCCGCGCAGAGATACGCCATCCGCGGCGGCGGTGGAACAGGGACAAGCCGCTTTTGATCGGAAGATGCAGGCTACGCCTGTGATCAAAAGGGATCGCAGCGATCATTTGAATAAAGGAATTATGAAGCTTTATTTTAACGGCGGCAAAAAGAAGAAAATCAGAGCGGTGGACTTTGTAGGCACACTTGCCAAAATCGAAGGCGTATCGGCAGAGGATATCGGGATCATTACGATTCAAGACAACGTTTCGTATGTGGATATTTTGAATGGCAAAGGGCCATTGGTGCTCAAAATCATGCGAAATACGACGATTAAAGGCAAGCTGCTGAAAGTGCACGAAGCGAATAAATAACTCTAGTATCCGGCTGGTCCAAGGGACCTGTCGGATATTTTGCTTTCTCAAGGTTAAAATATTACTCAAACGAGTCAATTCTGTGACTTACGATTACTAGCGTACAACGGTAGACTAGAGAAAACACGACATGGGGTGAATTTCATGGCTACGAAAACACATACAGAATCGGGCACCCTTTCATCCGTAAAAGTGAAGCGGAAAAGTTCGATGCGACAAATACGCGAGGATTTGATGGGTTACGCCTTCGTCAGTCCGATGGTGCTGGGCTTGGTTATATTCACACTGTTTCCAATCATAGCTTCCTTTTTTCTCAGCTTTACGGATTGGAATTTTGTTGCCGGATTTTCGAAAACGAAATTTCTGGGTTTAGATAATTTTATCAAGCTTATCCATGATTCAGTATTTCTCTTATCCTTAAAAAATAATCTGATTTTAATGGTTGTTGTGCCCGTGACGCTGGCGATTTCAGTCGCTTTGGCTGTCATTATTGACAAGAAGATTCATCTTAAAGATTTATTGAAGGTTGTTTTTTTCATACCGTATATCTCAAGCATTGTTGCTGTAGCGATTGTATTTCAAGTATTATTTCACCCAACCTATGGGCCGATTAACCAAATCCTGATGTCCTGGGGGATGGACAACCCGCCGAAATGGCTGGCTGATCCGGACTTTGCCTTATACTGTGTCATGGGACTCATGGTATGGGTGCAAATTGGCTATAACATGATTATTTTCATGGCTGGACTTCAGTCCATTCCGAACGATCTCTACGAGGCCGCTGATATTGACGGCGCTTCAAAATGGAAGCAATTTTACAGTATCACCGTGCCATTGCTTTCGCCAACAACGTTCTTCTTGCTTGTTACCGGCATCATTGGAACTTTCAAAGTATTCGACGTGATTTCGGTACTAACCGGCGGTGGGCCAGCGAATTCTACGACGGTCGTCGTTTACCGACTATATGAGACAGCTTTTGTTAATCTTCAATCGGGTTATGCTTCTGCGATGGCTGTTGTTCTGTTGATTTTTGTTCTGCTAGTTACCTTGCTGCAATGGATCGGACAACGGAGATGGGTTAATTATTAAGAAGTAAGGAGGAATACCGGATGAATAAGAATCATGCTGCCAAAAAAACAATTATAACCATACTAATGTGCCTACTTGGCATATTGTTCATGTCACCCTTCCTGTGGATGCTTTCAGCCTCTATGAAACCGGAAGCCGATGTGTTTATATATCCGATTCAGTGGATACCTAAGCATTGGAATGTGATTGAGAATTATACCAAAGTATGGACAGAGACGAAGTTTGCTTTATTTTATTGGAATTCCATTAAAGTTACGGTTGGAACTACGGTTTTATCCGTACTTCTTTCCTCGATGGCGGCTTATGCGTTTTCGAAAATCAAATTCCGTGGCCGTCACGTGCTCTTCATTGTTGTTCTTGCCATCTATATGATTCCGAGCCAAGCGATTCTTGTTCCCCAATTCCTGCTGTTTCGCTGGATCGGCCTGTATGATAGTCATTTTGGCTTAATTTTATTAGGATCTTTCAGTGTATTAGGAACGTTCATGCTGCGCCAATTCTATATGGGGATTCATGAAGAGTTCATTGAATCAGCGAGAATAGATGGAGCTGGACATATTAGAATTTTCTTCTCCATCTGTACACCGCTTGTTCGTCCGGCGATTGCGACTTATGCGATTCTACGTTTTATCTGGACGTGGAACGATTACCAGAATCCGCTGATCTTCTTAAGATCCAAGGATTTATTCACACTCCCGCTGGGGATTCGCTCTTTTGCAGATTTGAACGGTGATTTCTACTCTCTCATTATGGCTGCTTCTGTATCTGCTATCGTTCCTTTGCTTATTATTTTCATCATTGGTCAAAAGCAAGTTATCGAAGGTATTTCGATGGGCGGGGTCAAAGGTTGATTCTGACTTCTTGCAGCAGGATGTCAAAAAATGTGCAGATGAGGTCAAAATAGTGCCTCGTTTGCGGGATACAGGTTTGTTACGATCGTGATGTAAAGGTTTTCATAAAAACGATAACAACTTTGGAGGGGATCCTATGAA
Source organism: Paenibacillus sp. HWE-109 (assembly GCF_022163125.1). Classification (NCBI taxonomy): domain Bacteria; kingdom Bacillati; phylum Bacillota; class Bacilli; order Caryophanales; family Paenibacillaceae; genus Paenibacillus; species Paenibacillus sp. HWE-109. Next base: position 6,518,986 of record NZ_CP091881.1, on the reverse strand, counting down.
AAAGAGTTTATTAGTTCTAAGTGGTATCTTGGCCATCAGTACAGCGCTTGCAGGCTGCGGCAAGTCAGAAACGCCAGCTGCAACAGATAAAGGTGCCGGGACAGCTACCGCGGCAGCAAGTGCAGCTCCTAATAAAGCACCAGTTACAATTAAAGTACAAGCTTGGTACACCGAAGCACAAGGGAACTGGAATGCTACCGTTGAAGCTTACAATAAAACACACCCGAACGTGAAAGTTGTATATGAAGGAATGTCCGAAAAAGGCGATTCACAAGAAGGCATGAAAAAGCTTGATTTGTTGGCGGCTTCCGGCGAGCAAATGGACGTTGTTATGTACTCCAGCGCATCCGATTTCGCTCAACGTGTTGGCGCAGGTATTTTGGAACCGCTCGATGAGTATTTGAAGAAAGATAACATTGTCGTCAAAGATGAATATAAAATTGATCCGGTTGTAAACGGGAAATACTATGCGCTGCCAGGTAAAATGATCGAATGGTTCGTTCTACTGAACAAGGACAAATTGGACGAAGCGAAGCTTCCGGTGCCAACGGACTGGACATGGAATGACTATGCGGAATATGCTAAAAAGTTGACGAAGGGTGAAGGCGCCGCCAAATCGTACGGTTCCTACTTCCATAACTGGAAGGATTACGCCCTCTTGGCTTTGAACAACGATATGGATAACCCGTATCTCGTGAAATCCGATGGCACGCAAAATATCGACAATCCGAAAGTGCGCTTCTCCTTGGATCTGCGCAACAAATTGGAGAATGTCGACAAAACATCCGTTCCTTACTTTGAAGTTGTTTCGCAAAAGATGGCATATCGTGACGTCTTCTACAGTGGCAAAACAGCGATGCTTGCAACAGGCAACTGGATGGTTGGAGAGCTGGCTTTGAACGCGAAGTTCAAAACCGTCTTTGCGCCATATCCGAAATATGATGCCAAAGATACAAACGGGTTAACCGAAGTTGGCGCTGACTTCATGGGCGTTGCTGCGAATTCCAAGAACAAACAAGCGGCTTATGATTTCGTGAAATGGTACACAACAGAAGGTATCCAAACACAAGGTCTGTTCTTCTCCGGTTGGAAAAAAGCCGATATCAACAAGAACGTAGAGGCGATCTTGAAAAGCGGCAAACCAGATCAAGTGGCTATGATTGATAAAGATTCCTTGCTGGCTACACTGAAAGTGAACAAAGCAACGAAACTGGTTGTGCCTCCAACTTACGCGCTTCAACAAGAGAAAGACTATTTAACGCAAGTGGAGCTGTTCTTAACAGGCAAGCAGGATTTGGAAAAAACGATTACGACAGCGAAAACCAAATTGGAAGATATCCGTAAAAGCAATGCGAAGTAATCGTTAACGATTATTGGTATACTGAAAAGAGGAGGCCTAAGGCTCCTCTTTTTCCTATTTTCATTCCGCTATATTCGAAAGAAAGGCGTGTGCAGCAGTGCCGAATTGGACTCGAACCTTATCGCTTCGCAATAAATTGGTACTGACGATTCTGATTTGTCTCGTTCTGCCATCGCTGGTTTCCATGAACGTCTCCAATCTCTTGACGCGGGATGCGGTGAAGTCGCAAGTGACGGATAACTCCATCGAATCCATGCGTATTGTGAACCAGATTGTCAACGGACAATTAAAAAATATGATTTATGTGATGAATTTCATTCAATTCGATGATGAGCTTCAGCCTTCGATTCGAGAACTGGGCAGAGCGGACGCCGAAACGGACCAAGGCGATGTGCTGCAGTATAAACAAACAATCATTAAGCGCATTACCACGGTTATCGATACTTTTGGCAATCTCAATGTGACCTTGCTGCTTCCCAATCATGATTATGTGGCTTCTTACTCAACTTTTACCTTTAATCCCAATGACTTTCTGAAAAAAGATTGGTTTAGCGCGGTCGAGCAAATTTCCGGGTATAACGTGAAGTGGATTGGCGCTGAGCCCAATTACAGCCGCACGACAAGTCAGCCCTATTTGCTGGCAGCCGCCAAGCCGATTCGCAAGAACGACGTCACCTATGGGTATGTCGTTGTCGGATTGGAAATGAACACGCTCCAGCAGTTGTTTGATCAGTATAAAAATAATGAATCCATGGTCATCATTGACCAAAATGGGCGCATCATCGTCGATAAGGACTCGGATAAGATCGGCACGCAATTCGCTTATCAGAATCAGCTTCCTCCGGAGGATGGTTCTTCTTTCGTGAAGGTTGCCGGGGAAGATTATATTCTGCTCAGCAATCAAGTTACGCCGGATTGGCGGCTTGTGAGCATGAGCCCTTATAAGACGGCGGCTCATAGAATTGAGTCATTCCGCAAGACGGATTTCTTCATTCAGATCTTCTTTTTACTTTTATTTGCCGTCATTCTGCTCTATATGGTGCGTGCTCTGACCAAACCGATTGCGCGGCTTGTCCAAACGGTCGTCCGGATCGAATCCGGTCAGCTTGGGGAGCGCTCCAATATTAGCGGAGGCGATGAGGTTGGTCGTCTGGGCTATGTGTTCGATCGTATGATTGACCGCATTGAGGATATGATTGTTGAAAATCGCCACGAGCAAGAGTTGAAGCGGGAAGCGGAACTCGCGATGCTGCAGGCGCAAATTAATCCACACTTCCTGTTTAATGTGCTCAATTCGATCCGTTTGAAAATCATGATGAAAGGGGATTCCGAGAATGCGGAGCTGATCAGCTCGTTATCCTCGCTTCTGCGAATGACGATCAATCGGAATAACGCTTATATTCCCCTGCATGAGGAGATCGAGATTAACGAGCACTATGTCAAACTGCTTAACTCGCGGCACGGGGATCGAGTGAACTTGCGGATTTCAGCTGCTTCCGACACGCTGTTTATTGAAATCCCCCGATTCATGCTGCAGCCGCTTATTGAAAATGCTTATATCCATGGATTAAAAAGCAAATCGGGCGAAATCACCATAGCTTCCCGAATTTGCGAGGATGGCAGGCTGCAGGTCGAAGTAAGAGACTCGGGGCTTGGCATGCCGCCAGAGCGGTTGGCTGCGCTGCGCAATTATTTGGGTCCCATCCAGCAGGTGGAAGACGCGACTAGCCCAGCCTTGTCGGGCATCGGTCTCCATAATGTATTTGAACGGTTGCGGTTGATTTATGGCCATCAATTCGATTATGAAATCATCAGCGAGCAAGGCCAAGGAACGCAGATTATGCTGCGCTTCCCACAACAGGCGCGAACGGAGGGCTAACATGTACGAAGTCATAATTGTGGACGACGATTTACCGGTGCTTGAATTCCTAAGTTCAGCAATTGAGTGGAAAAAGCTTGGATTTCATCTGGCGGGTGCCTATGAGAATCCATTAGATGCGCTTGCTGCCGGCCGGGGAGGCAAATTGGATGTGCTGATTAGTGACATTGGTATGCCTGATATCAATGGGCTGGAACTCATTGGCGGCATACGGGAAGCACATCCCCACGTCAAGGCTGTTATCCTTTCCTGCCACGATGATTTTCACTATGCGCAAGCAGCCGTGAAACTATCGGTGAGTGAATATGTACTGAAAGAAACGATGAATGTCACCAACATTTCCGAGATGCTCAAGAGACTCAAAGATCAGTTGGACGTCGAAATCGGGCAGCTTTCCAAGAGCCAAAAGCTCGAAAAGGAAGTCGCTTTGAACCGCAGTTCGTCCAAGCGTCATTTTATCCGCAGTACGGTGAACGAGCCGCTGTTTGACTCTGAAGAGTGGAGCCTTAAGGCGGATAGTTTTGGCATTCATTTGGGTCAGCAGGGGGTGCTGCCCGTATATGGCTACGTGAACCGCTTGAAAGAAGCGGATCATCGCTTTCAATCCAAGGATCTTTTTGAATATACGATCGAGAATATTGTTGAGGAACTGTTGGTCGATCAGAAGGATACCGCTCTTTTCACGTATGATACCGGCGAAATTATTATCCTGTTCCCCCACTACGCCAATCTGCATGTGAACAATAGCCAGAAAGTTGAACAAACATTAAGGCACTTGCAAGGCTGCTTGCAGCAGTATGTGAAGATGTCTTTCTCCTTCCTGACGGGAAAACCGGCCAAAGACCCGCGTTCTTTGAAAGATCAGTTAATCCGAATGGCCGAAGTCAAAACGATGCGGTTTTATTTACCTGAATCCACCGTGCTGTCCCTGGAAAGCATCAGAGAAGGCTTCGGCGACGGGGGATTATTGCTGGCGCAGTACGCTGCAACCTTGGATGAGTTTCGGAGCGTTGTGTTCGATGAACGGCTGGATTTAATTGATGTGCATGTATCCAAATGGATTGATTTCATCCAGTATCACCGGTTTCGTCCGATGGAGGTCAAGGAGTGGCTGCTCAAAATGATCCTCGACGTGCGGATGCGGCTGAAGTCGCTGCAGCATTACCAGTCTACATTCTCATCGGAGCTGCTGCATCATGATGTACATGAATTGTCCTCGATCCGTGAGCTCGAGCTGTGGCTGAAAGATTACCTCCAACAAGCCATTCAATGGGCCGGACAAGTGTACCGCGAATCTCACAATCGTGAAATTCTGGAGTGTCAGCGCTTCGTCTATCACAACTTGCATACGAAGGTCTCCCTCGAGGATGCCGCTGCCCACCTGCATCTGCATCCGAGTTATCTCAGCCGCCTATTCAAGAAGGAAACCGGCGAGAATTTCATCGAATACGTAACCCGGATGAAAATGGAGAAAGCCAAAGAACTGCTCGAAATCACCGATAAAACAGTCGAGCAGATTTCCGACATGCTCGGCTACGAAAATAAAAACTACTTCGGCAAACTGTTCAAAGCCCATACCGGCTTTGTGCCCAACGCCTTCCGCGGCCAGTCGAAGGGCGTTCAGCCTAGCTGAGGGTAGGCCTGAAGAAGAGCAAGGGGATTGAGGCGGTTTAGACACAAATAACGGATCTACGATCCGCGTGATCGGGACGCGCGTTCCTTGTCGCCAAGACAAGGCGGCCGCTAAGCCAGATTTGATTGGAGTAAATCCAATGAAATCATAATTTCGGCCACGCCCCGCCCAAAGTAAAAGAGGCTGACTCAAAAGGTTAGATTTGGAGTGAAAGCTAACAGGAATTTCTCCTGCTATTTTGGCTTTACTAATTCTACACGGTCATCTAACTGGAAAATCTACCGCTAATTTAGCGGGAAATCGCTATTCGGCGAGCAATTATCAGAAATAACGGGAGATTTTCCATGTAAACCGGGTTTTCATGCAAAAATACCTAAATTAACGGTAGCTTTTCCATGTAGTGCAATATCATTGAAAGAAAGAGGCTGCCCTTAAGTCATTAAATTGACTTATGGGACAGCCTCTTTTCGCATTAGAATCTAGACCGCGTAAACGTCGCGTCGCTTTTCACAGTCGACGAACTGGCCGAACCGGGTTCGACGCGGATGGAGACTTTTTCGAGGATGCCTTCCAAGGTCGCATAACAATTGGCATTCTTCACGAATTTCCTTATCTTTACAAAAAAAACTCACTGTTCCTTTTTGAACCATGGTAAAATAAAGGGCGTCACACGGCTTGTCTATCGTTAAAGTCTTATCTCAGTTTTTGACTCAGCCCACGCTAAGGAGGAATCGTATTGAGTAGGTTGCCAAGATGGAAAGCAAAATTAGTTAAATCAGTACTCGCTTTGTCCGTAGCATTACCGTTCCAAGCTTTGATTACAAGTCCATTGCAGGTTGTAATGGCGGAAGGACCCAGTGATCCGGCTCCTTTCATTGAAGCAAAAGTAGTAAATCAAAACGCCGGCAAGAAAGTGCTGTTCGACAACACGCATGAACAAACCGCTGGTGCAGCGGATTGGGTCATTGACGGGGCCTTTTCGGATTTTGCCAATGCTTTGGCGAACGATGGTTATTATGTCAAAGAGCTTCGTAAAACAACACCACTCACATTAAGCGATTTAAGCGGCTATGATGTATTCGTCGTTGCGGAATCGAATGTCCCTTACAAAACAAGTGAACAAGCTGCACTTGCCCAATATGTACAAGGCGGCGGAAGCATTTTCTTCATCGGAGATCATTACAATGCAGACCGCAATAAGAACCGTTGGGACGGTTCAGAAGTATTCAACGGCTACCGTCGCGGAGCATGGACGAACCCGGCTAGCGGCATGAGCCCGGAAGAGATCGCTTCACCCGCTATGCAGGATGTGGCCAGCTCGGATTGGCTCGCTACACAGTTCGGTTTGCGTTTCCGCTACAACGCTCTAGGCGATATTGATGCGAATCAAATTGTAGCACCAGAACAAGCCTTCGGCATAACGACGGGCGTTTCCAAGGTTGCGATGCATGCTGGCTCAACGCTCGCAATCATTGATCCAACCAAGGCCAAAGGGATCGTATACTTGCCGCAAACAAATGCAGCTTGGGCGAATGCGGTCGATCAAGGTGTTTATAATGGAGGCGGAATCGCAGAAGGTCCCTATGTAGCAGTGTCCAAAGCTGGCGCAGGGAAGGCTGCCTTCATTGGAGATTCCTCACCGGTTGAAGATGCTACACCGAAATATTTGCGTGAAGACACAGGCGCGAAGAAAACGACCTATGATGGTTTTAAAGAGGTGAATGACGGTATATTGCTCGTCAATATGGTGAACTGGCTTTCGAAGAAAGAAAGCTACACGAGCTTCACTGAAGTGAGCGGCTTGCAGCTCGACCAACCGACAGCCTTGCTGCCGTTTGAAGCTCCCGCAGCTTCGACTGAGCCGCAGCCGGAGCCTTGGGCGGCACCAAATGCAGGCTACAAGTGGTATGATCGCAGCACGTTCAAAGCAGGCTCGTATGGCGGACCGACGGCCACCGCAAGCGCTGCATACAGCTTCGTGCACCAAGCGACACTGCCTAATGCCCAGGACTTCCAAGTCCGTGTGGTCATTGATAACTTGCCTGCCGCAACGACCGTATCGGGCTTCAGCGCAGGCATTTATCTGGTAACCGGAGGCGCGCAAGTGGCGATGGTGCAAAATGCGGACGGCACATGGCCGACTGCCTACGGCTACAGTTCGACTTTCAGCTTGACCTCGGATATCAACGGGCATGCGTACAAGGATTTGACCGTTCGAATTAAGCCGGGTACAGCAGCAGCAGCGAACCTGCGCCTGCGCCAAAACGGCACAAACTTAAAAACAGAAGGCGTAAGCATCGGAAATGTGCCTGCCGAGCCTTTACCGGAAGAGCAGAATCCGATCCCGGCCAAAATTGCTATCTCGGATGCTCGCGTGAAAACAGCAGGCACTGTGGTAACGGTGGAAGGTGTCGTCACGACAGAACCGGGAGCTTTTGGCGGACAAGCTTTCTATTTGCAGGATGCCACAGGCGGTATTTATGTGTTCCAAAGCTTGAGCGGGTTCCACTTAGGCGACAAGGTGAAGGTAACAGCGCCAACGGCTCTGTATAATACCGAGCTGGAGTTGACAGATCCGGTTGCTATTGAGAAAACCGGTGTGGGAGCAGTGCCAGTACCAGCTGTTGTGTCAGCGGTTGGAGCTGACAATCAGGGGCAGTTAGTCCAATTAGATCATGTGACTATCAGCAATATAATCAGCGCAACGCCAGCAGGTTCTTTTGAATTTGATGCGGTGGATGGCGCAGTGAGCAACCATATTCGCGTAGATACACGAACTGGATTATCGCAAACCACGTTCCCGTATCAAGCGGGACAAACGGTGAGCATCAAAGGTGTAGCGGCTATTTTCAAAGGCGTCTATCAACTGAAGCCACGAGGATTGGGTGATTTCACGGCAGCAGCGGATACGACTGCACCGGTAACTACAGCAACCTTATCCAGCGCACCGAATGCCCAAGGATGGTTCAAAGATGATGTGACGGTAACGTTAAGTGCAGTGGATAATCAAGCTGGCACAGTCACAACGGCATATACGATTAATAGTGGGACAAGATCTGCGTATACAAGCCCGTTTGCGATTCAATCGGAAGGCGTCAATACGATTGGATTTGCCTCCACGGATGCAGCAGGGAATGCAGAAACAGCCCAATCCTTGCAAGTCAAATTGGATAAAACAGCACCGACGGCTGTATTGACAGAATCCGGTCATGCAGTGGGCAATGTCACTGATGCGGCTGCTTTGAGATTTGATTTGGCCGGTTCAGATGCGCTTTCCGGCGTAGCTGAACAAACTCTGACTTTGGATGGCGGCGCGATTCTCAGCGGCCAAACCATCCCGGCAGGAAGCTTGGCGCTTGGCAATCACACAGTGGCCTATCGCGTAGTTGACGCTGCCGGCAATGTGGCGCAAGCCTCACAAACGTTCACCGTTGGAACGAGTGTGACGTTCAGTCAAGCTGCTCTCTCAGCGGACAAAACATCCCTGAAACCAAGTGAAACGACAGCTACCCATTTGACAGGTACATTAAGCAATGGGACACCTGCTGATTTAAGCAATGCAGTAGTTCTGTATAGTACAACGAATTCGGCAGTAGCTGCTGTAGATACGCATGGCTTAGTTAGTGCAGTTGCCAATGGTACTGCGCAGATTACAGCATCCGTAACGTTGAATGGTCAAACGGTACAAACGAATGCGGTTACCATTACGGTATCGAATCCGTTGTCGGTAGGAGCGCCAGGCAAGCCAGTATTATCCGATAACAACGGTCAATCCGGTATCAAGGATGGCAACTATACTATCACCATGAATATGTGGTGGGGCAATAACGGCTCTATTTTCAAACTGTACGAAAATGGCGTGCTTATCAGTACGCAAGCTTTGACAGACGCATCTCCGGCAGCGCAAGTGGCTAAAGTTGATGTGAAGGGTAAAGCTAATGGCACTTATACGTATACTAGTGAACTTATCAATTCCTTCGGGACGACAACGAGCAGTCCGCTTGTCGTTTCGATAGCAGAAGCATCCCCAGGCAAACCGGTGCTATCCCAAGATAATTGGGATGGAGACGGCAACTACCAAGTGAGCATGAACATGTGGTGGGGCACGAATGCAACCGAGTATCGGTTGTACGAGAACGGTGTTCTGGTCGATACGAAAAGCTTGAACGCAGCTTCCCCAAGTGCGCAAAGTGCTGTAACGAAGATTACTGGCAAAGCGGTTGGTGTGTACGAGTACCGCAGCGAGCTGGTCAATGCAGCCGGAGTCACCTCGAGTGACAAGTTGACGGTTAAAGTTACGAAGTAAAGTGGCAGAGCCTCTAACCAACTCCGAATGGAGTGGTTGGGGGCTTTTTTTTGTGGAGATGCGCGGAGGAAGGGTTATTGGGTTCGTAAGGGGGGGGCTCAGGTTTCCATTCGCTTGGAGCAACAGGCTATTAATCGGCCGTTTGCATAGAAAAAATCTATCGATCCATGTTTGACAGTTTCCAGAAAGCAATGGTAAATTTAGTGGCATATGCAACTAATTGATTCGGAAGGTGGTGAAAGCATGGAATTCCGCTGGAAACGTAATCTGTTCATTTTATGGATCGGCGTCTTTTTTTGTGGGATGGCTTACACGCTTTCAATCCCTTTTATCCCGCTATTTTTGCAGGAGGAGTTGGGCATTCAGAGTGAGTTGGAGGCTTGGTCGGGGGTCACTTTCTCGGTTGGTTTTCTATCGAGCGCTTTAATCGCCCCGTATTGGGGCTCACTCGCAGATAAATATGGCAGGAAGCCGATGTTAATCCGCTCTGGATTTAGCTTAAGTGCTGTATACTTTATCACTTTTTTTGTGCACGATCCTTACACGTTTATTGTTGTTAGGATTCTGCAGGGGCTAATGGCAGGGTTTATTCCTGCTGCTATTGCCTTGGTGGGGACGAATACGCCGGATAAACAGGTAGGCTACGCCTTGGGCGTGATGTCAACGGCTACAGCAACCGGAGGCATACTTGGTCCTTTGGTCGGCGGCGTGCTGAGCCACTGGGTTGGGACACGAGAATGTTTCGTAGTGTCGGGCTGCGTTATGCTCATATCCGCGGCAATTGCGGTTATCTGGGTGAAGGAAGTTCACGAGAAACCTAAGGGGACTCGGCCCAGTGTTTGGGAGGATTTGAAACAAGCGGCAGGCAATAAGCGTTTGATGCGGGTTTTTAGCATGACGCTGTTAGTGGCGACGTCGGTGATGATTTTAGAGCCGCTGTTGACGCTATATGTGATCGAGATTGGCGGCAGCGCCAAGGGAGCCTCGCTGAGCTCTGGTATTATTTTCTCAGCCGTAGGCGTGGCTACCGTTATAATGGGATCGCGATGGGGAATCATTGGCCAGCGAATCGGCTATGACAAGACGCTCTACATTGGATTAATCGGTGGAGGTATTGGCAATCTGCTGCAGCTCGGTACGCATAATTTGATCGCGTTTGGTTTATTGCGGTTTAGTTATGGCCTGTTTTTCGCTGCTGTTTACCCGGCTTTGAATGCGCTAATTGTCCAATATGCCGACAACGAGTTCCGTGGCAGGGCAATCAGCTTAAACCAAACCGCAAGCCAATTCGGCATGATGGCAGGACCTATGATCGGTGGCCTTCTGGGCGGCTGGATCAGCATCCAGTTCGTATTTCTGATTACTGGCGCGGCTTTGCTTGGGGCTGCTGGAATGATGAAGGTGAATAGTCGAAGGGCAGCAAAGCCGTCTATATCTGGCTAGTTGGGGCTTTTATATACTCAAAAAAAGGGGAATGTCGCATTGTGTCGAATATGCATGACAACAGATCTAGGCATAAGGAGTGCATATTCATGAAAATAAGCAGTGTGAGGGTTGTTTCAACACTGGTTTTGGTAACCTTTTGGCTGCTGTTCGCATTGTCCATGGGGGATAAACCGGTAGAAGCTGAAGTGATGGAAAGCGCATCGGTCACTTTAACGGTCTATGATGCGAATAATTTGCCCGCCAACAATGTGAAGGTCGTGCTTAGCTCAGTGAATTTGCAGGTTCCAGTGACCATTCGGGCGAATTATAGCGGTGTTGCGAAGATTGAAGGCCTTCTTCCCGGCTCCTATCATATGGTGATTAGTGCCAATAACAAAGATCCCGTTATTTTGTCGGATGTACAAGTTAGTGGCAATTATGCGCAAATGGTTCATATGATCAATTCGAATACGGCTTTCATTCAGAATCTTACTTATGCGGATAACAGCTATTGGACGCCAACGGAATTTAACGGCTTTGTTACTTTTTATGTTGGCAATCCAGGGGCGGGAACCAGCGCCAATGTAGCCTTTTATAATGATCAAGATGAGATGATCGGTTCTCCTTTTATGTCAAACCTTCCAGTCAACTATAATTTATATAACTCCATCACAATACCTGCAACCTCCCTCCCTGCTGGTGCTACCAGAATTGGCATTGAACTTGTAAACAATAATAACTTTGTAGACAACCAAACGAAGAAACTCTGGAAGCAGCCTTTTTTTGAACCCGTTGCAGCTCAATTTATTGATAATAATCCTTATGGCGATGCAATAGATGGTTTATTAAAATGGTCTGGAGCCACAGATGAAACGGGCATTGCTGGCTATACTGTTTTTTATGTGATCAAAAATGATGACTATTCCGAAGAGGAACATTACCTAGGTTCCTTTGCCAAAAGAGAGGATAAGTCCTATCAAATAGCCATTCCCACCTTACCAGAAGACGCGGCGATTCTCGTCATCAAAGCTGTTGTTAACCCTTCCGGAGAGGAGGTAGGCTTTCCGAAGCAAGTGATTGTATTTGACAATAGTTTATCCGATTCGGTGACCTCGGTTACCTATTCTTCAAGTTTGCCTACACCAAGTTTCTTTAACAGTTATTTCAACTATACGCATCCGACTACAATTCGAGGAAGTCTTGGCTGGGATGTGGGGACATCGTCAGAGACTATCAAAGGGCATGCTATTTATTTCGCAGATGCTGCAGGCAATAAAATTCAACCGATTCGTTCGATAAGACTTCCTAAACGCTGGAATATCAACTTTACGGATTTCCCAGAAGATATTGCCGTTCCTACCGGGGCTAAGAAAGTAGCCGTTTATGCCGTCTCCTCACAGGGAGTAGAAAGTCTGCCCGTCTACTATACACTTCCAGTCAAGTATCCAACCGTTAAGGCTGCGAATTCGAATTTCATAGACTGGGATGCTTCTGATGAGCTTAGGCATGGGTATCTAACGTGGAGTAATCCCCCCAATTCATCAACCGTTTCTGGCTATGCCGTCTATGCGAATGGAGGCAGCGCAGGCAAGCATCTAATTGGCAAGGTTCCCAAAGCAGCAGCTATGGCCATAGCTGTTTCTCAAGAAACGGTTTCTGGTGGGTCAACTGAGCTTCTAGTTTACGCTTATCAGACAAATTCGGGAGAAGACTATGAAGCGGTAGAATATGTGAGTGTACCTTTAACCAATAATTCCACCACCGCTCAAGTAGAAGCGCAACTGGAATCCACCTATTTCCAAGGAGTCTCAAGTATCAATATTAGCCATGTCGTTTCCGTCATCACAAGTTCGCTCAAACCAATTAGGCAAGAAGATGTGAAACAACTCCTTAAACTGATTAGTCCGATCCAAGCGCCATAGCGTGGAAAATACACTTCTTCTAGACAAATTCAGCCGCCAATGTTAGCTTAAAATGAAAGACTAAAGAAAGTTTGTGATAGTGAATGTCTAATCCTATAGCTTCTCAAGCCACCTTGTCCTCAGGCCGCTCGCGCAGGCTATGGATCGTACTTGTGTTGGGGGCACTGGCGTCTTTTGGCCCGCTCTCCTTGGATATGTACTTGCCGGCGCTGCCTGTCATCGCGGGTGATTTGCAAACGACAACCTCTCTGGCGCAGATGAGTTTAACGGCCTGTATGATCGGTCTCTCCATCGGCCAACTGATCGCAGGTTCGGTCAGTGATGTGCGCGGGAGACGAATGCCGCTAATCGTGGGACTTATCATTTATGCGCTTGCTTCTATTCTATGTATGTTTGCTCCGTCCATCTGGATGTTTCTAGGCTTGCGATTTATTCAGGGCATGGCAGGGGCTGCCGGCATCGTTATTTCTAGAGCGATTGTTCGCGATATGTACGAAGGGGTGGAGTTGACGAAGTTTTTTGCTCTGCTTATGCTGGTGAACGGGGCTGCTCCTATTCTTGCTCCCATTCTCGGGGGCCAACTGCTTGAGTTCACATCATGGCGCGGTGTTTTCCTGGTGCTGAGCTTGATTGGTGTCGTGATGTTGTTGGCCGTTGTGTTTGGGCTCAGAGAAACACATCTGCCTGAACGCCGTTCCAAAGGCGGCTTGCCTAACACCCTGCGCATATTTGGCGGACTGTTGACAGATCGTCTATTCATGGGCTACGCGCTCACGCAGGGTCTCGTGTTTGCGGGCATGTTTGCCTATATTTCAGGCTCGCCGTTCGTGTTGCAGGACATTTTTGGGGTATCGCCGCAAATGTTCAGTCTCGTCTTTGCCGTGAACGGTATCGGCGTCATTATTGCCGGACAAGTGACGGGAAGACTCGCAGGGAAAGTGAGCGATGAGCGATTGCTTGCCAGCGGCCTTGTTATGGCTGCCTTTGGCGGTCTGCTCTTACTCGTTGCGACCCTAGCGGGAGCGGGGCTATATGTCATTTTGACGGCCTTTTTCTTCATTGTTGCAAGTGTCGGTCCTGTTTCTGTAGCCACATCTTCGCTGGCGCTCCAAAGCCAAGGGAAGACCGCGGGCAGTGCTGCAGCCTTGCTGGGCTTGCTTTCTTTCATTATAGGCGGTATTATTGCTCCGCTCGTTGGGATTTGGGGCAGCCAAACCGCGGTTCCGCTGGGCATTATCATCGCTGTGATGGAAATTGGCGCGATTCTTTGTTTCGTTCTAATAGCACGTTCGAAGCGGTAGCCATATCTTTTTATGAATTTGGAAAGCGTTCTAATTTTCTTCACAATTAGGCTCTATACTGAAGAAAATACGACCAATTCATGAAAAGGTGGAATCCTGGATGAAGCAGCTTCATAAAAAAATGCTGATCGGTACTCTCGCAGCAGGCTTGCTAGTCGGCGGCGGCCTTGCGCTGCAGCATAATCAAGTATTCGCTAATGAAACGAGCACGGCAACATCTGCACCTAAGAAAGATACATTCCAAAACCGCAATCATAAAGGCTTCGAAGGCCGTGGATCCGTAAAAGGCGGCTTCGAATTTGGCAAAGGACCGCAAGATTACGCGGCCATTCTCGGTATTGACCCGACTGTTTTGAAAGAACAAATCAAGCTGGGAAAGACACTCGTTGAGATTGCCAAAGAGAAAGCCAATTTAACCGAAGATGAGCTCCTCAGCAAGTTGACTGCATCCGAGACGAAGAAGATTGACGATGCGCTAAGCGCAGGTAAAATCAAGCAGGAACAGGCCGATAAGCTTAAGTCTGGTCTGGCTGAACGCTTGAAGAAAGCCATCGAAGCCAAACCCAGGGTGATGGATTTCAAGGGGAAACCGAATCAGGGGCCTCACCCGGGCAGTATGCCTGGCGGCATCTGGGGAGATCCGCATAAGCTTGCAGCTATACTGGGCATCACCGAAGATGAGCTGAACAGCGAGCGCAAAGCGGGGAAATCGATTGCCGAAATCGCTGCCGCCAAAGGGATAACGGAAGATCAGCTGATAGCCAAGCTGAAAGACAGCTTAACCGACGAGCTCAAAAGCTTCGTCGAACGCAAAGGCGGGGAACGCCCGAGCGCGCCGCCACATAATGTGGGGCCGAAACAACACCATGTCAAGCCGGGTGGACCCTCAGCTCCAGCTCAACAGTCTTAATCCACAGGCTGCTGCATTGCGATCTTTCGAGATCGTATGCGGCAGCTTTTTTGTGTGCCCCGTCATGATCAATAAATATCTGCCCTTGAAATGGATGTTACCGCATTATAACCAAGGGAACGAGTTGATATAATGAATCGAACGAATCGTTGGAAGCGCTAACATTCCTAGTGCTAGTCAGCGAAGCTATAAAGGGAGGTCATTAACAAATGGTAAAAATGAAACGATGGTTCAGTATGATCATGGCGGTTGTTTTTGCGGCAGGATTGCTGTTTAATCCTCTGACGGCAAGCGTGGAGGCAGCAGGGCCCAAAGCGGTGATATTTCCCTATATCCAACCAGCGAAGTACGCAGCTTCCGTTAACTACACGCTGAAGGCGAACGGAGTGGATATTCCCGTAGTCAAAGCTTTTGACGATTATGATTATGCGAACTTTTCCATGTCCAATGGGCCGGTTACCTTCGAGGTTACGATATTAAATACGGACAAAGTTCACGATTACGCGATTAGCCCCATGAAACTGGGGATTCAGCCGGACAGCGTAGTGGGCCGAACCCTGACGTTCACTACACAGAAAGACGAATATTTGATCGTTACGATGAACAGCAGGAAGACGCGCCTCGTCATTGCGGCTGATCCGGCAGAAACCGATGTTCCTGCAGCTACAGGGACAGGTATTTTCAATGTAGGACAAGCCCCTTATCTAGTTGCCTCAACCGGGGGCCAAACAGGCGTGGCAGCTAGAACAGCAGCCATTCAGCAAGCCATTGACGATGCTAGCAGCTACGGTACCCAGGCAGGGAATGGCGTTCAAGGAATCGTGTACATTCCTGCGGGACAATACTATATTGGCAATCTCGTGCTGAAAAGCAATACCGCGCTGTATATGCAGCCAGGGGCTGCGTTCATAGGAACGGGAAAAACAGCCGATTACAAGGAACACTGGTTCAAGGATTCTATGGGCAGGCCGGCAACCTGGTGGATCTCTACCGCTTTTGACTCGACGAACATCAAGCTGTATGGACGTGGCACGATAGATGGGAATGGCGCTGCGCTATATGCCGATAAATCGACCAATGCCAAAGGCATGATTAACAATCTGGTTGTGCCCATCGCGACATCCAATTTCATCATGGATGGGATTACTATCAGAGAATCCGCGTCTTGGGCGGTTACGCCTGTTCGATCACATGATCTTAGTTTTACGAATGTGAAGTTCTTTAACAGTTTGGGCATGGGGGAAAATGATGGCATCGATGTGTGCGAGTCGCAGAATGTCGTAGTGAGGAATGCGATCGGGATTGCGCTGGATGATCCGTTCTCGACGAAAGCTTGGAAGGAGACGACGGATATTGCCTCAGGCAAAGTACCTTGGCCCGGCAGTCCACAGCCTGTAAGCAATGTTCTTTTTGAAGATGCAATCTCTTGGACATTGTGCTACGGCTTCAAAATCGGTCAAGGGGTTATGCAGGATCAGAATGATATTGTCTTTCGAGATAGTGTCGTGTACAAGGCGGCTGTCGGGTTTGCCATTCATCACAAATATGGCGCTGGCGCTGTGAGCAATGTTACCTTTGAGAATATGGATGTCGAGGATATTAGCGGCTTCAACGAAGATAACAGTGCCTGGATGACGCTGTTTACGGTAAATGGAAGCAATTCGGGTGTAGGTCCGGTCACAGGAATTAAGGTCAAAAATATTACTGTGCGCGATGCTGGGGAGGGTGTCGCCAAAATAAAAGGGATGCCCGATGCGCCGATAAGCGGAATCACATTTGAAAATGTCTACATGCCGGGGAAAGCCCAGCCTGCAACAAACCTATATGAGATGAATTTCGCAAATAAGGATAATTATAGCGATATCACCATTAAACCAGTGCAGAATCCAGAGCCTCGGCCGCAGACGAATTTGGCCCTGAATCATCCAGCGGTGGCTTCCTCTAATGACAGTACGGTGGATACGGCGCCTTGGGCTTTCGACGGAGATATGTCGACCCGGTTCGGTTCCAAAAGAGCCGTCGATCCAGGCTGGATTTATGTTGATTTGGGAACTATTAAATCTATTAATGAAGTTCGGCTTTACTGGGAGGCTGCCTACGCAAAAAGCTATCAAATTCAGGTGTCGAATGATCTGCAAACTTGGAACAATGTGTATAGCACGACCACCGGCAAAGGTTTAATGGAGAAAATTGCATTTAATCAGACCGACGCTCGATACGTAAGGATGTACGGTACAGTAAGGGCTACGCAGTATGGCTATTCCATGTGGGAGTTTGAAGTCTATGGTCCAGAAGTTTTTCCGGAAACCATCGCTTTGAACAAAACAGCTGTGGCTTTGCTTCCAGGTGAAACAGCGTTATTGACAGCAGCGGTGCTGCCAGCAAATACAACGAACAATAAAGCAATATGGTCGTCGAGCAACAAAAATATAGCAGCGGTTGACAGCAACGGACTTGTTACAGCGACAGGACTAGGGACCGCTTCCATTACAGCCAAAACCGCAAACGGAGAATTCAAGGCAGCAGCTACGGTTACAGTGGCTGAACTCAGCAAGCCCCAATTGCTATCTGCCATTGCAGGAGATGGCTACGTGAATCTGAACTGGAGCAACGTAGACAAGGCATTGAATTATCACATTTATGCCAGTACAACAGCTGGTTCATATGGTGCTCCGGTAGCAACGGTTGGCAATGAAGTTTACAAGTACAAGGCTGAAGGGCTGCATAACGGAGATACCTATTACTTCGTCATTAAGGCAGTTCGTGGTGAAAGAGAGAGCGGCGTTTCCAATGAACTATTAGCGGTGCCGCAAATAGCAACACCAGGAGTGCCCCAAGTAACGTCCGCAGTGCCGGGCAGTGAACAAGTGCGTCTCACTTGGGAAGCGATGGACTCGGCCACGAATTATCACATTTATGTCAGCACGAAATCAGGTGAATATGGAAGCGAACTTGCAACTGTAAGCGGCTCTGTTTATACGTATGATGCTGTGGATTTGACCAATGGAACGCCTTATTACTTTGTTCTTAGGGCCAGCAATCCGGGGGGATTAAGTGGAACCTCTCAAGAAGTGAGCGCAACACCGCAAATGTCGCCGCCTGGAACACCAGCCGTTAATGCCCCAGTTGCTGGTAACGGACAAGTAAGTCTCAGCTGGGTCCCGATGGATCGTGTGACGAATTATCATCTTTATGTCAGCACGAAATCAGGTGAATATGGAAGCGAGCTTGCAAATTTAAGCGGCTCTGTTTATACGTATAATGCTGTGGAATTGACCAATGGAACGAAGTACTATTTTACCGTTAAAGCTGAAAATCCGGGTGGAATCAGCGAAGCTTCGAATGAAGTAAGTGCGGTGCCATACACTGAAGAACCTTCGAATAGTGGGGACAATAACCAACCTAGCGCATCTTCGGGACAATCTCCAGCTACCTCTCAAACAGGTGAACTGGGTACTACAGTCAAGGGTGAACTAAACGGTAAATCCCTAACAACCTATACCGTGGATGCTCAAAAGCTGGAACAGCGCTTATCCGCAGGTGGAGAGAGTAGTCTTATTCTTTTGTCGACATCGGATAAAGCCGATGCGTTCATAGGTAAACTGACGGGGCAAATGGTTAAAAGTATGGAGCAAAAGAATGCAGTGCTGGAATTACGAACCGATGCAGCTACTTACACCTTGCCTGCTAAGCAGATTCAAGTTGAAAACTTACAGAAACAATTTGGCGAAAATGTGGAGTTTCAAGATATCGAAATCCAGATTGAAATTGTGAAGCCAAATGAGGATATGTTCCGGCTTATAAAGAATACCCTTTCCACGAGCGATCTGGAACTGAAATCTACGCCAGTTGAGTTCAAAGTGAGTGCAAGCTATAAGGGCCGAACCATAGAGATTGCCCAGTTTAGCAATTATGTGGAAAGAATGCTGCCAATCGAAGATCAAGCCGATGCAGGCCAAATCACGACAGCCGTCGTGATCGACCCAGATGGCACCTTACGGCACGTCCCAACCAAGATTGTGAACTTAGACGGGAAATATTGGGCCCAAATAAATAGTTTGACGAATAGCGTCTACTTTCTGATTGCACACCGCATCGCGTTTGGAGACGTTCAAGATCACTGGGCGAAAAAAGAAGTGACTAATTTGGCAGCGAGAATGGTTATTCAAGGGCAAGATGATACTCACTTCAACCCGGATCAAGATATTACACGAGCGGAGTTCACCGCTATTATCGTTCGGGCGCTAGGATTGAAGCCGCAAAATGGAAGCAGTCAATTCGCTGATGTTACTCCTACTGCGTGGTACCATGATGCGATTCAAACTGCCGCTGCCTACCATCTTATTGGAGGGTATGAGGACGGCACGTTCCGGCCGGCGAATACCATCAATAGGGAACAGGCGATGATGATCATGGCTAATGCCATGAAATTAACAGGTATGAAAGAGAACTTACCGGACGCAGCGCTTCTCGCCAAGTATCAGGATGCTGATCAGGTATCGGAATGGGCGCAAAGAAACTTAGCTATCTGCTTGCAGGGAGGCATCATTGCTGGCCGAACGGACAGTACGCTTGCCCCCAAAGGGCAATTGACGAGAGCAGAAGTTGCCGTTATGTCGCAGCGTCTTCTGCTGCAGGCTGGTTTGATCAATCCGTAAGGATTCGAATTTTGATTAACAGGAAGAGGCTGTCTCACAAGGAGTCTGAAAAGACCTTGGGGCAGCCTCTTTTTTTCTTATAGCTAATAGTTCACCCCAAAGGCTCCTCGAACCAAAGAAATAAGAGCTTCTAGAAGCTCTTATACGTGCCAAAAGCGGTTCATTTTGGGGAATAGGGGTCTTTGGAGGTTACTACTTAGGTCCCCTTATTCAAACCCCTAAAAATTGGTTAAGAATACTTAACGAATTTAATGGAGAAGAGGGATCAGGATGAAAATGAGCCTCGAAGAAATCAAACAAATTAGCCACAGTAGTCCAGATCAAATCGAGAAGGTCATTACGAAACTGCTAGAACGGATCACTGAACTGGAAAACAGAGTAGCCGAGTTGGAGCGCCAGCTAGGGCTTAACAGCAAGAATAGTAGCAAGCCGCCTTCAAGTGACGGGTTTCGTAAGCCCGCAAACTCCCGCATCGCTGGTGGCAAAAAGGGAGCACCCCTAGGTCATGAAGGACACACACTTAGTATGGTGGATGATCCGGATGCCATCCTCGACTTTTGCCTAACTACCTGCCCTGCGTGTCATGCTCCAATGGACCAGGAGAACTGTATAGGCTACGACCGGCGTCAGCAGATCGATCTGCCTGAACCACGCATCCAGACAACCGAGTTTCGCGCTCATACGAGCTGCTGCCCGCAGTGTAGCGGGGTTCATCAGGCTGCTTTTCCGTCGCATGTCAGCGCCTCTGTCCAATATGGAGCTGGTGTTACGGGCTGGATCGTGTATGTGAGTGCGTACCATATGATTCCACTGAAAAGGGTGAGCGAGATGTTTGCGGACCTGACCGGGCATTCGCTGAGCGAGGCTACGGTCATCGCCCATTTGAAGAAATCGCACAAGCAGCTAGGTCCCTATGAGGAACAAATTCGCCAAAACCTGCTGAATGCCGATGTTTTGCACGCTGATGAAACCGGCATTCACGTCGATGGCAAACAGCGATGGCTGCACACCCTCTCTAATGTGGACTGGACGTTCCAGGCGGTTCACGAAAACCGGGGCACCCTCGCTTTTGATGCCATCGGTCTGCTGCCGGCTTACTCGGGCATTCTAGTGCATGACTGCAACGGGCCGTATTTTAAAGAAAAATACACGTTCCAGCATGCCTTATGCAATGCGCACTTACTGCGGGAATGCCAAGGAATCGCCGATTATGATCATCACCAGTGGGCCGTGCAGATGAAACGCTTGCTACAAGTAGCCTGGCGTCTCACGCTAGCCGCCCGTAAAGTCTTGTGCTGCTTAGCTCCGAGTACGGTTAAATGGCTAGAGAATTGGTACGATGACATCCTGCAGCAGGGCGAGCTGGAATGGAATCAAGGGCGTACCAAAGCCAAAACCGGACCGCAAGGCAGGCAAAGCAAAAGTAAATCGGCCAATCTGGGTGAACGTTTCCGTCGTCACAAGGAACCGATTCTCCGGTTTATTCAACCGGTTTATTCAAGATGTCCGTGTTCCTTTTGACAACAATGTCGCCGAACGAGACTTGCGGATGGCCAAGGTCAAAGCCAAAGTCTCCGGCTTATTCCGTACCTGGGACGGGGCTCATCAGTTCGCCCGCGCGCGCGGCTTCATTTCAACCCTTCGTAAACAAAATTTACCTGTACTCTCGACGCTTATTGTTACTTTTCGTGGGGAGTTTCGTTTTCCGCGTTTGGAAGAAGGTAAGTAGTAACCTTTGGAGACTCTAATCGTCACCCAATTCCACTCAAACTCCTCCATATTAATAAATAAAAGCCCCTAGGAGCTCTTATACGCGCCGAAATCGGCTCATTTTGGGAAATAGCAGTCTTTCGAGACTCTTATCCTGAGTTGCGCCTACCCCCAAACGCGAATTTGTTTGGAATGCTCCTGTTAGCGAAAGGGGGCAATATAGCGAATGTAGATCATGAGCGGAAAGTAGGATCATGCAGCTTATTCATCCCAGGTATGGAAGGAAAAGAGGCAGTTTCATCCCTCATTGCACTTGGTAAGCTGTCTGGCAACAAAACGAGATTGAAGCCATCGTGTAGGGGAACTACAGGGTGCTATTTGAGCGAAATGAGCTGATTTTGACTAGAGAGGGAACTACAGGGTCTTATTTGCCCCTAAATGCTTCCATTTTGGCTGAATTGCGTAAAATAGAGGATCATAGTTCCCTTTTGCTTGCGGAAGTGTCGGCTTTTTGGGAAATAGAGGATCATAGTTCCCACTCAGGGGGGGAGAGGGATCTGAATCAAATCCCAATATCAGATTAAATCAATAAAGGGAAATGATCGAATTAGGCGAATTATTAAATATTAAGCATACCTGCCAGATAAAGACACATTGTTAAGCTCATACATACGGATATCAGGGGAAGTGATTTTGTGTTCAAAAGTAAGCGCTTTCGAAATAATTGGATCATGATTCTCCTTATTTCCAGTATTCCTGGGCTTATCTTCGGAGGTTTCATTTATTGGCTGGCTGGAGGGCGTCTGGAAAATGAGCTGCTCCAAATGCATAATAAACAGATTCAGCTAAGAGCAGCTAACATTGACGAGCAGTTCGCTTATTTGGAGACGTCGGTTATGCACTGGGCTTTCGATCCCAGTTTTAGTTACTCATTAGCAAGTCTAACTCTATCGCGTGATTTCGAGATTGCTCGCAACATGACGCAGACACTAGCTAATATGAAAGGCGCCAATCCACTTGCTTTGGAAACCGAGTTATTCTTGGAAGGGGCAGCCCCGGTGCGGTTTCATCCGCAGTATGAAGCAATAACGAGCGCTGTGCAGATCGAAGGATATAGGAGTTTGCTCGCGATTGATAAGAAGGTTTTCTGGTCTCAGCATACTTCGGAATCCGGTTTTCCACGTGATAACGCCCTGTCGTTAATGGTGAAGATACCTGAAACCAACGAGAACCCATTTGGCGTCATTGCAGTTCGGCTCGACACCGAGAAGGTCGCCAAATTGCTGCAAACGTTGGCCCCGTATACCGACGGGGGAACGTTTCTATTGGAGGAAAATGGCGATCGATTGCTGTCTAGTTCGGGGAGAGGGCCAGCATCGCAACTGGATGAAGCTATTAAGCGTGAGGTGCTGGCCAGGAAGACCCAATCAGGCTCATTCCTGTTTGAATGGAACCAAGCGACGTATACGGTAGCGTTCGGTACCATGTCACGCGTCGGTACCACTTGGACGTATGTCACGGCTTCGCCGATCAGCGCAATTACCAAGCCGGTCGTTTTTATTTCTCAATTGGTTTTGACGCTAAGCATCGCGATGCTGCTACTCGCGTTCGTTTTATCTTGGCTGGCTTCCCGGCGTATCTATTCACCTATCGCACAGTTAGTCAACTTGCTAACGGGGAAGACAGGCATAGCGGCGCTCCGGAAAGAACAAAATGATGATTTTAAGATTATTGAGAAAGAATGGCTGAATTTAACTCGAGAGAGTATGACGCTTCAGAATAAGCTGGAGGAACAGCTCCCGCATCTTAAGGAAGGCTTCCTGCTGCAACTTGTTCAAGGGTATCTCTATTCATACTCCGAGCAAGCTCTCCTGGAGCGAATGCGCAATTTTGGAAGGTCAGTGGACAATCGGCAATACGCCATGCTGTATATTCAATTGAGCGGGTTTGAAAATTTGGAGGGGCGCTTCTCGTCCGGCGACGAAGGGTTGGTCACTTTCGCTGCTGCCAATATTACGAAGGAGCTGGCGTCGAGTCGGTTCGAACAAGCAGAAGTGTTGAACTTTCACGATTTGTCCATTGGTATCCTCATTATTCTTTCAGAAGGAATTGAAAAGCCAGAAGTAATTAGAACGTTCAGCCAAGAACTGACTCAAGGAATTCATAACACGCTGAAAATGTACGTATCGGTTACCATCGGCAATTTTGCTTTGTCTATTGTGCATGTGCCCTCCCGTTTCGAGGAAGCGATGCAGGCATCCAGCAGACGTCGTTTCGAAAGCCTTAACCAAATTATCGATCTGGAAACGCTGGATGAACTCGAGAAAGAGAACCATGAAATTCATTATCCATTCGCACTCGAAAGAGAGATTATTCAAGCGATCCGGGTCGGTCACATTGAAGAAGCGAAGCAGCTTATTCAGGCTTTTATGGACGAATTGCTCGAACGCGGAGCCAAGGTGATCGATATTCAGCAAGGCATGCTTCAATTGTTGGGAAGTATCCTGCATGCGATTCGGCTTGCGAACTTGGATCCAAACCGAATATTTAAATCGGCTAATTTATACGAACAACTTATGCAAATCGGAGACCCGCAGAAAATGATCTCCTGGTTCCACGATAAAGTAGTGAGTCCATTCATGCTGGAGCTGGAATCCCGATCTGATGCACAAATGAAGAAGACAGTAGAAATTACAATGATTTATCTGCAGACCAATTACATGAAGGATATATCGCTGGACAGCTGCGCTGATTACGCGGGCACGAATACGGTTGCGCTAAGCAAATTATTCAAGCAGGTCAGCGGCAAAAATTTTATTGACTATTTAACCGAGCTTCGTATCGGCAAAGCGAAGGAGCTTTTACGTGATACGGATATGAAAATCAATGACATTGCCGAAATGGCAGGCTATCAGCCAAGCTATTTTAACCGCATTTTCAAGAAACAAGAAGGCATAACGCCAAGTCGATATCGGGAGTTAAACAGAAACTAATCGCGTCATCCTGCAAAACCGCCTATAGAGGCGGTTTTTTTGTGTTTGAAAAAAAGTCTTAATTCCGCAAAAAAGTGAAATATCCCGTCCTATAGGGTGTTAGAAAGTGTCATTGATGGAAATTCCCCCAGCTACTAATCTGGAACCAAGGAACCAAATAAATCCGGAAAGGGGTACATGAGAAATGGAACAGATCAAGCAAGTCCGCGTGCATTGGCTGGAAAAAGCGCTCCCGAACTCTTGCGGCGTTACTTGGGGAGTACCTTGGCCTCAAGGTGAATTGGATCGGCTGAAAGCCAGTTCGTTCACCCTGATGAATCCGTCAGGAGATCCATTGAAGATTCAGAGTTGGCCAACAGCCTATTGGCCTGACGGGAGTGTGAAGTGGACAGCGCACGCTGCGTCGTTCAACAAGCCAGAAAGTGAAGGCTATTTACTGCAAGCTGTGGATGAAGAGTCTAAAGCGTACCAGGCAGATTCACACCTGAAGGTTACACAATCTGCTGATGAAGTGACCGTCGATACCGGTGTAATCCGATGTATCGTAGGTAAGCAGGGAAAGGCATTAATCCGCGCTCTCTATCAGGGAGAGAAGTTAATCAGCTCGGAAGGTTCGCTTGTTTGTATGCGTGAGGAGCGGCGGACGACAGCGAGCGGCCGTGTTTACCAGGAAGAATCATTCAGCGGCGAGGTCACATCCGTAATGATTGAACAGATGGGCCCTTCACGCGTCGTACTTATGGTGGAGGGCGGGCATCTCTCCAGGGCAGGCAATCGTTCATGGCTCCCCTTCAGACTGCGTCTATATTTCTATGCCAACCAAGCATCGATTCGGATTGTTCATACCTTCTTATTCGATGGAAATCCGCAGGAGGATTTCGTGAAAGGGCTTGGCATTTCGTTCGGTTTGCCGCTGACGGCCCCCCTGTATAACAGGTATGTTCGTTTTGCCGGCGATACTGGCTTTTTCAGTGAATCGCCCCGTCACTTGTCAACATGGCGAACGAAGGGCGTCTATACGGATATGTTCCGGCAGCAGCAAGCCGGTGAGCCGATAGTCTTCGATCCAGAGAAGGATGCCAACTTCAAGAGGCTGCTGGATGATTCCGCTTCATGGGACAGCTACAAGTTAACTCAACTTTCCGCCGACTCTTATGCTGTTGTCAAACAAACCAATGGAGCATGCAGTTGGGTGAAGGCCGTCAGCGGCAATCGTTCGAGAGGGCTCGCATATGCCGGAGACGCTTACGGCGGACTTGCAGCCGGGCTGCGCAATTTTTGGCAGAAGCACCCTGCATCTCTGGAAGTAACCGGGATGACGACAGATGAGGCCAAGCTAACGCTCTGGTTCTGGTCGCCGGATGCGGCGGCTATGGATATGCGCCATTATGATACGGCAACACATGTGGAATCCGCCTATGAAGGAGCGGAAGAGCTGGGCAGCACACCTTATGGAATCGGTAATACGAACGAGCTTATGCTTTGGTGCTGCGAGGGGACTCCGACAGCTGCGGAACTTGCTGATATGACCGAACATGTTCAAGCCCTGCCGCAGCTCATCTGCGAACCAGCACGTTATCATGATACGAACGTATTCGGTATCTGGAGCCTGCCTGACCGCAGTACGCCTGCCAAAGCTTGGATGGAAGAGCAACTCGACGCCTGCCTGAGCTTCTACAAGCAGGAGGTCGAACAACGAAGGTGGTACGGTTTCTGGGATTATGGGGATTTCATGCATACGTATGATGACGTAAGACATGAATGGAGATACGATGTAGGCGGATTTGCCTGGCAGAATACGGAGCTTGTGCCGAATATCTGGCTATGGCTTTCCTTCTTGCGATCGGGCCGAGCCGATTTGTTCCGCATGGCCGAAGCTATGACGCGTCATACGAGTGAAGTCGATATGTATCATTTGGGCGAATATGCCGGGCTCGGTTCTCGACATAACGTCGTTCACTGGGGCTGCGGTTGCAAGGAAGCGCGTATCGCCATGGCAGGACTGCACCGGTATTATTACTTCTTGACAGCAGATGAACGAATTGGCGATATTTTGGCGGAGGTGGCTGACGCCGATTTCGCGACCGTTGTCATTGACCCGATGCGAGCCTATTTCCCGAAGGATGAACATCCAACCCACGTGAGGAGCGGCCCGGACTGGGCAGCCTTCAGTTCCAATTGGATGTCGCAATGGGAGCGCTTCGAGACTTCTCAATACCGGGATAAGATTCTGCAAGGGATTAAGAATTTGAAGGCTGCACCCTTCCGGCTTTTATCAGGAACTACATTCGGATACGATCCCAACAGCGGAACTCTTACCCATATCAGCGACGGTAATTACGCGTATCACATGGTCGTTTCTTTCGGTGCTCCGCAAGTGTGGATCGAGCTTGCACACCTGCTTTCCGATCCGGAGTGGGACGACATGCTCGTAGAATTTGGGGAATTCTATTACCTAGAACCTGAAGAGAGGTTAGCCCGCACGAATGGTATTCTGCATGCTGACAAGTTCAGCTGGCCGATGTTTGCGGCAGGGATGGCTGCTTACGCTGCCAATAGGCGCGGCAATACGGAATTGGCTGTGAAAACATGGCGTATCCTTATGGAGAATCGTCTGCCGGGTGAAAGTGAGGACGCAACACGCACGTATCCAGTGCCTGAGCTCGCCTATGTTCGACCTATTCATGAACTGCCAACCATCACGACGAACGTCACATCGCAATGGTCATTGAATGCGATCCTATGTCTGGAGCTGATTGGAAACGAACTGCCGATGGGAGATGAACGGTTTTGAAATACGTAACGATGAATGAATTGGAGATTAAACAAGCGATCGACCAGATTGTAAACAGAACGTTTCAGATGGATATGACATGGGATTGGCCAGCCGGCGTCGCTTTCTATGGAGTAGGACAAGCATTTCGGGCTACGGGTGAAACGAAGTATTTGGAACCACTACGGGCATGGATCGATGAGCAGTTCGAGGATGGCATTCCGCCATTAACAGTTAACGCGGTATCCATCGGTCATACCTTGCTTACCCTTTACGAGCAAACCCAATCCGAACGTTATCTGGAAACAGCTGTCCAGATGGCGGAATTCCTGAGAACGGATGCTGTTCGATTCGCTGATGGCGTTTTTCAGCATACCGTCTCGCAAAATTACGATTTTCCGCAGCAAGCTTGGGTGGATACGATGTTTATGGCCGGCTATTTTCTGATTCGTATCGGAACGCTGCTGCGCAGAAACGATTGGCTGGAGGATGGTTTGCTCCAGTACCATGCACATGAGCGTTTCTTGCAGGATCGGGAAACGAATTTGTACCTACACGGTTGGGACCATATCGCTCAGAACAACATGTCCGGCGTTTATTGGGCGCGGGGCAATTCATGGGCGGCTTATACGATGTCCGAAGCGCTGCATCTTGTAGAAGTTACACATCCGTCCTACATGAAAATTTACGATTCGCTGCGCGATCAACTCAGCAGCATCGTACGGCTTCAATCCGATCAAGGGCTTTGGCATACGGTACTGAACGATCCAACAGCCTATGAGGAAACATCGGGCTCCGCGGGTCTTGCTGCGGGATTGATACGGTATAATGAAGCCATCGGCGCGCCTATGTACAATAAATATATTCAGAAGACTGTGCCTGCCATAGTATCGAAAGTTTCGCATAACGGCACTGTGCTGGATGTATCTGCCGGAACAGCGGTAATGAAAGACGCCGAGGGATATAAAGGGGTCGCACATGGGCGGATTCAAGGCTGGGGGCAGGGTCTGGCATTAGTCTTCCTATCTGCACTTCTTACGTACAAATGGGCAACGAATAATTCACAACAGGAGTAAGGATTTCATGCTAATCATTTTTTTCTAGGTTCATACTTTTTTGCTAAAGCGCTTTCGAAATAGTGTTATTGTCAGAAATTTTCGAATCCTATAGTGTTTAACCTACAAAGCCACAAGCTGAAATCTCAACTGCGAAGGAGTGAGAACATGATCAAAACATCGGAAGCTGAACAGCACATCGTGCCTGTCCCAACTGCAGTAACTTCCAAGCGCAGCACGTTGATAGCCAAAGTAGTTAGAGATAAATACTTGCTGTTGCTGCTGCTGCCGGGATTGGCCTACTTCTTATTATTTAAATATGTTCCGATGTGGGGGGTCCTGTTAGCTTTCAAAAATTATCAGCCTTACGTTGGTTTTTTGGGGAGCGAGTGGGTCGGGCTAGCTAATTTCAAGCAATTTTTTCAAGATCCTGTTTTCTTCCAATTGATACGCAATACGCTTCTGCTTGGTTTGTATGATATGGTGTTTTTCTTCCCGGCGCCAATCATCCTGGCTATATTGTTAAATGAAGTCCGTAAATCTTTTTATAAACGGTTCATTCAATCGCTGATTTATATTCCGCATTTTATTTCGATGGTTATCGTTGCCAGTATTTCTTATCTTCTTCTGACGACCGAAGGTGGGGTCATCAATGAATGGGTGCTGAAGCTGTTCGGGCATAAAATCGACTTTCTAACAAGTGAGAACTGGTTTCGTCCCATGATCATTACACAGAGTATTTGGAAAGAGATGGGCTGGGGAACGATCATCTTCCTCGCAGCGCTTGCGGGGGTGGATCAAGAGCAATATGAAGCCGCCATCGTGGATGGAGCGAACCGATTTCGCCAGCTATGGCACATTACGCTGCCAGCTATTCAGGGGACTATCATTGTTGTGCTGATTTTGCGTATGGGCCACTTTATGGATCGTGGATTCGAACAAGTTTTATTAATGATTAACCCGCTAAACAGGCCGGTTGCCGAAGTATTCGACACTTATGTTTATACGGCGGGGATCATTCAGGGCGCTTTCAGCTATAGTGCCGCAGTAGGGCTATTTAAAGCCATTATCAGTGTCATTCTCGTATTCACAACCAATTATTTGGCCAAAAAGGCTGGGCATTCCGGTATATTCTGATGGAAAGGAGGAGACCACGATGAACACACGTCATATGTCTGTAGGCGAAAAATGCTTTGATATCGCCAACTATTTGTTTCTTGCGATTGTTGCTCTTGTCATGATTCTTCCAGTTATGTATATCGTGGCGGGGTCGTTTGCAAGCGATCTGGAGATCGGAAGCAGATCCTTTTTCCTTATCCCCAAGGACATTACATTCGATGCTTATAAATTTGTTTTTAAAGATAACACGCTGCCACGCAGTTTGGTTGTATCCGTATTTATAACGGTAGGAGGGACCCTTGTAAATCTATTTTTCACCTTTACGATGGCCTATGCGTTATCGCGGAAGCAGATGATTGGCCGGAATATTGTCTTGAATATGATCATCTTTACGATGGTATTTAGCGGTGGGATTATTCCTACATATTTGGTTGTAAAAAGTTTGGGACTATTGAACACCTACTGGGCGGTCATGCTGCCTGTCGCGATCAATGCCTTTAATTTAATTGTCGTGAAATCATTTTTTCAAGAAATCCCGAACGAACTGATTGAATCAGCCCGAATTGATGGGTGCAACGATATTGGTGTGCTGTGGCGAATTGTGCTGCCGCTCTCTAAGCCAGTAATCGCAACGTTTGCTCTTTTCTACGCGGTTGCCCATTGGAATGATTTCTTCAATGCTTTGATTTATCTATCTGACGCCAAGAAGTGGCCGATGCAGGTTCTCTTGCGGCAAATTGTTCTTATGGCAACGGGAGCGCTTGAAATGGGAACTTACGATCCTACTTACGTAAAACCGCCGGATCAATCGATTAAAATGGCGATCATTGTCGTGGGTACATTGCCGATTTTGATGGTATACCCATTTATTCAAAAGTATTTTGCCAAAGGTGTTTTAATCGGTGCAGTAAAAGGTTAAAGCGCTTTCGTGTTGGCGCAGCGGTGGCTATTTTCGGATTGTCGCAGTATTCGTCCAAGATCGGAAAAGGGTTGAAGACAGAGGGCTGCTTCATCATAAACAAGCACATTTTGAACGGGCAAAGGGAGGAAATAAACGATGAATTGGGATAAAAAGAAAAAACCATTATTTGCAACAACCAGCGTGATATTGGCAGTTACAGTTATTGCGGGGTGCAGCTCGGATACCGGCGGATCCAAAGCGACAAATACACCTAAGACGACTACAGGAGCGACGCCGACTGCCAATGAAAAGCCTTTCCCGATTAGTATTATGTTGAAGAGCTACTACAATGATACGGCTACCCCGGAAAGTAAAGTGTGGAAGAAAGTAGAAGAATATACGAACACAAAGCTCGATTTCCAATTTGTACCTGATGCTAGCTATAACGATAAACTGAACATAACGCTTGCTTCCGGCTCTGTTCCTTCGCTTCTATTTGTAAATAACGCGAAGTTGCCCGCTGTTGCCAACGCCATCAAAGGAGGCGCATTCTGGGAGATCGGTCCTTATCTCAAAGATTATCCGAATCTTAAACAAGCAAACCCAACTGTTCTTAACAATACGTCAGTTAACGGCAAATTCTATGGCCTCTACGTATCCCGCCCGATCGGACGGATGGGGATCAGCTATCGTAAGGATTGGCTTGATAATTTAGGCATGAAGGAGCCGCAGACAATCGATGAATTTTATGCCATGTTAAAGGCATTCACCACCAACGATCCTGATAAAAACGGCAAAAATGATACGTACGGCATGGTTGTAACCAAATATGCGGGTCCTTTTGATATTATGCAAACTTGGTTCGGGGCTCCCAATAAGTGGGCTGAGAAAGACGGCAAGCTGATACCTGCCCATTTGACCCCAGAATATATGGAGGCACTTAAGTTCTTCAAAAAACTGTATGACGAGAAGCTAATCAATCAAGATTTTGCTGTTTATGATTCCGCGAAATGGAATGATCCGATCATTAACGGACAAGCGGGTGTGGCGGTTGACGTCACAGAACGCTCTTATCAAATTGAAGAGAAAATGAAGCAAGTCAATCCGAAGGGCAGTATTGATTTAATTGGAGCAGTTAGCGGACCTACCGGTCTTCATAACCAACCGACAGCTGGACACAACGGCATGTTTCTGATTTCGAAATCCAGTGTTAAAACCGAAGCTGATTTGAAGAAAGTGCTGACTTTCTTGGATAAAACCAATGATAAAGACATGCAAGCGCTGCTCAACTTTGGAATTGAAGGTGTTCACTATAAAATAGAGGACGGCAAACAGGTTATTCTTATCGTTCCGACTGACCCTATGGCTCCTGATATTAATAACAAGAATATGAACCAGATTTTATCTTCGATTCCGTACATTATACCTGATATGTTCAAGCCTTCTACACCGCTTCGCACGAAGTCGGTCGATGTGCAAAAAGCAAATGAGAAGATCATTGTCACAAATCCCGGAGAACCATTCACAACGACAACCTATACGCAAAAAGGTGCGCAACTGGATCAAATGGTGGAAGATGCAAGAATTAAATTCATTGTCGGCAAAACGGATGAGGCTGGCTATAAAGCCGACATGGATTTGTGGAAAAAGAGCGGTGGCGATGACTATACGAAAGAAATAAGCGAAGCTTTCGCTGCAAGCAAGGTTAAGTAAGGACATACGGCAAGTAACTGAACTTACACTTAAGGATAGGTCCAGTCGCTCAATAGGACTGGACCGAAAGGAGTGATTGCGATGACAATGGCAAGAACCAGAGGCGGTAAAGGAACAGTTTGGCCTTCGGAACAGCGCAGTTATACAGATTTGATCACGGGTGTAACCGTAACTCAGCTAACGAATCACTGCTCGCACAGTCACCATATCTATTTTACGAATAACGGCTTCTATGGGGATGGGAAGCTGCTCTTTGGATCGGACCGCGAGAATGTTACCAATCTATACAGCATGGATTTGCACAATGGTACTATGACGCAACTAACGGATTTGGAACGAGGAAGTGAATCCAGGATTCAAGGAACCTTTCTTCATCCAGACGGGCATGAGGCCTATTTCTATTATGACAACTCAATCATGGCAATCAACCTGGGAACGATGGAAGAAAGGATTCTCTATACGATTCCACAGGATTATAAATTCGGCAGCTTGAGTTGCACCGCAGACGGGCAGTGGTTATGCTTTGGCCTGAATCAGGATTTAACGCAAAGTATTGCGATGGATACCAAGAATGGTTACTTGGGATTTGAGGAGTATTTCCGCGCGAAGCCGCACAGTATGATTATGGCGGTATCGCCTGCGAACGGAAAAGTGAAAAAGCTCCATGAGGATCAGCTGTGGATCGGCCACGTCAATACATCGCCAACGCAGCCTCATCTGTTAACATTTTGTCATGAAGGGCCTTGGGAACAGATTGATCATCGGATCTGGGTGCTGGATATCGAAACGGGACGTAATTGGAAGGTAAAGGATAAAATGGCCAAGGAATATGTCGGTCACGAATATTGGATGTCAGACGGTATTCACATTGGCTATCACGGTTTTACCAACTCTCTTGAAGATCATACGGGGAAAATTATCGGATCTGTCCTTTTTGATAATAGTCACATCCAGCAGTACGAATTTCCATTTCAGAATATGCATGTTCATTCTAATGATCTATCGCTTGTCATCGGTGACGGACAGCAAACGAGCGCTTATCATGGGCAGCAATTTCAAGATACGCTGCAAGTATGGCGGAACGACGGTAATGGGTTCCAAGGCCCGCGTATATTGTGCAAGCACCGGGGCAGTTTCCATACGCAGAATCTTCACGTTCATCCAAGACTAAGCCCGGACGGTAAACAGGTGTTGTTTACTAGTGATATGTCGGGATACGGCAACTTGTATCTGGTCGACATGCCAGAATTCGATTCGTTACCCGAGATGCCGGCAACATGAAGACCCAACCGAATCTGCTTCTCATCTTTACGGACCAGCAGCGATGGGATACGTTAGGGGTCTATGGAAATAAAATTATTCAAACGCCACATTTGGATCGCATGGGGCGGGAAGGGGCCGTCTTCGAGAACGCGATTACTCCGTATCCGCTTTGTGCGCCTGCCAGAGCTTGTACCATGACGGGGTTTGCTGCGGGAAAGACGCATGTGTTCAATAACGAATCAGCCTCAGCTATGGGGGAGGATGAATCGATTGCAGCTTATTTGTCCCAAGCTGGATACCACACTCAGGCGATCGGGAAGATGCATTTTACACCTGACGAGCAAACGTATGGGATGGATCATCTTATTTTATCAGAAGAAATGAGAGGTGTACGCACAGCTGGAAGCTTAGAGGAGATCCGGTTCGATGATTATGACCGCTACCTGATGGAGCATGATGCCTGGGGGTGGGAGAAACCTCCGGAGATTGGTTATAACGAACTGAAGCCGCTTGTGAACGGCCTGCCCAAAGAACTTCATATCACGCAATGGTGCGGGGATCGAACCGTAGAGTGGCTTCAAAAAGAAAGACCCTCTGACCAACCCTTCTTCCTGTGGACATCGTTCGTCAAACCACATGCTCCTTTCGATTGTCCTTCGCACTTGACGGATTTGTATGCGCCGGAAGACATGCCGCTGCCTTGGGTATCCGATATGGATGGAACATCGAAAAACCCTTATCTCGCATCGCATCGTCAAGCAATGGAAGCTGATCTATACTCAGAGCATGCCGTACGTACAAACCGTGCCTATTATTATGCCAATATTACTTTTATTGATGAACAAATAGGTCGGATTATGCAAACGTTGGAGGAAGAAGGACTGGCTGACAATACGCTCGTTATTTTCACATCGGATCATGGTGAACTGCTGGGCGACCACCGATTATGGTTTAAAAACCTAGGGCATGAGGGCAGCTTGCACATTCCGATGTTAGCCTGGTGGCCTGGCGTTATTGCACCGGGGACCCGCTGTGAAGCATTGACGACCCTGCTTGATATTTTTCCGACACTTGTCAATCGGACAAGCGAGAAGCCCGAGCCTGACGGCAGATCCGGTTTGGATCTGTTGGAACTGCTTACGAATCCTTCATCGGTACGGCGAGAGGTCGTCTGTTCCGAATTTTATGTGGCACCCAACTATATGCTCCATGTTCGCAGCAAAGAGTGGAAGTATCTCTTTTATCAGAATGGCGGTTACGAAGAGCTGTACCATCTCCTGTCTGATCCGCATGAACTTGTTGATTTGGCGGATAGTCCTGACTTCCAGTATGTTAAAGAGGAGCTTCAAAAGGCAGCTGTTCGTTGGGTCATCAACTATGGAAATCCTGAAATCGCACTCGATGAAACAGGTTCTAAATTGAAAGTGATGCCGTTTCGGCCGCAAGAAGCCAAATCTAATCCAAGACCGTTCTCGCGAATGCCGTGGGATTCCAGAGTTCCGCCTTCGTTGCTCTCTATAGAGCAACGTTCCTGGTTTTGGAAGGAAATGGGCGGGGATTGGAGCGGAATTATCCGCTTATTGAGGGGAGGCAAGTAGTTGATGAATTGGCATGAAATATTCTCCCTGGAGGAGCTTATTTATCATAACCCTTTGGCGGATATAAATGATGTGCGTGACTTCAAGATGGAAGGAGAGGCTGTTGTCAGTTTTCCGCTGAATCGGATGCGAATGGAAAACAAGCTTGACCCCGAGCTGGGGCAAAAATCTAATTTCGTCTATTGGTGTTCAGTTGAATTTCCGGACAACATCGTGATTGCATGGGATTTTTGGCCGATTCGTGAGCCGGGTCTTTGTATCTTGTTTTTTGCCGCTAGAGGAATCCATGGGGAAGACTTGTTTGACAGTAGGCTTTCTGCAAGAACTGGCGTGTATGATCAATATCATCATGGAGATATCGATACTTTCCATGTCTCCTACTTCAGACGTAAGGAAGAAGAGGAACGGAACTTTCACACCTGCAATCTGCGCAAAAGTTATGGCTTTCATTTGGTCTCGCAAGGCGGAGATCCAATCCCCTCTGTTGGCGATGCCAGGGGCCCCTACCGAATGAAATTATTTAAATCGGGGAGTGAAATCTTATTCGCCATCAATGATATGACCGTTTTTCATTGGGGCGATGATGGTAAATTGTTCGGAAAGCCTCTTGGCGGTGGGAAGATCGGCTTTCGCCAGATGGCTCCGCTAATCGCTGAGTATGCCAATCTTGAGGTGCATGCCATAACCAGAACAGTTCATAGTCTCTAGCCTACACCAACTATCCTATATAGGCATATGCTGAATAGTTGAAAGGAAAGGGAGTAGCGAAATGGGAAAAGAAGCGACTGTAAAGGGCGTTTCTATTATTACTTGCACCAATCGCCCGAGATTTTTCGATAATATCCTGTACAATTTTCAAAGACAGCAATTTCCGCAGAAAGAGCTCATCATCATTTTAAATCATGACCGGATGAATCTTGACTATTATCGCCGAAAAGCCCGCCAGGTTGGCCATGTCCGTGTGTATCAAGTTAACGAGAAGACCTCGTTAGGTCAATGCCTCAACTGCGGAATCGCCAAGTCAAAATTCCTGCATATCGCCAAATTCGATGATGATGACTATTATTCGCCTTTCTACTTAAAGGAGCAAATGAAAGCAATACGCCGGACGAAAAGCGATATTGTTGGCAAGCACGCTTGCCTGGTCTTTCTTGAGGCCACCAAACAGCTTCTCATTCGATCCCCCCACGAGCGGAACAAAGAGGCCCAGTTTGTGCAGGGGGGGACACTTTTGTTCCACAGACGTGTGCTCCGAAAGGTGCGGTTTCCTGACCGTTCACTGGGCGAAGACGTGGTTTTCCTCAGAGCATGTAGGCACAATGGCTTTAAAACTTTCGCAACGACACCTTTTAACTACGTGTATATTCGTCGTAAAAATAAGCAAAGCCACACCTGGCGGGCGAAAGATGCCTTTTATCTGAAAGGGAGCCAGCCGCTCGCTTTAACGAGAGATTTCCGCCTAGTCGCCAAACATAAAGCATAATAGGGCGTTAGCAGCCAATAGATAAGCCAAGGACACAAGGGTAGCCATGAAAAGGAACAGATGATCATTTTTCACTGTTCCTCTTCCTGCGTAGCCCGTAGCTCCTTGGCTTTTTATTATCCCCTTTTAAACGCGGAAGGGTATAACCTTCATTTTGTATTTTATTCCATAATGTGGTGTAATTAATAGAGATTGATGTCAATGATAGATAAAATTGCAAGAAAGGAGATTAACCTATGAAGAAAATACTAATTGGCTTTATCTGTGGGGCGTTATTCTTCGGATCGATTCAAGCCTATGCATCAGGGGGAACGATGATAGAGGTATATTATACAATAAAAGGCATTTTTAATAATAATCAAAAGATCGTTTTTCCTGAGAATGCTCTTCCGTTTATTAATAATGGAACCACATATGTTCCGCTGCGGACAGTTGCCGAAATGATGGGAAAAGAGATTAAGTGGGACCCAGAGCATCAATATATCATATTAAGTAAGCATGTAGAGGATGCTTGCATCCCTGAGGAAGGTTCAGATCTTAAGAAACTAAGAAACATCTGTATCGCTGATAAAAACGTCAAATTGCCAGATAACACGTACTTGGACGGCACTCTTGTATCTTTACAGGGGAAGGAAGCCTATTTACCAGCCCTCATACTCAAAAAGGATAAATCACATCTCGTTATCAGTCCCAAAAGTGGTATTGTTATCGATCAATTCATCGACCCATCCGATCCAAATGCTTTTGACTTCTTAAAGACCTATGTCACTGGATACGACCTAGTTGGCCGATAATCTATTTGCTCCCGAGGGTGACGCTGTTAGAGCCTTATTTCATTTATAAACTAAATGATGAGAGAAGCTAGTTTGTATTTAATCCCTCCAGAGCTTTTATTGCTTTCAATTTTTACACCTGGAGCAACAAGATCCAACGCTGGCCCTTTTGCTGAAAAGGATGGTCTTTTATTTATTTCGTTTACCGCCTCCACAGCTAAGACAGTAGAATATCTGGCAGGGTATTCAATTGTTCATCACCAATAAAACCATCAAAATTGAAAGTGGCTAAATTCGTAGGAACTCTATACTACAATTTAATTAAAGGAGTAATTTAAATGAAGGATAAAGTTAAAGGTTTTCTTCTCGGTACAGTTTTTTGCACACTTTTAGTAGGAACGACATCATACGCAATGGAACCATCGAGTATTGAAGTTTATTTTAGAAGTTTAATTTACAAATTTGATGGAATCGAAAAAATAGATTCTGAAAATAATAAGGGATTCGTCTATAATAACACCACATACGTTCCTTTACGTTTTATAAGTGAGTCACTGAATAAGACTGTTGAATGGGATGAGGAGAATAATACAATCTGGATAGGTAAAAGGACAGTTGGCTCTATCAACTTAACAGATCTAGAATATGCACGCGCCACTGATGGGGCAATAAATAACTCCGCTTTTTCAAATGTTAATAACATTGCAGGTAAAATGTATAGGAATAAAGGAATTCGAGTTAGTTTGCCTACCGAATCAAGCGAAACACGTGTAGTAAGTAAGGAAGGGTCTTTAACATATAACCTCGATGACAACTACTCTCGATTTACGGGAGCTATTGGTATTGATGATAGTTTTAAAAACTCAACTGCTCTTGGGTCATTTAGGATTATGGGTGATGGCAAAGAATTGTATTCAATAACTGGTCTTAAGGGAGGAGATCACCCTAAACCAATCGATATTGATGTTTCGAATATTTCAAAACTAGATTTTGAGTTTAAACGAGATGATCAAGAAGGATTGGCACTAGACATTGTTGATGGGGTTTTGCATCATTAATTTTAATAAGATATGAGATCGTCCAATAGATAAGCCAAGGATACAAGGGTAGCCATGAAAAGGAACAGATGATCATTTTTCACTGTTCCTCTTCAGTCATAGCCCATAGCTCCTTGGCTTTTTATTATCTCCTTTTTGCTTTCTTCCACAGGAACAGGAAAATTGTGTTATTATTTGGAAAAGAGTTAGTGAAGAGTGGTGAAGTAATTAATGACAACTTACTCAGAGGATAATTGCCGTGCTCAATAGAAAACCCATTTATGTAGAAATTCTTATGAAAGTGCCAATGGAAACATTGTGGACCTATACACAGAAGCCTAATTTGCATCAACAATGGGACTTAAGGTTCTCAGAGATTACATATATTCCTAAATCCCATGAAGAACAACCGCAGCGCTTTGTATATAAAACAAATATCGGCTTTGGACTTAGTATTGCGGGAGAGGGCGAATCGGTAGGTAACAAAGAGAGAGATGGCATTATGACTTCTAGCCTGAAATTCAGCTCACCTAATCCGATCTCGCTCATCTTAGAAGGAGCTGGATTTTGGCGTTATGTGCCTACAGTTGAAGGTGTTCGCTTCTTAACTAGATATGATTATAGGACCCGTTTTGGCCCATTCGGCGCTTGGATCGACCGTTTCATATTCCGGCCGATAATGGGGTGGGCGACAGCGTGGAGTTTTGACTGTTTGCGTCTATGGCTAGAGCAAGGGGTTCCCCCCTATGTATTGATCAGACGTTCTATTATAGAGGCTGTATTAAAAATAAGCTTGTTTTTTATCTGGATGTATCAAGGGCTTGTGCCGAAGCTGTTAGTAGCAGATTCGGGGGAATTGGACATTATACAGAGCACACCAGGCCTTGCTGATTATGGAAGGCCTCTCCTGACTCTGATGGGATTAGGAGAAATCGGATTTGGTCTCTTGTTCCTCATTTTGAGCGGCAAGAAGCGAAGGAGTCTGCATAAAATCAATATATCGGTCTTGATTCTTCTTGGATTAAGTGCTGCTTCACATCCGTTGACTTATGTAGCGCCTTTCAATCCAATTACTCTGAATCTTGCAATGATAGTCTTATCCATAATTAGTCTACTGAATGAAACAGAGCTTCCGAGTGCCAGAAGGTGTCTTCGAAGTTCACGTGAAGGGAGGGACCAAGCATGACTTCAATCTACGAAAAGGTCCTCGGTGAAGACTTCTCCAAACTCCACCCCCAGATCCAAAAACGATTTGGCTTCGGAAGCGAGAATCAAATAGCGTCTATCGGGAAAGGGGTTATGGAACATGTTTGGTATGGCAAATGGTTTACCATTCCTTTCCTGGCCTTGGGTACGTGGCGAAACATCCTTTTTCCGCAAGGAGGAAAACATATTCCATTCTCAATCGAGAATTACGCATACAGGGATAGTTTTGGGCGAGAGACTGTTACTTGGATTCGGACTTACCAATTCTCAGACCGGATTAGACGTTTTGATGCTACTATGATTTACAGCGATAAACGGCGTAAAATTGTAGATTATCTAGGCACTCATCAGCATTTGGCCGTGGAAATAGATATGTTTGTTGCGGAGAATGGCGGTATGGGGCTGCGGTCAGGGAAACAATTTTTTTATGAGGGGATTCTAGGTTTTCGGTTTCCGATGATTTTTTCCGGTTATGCGGATGTCTGCGAGTGGTACGATGATGAAAATGGGAAGTTTCAAATTGATGTACAGGTGAAAAACAAACTTTTTGGACCGCT
This sequence comes from Paenibacillus sp. HWE-109, assembly GCF_022163125.1. NCBI lineage: Bacteria > Bacillati > Bacillota > Bacilli > Caryophanales > Paenibacillaceae > Paenibacillus > Paenibacillus sp. HWE-109. The sequence continues at coordinate 6,479,411 of NZ_CP091881.1, read as the reverse complement.
TTTTGGATACCGTGGATCCTTCGATATTGAGTACTTGCCCGTAGCTAAACGTGACATTCCTCAGCACGTGAAGCCAGTGCGGGAAGAAAGACGGGAGTAACTGTTTTTTTCTATGACTACATTGCTGAAAGGAGCAAGGCGGCATGCTTGTGATCCCTGATACATTTACTGATAGAATGCAAGAGCTTCACGGTGAGCAAGGCGTCGCATGGTCGGAGGCGCTGCCTAAACTGATCGCCGACAGTGCAAGACGTTTCGATTTTAGTCCTCAAGCTCCATTTTCCAATTTAACCTATAACTTCGTGCTGCGCGCAACACGCAGCGATGGGAAGCCAGTCGTCCTTAAAGCATCTTTCATGAAGGAGGAGCTTTCTAGAGAAGTCAGTGTACTGCGCGCCTTTGAGGGCCGTGGGGCGATTCAAGTGCTTGATGCAGACGAGGAGTGGGGGGTGGCCCTGCTGGAGGGTGCCGACCCTGGCACACCGTTATCCATAATTGAAGATGACTCGCGTGCAACGAATATCTTTTGCGAAGTATTTCGCCGCCTTCACCTACTGGCCCCAACGGGCAGACTCTACCCGTCCATGAAGCAGCACTTCGCGGCAATCGAGCGATACCGCAAGCGATTCGACGACATGAGCATAGCCGCACCGCTACCTGAGAGCTGGGTGGAAAATGCGGAAGAATGTCTGGAGTACCTCATCACGACCACGCCTGAGAATTTCCTGTTGCATGGTGATCTGCATCATGAAAATATCCTTCGACAAGGCGAAGAGCAATGGGCTGTCATTGACCCTAAAGGCATCATCGGCGACATCCATTTCGATACGGTCCAGTATCTGCTTAACTACGAGGATCGGGGTGGTGACTGTGAGCAGGTGCTGCGGAGTCGAATTGCGATTATGGCTGACCGCCTCAATTTGGACCCCCGCCGAATCGCGATGTGGGGTGTGGTGCGAGGCGTGCTTGAGGCTTGCTGGACGATTGAAGACGGAGGGACGGATTGGCACAGAGGCATTCAAGTAACGGAACGCTTCGCCAAATGTCTGGATTGAGGTCTATCTCGATTAACTCAAACAAATAAGGAGCTGTTGTAGTATTGGAGAAAGGCATACTTATTTCACAAGTAATATCAATTGCTGAAAGTAATGGTTTAACTGACATTACACCAATTGAACTCAGTAATGGTGGGAACCTGATCATTCACTTGGCTCCCTACCCGATTGTGGCCCGAATAGCTACTGTTATTTCCAAAGAAAATGCAGAGTACGCATACAAAATACTTGATCGTGAGTTGCGTGTATCACGTCACCTCCAATCCAAGGGCGTCCCCGTGTTATGTCCTGCTGACCTTAGTGATGCAGGACCACACGATGTAGCGGGTACTTGGATGACATTGTGGGACTATATCCCTCCCACAGTAATTCAACCTCCTTCACCGAGTGAAGTAGTCGAATTGGTAAACGGACTTTCACTAGCAATGAAAGATTTCTTTGACGAGCTTCCTATGCTGGGTGTTTGGGAGCGGACAAGTCAATCGGCTGCCAGATTGAGGAAACACTCCGATCTGCGTATACAAGCACTTATCCAAGTGTTTCTAAAGGTAGATAAACAAATGCGGCTCGAGCCCAGTTTGCTAATACCGTGTCATGGAGATGCTCATTCAAGAAACTTATTACCAACCCCTGATGGTTGGGTTTGGACGGACTTCGAAGATGTATCATTGATGCCTGCTTACTGGGATCTGGCTTCATATGTTGGTAATCTGGCATTATTCGGCGGCACTCAGGAACCCACCTTTACATACATATTGGGCCAGCTCAACAATGGCGCGGATCTAGAAGCTTTTGGATTTGCTATTACCGCGCGTACACTAATGTCTACGTTAGGTAATTTGGATTTCGCCCTTGCAGGTCACGGAGATCTGGAATTTGCAACTAGACAGCTAGAACTTGCGGAAGATTTCATACGTCAGATAGATCTAATAATAAGAAACGAATAGTGGCTGGCAGCATCTCATGGAGGCGATACACATGGCGAAAAATGGTGTGTTAATTACAACGACATCTGTTAATGAAGCGATCAAACTCGAACATTACAGAGGGATCGTGTCGGCAAGAGTCGTGACTGGCGTCGATCTATTCTCCGACTTATTCGCTAGTTTTAGCGATGTTTTTGGCGGTCGGTCCGCCACCTATCAGAAACAATTGAAAAGCATTTATGACGAAGTGATACACCTGCTGACAGAGGAGGCCGTCAAATTGGGGGCTAACGCAATCGTAGGAGTGAGGATTGACCATGATGAGGTTTCCGGTAAAGGCAAACAAATGTTTATGGTCACGGCAACCGGAACGTCCGCCTTCATCCCGGATTATGGTTATGAGAAGGAAGTCGCAGCCGCTGGTGTGAAGGATGAGATCTCATTCGAGAAATACCAGTACGAGCACAAACGGTTGAGTATGATTAATAACGTGAACCAAGATTTTAATGTGGTGCCGAACTATTGGCCTACCATTTTGGAGTATTATTCGCCAGAAGTGATGGCCCAAGTATTCAAGTTTTATCATTCGATCGATTATGATTACAATAATTCGCTAGAAAATGTGTTTCAATATTTCGCGGGTGTTGAAGAGCCGCTCGCCAAGGCGTTCTTGTACGACAAGCTCCAAACCAACGGCAAAGCGATGACCGTGATCAAACAAGCGAAGCTGACGGACTATGATTTCATCGAGAACCTGCTCGTCACCAATACGGAATGGATCGTGAAGAAATATGCGCTTGTTATCGTATCCGGAGATAAACGCAAGTATCACGTTGATGACATTGGCAAGCTCGAGAAGCTGATTCATCTAGTCACGCGCACGTTTGTTCAACGGGGGAAGCACGATTCAGACAAATGGACCTGCGAATGCGGCAAGGTGAACAAGTCCGGCATCATCTACTGCAAGTCATGCGATCAGGATGATCGGGGGTTCAAGAAAGGCGAGGTCAGCATTGAAGACACGTTGTCCAAGCTAAAAGAAAATCTATATGTATTGCAGCACATTTTCGGCCAGGCTTGAGAAGAGGCAGTTCGGTGGGAGCGAGGATTTTCTGGAATGGTTTTCTCGTTGAAAAAAGTGAGCTGCGCAGAGATGCGCAGTTCGCTTTTTTTTGCGCTTGTTGCAGGCATCGATCTGAGGAAATGGGAAGTGTATTATAATATTAAAATTGTTATTTTATGGTATAATTGTGCATATAGCAATGTCTGATTTCTGATTACATGAAAAGAGAGGATGGTTTGGGTAACTAATATGTATGTATTAATTTCTCACGTATTAACGCATGCGGTTCTAGGTAGCATTTTGGCATATCTATTGAATAACGGTTTTCAAAATAAACGTATGCAAAATTTTCCGATGCTGATTTACGGGGCAATGATAGCGATATCTCCTGATTTTTTTAAGTATTTTCTTTCTAGTCTCATTAGTTTAAGTCATTCCATTCTGTTTTCTCTATTTTTAGGGCTAGGTTTTGCTATGATTACGAGAAAAAAGACTTTCAGTAAGCAATTTGGTATAGCGGTAGCCATTATTTGGGGAGCTCATTTGGTACCCGATTCCTTAGAACATGGGGTTCCTTTCTTTTATCCGTTTTTTGATGCCGAAATTAGCTTTGATGTTCTGCTTCTAGGAGACCCTTGGTTTTTGGTTCCTTTAGTCATTAGTTTAGGTACAATGTTTTTTCAGCCTACCCAAAAGAGAGTTGTATCTGTTTTTCTTACTTTTGCCATAGTATATCTAGGAGTACGCGAAGTAGATAAACAAATATTTCTGTATCAAATTAAGAATCAATTTAATTTGACACCGGAAGCTTCAATTGAGGTGATTCCCACAGCAGAAAACCTCATACGACCGTTATTCCCGCTGGATTGGTTTGAATGGAAATACTCCGTTTATTCAGAACAAAGAATAATTATAGGACAAGCTTTTTTATTAGGTAGATTTCCCCTACCTCAGCTGAATGCTATTTATTTATCTAAAAACCCACTGATTAGGAATGATTCTTTCACTTATAGGTCAACTCAAAAAGAGGAACGACAATATAAAGTGTTGGTGGAAAAAGAGTTTCAAGGAAAACACTATATAGCAGCAATGCATCAAGATAAGAGGACGATTTTTGTTTTTTCCCCTACGGATAATACTTGGTATGAAATGGATAAAATGGATGGTGATTTCCTGCAACAGTTAATAACAAAATAACCAAATAGAATAAGCCTTGTTTTTCAACTCAATTAAAGCTATTATAGACTCATATACTCTTTAATGGAGGTGCTGAACAGAATGAAGTATTCTCAAGCGACTGACTATGCGCTTCACGCGATGCTTTATCTTGTGAAGTCAGCACCTGATAAGCCTGTTGGCGTGCAATTGCTGGCTGAGAAGCTGGGCGTTTCACAGACCTATCTATCCAAGTTGATGACCAAGATTGTCAAGGCGGGACTGATTCAGTCCTCACCGGGTGCGAACGGTGGATATCGACTCCGGCATAAGCAGGAAGATATTTCTTTTCTCGATATCATTCGTGCGATCGAAGGCAGCGCCTCCTTGTTCGAATGCAGCTTTAATCACGGAAACGAATGTCCGATTCAACAGGTGGTCATGGATGCAGAGCGAAATTTGGAACAGTATTTGGCAAGTAAGAAAATAGCCGATTTGGCAAATGTAGTTAAGGCGGAGTAGACTCCGTCATTTTTAAACGATAATTAAGGATATTAAGTGTCTTTTAAATCCTTAATAATACAGACAGGAAAGGAAGATCAAAATGACTTATGATTGTGTGATTATCGGCGGAGGACCAGCGGGATTGAATGCGGCTCTTGTATTAGGCAGAGCAAGAAAAAATGTGATCGTCATTGATGAAGGGCGTCCGCGTAATCAGGTTACTCGCGAAACTCACGGTTATCTTACGAGAGATGGTATCAGTCCAAGCGAGTTTCGGAGAATTGCAAAGGAACAGATTAGCGTATATCCGTCTGTCCATTTTGCAGCGGATACTGCAGTTTCGATCGCGGGAACCGATGGTCATTTCCAAATTACGACTGCTCAGGGTACGATCTATGGGAGCAAAAAGGTGCTTTTTGCAGTAGGAAAAAAGGATGTTCCGTTGGATATTAACGGATTGGCTGATGTATATGGCAAAAGCGCCTTCGTATGCCCTTATTGCGATGGCTGGGAATTAAGAGACCAGCCGCTGGTCTTAATTGTTAAGGGAGCAAATGCGCTTCACTTAGCCAAAATGATTTCCGGATGGACGGACCATTTCACAATTTGCACCCATGGTCCTGATGAAATGACAAGCGCAGAAAAAGAGGAGCTTGCTCAACATAACGTTCCTGTTTTTGACTCGCCTATCCGATCCATTGTATCCAATGAAGGGATGGTTCAACAAGTTGAACTGGAGGACGGGACAGCAATTCCGTGCACGGGCATTTTCTTTGGACCTAAGCTTGTGACTGGATCAGAACTGCCGCGAGCAATAGGTTGCGAGATGACAGAAGCAGGAACGGTCGTCGTTGATAAATTTGGTAAAACGAATGTACCGGGTGTTTACGGTGCAGGAGATTCAGCATCAGAGATGTATCAAGCAATAGCAGCCGCATCCTTAGGCGCAATGGCCGGTGTGAGCATAAACAACGAGTTAATTATGGAGGATTGGAACAAGGAGGCATCTAGCAAATGAAGGAAGAGCAAACATTCAACTCCGAAAAGGCTCTTATTTATGAGAAAAATAGTCGAATCTCGATTCCCACCTATGATACGTTATTCACGATGGTTCAGTCTTACTATCGAGCCCAACTAAGCGACAAAGCAGCCTCTTTGCTCGTGATCGGCGCCGGTGGCGGCAATGAACTTGCCGCATGGGGACCGTCTAACCCACAATGGACGTTCACGGGAATCGACATTTCTGAAGAGATGCTTAAGATAGCTAACAATAAATCAGATCAACTAGGCCTGGAAAACCGCGTGAAGCTCATCCACGGAACAATTGACGACCTGCCGCTTCCTGGCTCGAAGTTCGACGCAGTAAGCTGCATCTTGGTTCTTCATTTCATTGATGATATCCAAGAGAAGTTGAAGTTGCTCAGAACTATTAAGGATCATATGCAGCAGGGAGCCCCATTCGTACTGGTTAGTGCTTACGGAGAGCGCGATTCTGCTGAACTTCGAGACCGATTAAACGTATGGAAAAGCTTTTGGCTGGATGCCGGATCCGATGCACGCAAAGTGAATGAGTTGGTAAACAACGGCATTATGAAAATTTCTTTCATTTCTGAGAATCAAATCGAAGGGCTGTTGGCAGAATCTGGCTTTACGAATATCACCCGGTTTTATTCTACTGGCATTTTTGCAGGATGGATTTGCCATGCGGAATGATTTATCCCAGATATCATAAAGGTTAAAGGTTAGGCTGCCGAATGCTTGGCAGCTTTTTTATGTGCGTTGTGGGTCCTCCCGCCATGATGGAGCTCTTCTCTGCGCAGAGAATAAGCTAGGGCGAGCTTATTTCCCCCTGAGCGCACAATTGTAGATGACCTAGCCGCCTTTTGAAAAAAATAAGTCGCTTGACTTTTAATCGAGATCATAAGGGTACTTGACAGCCATGTGCTATATTAAAAAAGTGGGGAAAATAGCGTACTAATAATTAGGAGGCCTCTTATGTTTCAGCATAGCAAACAAAATTATGCAGGATTAAGTTTTGGCACACAAGATCTAAGGTACGGCGAGCTATTAAGTTGTACCTTTAATCGTTGTTCGTTTACAAACGGATCACTAGAGGAGATTACATCCAGCAATTGCCGTTTCGTAGAGTGTGATTTTCGTGGAGCCTCTTTGAATGGCTCTTATCATAAAGAATCCGCGTTTGAGAATTGTAACTTTAACGGAGCCAACCTCTTTGTTTCCAAATTTGAAACATGCAAGATGACCGGTTCGGATTTCTCTGGCACCAATATGGATGGGATTACTATATTTCAAGGCGATTGGTCATATACAAATTTGCGACACGCTAGATTAGTTAGACAGGATTTACGTGGGGTTAAATTTCATGAAGCAGACTTGTCAGGAGCCGATCTTGAAAAAGCGGACTTAAGAGATTGTGATCTGACTATGGCGATACTGTCCAAGGCGAAATTGCAGGGTGCTGATGTAAGAGGGGCCACGATGGAGGGCATAGATTTTAAAACATTCGCCGTCACAGGTTTGAGAATGGATAGGGAGCAATCTGTATTGTTTTCACTCTCTCATGGAGCTAGGGTGGGTTAATGAAAATCCGGCGGTGAATTTCAACCTTAACCCGCCCGAAATGCCGTTCGCGCGGCACATTCTCAGTCTTTAATTCGCGGCGATTCTCCAACTTTAACGCTATTCTACAGCGGCATCTTCAGCGTACTTTCAGTTAACTTTCATATGCCTATCAGCCAAACTTAAGTAATACTTCAGGTTAGTGCCCTATACTTCTATCTATCAACACTAATCGAATAGATGGTAGACGAAAGGCGGTAATAGCATGAATGAAAACAAGACGCAGGGCACCAAAGTGAAATCTATGTTCGCAGCTTTTATGGCTGGCGCAGTCGTTGTCGGTGGGTTGATGTTCACGTCCGATAAGATGGATCTGTTTGGGTATGATGCTCAACCTGTTCAATCAGGCGTCGCTGCTGGTGCAGCCAACTCGGCGGCAGCTAATGTTCAAACGGCATCATTGACCGGAGCAGGAACGAACAGTGTCTCAGCCATTGTGAAAACAGCGAGTCCCGCCATTGTGAAAATAGAGACGAAAGTAAAACAGACGAATAAGGGACAGAATAGAAGAAACACACTGCAACAAGGTGCTGAAAGCGGAGATACCATTGAAAATGGGATTGGATCAGGCTTCATTTTCGATTCGAGCGGTTATATTTTAACGAATGAGCATGTCATTGATGGCGCAGACGAAATAGATGTTTACGTGCAAGGTTATGACACACCTTTTACAGCAAAACTGCTTGGAAGCAGTTATGATCTAGATTTGGCTGTGCTCAAAATTCAAGGGGATAAAGCTTTCCCTTCACTGAAATTAGGCAGCTCCGACACTACGCAAGTAGGGGATTGGCTTGTTGCTATTGGCAATCCGTATGATTTCGATTACTCCGTGACGACAGGTGTTCTAAGCGCCAAAGAACGCGAGATCAGCATCGATGATGAGCAGGGTACGCGAAACTATAAGCACTTGCTGCAAACGGACACCGCAATCAACCCAGGCAACTCGGGCGGTCCGCTGTTGAATTTGAATGGGGAAGTAATCGGCATCAATACAGCAGTGAACTCTGAAGCGCAAGGAATGGGCTTTGCAATTCCAGCAAGTACGATTAGTTCTGTTGTTGATAAACTGAAAAATAACGAAACGATTCCCAAAGAGCCAGCACCTTACATTGGTGTAGCTCTGCAGAATATTTCGACCGATATGCTCGAAGACTTAAAGATCAACAGCACCAAAGGTGCCATAGTTGCTGAGGTGCAGCAAGGTACGCCAGCTTTTGCAGCGGGCATTCGTCAGTACGACGTTATTCTGGATGTGAATGGCACCGCCATTTCCAATACGGATGAGCTTACCAAAGCTGTGCAAGCCGCGGCCGTTGGAGACGAACTGAAAATAACCATTTCGCGAGATGGTCAGACGAAGAATGTTACGGTTAAAGTAGGGAACAGAAACGCAGCGACCAGCTACCAAGGCTAATAGGAAAAATTCAAAAAGATTGCCTGCTATCCTGTATTCTGGCTGGATGGTTGGCAATCTTTTCTTGTTCCGCTGTCATGTAAGCGAAGAAGAATGCCCGGTGACCATTAGGTTATAATCTTCATCAAGTTGTCAACCTCTTGCAGCCAGCCTTCATTGGTGGGTGATTCCTGCAGCATGAGTCCGGTAATGACGGAGAGATAGAGGATCAATAGCTTGTAGGGATCGCCTTCACAGAATTCTCCGGATTGTTGTCCCTTGATGAATAATGGGACCAGTTGGTCGATTGTATCTTTCGGAGAATAGTGATCGATAATTTGTTTGGTCTTTACAGGTACCTCATCTGATGTTTGCGCCTGCTGAAGCAGCAAGAAATAATGTTTATGACTGTCATCAAGCATACGCTTGGATAATGCTCTTAATTGTTCTTTGGGTGTACCAGGCAGATGGTTAACGTTCCTAATCGCCAGTTGGGCTTCTTCGATCGCTTCCTGCACAAGTACAGTAAAGAGCTCTTCCTTGGAGCTGAAATAGCGGTAGGACAGGCCTTGGCTAATGCCGGCTTCAGCAGCGATCATGCTCATTTTCGTACCCGCAATTCCTCGTTGAGCGAATACTTTAAGAGCTGCGCTCTTAATCTGTTCTCGACGTTCATCGTGAAGGGGATCTGGGGATTGTTCATTTTGCTGTGTCAACGTTATTCACTCTCCAATTCTTAAATTCGAACCTGCTCCGCACTAATCGCCCATAATCGCTTTGCGGCATTCATGTTCTGAGCGGGAATAGAGGGGATGGTCATTTGCATGTCGGTGTAATAATGACCATTGTGACAGGTAATTTCGTCTGAGTCCACCAACCATACCAAAGTTTCAGCACCTTTCTCCGGGGTCCGTGAGAACATTTTCATAACGGCCATGGTCATACGGGCCAACAGACCGTTATTCTGGTTGAAATTCGTGGAAACAAGCCCCGGATCGAAGCAGTATGCGGTGACTCCTGTTCCCTCCAGCCGATTCGCCAATTCAGCCGTGAACATAATATTAGCGAGCTTGGTTTCAGCATAGCGAAATGTAGAACCGCCAATGAGCTTATGAGGAAAGCTATAGAGTCGCTCTGCACTGAGATCGTCAAAGTTAATGCCTTTTTTGGCCATCTTGTGCCCATGGGATGAAGTCGTAATAACGCGGGCATGCGCGCTTTCCTTCATTCGATCAAGGAGAAGTGTAGTTAGAAGGAAAGGTGCTAGATGGTTAACGGCCCAAGTCATTTCCAAACCGTCGACAGTTAGTTGTCGCGTTTCGAACAAGGCGCCGGCATTGTTGATCAGAATGTCTATTCTTGAACATTTCTTCAAAATCTCCGCGGCGACCTGACGAATGGACTTCTGAGAAGCCATGTCAGCCAAGAATATGTCCACAGTCGTGCTGCCCCCGGTTGATGCCTTGATTTGAGCTGCAACTTGATTCGCTTTGGCCTGATTACGTGCTACGATTCCGAGGTTAGCGCCTCGAGTTGCGAGTTCTTTGGCCGCGGCAAGCCCAATGCCACTGGTTGCCCCGGTAATTACAACATACTTGCCTTGCAGTGAGGACTTGTTAATCGTTATTTTCTCCATCGTTATTCAACTCCCTTTCGCATTAATGAATGAATGGTTCATTCATTTTCTTGTTGTTTTTATCCTAAAATAATTTCCATGCATTGTCAATAGTCATTAGCAATTCTATAAAAAAAACGGCAGGCTAGGACATTAATCGGTCCTAATCTGCCGCTTTATCAAACACTCACAGCTTCTTCAACACTTCAAATATGCGCAAATCGTTGATCGTCCGAACGACTGCGGCGGCATCGGGCATTTGAAACTTTTTTAGAATCGAGTTGATTTGTTTCTTAATCGTTTCATACTCCACGCAGCGCTCGTCAGCAATTTGCTTTCGCTTCTTGCCTTCGCACAGCAGACGAAGCACCTGAAGCTCGCTTGGGGTAAGCTCCGAGATGATTTGAATGATATTCAGCAGGCTGGTCTCTGCTTTTTTCACGCGAACGAATTCTTCTCTAATTTTCTCGGCGATCATCGGACGGATGGGAGATTCATTGTTAAAAGCAGCCCGAACAGCTTCGATGACTTCTGAGTCAGATGCATCTTTGAGCAAATAATCGGTAATTCCCGTTTGAAAGGCGGCAAAGATGAAGTTCTCATCCTTATGAACGGTCAGCACGATAATCTTGATCTGCGGGTGTTTCTCGTGTACCAGTTTGGCTGCGTGTATCCCGGCATACTGACTTTCCATCTCGATATCCATTAAAATCACATCGGGCTGGTGCGAACCGGCCAGACTCACTGTTTCATAGCCGGATGTTGCGCGCGCGACACATTCAAAATCCGCATGTTGGGAGAAGGTTCTCTCCAGTCTTCTAATGTGGGCTTCCATATCGTCGGCAATGAGGATCCGCATTCTAGGCTGTGTCATCGGTATGAACCTCCGTCTTTATCATTCCATTCGCATTAGATCATAGGCAGGCATAGGGTGAACGTCGTCCCTGTGCCTTCTTTGCTTTCCACAAGAATTTTGCCGTCGTGGGCAAGTACGATTTTGTGACAGTAGGACAACCCGATCCCCCAGTTGTTTACCGAAGATTTCGTTGTGAAAAAGGGGTCGAAGATCGCCTCCAGATTTTCCTCGGCGACGCCAGGACCATTGTCAGAAATACGGATCAAGGACCAGCCATTTTGCTGGCTGGTTTCGACAATAATGAGACCGTCATCCCGGTTTTGCAGCGATTCACTGGCATTAATCAGGAGGTTGTAAACCGCTTCCGCGAAATGTTCATGATCGAGATAACAACGCGCCGGAACTGCGCTTGCCCGATAGTCGAGCTGGCAGCCATTCGATTGGTCGCGTAAATTGGCTATAGCTTGTTGTAGCGGCAGATCGACGAACATGGGCTGGAGATTGAGTTGAATATTCTTCAACTTATCTGCCGCATCATTAATGCTTGTAAGCGCCGTTTGCGATGATTTCAGAATAAGCTCAAGACTATACAGGGATTCGGTATCCTTCTGATGGCGCTCCTTCAGATAGGAGGCTTCCGATTGAATCGCGATCAAATGATTTTTGAGGGCGTGAGTGAAAGCCCGGGTGCCTAGCGTCGCCGTATCGATGCTTTTGTTGATCTGAATATCGCGGTTTTTGCGGTAATTTTCAATTGAATTAAACTTGTAGACGATCAAGATCATCAAAATCAAAGTTACATATATCGCATAAGGAAACACTGCTAGAATGATAGGTTGAGAGCCGAGCGGAGGCTGCAAATAGTTATAATAGCCCTCTAAATAAGTTGGTTTTACCAATACTTTCGGCGCCCATGAGAAGATTAAGAGATGGATAATGACCAGTGGAATGAAGAGCAGGATATGGTATAAGGTTAGCTTTTTTATAAACTTAATTTTCGGATAATTCAAATAATAGTTGAATAATAGGCCAAATGCAATAAAAAGAATGAGGTAGCGCAAGCTTTTTAATAACATTTCAATCATTGTAAAAGATAAGAATCTCTCATGCCAATTCGTTAATGCGATATGAATCGCAGGGTCATAGTAAGCATTTTGCACGATAAAAAAGACCAGAACAACGCCATACACAACTTGTTGTTTGCGGTGGTTAAGGCTGCGGGTGAACGATACAGCGAAGCACAGCAGGGAGCAGTAGAAGAGACTGACACCCGCGTTCAACATGCGAATAAGCCAATTCGGGTTGAATTTGGTCAGCACAAGATAATTCCAGGTACCTGGGCTAAAATCAAAGAAGCTATGTATGACATTGAAATAGTAATTGAACTTGCTCAAGTACAGTGTGAACGCAACGAACGACAGCACCCATCCGATAATGATGCCGTACATGAAGCGGGTTGAGGCATTATTTAGCTTTTTATACGTGAACAGAATCGTGAAGATCAGCAGCAATAGTGTGATAAAAAGCATAAATGTCACCTCTTCCTATACGTTGCCTCATAAGGGGGTATAAAACTTTCACCTGTCGGCCAACACCTAAGCTACGTATAATTCAAATCATAGAAAGCGCAAACAAATCATATCAAAAAAAGGGTGAGAGTCAAATGAAAAAAAGTTGGCACCTTGTGGTGACGGGTACATTGGCTATGGGTTTGCTTGCTGGATGCGGTTCTACGCAACAGACTTCAGGAGAGAAAAATTCGGCTTCCCCCGCAGCGAAAACGGCACAGGTCAATTTAAAAGCGACTGTGTTAACAGACGATTTGGAAACATTTAAATCAGCGTATGCAGAATTCAGCAAAGAGAATCCAACGATTCAGGTGCAGTTCGAAACGATTCCACAAGCGCAGTACTATGAGAAGCTCCGTCTTCAACTGTCTTCGGGAGAGGATATCGACTTAGTCGGGGGCAACATGGATGTTTTTCTGGACACAGGCATCCTGGAGCCACTGGATGATTACATCAAAAAAGAAAACATCGATGTATCGGGGTATGGTCCGCTGTACGACTCACTGAAGGTGAACGATAAAGTATACGGTCTCCCTTACCGGAAATCGAATTGGATGCTGTTTTACAACAAAACACTGTTTGATCAAGCGAATGTCGCCTACCCCAAAGCAGATATGACATGGAACGAATTCCGTGAATTGGCGAAGAAAATGACGAAAGGCGAGGGGGCCAACAAGGTGTACGGAGCGTTCCTGCATCCATGGGCGCAAACGTGGTATATGCAAGGCGTTCAAACCGGAGCCTCGATTATCGACAAGGATTTGACGCCATTCAAAAAAGGGCTTCAATTCCGCATGGATATGGAAAAAGACGGCTCGATTATGGGCTGGGCTGAGCAAATTACGACATCCGCGCATTATAATTCAGCCTTCCAGAAGGGGAATGTTGCGATGAACCTGATCGGTGACTGGCACGTGGCGCAGCTCAGACAGGCAGAAACGGAGAAGAAAATCAGCTTCGATTGGGACGTTGTTCCGGTTCCGCATCCAGAAGGTGTAGCAGCCAACACGAGTTTAGCAACACCCGTATCCCTGATGGTGAATAAGAACTCCAAGCACAAAGAGGAAGCTTTCAAGGTGCTGCAGTTTATGACAGGGGCCAAAGGCGCGAAGCAGTTTGCGGCCAAAGGATTCCTGACGGGCTATGTAAACGATGAGATTCGTAAAATATACATTGGTGATGGCAGCATGAAACCTAAGAACATTCACTTCTTCGTGGAACAAAAGGAATATCCGGAATACCCGCTGCTTCCTGGCGTGAAAAATATTCTGGTCAACAACGTGTACAAGCAAGAAGGCGAAATGGCCTTAACGAATGCTGAAACCGTGGACCAGGCCATTCAGAAAATTGGACAGCGCGTGGAGAAAGAATGGGCAGACAAATACGCGAAGGATTTCAAAGCTGGCAAGAAGTAAGAGACATGAATGAATCGGCCGGGCTTCATCAACTAGGGTGAGGTTCGGCTGCTTCAATAGGGGTGAAGCATATGAAAGATTCCAGCAGAGCATTAAGGCGCAATCGGATCACAGGTTACACGTTCTTGCTTCCTAATATTATCGGATTTTTAATTTTCATCTGTTTCCCAGTTGGCGCCTCTTTTCTGATGAGCTTTACCGAATGGAACGGTTTTGGCGATATCGAATTCGCCGGGTTATCGAATTATATCCGTTTATGGAGCGACGAAACGTTCCGTATCTCGCTGCTTAACAGCTTAATCATGACAGGCGTTTCTGTTCCAGTGACCTTATTACTGGCAATCTTGGCAGCAGTCGCCCTCAATAAAGGTTTGAGAGGCGTTAAAATATTCCGCACGGCCATCTTTTTACCCCATATTACAGCTACGATAGCAGTCGCCGTTGTGTGGCAGCTGTTGTATAACCCGACGATGGGCCCGATCAACGGCATGCTCCGAAGCCTGGGCATCGATCATCCGCCAACATGGCTCGCTTCCACGCAATGGGCGCTGATCTCTGTCATTATCGTCAGTATCTGGCATTCCATCGGCTACTACATGGTCTTGTATTTGGCGGGACTGCAGGGAATACCAAAGGATTTGTACGAAGCAGCAGAAATCGATGGGGCAGGGAAGGTTTCCCAATTCCGCAATATCACACTGCCGATGCTGTCGCCGGTTATCTTTTTTACCATTATTATGGGAATTATTAATTCATTTAAAGTGTTCGATCTGGTCTTTGTGCTGACCAAAGGAGGACCTGGTCGGTCTACGCATATGCTTGTTTATGACATTTACTATACAGCGTTTCAACGATTCGAATATGGATATGCCTCTGCGATGGCTTATGTGCTGTTCGCGATCATCCTCGTTATCACGTTGATTCAATTTAGAGGACAGAAGCGTTGGGTGAATTACTCCTAACGGGTCTGGCGGGAGAAGAAGGGAGAAGTCATCTTGAGCACATGGACAAACACGGGGAAGACGACAATCTTCTTGCCGAAAAGGGTTCCTACCGGGGCTTTGATTAGAAAAATGGTTTTGTACGCAGTTGTCATCGTTGTGTCCTTATCCATGATTGTTCCGTTCCTATGGATGCTCTCGGCATCCGTGAAATCCGAGGCCGAAATATTCGGATTCCCGATTCAGTGGATACCGAGCGAGTTCTTCTGGTCCAACTATAAAAAGGTCTGGACGGAGCTTCCTTTTTTCACCTATTATCTGAACACAATTAAAATCGCCGTCTTTACAACACTGCTGCAAATCGTGACCTGCTCGACAGCGGCCTACGCATTTGCCAAAGTGAAATTCCCGGAACGGGATAAATTGTTTTTCCTATATGTAGCGACGATGATGGTGCCGTATCAGGTGATGATGATTCCACAGTTTATGCTGATGAAAACATTGGGCTTGATGGATTCGCACTGGGCCTTAATTTTACTTGGGGCGTTCAGTCCGTTCGGCGTGTTCTTGTTCCGACAGTTTTTTATGTCCATTCCGGAAGAGCTTTCGGAAGCGGCCCGAATAGACGGTTTGAGTGAATTCGGCATTTACTCGCGCATTATTCTGCCCCTGATTCGACCAGCTATTGCCAGTTTAACAATCTTTACGTTTATGCATGCCTGGAACGATTTCCTTGGGCCTTTGATCTATTTGAACTCCGATCGGTTGTTTACGCTCCAGTTGGGGATGCAGCACTTCCAATCGGAACACGCAACAGAGTATGGGCCTTTGATGGCGGCAGCCGTCTGTGCGATTGTTCCAACCATTATCATCTACTTCATGGCGCAAGACCATTTCGTAGAAGGGATTTCCGCAGGCGCGGTCAAAGGGTGAGCGAAGAGTGAAGCCTAGTAAAAAGCCGAATATCATTTATATCTTCGCTGATCAGTGGAGGAAACAAGCGGTTGGCTTCATGGGTGAAGACCCTGTGATCACACCGAATATGGATCGATTCGCCGAACAGAGTTTGGTGTTCAACCATGCCCTATCGTGCACGCCATTATGTTCACCACATCGGGCGGCCCTCATGACAGGCAAGTATCCGCAGTCGAACGGGGTCTATACGAACTGCAAAATCGGCGCGGATGTGATGCTCAGTCCAGATGAAGTGTGCGTGGGTGATGCATTGCAATCTGCTGGCTATCAAACAGGCTATATCGGGAAATGGCATCTGGATTTGCCGGAAGTGAATCTCTGTGATGAGCCTGCATCGGGAGCGAGGGATTGGGATGCTTTTACACCGCCTGGCCCTAAGAGACACGGATTCGATTTCTGGTATTCTTATGGCGCCTATGATCATCACCTGAAACCTCATTATTGGAGAGACACGCCGGAGATGATTCAAGTGGAACAGTGGTCGCTTGAGCATGAAACGGATATAGCACTTGAATACATCCGCTCCAAAAGTGACAACAGCGAGCCATTCGCATTATTCGTTTCTTGGAACCCGCCGCATAGCCCTTTTGAGCTTGTACCTGATGTTTACAAGGAGATCTACAAGGATAAGGAGCTGAGCTTGCGGCCGAATGTAAGCTCGGAGCGGCTTGCAGCCCATACGGGTGAGCCTTTCGAGAGCGGTGATGAAGCGCTCCAGCGTTATACACGTGATTATTTCGCCGCTGTGTCCGGTATGGATGAGCAGTTCGGCCGCATTTGGCAGGAAGTGCAGCAGCTTGGCATCTCGGAAAATACGCTGATTGTTCTTACCTCGGATCATGGGGAATTAATGGGCTCCCACGGTTTAATGGCCAAGCATTCCTGGCACGAAGAGTCGATTGGGATACCGTGTCTGATGAACTGGACGGGCACGATTCAGAAGGGCAGCACGGATCTGCTCTTCAACAGTGTGGATATCATGCCAACACTGCTGGGGCTTGCGGGGATTCCTGTGCCTGACACGGTGGAGGGCTTGGATTTATCAACCCATATTCTTGGCAACAGCAACGCAGAAGTTTCATCCGCCTTTATCTGCGCCTTTCCGGGACGGAAAGAGGCCATAGAGCACTTCACAGCCTGCGGCTTGGACAATCGGCAATATGGCTGGAGAGGTATCCGCACCAGCCAAAATACGTATATTGTGCACAAAGGTTATGTACCGGGGGCCGAAGTGGAGCGCCTTTTGTATGACCATGAGCAGGATCCATACCAGCTGAATCCGCGCGTCATCAAGGATGCGCAGGAGGATGAGCTGGTGATCGCTTTGGAAGCGGAGCTGAAGAGCTGGCTGAGGCGGACGAACGATTCATTTGATCTGTGAAGCTAACGGGAAAACCTCCCGCTAATTGCAGCGTTTCTGCTCGAAAAGCGAGATTACATGGAAAATCTCCCGTTATTTATGCTGATTTCTCCACTTAATGGCGATTTTCTCCAAATTATAGGGAGGTTTTCCCTCTAGTTGGAGGTTCTGAGCTAAGTAAAGTAAAAATAGCAGGAGGAATTCCTGCTAGACGTTGCTCGAGCAACGACCAAATGAATAAA
The DNA here is from genome assembly GCF_022163125.1 of Paenibacillus sp. HWE-109. Lineage (NCBI taxonomy): Bacteria > Bacillati > Bacillota > Bacilli > Caryophanales > Paenibacillaceae > Paenibacillus > Paenibacillus sp. HWE-109. Next base: position 6,461,703 of record NZ_CP091881.1, on the reverse strand, counting down.
CGCACAAATAAGAGGCTGCGCTCCAGGTTTTCAACCCTAGGAGGCAGCCTTTTTCCAGCCCAAAGCACAACTCACTAATAAAGCACTCGCCACAAATAGAAAGTGGCATAAGCCTCCCAGCCTCTCCACCCCGCGGCTAACTCCTGAATTTGAGCGAGGGTTGGCTTGTGCTCCAGATCAAGCACATGCTTGAGAGCATTGTGCAGCCCCACGTCCGCTAGCGGGAACGCAGCGGGGTTGCGCAGGCAGCGCATCATGACATAGTTGGCCGTCCAAGGGCCGATACCACGAATAAGCAGCAGCTTTTTTTCCATTTCAGCATAATCGCCAAGTGCTAGCAGTGCCTCTTTGACCAAGAGACCGTCGGTCATCAGTTTGGCAACGCCGATCAAGTACTCCGCCTTTTTCCCTGTGAATTGCAAGGCAGTCAACGCTTCCGGCAATAACGCGGCAATCCGCTGGGGCGTAGGGAAAGCCCAATAAGTATGCCCCTCCCAATCGAGTCTGGTACCGTAGTTTTCGACAAGACGCCTTTTGAGCGTATAGGCAAAAGTCAGGTTGATCTGCTGTCCGATAATCCCCCAACTCATCGCTTCAAAAAGATCAGGAATCCCCATCAAGCGCAGTCCATAGAAAGCTTTAGTAACCCTTTGTAGAATAGGGTCAGCAGCACCTAATGCATAGAATGGCGTAAGATCGGTTCCCAAATCAAACCACTCCCACACATAACTCACGATTTCTTCCCACACTGTTGAAGGCAGCTCATGAGGAGTAAGCACTCGAATGCGTAATTCGCGGTTATCCTCACTGTGGACAGCGATTAATACAGGGTTATCCCCAATCGGGATAAGCTTGAAAATTTCAGAGTTATCCACACGGAATAGACACTCATTGGTGGAGCGGGACAAGTAACCTAGATTTTGTTCATATTGATAAGGCTCGGGGATCGGTAGTGTAAGCGAACTCGTCGCTTCGTTCCATTGGAGTATGGAGGGATCCAAAGGGTGATGCTGCTGCATAAGCAAGTCTCCTCTATCCGTTCAAATTTCTTCCTCTATTATCGCTGAAAGCGGCTTTCGTAATCTTGCTTTCTCATCTGAAGTCCCTTACAAGATCAGCAAGGTTTGGGTATACTGAAACATGTGAGGGGTGGCGGCAGAAAGGAGCGGAAGGAAATGCATGAACGGTATTGGCAAGCAATTGTAACGAATGATGCGGCTTATGACGGTACGTTTTATTATGCGGTGATGACCACCGGAATCTTCTGTAGGCCTTCCTGCAAATCAAGGGTGCCTAAGCGTGAGAATGTACGCATTTTTGTGAATCGTCAAGCAGCAATCTCCGAAAAATATCGTCCCTGCAAAAGATGCAGGCCTGACGGGATCAGACTGCCTGATGAAGAATGGGTGATGCTCATGAAAACGCATATCGAGGAAAAATTTGCTGAGCCGTTGACGCTCATGGTTTTAGCTGAGCATTTCTACGCCAGTGTGTATCATTTACAACGAACCTTCAAAAGGGTTATGGGGGTAACGCCGCTAACGTATCTCCAACAAATTAGAATTGAATCGGCCAAGCGGCTTCTGCAAGAAACGGATCACGCTGTGAATGCGATTGGCAGTCAGGTTGGGATTCCGAATGCGGCCCATTTTGCCACCTTATTTCAGAAAAAGACGGGCTTAACACCAACGGAATTCCGTCAACATAGATCTGTTTAAAGATAACCGAGGAGGAGGCTAAGATGCAAATGGAAGCAGCGAAGACGATTTACTGGGGAGAAGCTAGTGTTGTTGCGAGCAATCTCATTCTGGCTGCAACAGAGGAAGGTCTCTGTTATGTGCAATTTCACGAAGGGGAGTCGAATGAGCGCGGGCAGACGGAACTGTTCAAATGGGGACAGCGGCATTGTCCTGCTTACACTTGGGTGAAAGATGGCGTTGCACTTCAACCCTACGTCCATCAAATAGAGGAGTACTTAAAAGGACTACGCACAGTATTTACGCTTCCTTTGGACTTGCGGGGAACGGAGTTTCAGCAAGGGGTATGGCGTGTACTGAATGAGATTCCTCACGGGCAAACTCACAGTTATACGCAAATAGCCGAAGGGTTGGACAAGTCAAGTGCTGTAAGAGCGGTAGGTACAGCTATTGGGGCTAATCCGGTGCTGATTGTCGTGCCTTGTCACCGTGTAATAGGGAAGAATGGCACGCTTACTGGCTACCGCGGCGGACTAGCGAATAAGGAGAGGCTCCTAGAACTAGAGCGAACAGGATTGTGATTGTTCATAAAACAGCGAAGCAGCTTCTGACCAAAGCCAGCGGCTTTCTGGAAGGCTACACGCATACGCTGAATCCTTATACGGGCTGCGCATTCGCATGTTCCTACTGCTACGTGCGGCAAATGCCAGTCGCGTTGTTCCGCGACGAAGCGTGGGGCAGCTTCGTCGATGTGAAGGAGAACGCAGCAGCGCTGCTCGCGAAGGAATTGACCCGGGTGTTAAGCAAAGGCCCGGTCAAGATCTTCATGTCGTCGGCGACGGACCCGTATCAGCCGGCTGAGTACGCGGAGCGAATCACCCGCTCGCTCCTGGAAGTGATGTCCGCGAATCCGCCGGACTTCGTCTTCGTGCAAACCCGCAGCCCGCTGGTGACACGGGATGCGGACCTTCTTGAGCTGCTCGGCGACCGTGTCCGAGTCAGCATCACGGTCGAGACGGACCGAGAGGATGTCCGCCGCGCGTTCAGCCCGTCCGCGCCTCCGATTTCGGCGCGGCTCAAGGCTTTGCGCGAGCTGCGCGCTCGCGGCATTCCCGTGCAGGCCACGATAGCGCCCGTGCTGCCGAGCTCGGAGCAGTTCGCCGAGCGGCTCTCGGACATCGTGGACCGGGTCTGCATCGACGATTACTTCATGGGCGATGGCAGTGGAGGCAGGCGCACGGAACGCATCGGCGTGCGCGGGGTCTACGACGCGCTGGGGCTGCCCGACTGGTACAGTCGGGATGCGTATAAGCGCGTGCACGAACAGCTCCTGCGGCATTTTCCGCAGGAGCAGGTATTTGTGAGCCAGCGAGGCTTCCTGCCTTGATGGCTCTAGCCTTTCAGCCCTTAATCCGCTTGTGCAAGAAGCGGATTAAGAGCGGATTGGCTGCGCATCCGCTGCTTGAACTCTTTGGGCGAGCATTGATTATGCCGCTTGAACAGCTTGTAGAACTGTGCCATGTTCAGAATGCCTACTTCATAGCTAACATCCATAATGCTGAGGTCTCCGGTAAGAAGGAGGCGCTCAGCTTTTTTGATTCTTTTGTAATTTACGTAGTCGACAAAGGATATCCCCATGACCTTTTTGAAATACTTAATAAAGTAATGATAGCTTAAATTGAGAATGCTGCACACATCTTCCACCGTTATCCGCTCATGGAGATGCTTATCAATGTAGTCCAGCGCAGGGCGCACGCGAGAAATGCCGGTGTCCTCGGTCAAGCTGGAGAAGTCGCGGTTATCATTGCGCAGCAGGAGGAGCAGCAGATTTTTGATCGCTGCGCCGATAGCCAGTTCATAGCCGATTTTTCGTGACTGCGATTCTTCATAGATCTGCATGATAAGTGCATAAGCCATCTGCTTAACGGCGGCATTGCTGCGGAATAACGCATTGAACGCCTCGAGAGGATGTGTAAGCTCAGAGAACCGGTGCAAGTAAGGCATGGTGCTAAGGTCGAAATGCTGCTTGAGATCAATCTGAAAAACGATCTGTCGCAACAGATCCGGTGAGTATTTGTACGTGCGATGCGGTTGAAACGAGCCGAAGACCATAATATCGCCTTGCGACATGACCGTATATTCATGCTGGGTTTGAACGCCCAGTTGACCTTCCATCAAGAGCAGAAATTCAACTTGCATATGGGAATGCCAGCCCCAATGGGCAGGAGGACCAAATTGAGGGGTATCATAACCCAGCTCCCAGATTTTCAAAAAGAGCAGCGGATTCTGGTAAATGATTTCTTCATTCATAATCTCGGTCAATGGACCGGAGCTCGGGATGGATTCCATGTTATGCACACCTCGCTAATCGTAGAAGGACATTTTTGAATATGCCAAAGGTCCTGTCGGATAAGGCTTATCAAGAGTGAGTATATCATTGTTTGCTAGTAAAGGACACTATTGAATAAGAAGTAGGCAGGATCTTGCCTTTATTTTGGACAGGGGACTGACTATACTCAGAAGTATGAATGAATACGCTTTTTTGGAGGGAATAAGACGATGAGTCAGAAGCTGAGAGTTACGGTATGGAACGAATTTCGTCATGAAAAAGAGAGTGAAATTGTACGTGCAGCCTATCCAGACGGTATTCATACAGCCATTGGTGAAGGGTTGGCCGGAGCTGTTGATGTCACATATGCGACATTAGATGATGCCGAGCATGGCTTGTCGGAAGAAGTTTTGAACAACACGGATGTACTGATTTGGTGGGGACACAAAGCCCATGATGAAGTACAAGATGCTATTGTTGACCGCGTTCAAAAGCGCGTATGGCAAGGTATGGGACTAATCGTGCTGCATTCCGGGCATTTCTCCAAAGTATTCAAAAAGCTGATGGGGACATCCTGCGATCTCAAATGGCGCGAAGCGGACGAGAAAGAGCGTCTTTGGGTTGTTGCGCCAGGCCATCCGATCGTGGAAGGCATTGGGGAGTACATTGATCTCGAAGCCGAGGAGATGTACGGCGAGCACTTCGACATTCCGCAACCGGATGAGCTGATTATGGTTTCCTGGTTTGAAGGTGGCGAAGTTTTCCGCAGCGGCTGTACGTTCAATCGTGGTAACGGAAAGATCTTCTACTTCCGTCCAGGACATGAAACATACCGCACCTACTATAACGAGCAAATCCGTCGCGTTATCAGCAATGCGGTCCACTGGGCTGCTCCATCTACACGTGAGTATCCGAAATATGGAAACCACAAGCCGCTTGAAGAAATTAAGCCTAAAGTGAAAGCTTAATCGTGTATAGGAACCGCTATCGATGCGAATCGATGGCGGTTTTTTTTGTTGAGCGCGCCTAGCCAAGCTAGGCAGCGGATCATAGTTCCTCTTGACGGCTGCCGCACCGTCCAACCCATCAGCTACTTTCCCGCACAACTACTCTCCGCGTTCTCCCAACCCTCTATCTAACTCCACCACCAGTAGCAAATCCACTTCAGAGGGAACTCTGTTTCTCTATTCTAGCAAAAACCGCGCTATTTGAACCTCACGCGGAACTCTGTTCCTCTATTTCTCTATTTCGCCCCCGAAATGGGCGGATTCACGCCAAATAGCGGACCGTAGTTCCGCAAGGATGCGCACATCGGCCGATTTGCCACATATAGCGGATCATAGTTCCTCTTGACGGCTGCCGCACCGTCCAACCAATGAGCTACTCTCCTGCACAGCTACTCTCCGCGTTCTCCCAACCCTCTATCTAACTCCACCACCAGTAGCAAATTCACTCCAGAGGGAACGTCGTTCCTCTATTCTGCCTAGAACCGGCTATTTGGGCCTGACGCGGAACTCTGTTCCTCTATTTCGCAGTTTCGCCCCCGAAATGGGCGGATTCACGCCAAATAGCGGACCGTAGTTCCGCGAGAATGCGCACATCAGCCGATTTGCCACATATAGCGTATCATAGTTTCTCTTGACGGCCGCCGAACCGTCCAACCAATCAGCTACTTTCCCGCACAGCCACTCTCCGCGTTCTCCCAACCCACTATCTAACTCCGCCACCAGTAGCAAATCCACTTCAGAGGGAACGTCGTTCCTCTATTCTGCCTAGAACCGCGCTATTTGGGCCTGATGCGGAACTCTGTTCCTCTATTTCGCTGTTTCGCCCCCGAAATGGGCGGATTCACGCCAAATAGCGGACCGTAGTTCCGTAAGGATGCACACAACGGCCGATTTGCCACATATAGCGGATCATAGTTCCTCTTGACGGTTGCCAAACCGTCCAACCAATCAGCTACTTTCAAGCACAGCCACTCTCCGCGTTCTCCCAACCGTCTATCTAACTCCACCACCAGTAGCAAATCCACTCCAGAGGGAACGTCGTTCCTCTATTCTGCCTAAAACCGGCTATTTGGGCCTGACGCGGAACTCTGTTCCTCTATTTCGCAGTTTCGCCCCCGAAATGGGCGGATTCACGCCAAATAGCGGACCGTAGTTCCGCAAGGATGCGCACATCAGCCGATTTGCCACATATAGCGGATCATAGTTCCTCTTGACGGCTGCCAAACCGTCCAACCCATCAGCTACTTTCCCGCACAGCCACTCTCCGCGTTCTCCCGACCCTCTATCTAACTCCACCACCAGTAGCAAATCCACTTCAGAGGGAACTCTGTTCCTCTATTCTGTATAAAACCGCGCTATTTCTATTAAGCCCCCTAATTAGATTGGAGAATACCACGGGAAATAAGGTACACTTTTTATTAGGGAGGCGAATACCGTGCAACAACGTAACAAGGTGTTTGAAGAAGTGCGTTTCAAGGTAGCTCAAGAAGCGCTTGGTGGAATTAAGACGGGTGTTCTTTCGCGAAGATATGATGTATCGCCAAAAACCATCCGTAACTGGGTAAAGGAATATCAAGAGACCTTTGGGGATGATGCGTTACCAACATTAGATGAACGTATGGCTGAATCCAAGCGCCTAGCTGAACTGGAAGAAAAATATGCTTGTGCGCTAAAAGCACTCGGAGAGAAAGAGTTGGAAAACAATATTCTGAGAGAACTTGTAAAAAAGTCCAGCCCTGCCTCGAAGATAAACTCAACATTGCCCAAACGTTCATCGAGCAGGGACATCCCATAACGACTGTACTGCGCCTAACTAATGTGGCTTCTTCGACCTACTACGACCGTCACAAAGTTATGCGTTCTTCGCTAAAGCGCCCTTCAGCACCTGGAAGGGGGCGTCCAGCCACACTTCACTCGAAGACGCATACGGGTCAAATCGTAAGCAATGCCCAGATTGAGGAATGGCTGTTAGAGCTAGTTTCGGGTGAGGAGCATAGTTATGGTTACGTTCTACTGACGGAGTGTTTGCGCGTTCAACATAGCCTTGTAATCAACAAAAAGAAAGTGTATCGGTTATGTCAGAAGCTCGGTATTTTAAATCCGCAGCGGCGCAAAAAGATTCATTATCCGAGACGTTTAGCCCGCAATCATACCATTAACGCGTCCAACCAACTATGGCAATTAGACATCAAATATGGGTACGTAGCAGGCTATGATCAATTCTTTTATCTCGCGGATATTATCGATGTATTTGATCGAAGCATCGTCGGCTATCATCTTGGATCCAGCTGCGAAGCTAAGCATGTTTGCCAAGCGGTTAAAGACGCTCTACGTTCACGCATAGCATCAGGTGCAAGCAAGCCGATTATTCGCACAGACAACGGTCCTCAGTTTATTAGCAAGGCTTTTGGAGACATGTGTGAGGATGAAACGATGATTCACGAGCGGATTCCACCCAAAACGCCCAATAAAAATGCCTATATCGAATCATTCCATGCCACATTAGAGCGTGACTTATTGAGGAAAGAAAGCTTTGAAACGTTTGAAGAAGCTTATCGAGCTATTCATACGTACATGGATTTTTATAATAATCGTCGCATGCATAGAAGCCTCGGTAAACGATCGCCAGCCGCATTTATGAGGTGGGTAGAAGCATCGATGGATACGTCCAGCTATGTGCTCGCCATTTAACTAGCAAAAGAAGCCGACAGCGCTTCAAAAAACAAGCAATACTAAGATAACACCTTGTTGTACAACCGATTCTCCGGAATTAGGGGGCCTGACCGATTTGGGCCTGACGCGGAACTCTGTTCCTCTATTTCGCAGTTTCGCCCCGAAATGGGCGGATTCACGCCAAATAGCGGACCGTAGTTCCGCGTGGATGCGCACATCGGCTGATTTGCCACATATAGCGGATCATAGTTCCTCTTGACGGTTGCCAAACTGTCCAACCAATCAGCTACTTTCCCACACAGCCACCCTCCGCGTTCTCCCAACCCTCTATCTAACTCCACCACCAGTAGCAAATCCACTTCAGAGGGAACTTCGATCCTCTATTCTGCCAAGAACCGCGCTAATTTGGCATCCCGGCGGGCAGACGTTCTTTATTTATGCTAGGCTAAAGATAGAGAATACACGGATGGAGGGGGCAGCGATGAAGGATGATGTAGAGAGCTGGCTGCCGCTAGATGAAGTGGCGATCAGGCTGCGCCAGATTCACTATCATCGATTGGACGCCGATGGCATGATGAAGCTGCAGCTTACGGATGCCTACCGCATGCTGCTGATTATCGGCGGAGAAGGCAAATGCGTGATCGACGGGCAATGGCTGCCGCTTCAGCGCGGACGCTGCTGCTTGCTGCGACCAGGGACATATACGGCTGCGGGAGTGAGCAGCGGGGAAGGTCTGGCTTGGTATGATTTGACTTTTGAAGCTGCGCCATATGAGCAGAAAAACTTGGGCACGTGGGGGGATATCAGCCATGGCAGCAAGTTCTGGTGCGCGGAGGTGCCTGACCATTCGTTGGCGCAAGCCGTCGATTTGGCCAAACGGCTGTACATGGATCGAGGCAGTGAGGAGCATTTGGCGCGATTTCGCTTGAATGTAGTTTTTCAGGAGCTCCTTTATTGGGTGATGAAAGATCTGGGCAATGAAACGGCTGGGCAGACCAAGGAGCGTATTGCTCGTATAACCGATTACATGGAGCGCCATTTCCAGGACAATTTGTCGCGGGACAGTCTTGCGGAGATGGCCGGCATGAGCCCTGAATATTTCTCACGCATGTTCAGGAAGGAGACCGGCAGGACACTGAGCGAATATTTGACAAGCATTCGCATCAACCATGCCAAGCGCGAGTTGATTCGCGGCGAGGCTTCGATTGGTTGGATTGCGGAATATGCCGGTTATGGAGAACAGTACTATTTTAGCCGCAAATTTAAACAAGAAGTTGGAGTGTCACCAACTGCCTATATAGAGAAGCAAAGAAATCATGTAGCCTGCTTGTTCCCAGCTTACTTGGATCATATGTTGGCAGTAGGCGTTACTCCCTACGCCGCGATGTTTGACAAGGGGCATCCCTTGGCGGCGCATTTGCGCAGAACGATTCATTTGGGAGAACAGGAGGCAGAACTGGGGGATCGGCATGTCAGCCAATTGCTGCAAATTGAACCCGATGTGATTCTTTGCAGCCAATACATTGATCCGAAGCTGGACAGGCAATTAAATCAGATAGCGCCTACGTTCACGGTTTCCTATAAGCAGGAATGGAGGCTTGCATTAAACGAGGTTGCTGGTTTGCTGGGTAAATCTGCGTTACTCGAAGAAGTGCTTCTCCAGTATGAACTCAAATGCAAAGGAGCAGCCAAACAGATCCAAGCGTCTATCGGCAATCAAACGGTTGCTTTGCTTCGAATACATGCAGATCAGATTCGATTGTATGGAGGGTCTATGCATTCCTATACGGCACCCGTACTCTACGGGGATTTGGGTTTGCAAGCTCCTGCCCTTGTGCGTAAACTCGCTTGGAACGACTATTGGACGAGTCTATCGGTGCCGCTCCTCTTGCAGCTCGATGCGGATCGACTGCTGCTAATTATTGATCCTGGGTGTGAAGCCAAAGCCCGGACACTGATGAGCACTAGAAACTGGCTGGAAATGACTGCGGTGCAAAACGGGAATGTCTATCAAGCGGATTATTATACATGGATGAGCAGTGGTATTATGACGAATTCTTTGAAAATTGATGAAGCTTTGCGTTTCTTAGGTTAGGTGGATGTCACAATTGTCCATCTGGATGAACGGTTTTGTCCTTGGCAAGCCTTCTGGGGTCACGATACAATTGATAACGATTCTCAGTAATATAGGATGCAAGGAGTGAGTTATGGACATGAAGATGTCTCGTTTATGTATGGTTGGCGCATTGGCCGTCCTATTAGGTTCAATAGTTGCAGGGTGTGGGTCGCAGAAATCGGATCTGGCTGCTGGAAGTACCGCGAGTGCGGGAACCGCTAGTCCGAGCAGTGGGATTAAGGAGACGGCATCCCCCAAGCCGGCGGCACAAGAGAAGACGGTCAAGGATGAAATCGGTCATGAGGTGAGGATTCCTGCTGATCCCAAGAAGATTCTGGGCATTTATCTGGAGGACGAGCTGCTGTCGCTAGGTATTCAGCCATTCAAGCAATCTAAGATTGGAACGTGGAGCGGACAAGATTATTTGGGTTTATCCGTCCCTGCTATCGATGTCAATGGCAGCGTAGAGGCTGTTTTGGAAGCGGCACCCGACCTCATTCTGGAAAATGTTTATGATGAGAAGAGGTATGGACAATTCTCCAAAGTAGCTCCGATGTATGCATTCAAAGATGCGCGAGCAGATTGGAGAGCAACCATTCGCATATTGGGAGATTTGTTTGGCAAGTCGGATAAAGCGAAGGACGTCATTGCCAAGTACGACCAGAAGGCGCAGCAGACTGGCGCTGCTATCAAGCAGAAGATAGGCAATCAGACCGTGGCGATTATCCGTGTTCATACCAAAGAAATTCGTCTCTACGGCGGTCCTGGTTATGCCGGTCCTGTCGTCTATCAGGATCTCGGGCTTACACCGTCTAAACTTGTGAGGGATTTAATTTTGGACAAGAATGGCAAAGTCGTGCCGATCTCCCTGGAAGTAATCCCGCAGCTGGATGCTGATCATATTTTCATCACGACGGATACGGGGGCTGAGGACAAAACGAAGGAATTGTTGGCCAACCCGTTGTGGCAGAGTCTACCTGCTGTCAAACAAGGTCATGTCTATCCGGTTAACTTCGAAACGTGGATGAAAAGCGGCCCAATTGCGGACAGCAAAAAGATCGATGATGTGCTTGCAGCACTGGTGAAATAAGACTGTTTTAGAGTAGATAGCCAAAGTAAAGTAAATAAAAAAAGGTACACAAGCAGCTAAGTGGAATTGACCAAATAAAGTGCGTATAGTGCAAGCGAAGCATTAAAAACATATTAAGGTCAAAGACAAGTGACCACCAAAGGCTCCAACTGTCATGATACGTAATTCGACCTGTTTTGTAAGCAAGGGCTTCAACGATGAAATAAATAAGGGTCCATTTCAGAATATGAACACATTTGGATATGTTGGCAAGTTTCGGGAAGGTTGACAGGAAAATAAACGCACTCAAAGGATAGATGAAAAAAGTATGGAGCATTATTGTCCCCGTGTAGTTTAAGAAGAAATCAGGCTCCAAATGCCACTCATAATGAACCTCGTGCGAGAAGAGCTCATAGAGAAGTTTTAAGCACGAAATATACAGCATGGTGGGGTAATATGCCTTGAAATCTTTCCAATCCCCCCAACGCCAGGCTGCCGCTAATACCCAAAAGGAAACGATGATATGAATAATAACGTGCCTCCTTAGAATAGATCTACGTTTATTAATTTTTCCAAATAAATGGAAATTATTCCTTGGAGTCTATTCTACTTTCGGATAAAAATGGCAAAAATTGGCGACACTGTAGTATCTTCTTATGAAAGTGATGATCTTCAGGATGCTAAGCCTATCTAACAAGGAAACGATCATACAGATCACGTTGACCATAGTTACACTTATTGGCGCATTGTTGATTATGCGAAATAACTGGAAGAGATACAGTGCGCTATTTCTTCTGAGTGCTCTGGTAAGTTTAGTTCTGTGTTATATATTTGTGAAAATAGGACTGTATACCTTCCCGATGCGGTTGTTTCCAAAGCTAACATCCATACCGATATCTACGGTTGTTACCGTTTTTTCCTTTTATGTCTTGCTTGGTGTGAGGTTTAGTCCTGCGTTATGGATTTGGAAGATTCCGGTGTATTGGGTTATGGTCCATGTGGGCATGCTTGCGGAATCGTGGGCTGTGCAGGAGACGAATCTCATTCAATACGCGAAATTCTGGGATGTGTGGGATTCTTATACCTGGTGGTGGATTTATTTGCTTGTTTTTGAGTGGGTCGGGGGAATGATCGTACCCGCAGAGAGCCGCAGGCCGATCAACCATACATGGCTGCAATATGGTAAACTGGGTTGGTTTTTACTGCACTTTATTTTGATTGTGACGATCTTCTTGGGCGGGTTTTATCTGGGAAGAGTATCGAAGTAAACAAACGTGCTGCCTCCGCTTCGTAACAGCGGAGGCAGCACGTTTGTTTAAGATGCATTCTGAACGTTGGCCGTGTGGTGCGGGTTCAGCGGAGCGATATAGAACGAAACGCCATCCCGATCATTCTCTGCCCGAATGGACATGCCATGGTGATCCATAATTTGTTTCACAATGGCCAGGCCAAGGCCGAACTGGCCGTCTCCGCCGGAGCGGAAGGGCTCGAACATGCTGTCTGCAATGGCTGAATCCAGAAGCGGACCGTCATTGCTCATTCTAAGTTCAGAGAGCAGGAGGTTTCCTTTGACGGGCTGTTCCTGCGATTTAACGGTAACGTGAATACGGCTCTTCGCATAGCGAAGCTGGTTGTCGAGCATGTTTTCCAAAGCGATTTTCCATTGTTCTTGATCTCCAACCAACTGGGTAGAAGGAGCAAGCTGCATTTCCCATTCGATTTCTGGTCTGCGATACCGCAAGCGGTCGACAACATCCTCGATCACTTTATGAATTTCAAAAGCTTGAAATGGTTTATCCCGCGCCGTAACATAGTTCAATTTATTAAGCAGCAACAAGTCGCGAATACGCTTCTCGAGCCGTTCGCCTTCTTTCATGATCACGCCAACACTGTCGCTTAGGGTTCCCTTGGGGAAGACGCCATCTTGAATCGATTGCGCATAGCTGCGAATGACCATGACCGGCGTTTTCAGCTCATGGGAAGTATGCTGAAGGAAGAACTGCTGGGCATGATCCTGCCGCACCAAGCGCTGGCGCATCGCTTCAATCGCTTTCGCTAAGCGACCGATTTCGTCCTTGCGGCCGGTTTCGATCGGTTCATGCCAATCGCGCTCAGCCATGCGTCCCACATGTTGTTCCATTTGAATGAGCGGGCGCGTGAAGTAGCGAGCCAGCAATAAGCAGGGGAGCCAGCTGATGACGATAAGGCCGACCATCAGCAGGATCAACCTGCCGAACATGGTCATGACCAGATCGTTGCGATAATTTCCCCAGGCATAGGAGACGACGAAGTTCGGCTGTCCTTGCAGCAGCTCTTTGCGAATGACATAGAAAATGCTTTTGTTATCAATGCTGCGTGTGTATCTCTCTACGGGCATGGTTTGAGCAAGCGCATCTTTCTCCACGGCTTGCATGAAGGGTTCGCCTGCCACGGCAGATGAACTGACCGCCTGTTGCAAGTCTGTGCTGCTGATCATGAAATGGCGGATGGACGGCCCGCCCCAGGTGCCTGTTAACGGCGCCATGATCCGTGTCGCCAGGGTGGAATCCGCAGGAACGCCGACTGCTGTCGTCACTTGGCCGACTTCGACTTTGGGTACAAGCATAGTTCGCTGCGCTTCAGTCAACGCCCATTCCGTGTTTAAAGGCTTGCTCAGAACAGATTGGGGCAGAGCTGGAAGCGCATAGGTCGGTGTTGCCGTTAATGTGGCGGTCTCTACTTGGAGTCCGCTTTGTGTATCCAGCAGAATATCATAAAGCTGCTCTGTGAAAAAGCCTTTTAACGTCCAAGGCAGCAGCAGGGCAAGCATTGTGAAAATTAGTAAGGCTAAAGCTGCGAAGGCTCCCCACAGTTTAAGGGCGAGCGGCCACTGAGCGATGTTGATTTTCATGCTTTCACCATCCTGTATCCGTACCCATATACGGTTTCTAAACGCAGATCCGGCAGTTTGCGGCGAAGCCTGCGCACCAAATCATCCACGACGCGATCTGTTCCGAAGTAATCCATTCCCCATACCGCAGTGAGTACTTGTTCACGTTCCAGGACTTGGCCGTGATGGTTGACAAGATACAGCAGCAGCTCGAACTCCTTGGAGGTCAACTCCAACTTGGCGCCCTGCTCATCTGTTACGGTCCGCGCTTGCTCATCGATGAGATAGGAGGCTATATTCAGCTTGGAACGGCGCTCCTGAGAAGCGGGCAGAGCCCCTGCATGATGACCGCTATACACGCGCTCCAACAGTTTTCGTGTACGGATAACAAGTTCCCGCGGGAGAAAAGGCTTGGCCAAATAGTCGTCACTGCCTAGCTCTAGACCAATGATACGGTCGATGTCGGCATCACGCGCGGATATGAAGATGACCGGCTGAGTTGGCTGGTCGGCTTTGATTTCCCGCATGAGTTGATAGCCGTCTACGCCGGGAAGCATAATATCGAGGACCCACAAGTCCGGCCGCTCGGCGATGGCGGATCTTGCCGAAGTTCCGTCTGCGAACGAACGCACTTGCCACCCCTCTTTTTCCAAATAAGCGGCTAACAGACCTCTTAAATGTTCCTCGTCTTCCACTAAATAGATGTGATACATGACGTAATCTCCTTTTATGATCTGCGATGGGAAAAAAGTGGAGCCGCTCGCCATTTTTGCGTGCGGTTCCACTGCATGTATGAATAAGAGTTTGCTTTATTTATTTGTGGCGTTTTCTTTGGCTTTATCAGCAGCTTCTTTCAGCTTTTTCGCCAAGGAACGGATGTTTTCTGTTTCTGCTTTGTAGTCTTTCAACAGTTCAGGGAGCAAGCTTTTGATAGTTGCTGTGTCGTCGGCTTCAACGGCATCAGCTAATTTTTGCTGACGTTTGAATGATTCCGGAAGCTCACCTTTCATTATATCACCAGTTACCACACCCTCAAGTGGAAGAGCTTGGACGGTATCTTGGAGAACAGCGCCATCTTCGCTAAGTCTTTCCATGAAGATCTTTTTGCCTGGCGTAGGCTCGCCTTCTGGCAGTTCGCCAACCTTAGTTGCAGGTACAGCTGGAACTGCGATGCCTGTTACAAAAGCGGTATCCATGTTCGTTATTGAAGCTCCATCAATGGTTACCGTCTCTGCATTGGAAGGTACAGCCCCGCCGTCTTTATCCTTGATAGATACACTTTTGAAAGCAGCCATTTGCGGCATTTCGCTCTCGGCTTGTTTACGATCTTCCAGAGCTTGTTTCCACTCTTTCAATGATTCAGGCGAGTAGGTGCTGGCAAGAAGTTTCAAGTAATTTCTTTGGTGAGCAGGTTGGAATAATAAGCTAGGTGCGCTGCTTCGAAGTTGGAAAGCACCAGTCGCCGCTACGGTTTGAGTAGCTTGGATCGAGGTTGTAACATTCTTGTTGTCGGAATTGGTTTCAGCGGCAGAAGCGCTGATAGCTCCGAAGGCCATAGTTGCTACCACTGCTAGAAGACTTACTCGACTTGTGTAACGTTTAAATTGTGTTTTCATGTTTGAAAACTCCTCTCGGTTTATGTAATTTGGGGAATGTGTTTCCCTTACTTCTTCACTTTACCGAAACATTATGGACGTCCTATCTTAACATTGTGGGAAATTGTGTGAGCATAGCCCGAAAACCATGCTATCATCCTAATGGATGAGGCAGGTTCTTCTTTTTATTACAGTGGTCGGCAAAAAAAGAGACCCACAGCAACGGGCCGCGGGTCTAAGTATTTATATTTTAAAGGGGGGTTGAGACTTATTATAGCCCTGGTTCATTAAAAGAAGATGAAAATCATATTTCATTTTCATTACATTTTTGCTAATGGTAAAATAGAGCTTAGCAGGCATCTACATCTTATGTAGTTGCGCAGAGTGGAGGTACATTTTGAAGCACTATTCCATGCGATCCCATTTAACGCTGACTTTTGCAATTATGGCGATGATCCCAATCTTAATCCTTGGCAGCTTCCAAGTTTCACAAATTACGTATATCACCCAAGAGTCCAATAGGAATCAGCAAATGACCACCTACCGGCTCGGGGATGCAGTGCAAGATTATATGTACTACCACCGGAATGCGGTAGAAACTTTGGCGGCGACGATTACTGCATCGGATGCGGCATTCCGAACGCGCGAGAGTCTTACGCTGAAGCTGCAATCCTTGCGGGAGAACCTGGAAGGCTTCACAGGCATTTATGTCGTTGATTCCAATGGCAGCATCAAGGCCACGCACACAACGGCCAATAACACTTTAATAGGTGTCAACGTGCAAGACCGGGATTACACCAAGCGGGTGCAAGCGATGCAAAAGACGATCGTTTCCTCGCTTTTTCAAGGTCCCGAGGGAGCTAATCTGCCGTCAGTTGCTATTGCCGTGCCGATTTACAAAGGGAACAAACAAACAGATGGCTTCGTGCTGGCCGTCCTCGACCTTGCTCCACTAAAGGCTCTGGTTACGAAATACGATTACGGCAAAGAGGCTTATCCAGTCGTGTTGGATCACGCAGGCAAGCCCATTTACCATCCGAACGCGAAATTGACGGATACCTTGGCTGATTTATCCAAAGAACCGGTTGTCGTGGACGCCTTCCTTCATAAACAGGGCGAAGGCAAATATACGTTAAGCACATCCGCACAAAAAGAACTGATCACCTATAAAGTCATTCCTGAAATCGATTGGATTGTCTGGGTCAGCAAGTCTAATGCTGCCGTGAATGCTGCTTTCACCGAATCACTCAGCATAACAATGCTGCTGCTCGTCATTACCCTGATCTTGACCGTGCTGCTCGGAAGCTATTTGGCTAGACGGCTAAATGGCACCATTCATGCGTTGGTTGGGTATACGCAGCGTTTGGCCGGAGGAAGCTTTGTTGAGCTGGATAATAAAGTAGTTCCGCGCGGGGCTCCTCTTGAATTACAGCTGCTTGCCGAACATTTTTTTCGAATGGCCGAGCAAATCAAAGAGAATCAAGGGGCTTTGCTGCAGCTTAATAGTGAACTGGAGGAACGTGTTGAGGAACGCACCCAGCGACTTCAGGACGAGCATGCGACACTGAATGCGGTGCTCGAAAGTATGTCCGATGCGATCGTTTTGATCGATATGAATCAAAGTGTGGTCTACGCGAATCATCGGATGGCTGAGATTTTTGCGATTCCGATGCCTGAGCTGACGATGATGCATGAGAATACGCTGTTTGAACGAATTGCCGTTCTGCTGTCCGAACGGCAAGAGGAACTTCACAAGCTGACCGCTGAACCCAGTGTGCAGGAGGCTTTTACCGTGCAGACGGAGCATGGCAAAGAGCGGTTCATGATCGTATCGGCCTTCCAAGTGGCGAGGGATGGTCGGGTTTTTGGCCGCGGCTACGTGTGGCGGGATATGACCAAGGAGCACGAAATTGATGCGCTCAAAAATGATCTGATCTCGTTGGCGTCCCATGAGTTCAAAACGCCAATTACAAGCATTAGAGGCGGCGTCGAAACGCTTTTGCGTGTCGATGCGCAGTGGGAAGAAAGCTTCAAGCAGGAGCTGCTGGAAGGGATTCATGAGGATATCGGGCGAATTCAGGATCTCATTGATGATTGGCTTGATATCTCCAAGATTGAATCCGGGGCTATGCGCATCAATCCGCAGGCGCTGCGAGTGGAAGTTATGGTGGAAAGCGCAATGAGAAGGCTGCCGCAGCAAGCGAGCGAAGCGCATACGCAATTCGACGTCAGGCTGGCTGGGGATCTTCCGCTGGTTTATGCGGATAAGCTGCGCCTGGAGCAGGTACTCGTGAACTTGTTCACGAATGCGGTTAGGTATAATGAACAGCATCCTGTTATTCAAATTAGCGCTTGGGCGGATGAACGGTTTGTTCATTTGGAAGTGCAAGATAACGGAATCGGCATTGCTGCTGAGCATGTGGATAAGTTGTTCGATAGATTCTACCGGGTAGATGTCTCCTCCAGCCGCCAAACTGGCGGGACGGGACTTGGTCTTGCCATCTGCCAAGGCATCATGGAAGCGCATGGCGGAGAGATTCACGTGAGGAGCAAGCCGGGCGAAGGAAGCACATTTATTTTGGCTATACCGCGGTTCAGAGGGGAAGAAGAGCTGATATGAACAAGAAGAAGATTATGATCGTAGATGATGAACCGAAAATTCTTCGTTTCGTAGCGGCGAATCTCAAATCGCTGGATTTCGAAACGCTGACCTGCCAGAGCGGCGCTGAAGCTTTGGATAAGGTGGAAGGGTTTGATCCGGATTTGATTTTACTGGATCTAATGATGCCGGGCATGGATGGCTTCGAAGTGTTGAAAAGATTGCGCACTTACTCAGGCGTACCCGTTATCATGTTAACCGCGCGGAGCAACGCGACGGACAAAGTGCAAGGGCTGAATCAAGGGGCCGACGATTACTTGACGAAGCCTTTCTCGCTTGATGAGCTGTTCGCCCGTGTGAATGCTGTGCTTCGCCGGATGGATGGCCGCATGGCCGCGCCTGTCACAACAAGCGAAATCACGCTTGGACCCGTGACAGCCAATTTGGCGCAGCGACGCATTTGGGTAGCGGATGCGGAGGTTAAGTTTACGGAAACCGAGTATAATCTGTTCGCTTTGCTCTTGCAGCATGCAGGCAAAGTTATGACGCATGAGCAGCTGCTCAGCGAAGTTTGGGGCAGCGAATACCGCGACGAAGTCGAGTATCTGCGCGTCACGATCGCGCGGATTCGGCAGAAGCTCAAAAGCTTGACCGAAGGGCAAGAACTGATCGTCACCTACCCGGGCGTTGGGTATATGGCGAAGCAGGAATAGGAACAAATAGAAGTCCCTGGAGGCTCTTATTGCGCTAAAGTTGTTACTTTTCGCGCATATAGGAGACTCCAGGGACTCTTATTTCGTGGGATGCGTATGTCATTCGCGATTTAGGAACAAATAGAAGTCCCGAAAGGCTCCTATTGCGCTAAAAACATTGCTTTTGCCGCGGATAGAAGTCTTTAGGGGCTTTTAAATTTGTATACAAGGGAGCCGGCTTATGAACGGCTGCCGCTCAAAAGCTGGACATCCAAAGGATAGTCCGGCAGCGCGAAGTCACGGACTGCGCCGGACTGCAAATCCACGACCGACATGCCATTCCAGCCGGTATCCGCATAAGTGACGCCGCCGGTCAGGAAGGCATAGCGGCCGTCCGCGCTGCTCGTGACCATTTGGTGCATCCGCTCCAGCGGGAGGATCTTCTCCGCGTGGGTGTTCACGTCAAGCACCGTCAGATTGGGTTTGCCGGTTGCGCTCCCGGCAGCCCCGATGCCGACGATGAGCAACTGCTTGCCGTCAGCAGTCAGGGCAACGCCTTCCTGATGCGTATTGCCCGTGAGCGGCTGCGTCTCATAGTTGCCGCTAGCTGGGTCTAGGACGACGAGGCCGCGGCCTTGGTAAGGCAAGAGCAACCGTCCGTCCGCGCGAACTGCCGCATAATGAGGCTTCTCGAAGCCGCCACGGCCAAAGGGGGCGGCTTCCAGGGTGCGAGCCTTGCGAGCAGCTGGGTCAACGGCGGTCACGGAGTAGGAATCGTGATCAATGCTGTATACTTCGCGACCGTCCAAACTAGTCACTACATCGAAAGGCCGAATGCCTACCGCAACACTGCCAATCATGGCAAGCTTGCCGGTATCCAGAATTTCTAATTGGCTTTGGCTGCGGCCGGGCAGATTAACACCGACATAGACGTACTTGCCGTCAGGCGATGCCGCAATGCCCATGCCTCCTGGACGGTATTCGCCGAACTGCGGTTTCCCGACATCGGATTGATACGGAACCAGCGCCAAGCGTTTGCGCTGCAGCGTGTCCACTACAGCTACACCTTCGGCAGTAGAGACATAAGCGCGATGCTGAGGTCCCTCAGCAATGGCAAAAGGAGCTTTGCCGACGGTCAGCTTCTCGAAGCTGCCTGTAGCTGGATCTAGGAATGACATATAGTCACTTTTGGAGTGAGTCACCATCAAGATAGTTGAAGCGGAAGTGACAGATGGCGCAGGACTTGCTGGGTTTGATCTGGTGATTGATGGAAGTGTTGCTGGGTTTGAGCTGGTGATTGGTGGAGAAGTTGCCGGACTAGCACTGGCAATTGGTGCACGAATTCCTGAAGGCACTGATGTCGTTGCAGACTCAGACTGAGGTTGCAGCGCTGATGGAGCAGTGCAGCCTGTCAACAGAAGCAGCAGGGTTATCGCAGTTAACCAAGTTCGGATTTTATTAGAAATTATCATCTTATCTTCACCTCGGGATGTATGGAGTTATGGAGCTGTTAAACAAGTTGAAAAAGGAACCCCAATTTCCCATGTTCCGTGGAAGTGAGATTCCTTTCTGTATTTAATCTATGCAGCAGTTCGCAGCATCTAATGGTTATTTCGCTAAAGTTACATTTACGCCGGATGCCGTAGACCAAGCACCTACAGGTGCAACTGTGTAGGCTGTACCCGGAACAAGTTCGGCATTATTCAGCAAGGCGAAAGTGCCTACAGCACCTTTGCGCGAAGTTAACGTGTATTCTGCTGTCAGAACAGTACCATCTGCTGCAGTCAGCGTAACACGGCGTGATACGAAAATCTCATCTTTTGGATCCTGCGAAAGTGTCACAGCAATCGTCTTCTTATCCACCGCGGCAGCGGATTGGATTGTAAGCGGCGCGATCTCCTTGGCTGTAAATGTTGGATTAGCTAGTGTAGCCCAATCAGCAGCAACCGTATATTTAACGCCTGGTTGGAACTTTTCACCGTTAGGAAGAATAAACTTAGGCGCTTGTCGTCCATCTGTCGCTTGTGTGAAAGGCAGGTAGCTCGCTGTCATCGGTGTGCCGCCCTCAGGAGTGATTTGCACTTGGCGATTCCGCATGGAGGACAGAATTTGATAGGTTTTCCCGTTGGAGCTATTCGTTTCATCCACGCTGAATGCGCCAGGACGGGATTTGCTGTAAGCAGCAATGACATAGCCGTAATCAGCAACACCATCTGTCAAGAAGGATTCGACTTCAAATAGATCATTTGCCACCTGTGCAGTCGATTTCAAGGCGATTTTCTCTGTGCTTGCAGTGAATGTGCCGGCAGGCTGACCCTTATAAGTTAACGAATAAGTTGTCCCAGCTTTTTGGGTCGGAACGGGCACGATGTAGGTCGATTTGGAGCCTGTTTTTAACCGTGGAACATTGCTGATCGCTAAGCCATTATCAAAGACGAAGTTTTTGGACGCTACATCCAGCTCTAATTCAGCAGCAGGAATTGGGGCAGAGAAAGTAACTTGCAGCGTGATAGCGTTCAGAACTTGCAGCTTTGTTACTTGAATAGGAGCCAATTGCTGCGCTTCAAAGATAAGTAAAGCCGCTTGTCCACGGGTAATTTGGGCATTTGCCAAAGCTGCTGCGCTAGGCAGTTGTGCAACGGCTGTTTTGTCAACTTTTAAAACAGCTGTGAGAAGGTCGATCAGTTCAGAGGAAGCCATCGTTTGGCTGCCTTGGAATTGCCCGTTTTTCCCCATAACAGATGTTAGAGCAACCGCGTAGTCGTAGTACCAATCCCCTTTGGCTACATCTTGAAAGTTATTAGAAGCAGCTGAATCTACTTTCACGTGCAGTGCCAGTGCGACCATTTTGGCGATCTCAGCACGCGTAACAGCTTGGTCAGGTTTGAAGGCGTGATCCTCGTATCCGGAAACCACTTGCTGCTGCGCTAACTGTTCGATAGCAGTCTGAATTTGAGCTTTGCTTGCTGCATCTGTGAAGGGATTAGCGGCTAATGCATTAAAAGGAAGAATTGCGGATAGACCTACCGTTGCTGTAATGGTTAAAGCGGCGATAACCTTTTTGTTGTTTTTCATATATAACACTCCTCAATATTATTTTTTTGTTTGCGTTGTTGTTTGCTTCGTGCTGTCGTCTACAAGAACTAGCTTACAGGACAGAGCATTACAATCGAATAAAAATGCGGAGCTGCACATTACAAAAACGTAAAAATGGCCTTGCAGCTGCCAAAGATTCGAGGGATACTCCAATCTTTTACGGCTGCAAGGCCACTTGGGATAAGCGGATTTAATTAACGAAAACATCTGGCTTCTTATGGGTTTGAACAACATGGTGTGAAGAGGAACCAGTCAGTCTTTGGGGCGGGAATACTTGGCGAACAGGTGCTATAATGAGCGTTGCAACCACAGCTTTGATGGCATCGCCTAGCAGGAAAGGGTAGCAGCCTTGAACCATTGCGGTAGCGAATGTATACGTAGGTACTTTGTACATCAACCAAGGTACCCCGGCTAGGTAAAGAAACAAGGAGCCGAATACTTCAAGAACGAGAAAGGTTGCAACGAAATTCAATGTTCTGTTAGCCATGCGAATGCGCGGAAGAATGAGGCCAATCAGCATAGCGGAAAAGGGCCAAATCATAATGAAACCGCCTGTAGGTCCAAGAACAATGCCTATCCCTCCATTCCCGTGCAGCATCGGAAACCCTACGGCAGTAAGGACTACAACGAGGGCCATGCTCAGGAATCCGTAACGCGCGCCAAGTAAACCGCCAGCCAGCATAACGGCTAGTGTTTGCAAGGTAATGGGGACAGGGGAGACTGGCAATCTGATTTGGGCAAAACTGAATAAAACAAGAAAAGCTGCAAAAAGTGCACTGAAAACAACGCCGCGCAGTGTGAGTTTCATATTGTTCATCGCTCCTGTTTCTGTTATGGTTAGGGTATTGTTAACTCGATAATCCAACATCAGTTGACAATCAACAATCAGATAATAGCACATCTTTTATGAAAGTGAAAGGAACATTTTACATATGTCAAAAAGTGAGATTTTAACATCCCTGCGACAGGCTTCGGTCGTATATCGAACGGAAATGGGAGAAGGAAGACGCGTATGGTCAGAGGTTTCCTTAGATATTCATAAGGGAGAATGGATTGTCGTTATAGGGCCTAATGGCAGCGGCAAAAGTACATTAGCCAGTGTTTTGTTAGGTTTATGCCCACTTTCTGAGGGGGAAATGAAGGTTCCCAAGAGCGCTGCCGTCGCTACCCGCGGTGTGCTGCAAATCCCTGACGCGCAATTTATTGGGGACACCATTCGGGAAGAACTTGACTACATAGCCACTGAGATAAGCACGGATGAAGAAGAGCGTGAAGCGCAGTATAAGGAAATCTTGTCCTCGGTTGGACTATCTCTCCCTGTAGATCGAACGTTGAATACATTATCGGGTGGCCAAAAGCAGCTGGTGAATTTGGCGGCAGCGCTGTCCGTTCAACCGGAAATGCTTGTTTTGGATGAACCGACGGCCATGCTGGACCCTGCAGCCCGCAAAGAAGTGCGTCAAGCAGTCAGAGCGGCCTATCAGCAGGGAACCACGATTGTCTGGATCACGCATCGCTTGGAAGAGGTCGCGGACGCCACGCGTGTAATTGGTTTTGGTGAAGGACGAATTACGTATGATGGCGAGCCAAGAGCCTTTTTTTATGGTGACAATGAGGCTGAACTCGCTGTTATGACACCCTGTACGGCGTTGGGACTTGATGCGCCTTTTGCTGTTAAGACGGCTATTAGTCTATTGCAGATGGGGTGTAAATTGGGGTTGCTTCCGTTGAATATGGACGAACTGGCAGAGGCGGTGGCTGCTCCGTGCCTTTAACTCTGAACCGTATAGGGGTACAAGCCCCGGATGATCCCAACCGCCACTTATTAAAAGAGCTTAGTCTCGAGCTGTCGGATGGTTCCGTAACGCTGTTAATAGGTCATACAGGTTCGGGAAAGTCGACCTTTCTGCAAGTCTTGGCAGGGATTCTAGAGCCGCACAGCGGATCAATAGCCATTGACCAACAGCCGCTGTGGGACAAAAGGAAAGTGAATCAAGCGCATCTTCTGCGTCTTGGCTTGACGTTTCAGTTCCCTGAGCAGCAATTGTTTGCCCGGAGTATAAGGCAAGAGTTTGCCTACTCGCTCAGACCGTATAAATTGGTGGCTAGCGAATCTGACAGGCGCATTCGGGAGGCGTGTGAAGAGCACGATCCACGTGGCATTTTTGCCATGGAGCGCTCGCCTTTCGCGCTTAGCGGCGGAGAGCAGCGCCGGCTTGCGCTGGCTACCACCTTCGCCACGGCGCCGGATTGGCTCCTCATGGATGAGCCAACCGCCGGCCTCGAGGCGGCGGCCGTTCGCGAATTGCTGCGCCTTATTCGCGAGCGGGAGCGTGGCGGCTTCGTCATCGCCACGCATGATCTGGACACGTTCCTGCCGCTGGCAGACCGTGTCCTTGTGCTAGACCGCGGCGCGCTCGTCTTCGACGGCACGCCTGAAGCGCTGTGCCGCGCGCCGGAGCTGCTGGCGCGCGCCGGGGTTGGCCTCCCGAGCTGCGTGGAGGCCGCGCTTGCGATGGCGCGCTATGGCATCGCCATCGCGCCGGACCTGCTCACGCCGGAGCTTGCGGCGCCGGCGATGCTCGAGGCGCTGCGCGAACGCCGCAGCGCTGAAGTTCCGGCGCCGCAAGCGGCAGCGCCGGATGCTCCGCCCGCGCGCGAAGCGAGCGCGGCAGCGCCGCCCCCGCAGGCCGCGTGGCTGCGGGTCGATCCGCGCGCGAAGTGGCTGCTCTACCTGCTGCTCGTCATCGGGACGATGCAGCAGATGACATGGAGCGGCCTCGCGGCTTCCGCGCTGCTGCTTGGCCTCGCGAGCCTCGG
The DNA here is from genome assembly GCF_022163125.1 of Paenibacillus sp. HWE-109. Lineage (NCBI taxonomy): Bacteria > Bacillati > Bacillota > Bacilli > Caryophanales > Paenibacillaceae > Paenibacillus > Paenibacillus sp. HWE-109. The sequence goes on along the minus strand of NZ_CP091881.1, from coordinate 6,437,141 downwards.
CCTGCCGCGCAGCGTGCTGCGCAGCAGTTGGAAGATCGCGGTGCCATTCCTTATCTTCATGGTCCTCTCGATCTGGCTTGCCGGCATGAACTGGACGTCGCCGGAGGGATCGTTCCGGCTGGGCTACTCGCTGGAACGCGGTTGGAGCACGGCATTCACGGTGACGCGACTGTTTCTTATTCTCATGGATGGCTATTGGCTCGCCGTGACAACACCCTACGGACAATTGGTAGCTGGACTGAATTGGGCTTTGAAATATCTGCGGAAAGTGAAGCTGCCCGTTGAATCATTTTCGCTTGCCGTCTCCATGATGTTTCGGTTCATTCCGATGATATTACGGGAGTGGACGCGGTTTTCAGCGATTGTCCGAGCAAGAGGCAAGGCAGCCATTCGTCCGGGAGCTGTCCGCTCACGGGATATCCCTGCGCTTGTCGTTCCTCTGCTGCTTGCCATGTTCCACAAAGCCGAGCAGCTGACTGTCGCCATGGAAATGAAGAAAATCGACGGCAGGCAGCTGCTGTTGAAAAAAAGTACTTTAAAGTGGCAGAACCGGGATAGTTATATCGTGGCTGCGGGGGTTGTTGGTTTTGCACTTTTACTTGTTATTCGTTAAGGTTTTCCAGGTGGTGCAAGTGGCTGCTTAAAGTATATACTTGTAGTGAAAATTCTTTATTGGGATGGCGGTGGTGAAATCAGTGGAGTCCGAATACACCCTGTACGAACAGCAAACGGCCAGACAGCTCAAACGTTGGGAAATCCGGCAGCATAAGCTCCCAAATCTCGTGGAACGAGCGTCCAAATCGATGCAGACAGGCATCAATAATTTGATCCCTGACAAGGTTCATGCGACGATTACCGCAACGGTAAAAGGCATTATTCAGACAACTCTGTTCGGCATCAATTACATCCCTGCGCAGGGGCCGCTGCAAGGGCTCTCTTTGGCAGATCGCGATGCGAAAGCAGAGGAATTGCTGGCGCTCTATAAGAAGATCGCCGCTGCCGAGGGAGCAGGGACAGGAGCGGGAGGGATTCTGCTTGGGCTTGCGGATTTCCCTATTTTAATTGGCATCAAGTTGAAATTTCTGTTTGAGCTGGCGCATGTCTATGGCTATTCGACGAAGGACTACAGAGAGCGTCTATTCATTCTCTATGTGTTTCAATTGGCTTTTTCCAGCCATGAGAAGAAACCCGAGCTTCTGCTTACCATCAAAAATTGGCGCAGCGTGGCTGACACTTTTCCGCCGGCTGAGGCCTATATGGATCAAGTGGATTGGAAGCAGTTGCAGCAGGAATACCGCGATACGATTGATTTTCGCAAAATGCTTCAGTTGGTTCCCGGTATAGGGGCTGTCGTCGGGGCTTGGGCCAATTATGGCTTGCTGGAAGAGCTTGGGGTGGCGGGGATGAATTGTTTTCGGCTGCGTTGGCTGCAAGATATAGCGAAACCTAAGAAGCTGTGAGTGGATGGGCACTCCGGCTTTTTTTTGTTTGTCGTAGACGATTTTCTAGTGATTTTTCAGGAGTTGAATCATAACATATAGAGAGAGCCAAACCGCCCGTCACCCTCGATTAACTATGTGATTATTTTCACATATCCACTTTCATGGGTTTGGTCCTCAGATTATCACGATTCAGTAGAGCATAAGTGATTCAATCGGAGGAGAGGATTTAGATGAAACCAGCGAAAGTAGTGATTCTGGGTGCAGGGTATGGCGGTGTTGTTACAGCGATCAGGCTGCAGAAGCTGATCAGATCGGGAGAAATGACGGTTACTTTGGTAAACAAGCATGATTATCATTATATGACGACGCATCTGCATATGCCCGCAGCGGGTACCGATCATCATGAGAATGCCCGCGTCGCGATCAGGGATCTTATCGATGAACGCAAAATTCATTTCGTGAAATCCACCGTTCAGCAAATCCTGCCAGCGGACAAAAAGGTTGTTTTAACGGATGATACGCTGAGCTATGACTACCTTGTCGTAGGTTTGGGCAGTGAGACGGAGACGTTCGGCATTCCGGGGTTGCGGGAGCATGCGATGTCGATTCATAGCATTAATAGTGTGCGGTTCATCCGCCAGCATACCCAATATATGTTTGCCAAGTATAAAATGAATCCCCAGCACAAAGAGTATCTGACATTCGTCATTGGGGGTGCGGGCTTTACGGGAACGGAGTTCGTCGGGGAATTGGCCGATCGCATCCCGGTTCTATGCAGGACTTATGATGTAGATCCGGCTCTCGTGCAAATCATTAATGTGGAAGCCTCGCCAACAGCCCTACCGCCAGGATTGCCGAATGATTTGGTGGAATACGGCATGGAAGTGATGCGCCGCAAAGGCGTTCAGTATAAGTTGTCGACTGCCATTCAAGCCTGCGAAGCGGACGGCGTCCGGCTCGGAGATGGACAGTTCATTCGAGCAGGCACGATCATTTGGTCGGGGGGTGTTCGCGGGAACGCCTTGCTGCAGCAAGCTGGATTCGATGTGCAGCGGGGGCGGGTGAAAGTGGATGATTACCTGCGCTCGTGGCAATACCCTGATGTGTTTATTACAGGAGATTGCTCCATTGTTATGAGTCCGGAAGGGACACCATACCCCGCGAACGCCCAAATCGCCGTCCAGCAAGGCTATAACACAGCCCGAAATTTACTTTATACCTTGCGTGGGAAACCGCTGAGACCTTTTGCCTATGACTACAAAGGGACTGTGGCTTCATTGGGACGCGGAGAAGCTGTTGGCACTTTGAAAGTGAAAAAAGTAAAGGGGAAATTCGCTGCTTTGATCAAAAAAATGATCGATGCGCGCTATTTATTCCTCATAGGCGGTATTCCACTTATATGGAAAAAGATGATTTTTAAACAAAAAATGTCAACTCGCAATTCTCATGTCAGAAGTTAGAAGAAAAAAAGCTGCCATCAAGGCAGCTTTTTTCTGTGAAATGACCTAGAACTACGATATCGGAAGATAAAAAGAGATAGAGAGAGATCCAAAACGTTGTAAGCGAATTATTGGAGGAATGAGAGGTTGGAATAATACTTTTTAAGACTTTTCCATCCTTTACTATGAACTGAGAAGAGAGTAGTATTCAGAACGTAGTTATAACTGAATATTTCGCTTAATTTTCTGAATAGAAAAGCGGGGGAACCATAGGTTTCAACGGGGTGAATAAGGTGCATGATATTGTACCTTTAGGGCAGATTTCTCGCGGCCCGAACCCGTCAGCTAACCTCGTAAGCGATCGTGAGAAAGGAGAACATGTGGCTAAGCACAAGGTCTATCCTTGTGTTTTTTTGCGTCCTAAAAAGGGAAAAGAACTCAATACTAGACTAATTTGGAGGAATTTCACAGCATGACAAGCGATTCATTGAAAAAAATTGTATTCGGCAAGCCGCTCAAATCGGCAGAACTCGAATCTGAAAAAATGCAGGTTTGGAAAGCATTACCCATTCTCTCTTCAGATGCGCTATCTTCGGTGGCTTATGGTACAGAGCAAATTCTATTAGAGCTTGCAACAGTGGGCATTGCTGCTTTTGCATTCTCATTGCCGATTGCGATTTCCATTATCGCTTTGATTACGCTGCTTGTGCTCAGCTATCGTCAAGTGATTGAGGCTTATCCTATGGGCGGTGGCGCCTACATGGTAGCCAAAGAAAATTTAGGCATGGTTTGGGGGAGACTCACAGGAGTTTCGCTGCTTATCGATTATACATTAACCGTTGCGGTATCGATCTCGGCCGGTGTGACGGCCATCACGTCGGCATTTCCAATCACGGTGCCATATATTGTTCCCATTGCTTTGATCTTGGTTTGGCTGATGGTTTGGCTTAATTTGCGAGGCACATCCGAGTCTGGAACTGTGTTCGCGATTCCGACGTACTTTTTTATTCTTTGTATTTTACTGCTGATTGGCAAAGGGATTTTCGACATGCTGAGCGGTTCGATGAACATGCATCCGATTCAGTTCGCGCCAAGCTCCATGACAAGTTCATTGACGCTATTCGTCATCCTGAAAGCATTCTCTTCCGGCTGTTCAGCCGTAACTGGCATCGAGGCTATCTCCGACGCTGTCCCGCATTTCCGCACACCATCCGTGAAAAATGCCAAGCGCACATTAGCTTCGCTAGGCACGCTGTTGGCTATCGTATTCGGCGGTGTGACGCTGCTCAGCTTGGGATACGGCATCGCGCCTGATCCGCATGGTCACACATCCGTCTTATCGATGGTTACGGAGCAAGCTTTTGGCCGTGGAACGCTATACTATGCCACGCAGATCGGCACCATGCTGATCTTGGTGTTGGCTGCCAATACCAGCTTCAACGGATTCCCTATTTTGGCTTCCATCATGGCTCAAGATAAAAACTTCCCGCGTATGTTCTCATACCGAGGAGACCGGTTGTCTTTTCACTACGGGATTGTCACGCTAGGTGTCCTGGCCAGTATTCTTTTGATCATTTTCAAAGGTAAAACAGATGCACTTATTCCTTTATACGCAATTGGCGTTTTCTTATCCTTTACACTGGCGCAAAGCGGTCTGGTCCGCAAATGGTTGAAAGAACGCGTGAAAGGCTGGATCGGCAAGTCGCTTATTAATGGTTTAGGAGGCATTGTCTCCTTTGCCGTGTTGCTGATCTTTTGTTTCACCAAATTCAGCGAGGGTGCTTGGATCGTCATTATCGTGACGCCAATCCTGCTCTGGCTCATTACGAAGGTGAGTCATCACTATGATGACGTTGCCAAACAACTGCGCATTGATATCGAGCATGAGCGTGTGTGCACGAAGGAGCCTGTTATTATTGTCCCCGTAGCGGGGATTCACCGCGTTGTTGCGCAATCCTTGAACTATGCCAAATCGTTATCGCCCAACGTCATTGCTTTCTACGTATCATTCTCCGATGAGGATGAAGAAGCGATGCAGGAGAAGTGGGACAAATGGGACCCTGGCGTAAGGCTTGTTGTGTTCAAATCACGTTACCGGACGATTCTGAAGCCGCTGGCTGAATTTATCGAACGGATCGATACGCATGTTTCGGAAAAACAATCGATTATGGTCATTCTGCCGCAATTTATGCCGAAAAAATGGTGGCACCGACTGCTCCACAATCAGTCCGCGGCGCGTATTCGTTCCAAACTTCAAGCGGACAAAGATATCGTTGTCGCCACTGTCCCCTATCATTTGCACGAGTAGAGTTGTACAATAAAGGGGAAAACTGTGTGAGAAATAGAACAGAGGTGAACCCGTTATGGCTAAGAAGAAATGGTCGTCCACAACCGCTGATACCAGTGTGCAAGATAAACCGGCAACGCTCAAGGATTTGCTTCGCCCAGAAATTCTGGAGGGGCTGAAGGCTCAGGCTGACGCAATGAAAGCGGAGGAACAGGCGCGCAAGGATGCGCTCCGAGCTGAGGCAGAAGCTGCACGCAAAGCGGAGGAGAAACGGCTGGAGAACGATTTTGGACATCTGCTCGAGAAGAGCGGACTTGACTGGAGAAAGCACAAATGAGAGAGCGCAGCTTGTGCTTTCTCTTTTTTCTATTCGCGATGATGGCGCTGTCAAGCTGTCAGTCAAGCCGTTCGCAGAGCGCTGCGGAGTCGGCTGAAGCAAGTTTGCCGCTTTCGGCGACGAGTTCAATGCCGAGCCCGGTGGTGTCTGGCAGGGAAGCAGCGGCCGCGCCCGACCGCGTCTCCGAGTCAGCGCCCACTTCAGCGCTGAGCTCGGAGACGCCTAGAGGGGAGCCAACAGTCGCGCCCGGCCTTGCACCGGGGCCAGCGCCCACTCCCGAGTCCCGCCCGCCCGCAACCGTAACACATACCTCCCTGTCTGCATCGGATATCTCTGACTTGGTTGACCGTTACAGCCAAATCGCTCCCCATAAGTGGGGGGAACGAGTCGCAGGCGTACGGACGCATATGGTCACGAAGGAACAAGTGATAGCGCTGACGTTTGACGCTTGCGGAGGGAAAGAGGGCAGTGGATACGACCGGAAGCTGATCGAATATTTGATCAAGGAGAAGATCCCCGCGACCTTGTTCATCAACGCGCGGTGGATCGCGGCGAATCCGGAGGTCTTTGCTGAGTTAGCGGCGAATCCGCTTTTTGAAATCGAGAATCACGGCACAGAGCATCGTCCCTTGTCTGTCAACGGCAGGTTGGCGTATGGCATTGCTGGAACCAAAAGCGTAAGCGAAGTCATCCATGAGGTAACGGACAATGCCGATCAGATTGAGAAGCTGACGGGGCGGCGGCCGCTGTTTTTCCGCTCAGGCACGGCCTATTATGATGACGTTGCTGCCAGCATTGTCCATGACTTGGGCGCCCAGTTGGCAGGCTATAATCTACTTGGCGATGCCGGGGCGACGTATAACACGGAGCAAGTCTACCGTGCGCTGCTCCAAGCCAAAAGCGGTTCTATCGTGCTTGCGCATATGAATCACCCAGAGAAAGATACGGCGGAAGGCGTCATCAAAGCCATCCCTGAATTGCAGAAAGCTGGGTTTCACTTCGTTCAGCTTGCTACCTATTTGTTGGAGTAGGAGTTCCGGCGGGAAATACAAAGGGTATAAATGGGGGTGATAGGCAAACTCAAGCCAACCGGAGCTCGTAATCCGAGCCCCGCCTGAACCCGTAATCCCAACCTCACTCAAACTTGCAATCCCCGCCCCGCTTGAACCCGTAATCCGAGCCCCGCCTGAACCCGCAATCCCAACCTCACTCGAACTTGCAATCCCCGCCCCCCTGCCATTGCTAACGAACTGTATTATGCTTATATACGAGAAAATAGCTACTTTTTAGATCTAACAAACTGTAGACGCGTTATGAGGTGGATTTTAGGCGGATTAGTGATCGTTTACTTCAAATAACGCATCTGGAATTCGTTGTCATTTTAAATCTATCGATTTTGATCGAATAAGGGGTGTTGGATTCGTAAGGGCGTCCCGCAAGCTCCATTGCCCCTTTGGGGGAAGCTTGCCTATTCATCCCAGAACAAAATTGTAAAGAACCTAGCCGCACAGGCTAGGCTTATTTCAATTATATGTTTTGGAGTGAATGCGGAGGAGTTACTTCAGCTGTCTTGCGTGGAGGGAGGGAACTACAGGGCGCTATTCTAGCAAAAAGTGGCATTATCGCGATCGAGAGGGAACTATAGTACGCTATTTTGCTGTTTCATAGGAAATTCAGCGCTTTTCGTTGGAAATAAGACCCTGTAGTTCCGCAACTGCCCTCGTATCCCTGCTATTTGCTTAAATAGCGTACTAGAGTTCCCTTCCCCATAGGTTTTGCCGCTAATAAGAGGTTGATCTCTCAGGGCGGCGCAGCCGTTTTTCTTAGGTCTGTTCGGATACCAAGGAACCTACCTACCTACCTACCTACCTACCTACCTTCGTTTCATCTCAAAAAATTCACATGCGTCCCGATCGTAGTACGTCAAATCACTGACCCTTGTCTGAACGACAATCGTTTTGTCGCTGAAACGCAAGACAACCGCGTTCGAATCCACGATATGATCATCTTTAAAAACACGAACAGGCGCCTGCCGATCCACAGCTTCTTGGAAATCGGCATCGGTTACTAAGCGTTGATTACTTGCCATTAGCACGCATACCCCTAACATAATTAAAATAATTCCTCTATTGTACCACAAGGTGCCTGTCAACTCCCGAAATGCGCGAACGCCTAGGCCTAGCCGAGCATACAATGTAGCACCAAATGCTGCTCAGGCAGAGAGGATGCGTGATTCGAGTGGACATACAATTATTGCCTATTCATTGGGTCTATCTCGTATTTATTGGCTTTATTCTTGCGATTTTGATCAAGCGCAGAGATACCACAATGATTTGTGTGGTCGGTATTTTTGCCCTTGGCTTGTTGGCGACGGAAACGTTAAGCGGGTCGGTATCGGGGATTTTTAACAGTTTTATTTATGCGACCAAAGAACTGATGGGCACAATTATGATTATTTCCATTGTTGTGGCAATGAGCCGGGTGCTTATACGCACAGGAATTAATGAGACCATGGTTGCGCCATTAACCCGGTTTCTGCGGACACCTGCCATGGCTTTCTGGGGCATCGGTATCATCATGATGGTGACGTCTTGGTTTTTCTGGCCATCTCCTGGGGTCGCGTTGATTGGAGCGGTTCTGCTTCCTGTAGCCGTTCGCGTTGGGTTGCCTGCATTGGGAGCCGCGATGGCTATGAATCTGTTTGGGCACGGTATCGCGCTGTCGGGGGATTACATTATTCAAGGCGCGCCCAAATTGACTGCGGACGCCGCTGGATTGCCAGTGAGCTCCGTCATGGAGGCAAGCATTCCCCTGGTTATCGTGATGGGGCTTGTCACAACGATTACGGCATTCTGGATGATGCGGCGGGATATGAAGAAAGGCACCTGGCGGGATGGCCTTATTGGGAGCAACGCTGGGGATAGCAGTGCCTTGGTTGGAGCGGATGAACAGGTCAAAGTCAATCTGGCGCCCAAGTTGAAAAAACTGCTGGCGATCCTGATTCCGCTCCTGTTCGCCCTGGATGTCGTAGCAATGTTCGTGCTACATCTGCAAGGCGGGGATGCAACAGCGCTTGTTGGCGGCACCGCAGTATTTATTTTGATTGCGGTTACACTGCTTGCGCATCGCAATCAAGGGCTGGAGCAAACCACCTCCTACCTCATAGAGGGATTCGTCTTCGGTTTCAAAGTATTCGGCCCCGTCATTCCAATCGCGGCCTTCTTCTACCTCGGCGACTCCGCGTTCACCGAGTTGTACGGGAAAATCCTCCCCGATGGCTCGCACGGGATCGTGAACGATCTCGGTGTCGCACTCGCGGGGCATGTCCCGCTGAACGGCGCGGTCGGTGCCGTGACGCTGACCGTCGTCGGCGCGATTACCGGCCTCGACGGCTCCGGCTTCTCCGGCATCTCCCTCGCGGGCTCGATTGCGCAGCTCTTCGCAACCGCGATCGGTTCCGGCGCCGCCGTGTTGACCGCGCTAGGGCAAGTAGCCGCCATATGGGTCGGCGGCGGCACGCTGATCCCGTGGGCGCTGATTCCGGCCGCGGCGATTTGCGGCGTCAGTCCGTTCGAGCTCGCTAGACGGAATTTGAAGCCTGTGCTCATCGGCTTGGCTGTGACCACCGTTGTGGCGATGTTCTTGGTTTAATGCGAATTAACGCTGAGCATCAAATTTGCGAACATTTGGCCGACAATGCTGAGTGTGCCCAAGTTTGATGCTTTTTTATATGTAAAGGTACTAGTCAAAGTTAGTACTTATTAGAAAGACGTAATAACGATAGCATGGATTATACAGGAACAAAATTAAATTTCCTAAACTACTCATAGGCGGTTAAACATGATACTTCTTTTGCTAATTGCGCCAACTGTTTTGATTTATGCAGGTTTGTATGTATTTCAGAATGTACCGATTACTTTTCTGTTGTTCTATGGATGGCTCTTCCTGATGCCCGTCTTGTTTAAGACAAATGTCTTGAGAAACTTAACGGATAAGACCCGAATACGTCATATCCTTGTAGGGATTGGTCTGGGGACTTTTTGTTTAGTGGGTATTATCGTTTCAGGCGCGTTGCTTCATAATGAGCTATTTGACTCCTCACAACTTGGATTACTGTTGAAAAAATGGGAATTTACAGGTGAATATACAATAGGTCTTGTTTTCATATTGACCTTGGTTAATCCTCTATTGGAGGAGATTTACTGGCGTGGTTTTATTCTTGAAAAGCTGCATTCAATGAAATATAAGGTATTAATCTCATCTTTTTTTTACAGCCTGTACCACTTTCTGGTGTTGCTGCCTATGTTTAAAGGTCCTTACCCGCTCATCTTCTTTCTGCTTGTCTTTTTCGCAGGAATCGTATGGGGGTGGATGGTTATCAAGTTCCGTACACTATGGGGTTCAATCATCTGTCATGCGCTGGCGGACACGGGGATTATAGTTATCTATTTTAGCTACCTCCCCACCTTCATCAGCAACTTTTGAACCAATCGTGCGTCTAACTTCTGGGTGATTATGGATGAAGAAGAAGAGTATCCCTTATGTTGTCGTATTTTTTTTACTAATCAATATCTTGCTTCCTTATGTCATTTCTGCAGAAGCCGTGTATCGCAACAGGCTGAGCTACCCGCTTATCGTTAATAATGTTCAAAATATTGACCCGGTCATCCGTTATATGAAGCGCAAAATTGACCATGACCCTGCTCAAGACTACGTAATCCTACTGGGGGATTCCGTCTTTTATGGAAGTCCAGGCAGTTCAGATCAGAGCATCAGCGCATTTCTGGGACAAATGCCGGAGCATCCGACTGTATTCAATCTTTCTTTTCCAGGCTCGCAACTGGGCGATATTTATACGATGCTGCTCATGCTCGATGAGCAGGGGATATCTACGGACCATGTCATTTTAAATGTGAGATATGCCAGTTATGTGCCTAGAGTACCTTATCAACCTGTTCTTTCATGGTGGCAGGAGAATTTGCGAGTGCTAGATCCTGCTTCGTATCGCAAATTCAAATCACAATTAGGACAAACAAGCGAGTATCCCCTATATAAAAATCCCTACATATGGCTGCAGGATTTGCTGAAAAAGCAGGTGTATCCCTACATTCCGTTATTAGCGTACAAGGATTATTACCAAAAATCTGTAGATATTCAATGGGATAAGCTGCACAATCGGCCATTGCCCGATGATTCACTAGCTCAGCCAGAGCCTTGGTATACGAAGGACCGGGATTCTTTGGATGCGATGCTCAAGCAAGATCAGTTGAAGGCGGCTTTTACCAATCAGCCATTGGATTTAGCAGAGTCTAATCCTGATGTTTATTTCACACGGCAAATCATACGTCATCAACAAGGGAAAGAAACTTGGATCGTAATGGCGGGGACGAATCATGATTTAATGAAGGATTTCGTCAATGATCCTGGCTATGTAGAGAATCGCGGGAGATTGGACGATTTTTTGTCGCAATTACCTGTTCATTATTTAAATCTCGAAGGACAGATTTCAGAAAGTTGGTTTACCGATTTCACTCATCTCATGCCGGAGGGGTATAAGATGATGGCGCAGCTGATATGGGATGCTTATAGACAGAGAGGGGCAGCCAAACCGCTATGATGTTTAATACGCCGGAATTCGCTTTGTTTTTAGTGATCACGATGGGATTATTTTATTTCATTCCTAAGCATCGGCTCTGGTTGCTGACAGCGGCTAATGTTATTTTTTACGGCGTAGTGGGGCCTGGTTACTTGCTTTTGTTCGGAATTGTCTCGTTAGCGGTATTTGGGTGTGGACGATGGATCGAACAAGCCAGCAGCGGGCGGCGCATCCTATTATTGATAGGGATTTTGTTGACGTCAGGCAATCTCGTCTTTTTTAAGTACACTGATTTTGCCCTGCGCAGTTTGGAGAAGCTCCTGTCTGTCCATTTGGTCGCCCACGAAGCGTCATGGCTGCACTATGCGCTTCCGCTCGGTATTTCTTTCTATACCTTTGAATTGATTTCTTATTTAGTCGATATTTACAAGGGGCGGATTGCTGCCGAGCGTTCGCTGCTGCGGTTCTGGATGTTCATTATGTTTTTCGCACATATGATCGCTGGGCCAATTATGCGAGGCAAGGAATTTTTGCCGCAGATTCAGCAGTTGGACACAATTCGTTTTAACCCGGCGCAGATACGTCTGGGAGTTTTCTTTATTGTACTGGGCTTGCTGAAGAAAATGGGCATAGCAGATCAGTTGGCGCCCTATAGCGACAGCTTTTTCTCACAAGCGAGCACCATCAGCGGGGCTGAGGGATGGACGGGTTCGGTCTTGTATGCCTTTCAGATTTACTGCGATTTCTCAGGCTACAGCGATATGGCTGTCGGGTTGGGATGCCTGTTCGGACTGGAGCTGGCCAGAAATTTTGATACGCCTTATTTAAGCGCCAATGCAACGGAGTTCTGGCGGCGGTGGCATATCACCTTGTCTTCCTGGATCCGTGACTACATCTACATTGCACTAGGGGGATCTCGGCGCGGTGAGATCAGACAATATGCCAATCTATTTGCGGCTATGACGATTTCCGGGTTTTGGCATGGGAGTAAATGGACTTTTGTTGCTTGGGGGATGTACCAAGGAGGGCTTTTGATCGGTCACAAATTATATGTGATGCTGCTTCAGCGGCTTAGAATCGTTTATATTCAAAAGTATCTGTGGTACCGTATTCTGGCAATCGGTGTCTTCTTTATGCTAACCTGCCTCGGCTGGGTCATTTTTCGAACAGAAGGGCTTCATACCGCAATGGATCTCATTAGTCGAATGCTGAATCCTAAGGCATTGCTCATGCCAAGATGGGTATGGCATTTCTGGGGGATCGCGGCAGGACTTTTTGCGCTTCATATTTTGGAGGCTTACTTATTAAGGCATCTTGATCGCGTGTCGACGGCGTGGCATCGTTGGATTCCTTCACCTGTCAGGGCAGCGATTTACTGCCTGGTCGTGCTAATATTATTGTACGTGCTGAAGCCAGAGCAAAGTTCTTTTATTTATTTTCAGTTCTAGCCACGGATTCGGAGTTGCCTATTATCTGTCTAAAGAAGTAAGCTAATAGAACAGATTATTATAGGAAGTTGGAGATGAAGCAGATGGAAGCTAAATTTTGTATGACTTGCGGATCCGCCATGGAGTCGCGCGATGTGGATGGTACGGTGCGAAGAGCATGCACGGCGTGCAGCTTCGTACATTGGGGCAATTACAGCATTGGGGTAGGCGCCCTTGTTATGAAAGATGAGAAAATTCTGCTTGTTCGCAGAGCGCAGGAGCCAGGGAAGGGCCGATGGACGAACCCGGGCGGCTATATTGAGCAGTTTGAGCTGATTCAGGATACCATTGTGCGAGAAGTGCTTGAAGAATCAGGCGTTCAGGCGAAGGTTTCTCGCTTGGTCGCTGTGCGTGATTTGCCAAGAAGCATCCACAATGTATATATCGCTTTCGAAATGGCCTATGTTGGCGGTGAACCCATCCCGGATGGCGTGGAAGTGGATGCAGCCGGCTTCTTCAGTTTGCAGGAAATGGCGTCTATGCCTGTAGCTGATTTCACGCGTTGGCTGATCGATGTTGCGCTGCATTCGAAGGATGAAGGCCTGACCCAAGATGAGGAACCAATTATCCATATGGAGGGGTACGGCTTGTACCGTGTTCCCAAGGTGTCTGTGTAATGAGAGAGCCGATTGGTTTGCGAGGCCATCACTTGCTTTGTCTGTTAGGCTACAGAGGAATGGGGTACTCCAAACAATTTTGCGAAAATATGACGGACGTATATGAAACACTGCGTCAGCAGCCAGAGACGATTATCCGCGTCGTACTTGGTCCAGATGATCTCTGTGCAGCCTATCCAACAGATGAAGTCTCGCATTGTGAGAATCAGACGGTCTATTCCCGTGATGCCGAGATTATCGAGAAGCTTGGCTTGCAGGTTGGGATGGAGCTGAGTTGGTCAGACATTTGCGTGCGGGTAGCGGATTTCGTCAAGCCAGGAGACATAGGTCAGCTCTGTGCAACATGCCGCTGGGAGCCGTACGGCGTTTGTGCGGATGGTGTGCGCTTAATCGGCGAAGGTGGATTGCTGCCACCCGTTCCACAGCATAAATAAAGGGCTGCGCATTGGCGCAGCCCTTGTTTTTTTAGGCAAACACACTTACATCGGTACCCGAATCCAGTTTCTCTTCCGGCGAAGAGAGGACATTGGCAACCATGAGAAGATCGTCGACAGGACGAAGGATGGATCGGAGCAAACGGCTGTCGCGCTGTTCAGGCTGGAGCCACTTCTCAGCTTGCTCCTCATCGAGTATGGCTGGCATGTGGCGATGATAGGGGGACACAAGCGAGTTGGCTTCGGTCATCAGCATCATGCATGTGCGAAGTTCTTCTTGGCCGGAGGGAGCTTGCCAGACATCATATAGGCCGGCAATGCCGAACGTACCGCTGCGCATTTTGAACCTGGTCCACTGGGTTTCCTTGCCTTCCGTGACACTGATATAGAAGCCGCTGCATGGAATAATACAGCGCTGCTTTTTGACAATTCGCTCGAAGACGATGTTGGAGAAGATCGAATCGCGTTCTCCGCAGACCGCGTCTTTGGCCCAGAACGGCATTAATCCCCAACGAAACTCATCAAGCAGTCGTTCCCCTTTTTTGTTCATCATGACCGCGGAAACCGACTCCGTCGGCTTCACTTCATAACGATTGGAACTGTAGGAAAGCAGTCGATCAATACGGAATTGCTTCATGATATCGTTAACGTCAGCAAGCATGGATATGGAATGACACATCGCTAATCACCTCATTTGATTTTGGCTATTATTGGCTGAATCCACCAAATTCATGTATGAGATCATGCTCTTTTTTTGTCATCCCAACCGCGTTCAAACAAGCAGCAGCTTCCTCATCGTTTCCTTCATATTGTTTTCATGGAAAGGCTTTGAGACGAACTCCTTGGCTCCTGCATGGATGCCTTCAATAATCATCGATCGCTGCTCCAAAGCGGAGCACATCATGATGTTGGCTTCGGGGTCGAATTCTTTTATTTTACGGATGATGTCAACACCGTTCATATCAGGCATATTTAGATCCATTGTTGTCAGGATCGGATAGTTGTTTTGGTAAGATCGAATAGCTTCAGCACCACTGGACGCTTCCAACACATCATAGCCCATAGACTGAATCAATTGACATAAAATGTTTCGAAGACTTTTGACGGGATCAACGACTAGAATTTTTGGCTTCATGTGTCTACCTCCTGTTGTATATTATATGTTTCGGAGAAAGTTGAGCATTTGATGAGGGGTTTTTATCTGGAAAGTAATGACACAGGCCCAAAATAAAAAAAGCCAGAAGCTTTAGGCTCCTGACTTATTAACGTTGTTCATAGGACATATGGGCATGAATTCGATTTTTGCCATTGCGTTTGGCGACGTATAAACATTCATCCACCTGTTGAAACCAGGCTTTTTTCATCGTATTCCGATTGTAAGGCGCAAGCCCGATACTCATCGTCAATGCTTGCCCCGGCATCTCTGGAATTTCTGTCTCCCGAATGAATTGCATCAGTTGTTCACACAAGCCCATGACTTCTTCATGGCTCTTGCCCACGAAAAGAACAGCGAATTCCTCTCCGCCATAGCGAAACGACATATCATCTGGCCCGAGCACTTCTTTGAGGAGAGTACCGATGGTTTTGAGCACGACATCACCGACCCAGTGACCATAGGTATCATTAATTTTTTTGAAATTATCGATATCCATCAGGGCTAGTTCCAATGGTGTGTCATAAGGCATATGCGAAATAAGGTGATCAGTGTGCTCTTGAAAGGAACGATGATTAAACAGCTCCGTGAGGGCATCTACCTTGGACAACCGATCAATCATGACATTGCGGATAAGGAGATCCTGCTCGCGAACAACCGATTCTCTGAGCTGAGTAATAAGCGCCAAGCCTTTGTTCATAATGGCAAAACAGACGAGAGCGGTGGAAGTAAGCACTGTAACAGAGACAATCACTTTATAGGGTGTAATCGAGTATCCTTGATTAACCTGGCTAATAAATAAGCTGATTAAACAAAACATGCCTAAACTATAAGCGAAGATAATATATTTTTTTTGGAAATAGACAGAGGCCAAAATAATAGGGATGCTAATTAACTCGTAACTACCCATCAGTTCCGGGATGCAAACCATATAAATACTGACCGTGGTCATGGTCCATATAATCATGATAAAATCACTATATCTTTTGAGATAATGCAACGTCAGATAACCGGCACCCATAAGTATAAGCTGAAAACTAGTGGGAAGAACTTGGTATTGCCAAAAGCTGGATTGCCACCCAGCAGGCTGATCATATAAATCAAAGAAAAAACCAATCATTGCCGCTACTTCATAGATGAGTAGAATCCACCATAATAAATGGATAAGTTTGCGGTTCCAAATATGATCATTCGCCGGAAGTTGTTCCATCGGAAGCAGGCCACTTTCCTTTCAGGGTAGCAATTATTGGAAAATCAATTTGTGCCTTATCTGATCATTGTAAAGAATAACACCCCATTTTAGCAAGCAATGAAAATAGCAAAGAGTTCTTTAGGAGGGCTATGGCAGCTCAAGGATATTCACATGCATGGGAACATTATAAGGACGAGCTTACATTGTTGGATCGAAAGCTGGAGCTTCTATATAAACGCCGTCAAAAACTAACCCCTGATCCGCAAACGGATTCGTTCCGGGGGATGTTCGTGTCCGAAGATGAATTCATCCGTCTGGTCGGTGGATATGGGGCTAATGAGGCGTTGGATGAGGAAGAACGAGCGCTGATGGCTGCGATTGAAGAGAGTGAAGCTTACCTGGCTGCAAGGCTGGGAGAAAGCCGCCAAACAGGCATATTCCTGCCTTTATCTTATCTGTCATCCGTATTCGGGCTCTCTCCCGTGGAAGAAAAGTTCGTCATGCTTGGTCTAGCGGTAGAACTGGATCGCAAGTATGAGCGGATCTTTGGTTTTCTATTGGATGATTTGACTCGCAAAACACCTAATATCAGCTTGGCATTGCAGATTGCATGCAGTCAACCGGAGGAAATGAGGGCAGCGCGTACGACGTTCATGGCACCGGAAGGTCGCTTGGCTCGCTACCTGCTTCAACGGGAAGAATCTGACAACGGGAGTCAGTCTTTATTATCCAAACCGCTTGTATTAGATAAAAGGATTATCTCTTTCCTGTTGGATTCAGGTGAGGTTGATCCTAAGCTCAAGCCTGCGGTGCAAATGGTCTACCCTGATGAGGAGCTCACGCCTTTGCTCGTTCACGAGGACTTCCAGCAGCGGCTACGGGGCTTCATCCGCGATATGTCTCAGGCACCTGCGGCTGAGCGCAAGCGCCTGGCGTTCCACATCTGGGGGAACGCGGGCGCCGGCAAGAAGCTGCAGGTCAAGCACCTCAGCAGCTTCTTCAAGAAGCCGCTGCTGCTGGTTGATCTGGCGGACGTGCTGCTGCACGCGGCAAGTCTGGAAGAGCAGCTGAGCGTGATTATTCGCGAGGCGATTCTGCATCAGGCCATGCTGTGTTTCACACGGCTGGATGTGCTCTACCCAGAGGAGCCGGATCAGGCTGCACAGCAGCGGCTCGGGCGGTTTCACGAGCAGCTCGACGGCTACGGCGGCATGGTCTTTCTGCTCGCCGGGCGGCACAACCGGCTGAGCTGGAAGCCCAAGGAGCGGCTGCTCCTTGAGCATGAACTGCAAGTGCCGGACGAAGGCGGGCGTGAGCGCCTGTGGACGGCCTTCGCGCGCGAGCTCGGTGTGAGCGCGGCGAATCTTGACTTTGGGGTGATGAGCGGCAAATTCCGCTTCACCCCTGGGCAGATCCGCCGCGCGCTGATGCTGGCGCGCGGGTATTCCGCCTGGCAGCGCGAGCCGCAGGCGGATGGCGAAGCCGCAGCTGCGCCGCAGGTGCTGCGGCTGGACGCGCTCTACAAAGCGTGCTACCAGCAGGTGCAGCACAAGCTGGAGCGCAAGGCGACGCGCATCGAGCCGCGCTACGGGTGGGAGGACGTCGTGCTCCCACCCGAGCAGAAGGATCAGCTGCGCAACGCCTGCAATCAAGTGAAATATCGCGGCGTTGTCTACAACGACTGGGGTTTCGAGAAGAAGCTAGCCTACGGCAAGGGGCTTAGCATGCTGTTCGCCGGCCCGCCGGGCACGGGCAAGACGATGTCTGCGCAGGTTGTCGCCGGCGACCTGCAGCTAGAGCTGTACAAAGTCGATCTCTCGCAGGTGATCAGTAAATACATAGGCGAAACGGAGAAGAATCTGCATGAGATCTTCGAAGAAGCGCAGCTGAGCAATGCGGTGCTGTTCTTTGATGAGACGGATGCGCTGTTTGGCAAACGCTCGGAAGTGAAAGATTCGCATGATAAATACGCGAACATCGAAACCGCCTATCTGCTTCAGAAGATGGAGGAGTATCAAGGAATTACCGTGCTGGCTACGAATCTCTTAAATAATATTGATGAAGCCTTCTTGCGGCGCATTAACTACGTTATTAAATTTCCCTTTCCGGATAGTGAATACCGTGAAAAAATCTGGCAATCCATGTTTCCGCCTGCGGCACCGCTTAATGATGACGTTGATTTTAAGTATTTGGCGCAGCGCTACGAGATTGCCGGAGGCAACATCAAGAATGTCGTGGTTTCATCCGCATTCTTAGCTGCCGAAGCGGGTGACTCCATCCGGATGAAACATATTATCAAGTCCATCCGGCACGAACTACAGAAATCAGGCAAAATCCTCGCTCGGCAGGAGTGGGAGGACTATTAAAACAGTAGCGGGTTTGCGCCCTGGCGCAGCCCGCTTTTTGTTCGCTGCGTTGTGTCATGTGCCTGAACAGCAAGAACTAGCTGCTGTTCTCACCCGCACCACTATTCACCATGCGAACAACGCGCGATTCCACCTGACTGCTTTTCCAACTCCTAATCTCGCTCGCCCCACCATGCACCTCATAACCACTCACTCTGCGGCACCATGCACCAAAAACTAGCTAGTGTTTCTACTTCATTGGATTAATCCAATGAAAGTGGCTCGAAAGAGGTTGAAATCAACCTTTGATTGGATTAACTCCAATGGTTGGGCTTGGATTCGCCCAGAAAGGGCTGACTTTGAGATTTACATTGGAAATATCCAATGAAAGTGGGTTTTCAACCCGGAAATTGAGCATTTCGTTGGATTTATCCAATGTAAGTGGGTTTTCAACCCGGAAATTGAGCATTTCGTTGGATTTATCCAATGAAAGTGGGTTTTCAATCCGGAAATTGAGCATTTCGTTGGATTTATCCAATGAAAGTGGGTTTTCAACCCGGAAATTGAGCATTTCATTGGATTTATCCAATGAAATCACAAAAAGCAATCGCAATCTGCAAGCGTCTCCAGCTATCTGATAATGCGCCATCCCACCTGACTGCATTCCAAGCTGCTGTTCTCACCCGCGCCACTATTCACCATGCGAACAACGCGCGATTCCACCTGACTGCTTTTCCAACTCCTAATCTCGCTCGCCCACCACGCACCTCATAACCACTCACTCTGCGGCACCATGCACCAAAAACTAGCCAGTGTTTCTACTTCATTGGATTAATCCAATGAAAGTCGCTCGAAAGAGGTTGAAATCAACCTTTGATTGGATTAATCCAGTGGTTGGGCTTGGATTCGCCCAGAAAGGGCTGACTTTGAGATTTTCATTGGATTTATCCAATGTAAGTGGGTTTTCAACCCGGAAATTGAGCATTTCGTTGGATTTATCCAATGTGAGTGGGTTTTCAACCCGGAAATTGAGCATTTCATTGGATTTATCCAATGAAATCACAAAAAGCAATCGCAATCTGCAAGCGTCTACAGCTATCTGATAACGCGCCATCCCACCTGACTGCATTCCAAGCTGCTGTTCTCACCCGCGTCATTACTCACCATGCCGACAACGCGCCATTTCGCTTGACTGCTTTTCCAACTCCTAATCTCGCTCGCCCACCACGCACCTCATAACCACTCACTCTGCGGCACCATGCACCAAAAACTAGCCAATGTTTCTACGTCATTGGATTAATCCAATGGTTAGGCTTGAAGTTTCCACAATCCACATCAAGAGGAGGGGGGATTCTGTTGAGGGATGAGCATTTCATCGGAGCCTATCTTAAAATCATAATTTGTTAGGAGCGGGAGTTGCGATAGACGATCAAGAGGTCCGTTAGGAGAAGCCGCAAAAAACGGTGAAACAAATCTAACATTTCATGTGAATAAAATTAATTTATATTTCAGTACCTTACTAAGCATAAACCTAGCATTTTGCTAGGTTTATACTGTATTTTTACCAAACTCCTAAATAATCGCTATAGTCATCCTAGCAATTTGCAATTATAATAGAAAAAGGTACACAATATGACATTATTCCTCATCGTTTTAACACATTACATAGGTATTTTGAGGTAGGAAGTGAACCCCATAGGCGATTATTCGGTAATTGCTGATGTAAGCGCATCTCTGATCAAGTTGCTCAGAGAAAACATGACCCCAGATCCCATACCCCAACCAGAGATGATTGGGCTTGCTTCGCCTGTCGATAAAGGTGATTTCTACTTATCTCTTTATTTGTACAACATTCGCGAAAGTGGCGAGAATCGCCGCACCCACATGATTTCCCGAGGGACGAATGAGATCCAGTTTCCTCCTATGGTGGTAGATCTCAGCTATTTGCTGACGGTTCAGTCACCAGCCGAGCTGCAGTCCAGAGCATTGGATGAACACCGGATTCTAGGTCGAGCGATGCAAGTTCTCTATGATCATTCCGTACTAAGAGGATCAATGACGCTAGGAACTCTAGCAGAGCAAGATGAAGAGGTTCGCATTGTCATGGACCCTTTCAAAGGAGAAAGCATCCTGAATTTATGGAATTTCGCAGAAACCCCCTACAGATTATCAGTCAGTTATACCGTTGGGCCTGTAAATATTGATTCCACTCGTATCAGAACAACCAAAAGGGTTTCGGAAACCGATTTTCGTATACAAGGTTAGGAGGTTTAGGTTGTGGAACATATTCGCGTATCGCAATTGAAAACCCGAGTCTCCCTTGTTGTTTGCGTGATCGACGCAAGTACCTCGAAAACTCCTCTTGGCAACACAACCACCGTTTATTTGGAAGGCACCCGTTCGAAAGCAATAAGTAAATCGAATGGTTCCTATATATTCAATGACTTGCCACCCGGTGATTACCGATTAACGGTAAGCAGCGAGTACTATTTCCCAGAACAGTCTCTGATCACCGTAGGAACCGACAATTTTATTGAGATTGTTCAGCTAAAACCACTGCCATCATATCCTTTTTCGCAAGGAGCAGGGTTGATCCGAGCGATGTTGAAGGATGCCGCAGGAGCTCCTATTATGGACGCCAAGCTGCAAGCAAGGATTGTAACCGAGGAATGCGCGCGTGCCCGGATTATGATGGATCAAGCGGATAAAGGCGCACTGGAAGTTACGCTGGGTTCGTTCACCGGAACGATTGCAGCAGGAGATGCCTACATCCTGCGGGGGCGAGGCGCCAAACCGGCTGAAGAACACATCCGCATCGTCGAGGTATTGGAGTATCAGAAACGATTCCGCCTAGAACGTAAGCTGACCAAAGCTTACACAAGGGGCTCGTTGCTGCTGCCTGTCCAAGAAACCCGATCAACAGAGCGGGGAGAAGCAGTAATCGCTTTTCGTGGTAATCGGATTCAAGCTTTTCAGACGGAGCTCATTATTACTTACGGCAAAGACCGTTCGGAGCTAACGAAAGAAGTTTTGGTATCCGAGGGGATGACAACCAATTTGGGGGTTATACGTCTGACCTGATCTTAATTAGTAGAATGGACACGTCCATCTTCTATACAAAATGACAAGCAGAAAGGAGAGAACTGGTTTCATGTCGATGGCCGTATTCATTTGCAAGAAGAGCCGTCTGACAGAACTGGGGAACAATGGCTGACTATTTATCACCTGGAGTCTATGTGGAAGAGTTTGACAGCGGAGCACAACCGCTTGAGGGTGCAAGCACAAGTACGGCCGGGTTTATAGGGCTTGCGCAAAGAGGGGAAATTGAAGGTGTCCCTCAATTGGTTACAAGTGTAGCTGATTTCCATCGTTTATTCGGCAGTTATTTGTCGGAGAATGAGTTTGGTGAGTACCGTTTCCTTTCGTATGCTGTAGAGCATTTTTATCTAAATGGGGGTTCTCGCTGTTACGTTATGCGCGTAGCGCCAACTGACGCTAAAGTTGCAACGAACAAAGCAGACACCAACAAAGAAGCGGCGATCCTTGAGATTGCTTCCAAAAATCCTGGGACATGGGGCAACCAAATCCGTATCGTTGTTGTACCATCCAGCAAAGCCAAAACACAAATCTATGAAGTGATCAGCGAAAAACAATACCGTGTGAAAAACAATGCGGGGTTCAACGTTGGTGACGTTGTAGCGTTCGAAGCTGCTGGTCAAAAACAATACAACAAAGTCGTCGCTTCCCAAGATAACATTATTGAGCTTGCTGAAGAGCTTGATGGCGATGTAACAGACGCTGGTTTGCTGCCTTCCAAAGTATTAACAACTTCCGAGTTCACTCTGCATGTGTTCTATGGTGATGAAGCTGAGACTTATGAGAAAGTATCTTTGAACATCTCCGCAGCTAATCATATCGAGAAAATTGTTTCTCGTTCGAATATCATCACGGTCAAAGATTTGACTGATGGCAAAGATCTAGGCGCAATTGCTCCTTTTGAAGTGCTTTCTGGTGAAAATGAAACCGTTGGCAAGTTCCAGATCGCCTTGTCCGGCGGAAGCAACGGCTCCATCGCGCAAGTGACGCCTGATGTCTTCATGGGTGTAGACCGCGGTCCTGGCAAACGTACAGGGATTCAGTCTTTCATCGATAACGATGTTGTCAGCATCATTGCGATTCCGGGTGTAACTGAGCCTACGGTTCAACTATCTCTGGTAGCACACTGTGAGAATCTGGGCAGCCGCTTTGCGGTTCTGGATATTCCGCGTGAGAAAACCAAAGTAGCAGATGTTATGACCCACCGCAACATTTTTGACAGCAGTTATGCAGCGATGTACAATCCATGGTTGCAAGTTTTTGATCCATTGGACAAAAGAAATATTTACATCCCGCCATCCGGCTCTGTGATTGGGATCTACTCCCGTTCCGACCAAACGCGCGGCGTTCAAAAAGCGCCTGCCAATGAAGTCGTACGCGGTGCAGTTGGTCTGGATTGTCAGTACAACAAAGGCGAGCAAGATATCTTGAACCCGCAAGGCGTGAACTTGATCCGTCATTTTGCAGGCCAGGGTATCCGCGTTTGGGGTGCTCGCACAACTTCTTCCAATGGCTTATGGAAATATGTGAACGTAAGACGCTTGTTCATCTTCATTGAAGAGTCAATTAAGAATGGCACGAACTGGGTCGTATTCGAACCGAATGATGAACAGCTATGGGCTCGTGTCCAACGGACCATAGATGCCTTCTTAACTCGTGTATGGAGAGACGGTGCCTTAATGGGCGGAAGTCCTTCCGAGGCCTTCTACATTAACATTGGTCGCAGTACGATGACACAGGATGATATCGACAATGGTCGACTCATCTGTGTGATTGGGGTTGCTCCGGTCAAACCTGCCGAGTTCGTGATCTTCCGCATTACTCAGAAAACAAGAGAAGAATAGTTGAACGTTAAACATTTTTCATATTAGGAAAGGGGTATTATATGGCTGGCGAACGTAGGGATCCATACCGCAATTTTAGATTTCGAATTGAAGTAGAAGGTATTCAGCAAGCTGGATTCAGTGAAATTTCTGGATTTGACGCTTCCCTTTCGGTAATTGAATACCGCGAAGGCAACGAAACCATCACGCCTCGGAAGCTTCCGGGACTTGCAAAATACGGCAACATCTCATTGAAATGGGGGGTTACGGACTCCATGGATATGTACAACTGGATGTCAGAGTCCATTCAAGGTAAAATCTCCCGCAAAACGGTTACGATTATCGCGATCAACGAAGAAGGCGGAGATGTAGCGACTTGGCAGGTTATCGAAGCATGGCCGTCCAAGTACTCGGCACCTAGTTTCAAGGGTACGGGGAACGAAGTTGCGATCGAAAGCTTAGAGCTTGCCCATGAAGGCATGACGCGCACGAAGTAAAGAACGTTAGAGTAGGCGCCGGGACGTGAGTTCCGGTTCCTAACTCTTCTTTTTTTCAACAATACAAACGGCTAAGGAGGTAACATCATGGCTTTCAAAACCGAATATGAATTCGAGCTGCCTAGAGGCTATGTGGATGATAACGGAACGCTGCACAAGAGGGGCGTCATGAGACTTGCTACAGCTGCGGACGAAATTTTGCCAATGCGCGACCAACGTGTACAGCAGAATCCAGGTTATTTAACGATCATCCTGCTTACCCGTGTCATCACAAATCTTGGTGATTTGCGTGCGATTGATACGCGAGTCGTAGAGAAGTTCTTTACAGCAGATCTCGCTTTCCTCCAGAATTTCTATCGTCAAATTAATGAAATGGAAGTGCCGACCGTACATACCAGCTGCCCGAAATGTGAGCATGAGTTCGATGTGGACGTGTCTTTTTTGGACGAGATGGCGGGGGCATAACGGGATATCCCATTGACAAGATCTATGAGGAAGCGGGCTTTATTGCTTACTATTTTCATTGGACACATGATGAAATCATGTCAATGGAACACCGGGAACGCCGCACGTGGTGTGAGGAGATATCCCGCATCAACCGCAATTTGAACGACGATGGCAAAAAGCAGCCGGACAATCCTTTTGATGTGTTCGGTAAGAGGTGAGTAACGAATGGTATCCGATTATCATTATATTGGTGGCGCATTCCGGTTCGTAGTCGAGTTGGACGGATTGTTTGTCGCTGGCTTCTCCGAAGTGACGGGCATGAAGGCCGAAACGGAAGTAAAGCCGCTATGGGAAGGCGGCGTGAATACGCATCCTCACTATATGATTCAACATACGAAGTTTCCTAACATTGTGCTGAAAAGAGGAATAACCAACTCCAGTGAGCTCTGGGACTGGCATTACAATGTATCGCAAGGCAAAATCGAGCGGATGAACGGCTCTATCATCCTGAATAATGAATTAGGCAAAGAGATGTGCCGATGGAATTTCTTCAATGCATTCCCGGTGAAATGGAACGGGCCGGATTTAAATGCAAGCACCGGCAATGTGGCAATTGAGTCGATTGAGCTGGTGCATGAGGGTTTAAAGGCCATTTTTAAATAAGTCGGTATGGACAACGCTGAGGGGGATTGTTTATGAAATCTCGACAATCGCATAAACCCCGTGCACAGCGGAAGAAGGCTGTCATCCAAACCTCCGCAATCAGCAGCAGTGCTGCCGGACGTGTAGGTCGACAATCCAACCTATTTGCTTCTGGTGTTATGGGCAAGTATGGCTTCGGTCGTCACAATTATTTAGGGCTGCTCGCCCTCATTTTCAACAAAAAAGGTCCGTTGAGTAACAAAGATTTAGCTGCTTTTACGAGGACACATGATCAGGCTTGGGTGATTCAGCTTCAGTTGCAGTTGAAGAACTTGCAGCATCCCGATTCTGCAACCTTACTCACCAAGAAACAAACGATTCGTCAATTACAGCAATTAATTACGAGCAGCGGCTACAAGCTGCCCCCAATTATCAAATCAGGAAATAAGGAAGATCAATCTCAGACGAACACAGCTCCTCAGCAAATTCAAGAGGTGTCTGTCAAACCGCCTAAGAAAAAGGGACGCAATAGCAAGAAAAATTTAAATTCAACGAATAAGCCTGAGCCTGCACCTGTTACACAGGTTCAAGCTAAACAAGAGTCAATTAACAACGTTAATAAAAGAAGCTCACCGTTCATTCAGCGCTCCATCGGGCAAATTGCCTCTGCAATCGGCATGTTATCAAGCTCCCATTCAAGCAACCCCGATCAGCGATTACATGGAGTGAGTGGATTTCAACATACAAGTCTGTCGGCAAATCTTCAGATGCGAAGAAGTCAGCTTTCTCATAAAAATGTCATTCAACATGTGATTAACCATGTGGATGCCATTCGCAGCACATCGCAATGGCTGGAGCAGTTTCAAGCAGGTAAACCGAGCGTAGGATTAGCTGATGTTCGTACGCAAGAAGCACCCCTTAATAGCACGGATAGGGCGGTTGGGGTCTCATTTCTCCAGGAGGCTGGGCGTTTTTTAGTTCATGTGACGCAATCTCCGATGGCTCCAAAGAACAATCAAAGCTTTCCTTTTATTAGCGAAAATAGCAGTTCTGGGGCGGCTGCAAGCAGCCTTAATGAACCATCAACGGCTCAGAAAGCTAGGATGAAGCTTGGAGAAGGTCCTTTCAGTGAAGGCGCCTCGCCAGCGACGGTTCGGTTTAT
Source organism: Paenibacillus sp. HWE-109 (assembly GCF_022163125.1). Lineage (NCBI taxonomy): Bacteria > Bacillati > Bacillota > Bacilli > Caryophanales > Paenibacillaceae > Paenibacillus > Paenibacillus sp. HWE-109. The sequence continues at coordinate 6,411,145 of NZ_CP091881.1, read as the reverse complement.
CAAAAGCCTGTTAGTTCGAAACATGACGGATGAAGTTTTGCTTATTTCAGAGCAAGAGGCTGGTCCAAGCCATGGTTCAAACAAGAGCAGTGAAACGATTCCTTCTTCCGCAAAAGGCTTTCTGGCAGCAAGCCAGCGTCCGCTAGCTATTCAGGCTGCAAACATAACATCGTCCGTACCTTTTGCGATGCAGGCAGGAGCAAGCTGGGGAGCAGGCTCCACAGGACGGGCAGCTAGAACCGGCGCGAACCCATCTCAGATTTGGCGGAAACCATCGGAACAAGCCGTAACTGGCGAGCGAGTGTCCGTTCGTGAATTTGCCGATGAAACACGAGTCCAACTGGAACCAAGCCCACGAGAGCAGAGCAGTGTGGAAATCCAAGCGCAATTGCTAATGATTCAAGAGCGATTGAAAGAACAAGTGAAAGTACAAGCGAATGAACAAGCGAAAGAGCAAGCGAATGAACAAGTGCAAGAACTAGAGCAAGTTCAAAAGCAAAAGCAAAAGCAAATGCAAGTTCAGGAACAAAGGCAAATGCAAGGAAAAGAACAGGCAGAAGAAAGACAGAGGCATGTTGGGAGTCAGCAAGAGCTCTCTGAACATCAACATGTTGGCATCGATCGATCAGATGACGTTGCAAGCATTAGACCTATCTTACGGGCGATTAGTAAGAAGGAGCAAGGCTCCTCAGCGTTAGAGAACGTAACGCAGCTTGCTGCAATACAAGTAGTGCAGCAAGGAAACGCAGCTTCACCTCAACTTCCGCTAGCAACTGCACAATCTAAGGTAGTTCACAGAAAAGCGAATGGGAGTGAGATTAAGGGAGTAGCAGCAGGGAAGATTCAAAGCAATGAACAATGGCTGACCCAGCTTGTTCACAAACCAAGACAACGCTCTTCTAACGATTCAGTGGTTAGAAGTACACATACAGCTCCAAGCAATCAATCCAAGCGAATCCAAGATTCATCCATCATGACAGGACGAAGTCCGCGAATGATACGAAATGAGAGTATGGTTCTTTCAGCACCTTCTGTTCAGAGCTCTATCCAACCGAAACGTACGTCTTCTGTGGTATCTACAATTGTGAGGGAAAGCGGCCTTGAGAAAGTATTATCGAGCCATCCACTGGAAGGATATCGAGCCAGTCTGCAAGCCAGCACGATTGTGCAGGGAAATCAGCGTGTTTTCCGTCGTGCTTCCAGACATGAGAATCAAGGAGAATCCGTCCATAACTCGCAGTTCATTAAACGAACCGCAGATCCACTGACAGCTTCAACAGCAAAAAGGATAGTTGCGGATCGTATACCTTCTGAGACATCTGCAAAAGAAACTGCCAATAGTTTCAACCAACTAGGGCAAATTGGTCCCCTACAAAGCTATAGGGCTAATGCGCAAGCTAGTAGTCAGTTGCAAAATGTGGAGCGTGTTTTTCGCAACCCGTCTCCAACAGGCATGTTGACTGGCCAAGAGCAGGGTCAAATACAGGATCGAGTTCAGGATCAAATACAGGAACAAGTGCGAGTACAAGCACAGGATCAATTGCAGAAACAAGTGCTGGATCAAATACAGAGTCAAATGCAGGATCAAGTACAGACTCAAGTGCAGAATCGAGTACAGGACCAAATACAGGATCAAGTACAGGAACAAATACAGAGTCAAACGCAGGAACAAATACAGAATCAAATGCAGAATCAAGTACAGGAACAAATACAGAGTCAATTGCAGGAACAAATGCAGAATCAAGTGCAGAATCAAGTGCAGAATCAAATACAGGAACAAGTACAGATTCAAGTGCAGGATCAAATTCAGAATCAAATACAGGAACAAGTACAGATTCAAGTGCAGGATCAAGTACAGAGTCAAATGCAGAAACAAGTACAGGATCAAATACAGGATCAAATACAGAATCAATTACAAGATCAATTACAGAACCAGAATCAGAATTCCAATGAGCTCAATGAGATTGAAAGCAGCGTACGATCGGTTGTGCAAGGTTCAGCAGTTCATAGATCTTTGGCTGTGGAACTCGCTGCGAAAATAGCAGTAGCCAGTTTAACTAATTTGAAAGTGGCGCCAGGGTGGACATCTGAGTCTACGGCAAGACAAATGTTGACAAGGTTAACTGCGACAAAGACCAACTCGGAATCAGATGGAGTTAATCAGATACAAGCTCAGATGAAATCTGCCTCGGTACTCCAAAATAACGGACCCGAGCGAGTATTTCTTACTCCTTCTTCCGGAGCTGGACGAATCGGCATTCAGGCAAATCAAGAGCGATCGTTGTCAGTAGGAGAAGCTTCTGGAATTAGGGAACAGAGCAGTTCGGCAGCAGGTACTTTAGCAACGGAGATAGCTGCCAGAGTGGCACGAAACCGTATAAGGGTGGCTGGACCAGGTCTGATTTCGGATGTTAAATCGAATAGCAGGCAGATGAGAGTGCTTAGTCAGAAGGAGCCAGATACTCGCCTTTCCGTTCCAGCTATATGGAGGAAAGCTCCAGAAGGACGAATGGAAGAAGGCGGAGCAGCGGCTAGCGGGACACAGGGAAGTGTAGGAAATGAAAGATCTGGCTTAGCGGAAACCTTAAGTCTCAAACCAGTTGATATCATTAGAAGAACAGAGCAGCCCTCACGCGTAAATCAAGTTAGGGAGCGATTAAGACAGGGGCAAGCTGCCGTTGAGAGGGTATTAGCGAGGAACAGTTTCGTAAACCGGCAAGCTGAATCTGGCGTTGGCGGCGAGGAAAATGATCGAGCTGAGGTTGTCAGAGCCAGACGCAGCAAGCATACGTCTGGCGGAGAACTTGGCGGCGAGGTGCAAGTCGAGCATCTTCAGAGACAAGCAGTTGTCGATGAAGGGGAGCGCGCACAGCGGAGGGGGAATGGTTCGGAGAATCCGGCTGAAGCCGCAGGCGTGCAGTCGGATTGGGTAGAACGAACCATCAGGGCTAGAGTTAGCGCGCTGGAAGAGGAGCGCGCACCGATGGCTCGCCAGCCCGTGAGCATGACACCGCGTGTCATGCCGCTGCTGGCGAGCAGCACAGGAGCGCTTCGCGCTGCTCCTGCGGGAGCCGCTGCGGCTTCGCCTGCCGCAGCAAGTGCCCGTGCCGACGCGCAGCGCAGCGTCGGCCTGACCCACAGCAGCAGCCAGCCGATGGCTGCTGCAAAAGCCAAGCTGCTGGGCACGCAGGTGCAGCGGCAACCACGGGGCGCCCAGCCAGGCGCCCCCGCAGCAGCAACCATGCTGCCAATAAGCAGCATGGCGTCCGCGAGGCCGGATTACCCGGCGGCCTCGCAACCAACCTCGTTGGAGCACAAGTGGGCTCCAGCGACAAACGCCGCCGCAAGCGCGGCCGAGCCCAGCGCGCTAGCCGTGGCGCCGCTCGAGATGGACTGGCTGCGCACCAAAGCCAGCGCAGACCAAGAGGCGGCTCCGGCAGTAGTAGTCCCAGAGGATGCGCCTAAGCTGAGTGAAGAGCAGCTGCAGGAACTGATCAAGGAGCTGCCGCAGCTCGACATCGCCAAAATCGCGGACAAGGTCTACCGCGAAATCGAGAAAAAAATGAAGTTCGAACGGCAGCGCCGAGGACTATAATCTTACATAATGGATTTGTATATAACGATAGGAAGGACTGACAGGAATGGCACTCAAGAAAGCAGTAATTATCGTAGACAAGGGCAACAGCAAAGAGACCGTCCCCGTATTATTCAACCCTGGTGAATACACGCTCGACACGAGAAACAGCTACTCTTGGAAAACAGTGCCTGGTTTGTCCATGCCCATCGGCCAATTCGTGAGCGGCGGAACGACAACGCTCTCGATGGATTTTTATTTTGACACCTATGAAAAAGGGACGGATGTTCGTAACTATACGAAGAAAATTTCTGGGTTGTTGGATGTAGAGAAAGAATTGCATGCGCCTCCGATTTGCCGATTCGTGTGGGGCTCCTTGGATTTCAAAGGGGTTGTTGAGAAAGTGACACAGCAGTTTACGATGTTTCTGGATACGGGCGTTCCAGTCCGGGCGAAGCTCAATGTCGTATTCCGCTCCTGGCACAGCAAGAAAGAGCAATTGCAAACCATACCCCGGCATTCGGCAGATCGTACGAAACAGAAGATGCTGAAACAGGGCGATCAGCTCTGGATGCTGGCAGCCCATGAGTATGAAGACCCGAGTCTCTGGCGGGAAATCGCCAAAGCCAATCACATAGATAACCCACTTAAAGTGGTCACGGGACGCCGCATTTCGGTCCCAAGATTGGATTGATCGTATGGCGACATTACAATTGGATACAAGCTCTTTTACCTATGATGATCTAGCCAAAAAATATAAGGAATTTTTCTCTCCCGCTTATTTGATCACCGTGGATGGCACGAAGATTTCGGACAGCATTGCCATTGCAACGATCCGTGTAGATACGTCCATTGATGGTACAGCGGACTCGTTTTCTTTCCGCATTACGAACGCTTACGACATCACGAAGAATGATTTCCAGTGGCTCTCCGATTTTGCCTTAGGGAAAGCCATCGATATCAGCTTGGGTTATGTCGATAAATTTACCCCTGTTTTTACAGGGTATATTACGTCGGTCGTTGTGGATTTTCCTGAGGATGGTTCTCCCGGTCTTATTGTACGGGGGATGGATATGTCTTATTTGATGATGAAGGGGACGAAGTCGCGTTCCTGGAATAAGAAGAAATACAGCGATGTGGTTACGGAAATTGCCAAGGAGTATGGCGCCAAGACGCAGATCGATGCGACAACGACGGAGTTTCCAACGATTTCTCAGAGTCAAATAAATGATTATCATTTTATTCAAAACTTAGCGAATCTGGTCAATTATGACTTCTTCGTTGTCGGCAAAAATGTATACTTTCGCAAGCCCCTGACAGACATGACGGCTGTGATGACACTCGAAATGGGTAAAACCCTACGCAATTTGACCATTGATATGAATCTGTCCGAGCAGATTACTGGCGTGACTGTCAGGGCTTGGGACAATAAAGAGCTCAAGGTCATTCAAGGGGAGTCGGGCACGATAGCTAAGCTTGGCTCAAACTCCAAGACTGGGAAAGATTTACTGGCAGCTAAGGGGAAGTTCGTGGAACATATTTATACGAATGCCGCATCCGCTGAAGAAGCCAAAACTTATGCAGATGCGCTGCTGAACAGGCGGGCTATGAAACTGATCAGCGGGACAGGGGAATGTATCGGGATACCAGAAATCCGTGCCGGGCGCTATATGAAGCTGGATGGTGTCGGCAAGAAGTTTGATCAGCCCTATTATGTGACTGGAGCGACGCATATTTTTGATGATGAAGGCTATACAACTCGCTTTCAGATTGGAGGGAATGCGGTATAATGTTCAAGGCTCCCGATATTACGATAGGCGGTGTGACGGATTTTGCCAGCCAGAAAATTGGCGGTGTCATGGTAGCCGTGGTTACTAATAATAATGATCCCGATAAAATGGGGCGAGTGAAACTCAAGCTTCCCATGCAGGAAACGGATACGGAGACAGATTGGGTGCGTATCGCGACGTTCATGGGCGGCAAAGATATGGGCAGTCTGTTCATTCCGGAAGTGAATGATGAGGTGTTGGTTGCGTTCCATCTAGGGGAGCTGCGTCAACCTTTCGTGATCGGTATGCTCTGGAATCCTAAGAATATGCCGCCTGCGCCTGCGGAGAAGAATGATTTGCGGATGATCAAATCACGTTCCGGTCATGAATTAGCTTTCAATGACAAGAGCGGTGACGAGAGCATTACGATCAAAACGAAAAAAGGTCAAATCATCGAGCTCAAAGATAAGGATGACAGCATTTCGATCGCCGATCAGAGCGGCAATAACAAGATCACGATCAAAGGCGGCTCGGCTAATGAGATTTCTGTGGTCAGCAGCAGTTCCAAAATCACGATGAATGCCAAAGGCGATGTAGCCATTGAGAGTTCCAAAGAAATTAAAATTAAATCGACACAAATTAACATAGAAGCATCTGCGACCATGGCTCTGAAGGCAGGCGCAACACTCGATTTGAAATCGGATGGCATTATTAATATTAAGGGCAGTATGGTCAAAATCAATTAGCGAGGGGCGAAGCGGGGATGTCGGAGGCATTTTTGGGACGTGGGTGGAAATTCCCGATTCAGGTTGATCCTGCTACGGGGAGAATCCGAATGTCCGAGTATGAAGAAGACATTGCTGAAGCGATTCGCGTGATCCTTGGCACGACGCAAGGGGAACGGGTCATGCGGCCGAAATTTGGCTGCGGCGTTCAGGAATTTATTTTTGGCATGACGGATGATACATCGCTGCATTTGCTCGAAAGCAATATTGTTGAGGCGATCAGAAACTGGGAACCGAGAGTTCATGAAGTGGAAGTAAAAGCCGTACCGGAAGCCGATGATCCCGCTAAAGTGATGATCCGAATTGCGTATGTAGTCCGCACGACGAACAACTTATTTAACCAAGTTTATCCATTTTACTTATATGAGGGTTCCAAATAGAAAGAGGCTGCAGAAGCGATGACGATACATTCAGAGAGGAGGTGGAGCTGTGCAACCTCCCAAAATTGATCCACGAGACATTCCTGATCTGATTGCGCAAATGAAAGAAATGGCACCTTATTATACACCGGAGTGGCGTTTCACACCGGAGAATCCAGATCCTGGTTCGGCGCTGTTCTTCATGTTCGCGGACATGTTTCATGATAATATCAAGCGGTTGAATCGAGTGCCTACGAAGAACCTGATCTCTTTCCTGAATATGTTCGATGTGACCTTGCTCCCGGCACGGCCGGCCAGCAGTTATGTGACATTTGCATTGAACGAAGGGACCAAGGAGTCGGTTTTTATTGCGACAGGAACGCAAGTCGCGGCTGCCGCTGAGGGTGGTTACATCCTGTACGAGACCGCTCGCAGTGCGCTGTTAACCCCTGCGTTGCTGACAGATGTCTTCATGACAAGTCTAAAACAAGATAAGATTATTCATGTATCCGATGAGTTCGTTCGCGCATCCAGGCAGGGACAGGCCTATCCTACCAAGCTATTCAGCTTGCAGGATGGCGATAATTTGCAGGAGCATGCGATTTATTTGCAGCACAGCTCGCTTTTTACCATCTCCAGTACGGCGCGTATCGAAATTGAATTCCGCAATTCCAAACGGCGATTTGATGAACTGTCCATGTCCAAACAATTGGCAGACCCTGCCTTGACGGAGTGGCTGTATGCGACTGAGGACGGTTGGCAGCCGTTCAGCCATGTGTCAGCCAAAGGCAATCGGGTGATTCTTCTCAAAGAGGAAGCAGGGGAGCTTGCTTTGAAGGAAGTGAACGGAACGGCAGGACGCTTTATTCAATGCCGCCTCAAACCTCTATTGGCAGATGGCCAAACGTTAGCAGACAGCAAACTGTCGATGGATCACATTTCGTTCAAAACAGACTATATCGATCCTCTAGAAACGGGTGGCATTCAGCCTGATTTGATGTTTTATAACGATATCGCTGCTGATCCGACAGGATTTTATCCATTTGGTGATCAATTTGCGCTTTATGGCTCTTTCTATATCGGGAGTCAGGAAGTGTTTACGAAAAAAGACGGCGATATCAAGTTGAGTTTCGAGCTGCAAGCGATTCAGAATCGTTTTCAGCCTGAGTTGACCGAACAAGTGAATTGGAAAATGGTGATGAAAAAATCCAAGTTCGACAAGCCGCCGGTCACGCATGTTACGGTCATCCAAGTTGCTTGGGAGTATTGGAACGGTTCCAGTTGGGTACGGCTTGAGGTGGAGAAGGAAGCTGAGAAGCTGTTTTATTATCCCCAGGAGCATAAGGTACGCAAGGATATTCACTTCCGCTGTCCAACTAATTTGGAAGCGACCTATGTGAACGGAAATGACAATTGGTGGATTCGGGCGCGTATTCTGCATATTGAGAATGCCTATGTGGCACAAGCGATCTATCTTTCGCCATGGATTAATGAGGTGACGTTATCGTATCAATACGATGACCGCATGTATCAAGCTGAACATTGTTTAGCGCTGAATAACACTGTTTTTGTCGATCAGACGCGGCATAGCCGGCAGCTTGAGGGAGGTTTCGAGCCTTTTCAGCCGCTGCAGGGCAGTCATCCTGCTTTGCACCTTGCTTTTGATACGCCGCCGGTGCGAGGTCCGATTTCATTGTTTATCTCAGTTAAACAGCAGCGTTTCTCCGAGCAGGATCTTCCTTTGCTGGAATGGGAATATTTGCGCTCAGGGTTGCTGCCTGGCAATCCGCCGGAATGGGCGGCACTCAAGGTCCTGGATGCAACGAACGGTTTAACGCAGAGCGGTACGATACAGTTCGTTGGTCCTGCGGATTTCGGGGGAGTCTCACTGTTTGGCCGAGACGGCTACTGGATTCGCGCGGTGAATCGGGATGACAAGTATGATGACTTAACAGGCAGCGTGCAGATTCCTACCATCCAAGGGATGTATATGAATACGGTGCAAGTGCTGCAGCAGGAGACCATCATTGGCGAAGTTCCTGATTCCAAAGGACTGGAAGAGCTTGAGTACCAGCTTAGCCGCAATCAAATTGTTTCGGAAGAGGTCTGGGTGGATGAGACCGAGTTCGTCACGGAGGAAGAAATTGCTGAATACGAGCAGGCAGGAACTCCGCTGATGGAGGTTAGCCGGGATTCGGAAGGCAACCTGCTGCAGCTCTGGGTGCGCTGGACGGCGGTTCGCCAAATGGCGGATTCCGGTTATCGGGATCGTCATTATATGATTGATCGCACCTTTGGCCGCATACGGGTAGGCGATGGAGTTCATGGCATGCACCCTCCCAAGGGAGGGCTGGAGCAGCTGAAAGTGACGTATCAAGTCACGGCTGGACAGATCGGGAATGTCGCGGCTCGTGAAATTATTCAGATGCAGGATTCCATCGCCTTTGTAGGTGAGGTATTTAACCCGGAGCCTGCATCTGGGGGATGTCAGCCTGAGAAGCTGGAATCGGCTTTACAGCGAGGACCGGAGCTGCTCAAGCATCGGGATCGGGCCGTCTCCTCCAAAGATTATGAGTGGCTGGCTCGCGAAGCTTATCCCAACATCGCCAAAGTCACCTGCATACCGAATCGCAATGCCTATATGAATAAAGAAATCGGCGCGATGACGCTTGTTATTTTGCCGAAAGAAGGGCAAAGCGGCAGCTCCACGTTCCCGGAACTGAAGAAGCAGGTGGAGCGCTATATCATTCAGCGGGCTTCAAGTTTGGTCGCTTTCCCAGAACGGTTGCAAGTTATCGAGCCTGTGTATATGGAAATATCCGTCTCAGCAATTGTCGCTGTCGAAGGAATGGACGCGGTTGTGGCAACCGAAATTCAGGCGTTGGATAAACTAAATCGCTTTTTGGATCCGCTGACTGGCAATTTCGATGGCAAAGGTTGGGAAATTGGGCAGCAAATTCATCCTTCGGTCTTTTATGCTTTATTGAAATCAATTCGAACGATCAGCCATGTAGAGAAGCTTTATATGACGGTCTATAAATTGGAAGATGGCGAAAGACAGGAACTTGATGTGAATCGCTTGCCTGTGATGCCGCATGGAATGATCGTAAGCGGCAAACACAAGGTAATTGTGAACGCGTTGTAACTATAATCGAAGGAGGTGAGCATAAGTGCTGCCGATTCCTAATTTGGATGATCGTATGTTTGAACAGATGGTGCAGGAAGCGCGGAAGTCGATTCCCAAGCTTTTTCCAGAGTGGACGGATGAGAATGAGCATGACCCGGGCATTACGCTGCTGGAACTCATGTCATGGATGACCGAGATGCAGCAGTATTATCTGAATCGGGTGACCGAGCGCAGTGAACGGAAGTTCTTGAAGCTGCTTGGCATTCGTCCGCGTGAAGCTGTGTCTGCCCAGTGTGAGGTATCCTTCGAGGGACTGCAGCAGCAGCTTGTGCTCCCGCAAGGAACGCCTCTGCAAGCGTTGGATCAACGGTTTGAGACTCTGACCACGGTGCAGCTTGTGGCATCTACGCTGGAGAAAGTGCTGGTTCGCACGGAAACCGCGGCAGGTGATTTTACTTCCAATAATCATGCGAAGATTGCTTATTATGCGTTTGGCCCGGAAGCGCGTAAAGGAGCCCATCTGTATCTTGGCTTCGATCGTGCTTTACCCGAGCAAACGGATATCTCGATTTTCTTTCAATTATTCGATCGCTATCCAGTAACGATCCGAAGCGCGGCTAACGGAGCCGCACCGATGGTATCGTCTGCCAAGGTAGCCTGGACGTTCGCAGGAGCAGGCCAGCAAGGACAAAGTGAGAGCTGGCTGCCGATTGAATCGGTTAGCGATACGACGGTTCACCTGTCGCAAAGCGGTGAGCTTCGTTTCCGCGTCACATCGGAGATGAAGCCGATTTCCCTGTATCCGGCGGATGATCGCAGCCGCTACTGGATTTGCTGTACGCTGATGGAGGACGGCTATGAGCTGTCGCCAAAGATTGAGAAGGTCAGCCTTAATGCAGTCAAAGCTGCTGAACTGGAAACCTTTAGCGAAGTTTCAGCCTTCCCTAGCAGCGGAGAGCCGAATCAGAGCTTCGAGGTTAGTTCTTATCTTGCTTACAACGGGCTGCATACTGTGCAGGTGCAGGACGAGCAGGGACATTGGCGCGACTGGCTGGCCGTCCAGTCGCTGGCGGACTGCGGGCCGGAAGATCACTGCTGCGAGCTGCAGCAGGATTCGGCCCGCCGCGTCACCCGCGTTCGCTTCGGCAACGGGGTGAACGGCAGCATCCCGCCGCAAGGCGCGCAGCGGGTGAGGCTTATTGCCTACACGGCCGAGTTCGACTACGGCCGTTATGTTGGAGGCAGCAAAGGTCTGCCTGGGCAGACCTTTGAAGTCAGCCGCGGCCTGAGCTATAAGCCCAGCAGCATGCTGCTGCAGGTGGGCTATCGGCCGCGGGGCGAGACCAGCGTCGTCTGGGACGACTGGCAGGCCGTGGATGACTTCGATAATTCGAAGTCCACGGACCGCCATTACGTCTACGACGCTGCGGAGGGCACGATTCGCTTCGGCAACAACGAAGCGGGTTTGACGCCGCCGAAGTCCGTTGAACCGAATATTCGGTTCATCAGGCTGCAAGCTGGCGGCGGCGTGCGGGGCAACGTGAAGGACGGTCTGGTGACCGGCTTCACGGAGGTGGCGGGCGTGAGCGTCACGAACGCGTTCCCGGCACGGGGCGGCCTGGAAGCGGAGACGCTCGACCAGGCGAAGCTTCGCGTGCAGCGGGAGCTCAGCACGCCGACAAGGGCAGTGACCGCCGAGGACTACGAGGCGATCGTGGGGGCGACGCCAGGCCTGCGCGTCGCGCGGGTCAAAGCGATCCCGCTGTACAAGCCAGGCATGCGGGACTACCCTAAGGTCAAGGCCCCCGCGCAGATGACCGTCGCGGTCGTTCCCTACAGCGAGAGCGATAAGCCAACGGCCGGCAAAGGGTTTCTGCAAACGATTAAGCAGCATCTGGATCGCCATCGTCTTTTGACCACAGAACTGCACGTCATTCCAGCGGAATATATTAAAATTACGGTTCATGCCGTTGTGGTCATGGAACCTAAGTTCAAAACCGAACAACGCCGCATTACCCAAGAATTGAAATTATTGCTGCAGCCTATGGATCATGGACAGGGTTCAGCAGGATGGCGTTTTGGACGGACCGTGTACAAGGGTGATATTTATGGCGTAATCTCTCGAATCAAAGGTGTCGTCTACGTTCAGGATATTTGGCTGGATGCAGAAGGGACTGGATTTCACAAAGATGGGGCCGGCGATATTCATATCCCCCCTTATGCGTTGGTCTATTCCGGCGATCACGAGGTTGAAACGATCAGTCAGACGGATGTCTAGCTACAATGAAGGAGAGAGGTGACGAACGATGCAGGATGGACAGACGTTTTTTTCACTTAACAAGCCATTCGACTGGGAACAAGGCTATACAGCCAATATCGACATGCAGGAGATTGGTTTTTCTATTCAACATACCGAAAAGTACAGCATCCATCGCATCGTTCGTACGGACGAGATTGAGGGGATGCCAGCGATTCACGAGATGACAGTGGGACCTGGACGCAAGCTCATCCTGTTGGATGAATTGGCCAATATCTGGATTTATGAGGATGAAAGCCGTCATCGGGAGCTGCTATTCGGGCAAGGTCACCATTTATTCAGCAATCAAGCTAGTCTGGCTGCTATGGCTGATCTGCTAATTATTGCAGACGCTAATCAGGCCAGTGAACGGCGTTTGGCTGTGTATGCCATTTCCAACGGACAAACCATGTGGGCTGTGCATGAATGGAATGGACTGGAATTGTTCCCGCTCTCGGTCAATACGAAGTTGGCATCAGCCAATGCGATTTACACGACAGTTCCTTTGGACATTAGTGTTGGTATGAATGGAAATCCAGAAGTCCCTGCAGGGGGCAGGATCGGCATTATCTCATGGAACGCAGCGGGCGAGGTGGTGCATGTTTACGAGCACGAAGCTCTCCGGCTGGAGGAAGCGGAGGAAATATCTTCGCTTCATTCCCGCTATTTTACCGCCGCTGCGGACGGGACAATAGCTCTGCTCGATGCCAGGCGCAGGACCGTCACGGTTTTCCATGAGGATGGACGTGATCCGCTGCATTTTACCCTCGTACAGGAGGGACGCTTTGCTGGTATTTCCATTGATACGAATCATAATCTCTATATAGGGGACAGCGGATACGCACAGCAAGAAGGAGTAACCGAGCGCTTTATTCTCAAATATCGGGGCAATGGCGAACAGCTTGATAAGGTGACCAGCTTCCGGGGGCGATCGGATAAACTGCTGCATGATAGACGCAACAGGCTGTATGTGTTCGATGGCATCAGCGGTCAGATCAGCTTGCTTGATCTTAGGGCGCGCACGATGCTCCTAGAAGATACCCAACTGCCGGAGGCCGTCTACTTTTCAGCTGAATTGGACACAACCGAAACAGAGATCGAGTGGCACAAGATTCGCTTGGAAGCGGAGATTCCGGAAGAGACGCAAGTGCGGTTTTCCTATTTTGCCTCGGATGAGGACGAAGGGTTTCTGGATGGGAATTATGTTTCCTATACGAGCTACTTCACCGATCCAAATATTTCAACTCGAGCCAAGCTGTCAGCGACACGCGGTTTATGGTCGGAACCGATTCTGAATCCCAAGGATGCGCTGCTTATGAATGCCCGGGGCCGATATTTGTGGTTCAAATTGGAGTTGATCGGCAGTGAGCAGAAATCACCGTTCATCCGCAAACTGCGGGTGTACTACCCAAGAACCTCATTGATTGCTTATTTGCCGCCGATCTACCAGCAGGATGAGGAACACAGTCCTTTTCTGGAACGATTCTTGGCGATGTTCAGCACGTTTTTTGATGATATGGAGGATAAAATCGACCATATTTCAGCTCACTTTGATCCCGATGCCGTCTCTGGCGCATACCTGGAGTGGTTAGGCCGTTGGCTGGCGATTACGGATCATGAGGCTTGGGGAGAGACGAAGCTGAGGCAGTTGATTAAACAGGCGCCAGAGCTGTATAAGCTGCGGGGGACTCGTGAGGGCTTGATTAATATGGTGAAGATTTACACCGGCTCCGAGCCTTATTTACTGGAGTATTTCCAGTTTAAACAAATGCAGGAGACTTCAGAACTGCGGCAGCTTTTTGCCCAACTGTATGGCGACAACCCATATTGCTTCTGTCTGATGCTGAAGCCTGAATTCGTTCGGACGGATGCGCAGCGGATGACGATCGAACAAATCATCGAGGATCAGAAGCCTGCTTATACAGAAGGCAAACTCATCGTTCTACAGCCTTGGATGTACGCCGATATGCATACGTATTTGGGCATCAATACTTACTTATCAGAACCTACGTTATTAACACTTGATCAGCGTTCATCCATGCCTTACAACACGGTGCTGATCGATGTGGATCGCGATAAACGAATGGATATACATACGCGCTTGGGATTGGATTCCGAAATCGAATAAACGAAATGAGCCTAAGAAGGTGAGGGGATAGTTATGAAAAAAACACGTTATTATCCGTTTGAGCGCAATCGGTATTTCTATGGAAAGCTGCTGACGGTCAGGGATTTTGAGTCCGAGCAAAAATACTTCAATGACAAACGCAGAATGATGAATCGCCTGCTGCATGGCTCAGGTGTGCTTACAGGATTGCAAGTTGTCGCGGTCGATGATAAGTCGGTTTCTGTTGAAATGGGAGCTGCGATTGACGCGCTTGGCCGCGAAATTGTCGTGCCGACTCCCATGACGCTGAAGCTGTCGATGATGGATGGATTCAGCAATAATGAGTATGCGAAGAACGTATATCTCTGTATCGCTTATGATGAAAAGGATAAAGAGCCTGTTCACGCGGTGGCGAATTCGTCGGTTCGTTCCGATGAAATTAATGATTATAATCGGGTGCTGGAGAGCTATCGTTTATTCATTCGCGAGGATGCGCCAGATCCGGCGTCTCTACCTTTGGCGGGCTTATCGGACCAAACGGTCGTCCTCTATCACGATACGCATGTGCGTGTTCTGCAAACGACACCCCGCTATGTGAATCCGGGGCAGTTGTTCGAAATGAAGCTGCGTTTTGAGAAAACGCTCAAGGCTGGCAGACTATCCTTTCAATATGAATTAGCAGCTAGCCGTGTTGAGGCGATGGACGGAACGACAATTGTGTTCCAGGAACCTCAAGAGCAGCTAGAGAGTGAGTATGAAATGAAGGTGCTGCTCCGAGCGGACAGTACGGCTTCCGTGAAAGGCACAGTTGGTGTTCAAGCAGGTTCCTCTGTATTGAAACTGGATGACAGGCAGTTGGATCTGCAAGCGCAAGCAGTGGGCGAGTTGCAAATTATTGCCGATTCTGTGCAGGAGCGGCTGATGAGTGATTTCGTGAAACAATCGCTGGAGTCTTCCTTGGAAGCTTCTTCTGAGCCATGCATTTATTTGGCCAAAATTTGCCTGATTCAAATGGGTCCGACCTACGTTATTGAAAATGTGGAGCAGGTTCCTTTTGGCGAATATGTCTATAATTCTTCGGTGATGTACAGACTTGCTCAATCGAGCGAGTATCGGGAAGACACATCCGGACAGTTCGTGACCAAGTCCAAAGTAAGAACCTTGGCGCCGGGTCAGCCTCCGGAATTCAAGGTCAATTTCAATAAAGCGATCAGTGAGCTTTCCTTTGATCTAAGCATCCCGGCAGGCGGGGGCAGCGGGATTGCAGGGATTGTGAGCGGCTTCGCGGACATCCCGGTAGAGCCGTTCACGAAGATTTCGGTGTCGCCATTCGGCAAAGCGACCAAAAGCTTCTTCTCCGGCGAAATCGCCCACGGTTTAGGTGAGGGCAACGTGTTGATCATCACGAGTTTGGAAGAAAGCAGCGGCGACGCGATCTCCGACATGCTTTCGAGCGGCGACCGCGTCTATGGCGGTGCGTCCGACGTGTTCAAAGGCAGTGAATTTGAACCGGATGCGCCGGAAGTGAAGATTGGCACGATTGCCTATCCGCAGAAAGGGACTTTCCGGATCGGCGTGAAAGTGCAGCAAACCTCCGAGCCGGCGAATGTGCGTGTTCGTTGGTGGGCGTACAGCGCGGAGATGGCCAGCACTGTGCGCAGCAGCGGCGACTCTATTGACGATGCGCTCTCCGCCGCGATGCGGGAAGCCGCCTCGGCGGGCAGCGGCGCCGAGTAGGAACGGAATAGAGCTGATCTCAAGGTCACCGTGAACGGTGACCTTGAGATCAGCTTTTCTTTTTTTGGCAGATAAGAGTCTTTAGGAGCTTCTATTTGCACCGAGAGGAGCCATTTTTCACAAATAGAAGCCTTTGGGGACTCTTATCACCAAATAAACTCACAGAAACGCCGACACCTGAAGTAATAGGAGTCTTTAGGAGCTCCTAATTGCACGTATAGGGGCCATTTATCACAAATAGAAGTCTTTGAAGACTCTTATCTGGGGCAGAACTGGCCGAAATCCTCAGAAATAAAAACACGATCAACGAGATTGAGCGCTCGGGGATAAACACGCAAGCTAAATGTTCTTATTCCCGCCAACTTCGCGGTTTTTCGTGAGATAAGACAACACAACGGTTGTATCCAAAAAATAAGGGGCTTCCCCTCAAGTCGATTTATCATCTGCTTGAGGGGAAGCCCCTTCGTGTTATTTTATTTTACTTAATAAACGAGACATAACAACAGCAGCCTGAGCTCTTGAGCTATTGTCCTTTGGTGCAAAAATGCCCTCGCTAGCTCCGCTAAGGAGCCCTAAGCCAGTTGCTGCTCTCACATAGGATCTGGCCCACTCGCTGATATTTCGCTCATCTGAATAGTTTACTTCTTGCGTAATTACGATATCTGCGAGCTTCTTGCCAGTGGCATGCAAGTAAGCATTTACCATAATGACAGCCATTTGCTCCCGCGTAATATTAGTTTCAGGGGAGAAAGTATGCTCATTCAAACCGCTTACGATATTCGCTTGGTAGGCGGCATAAACCGCATTCTTATACCAAGAATCATTGGATATATCGTCAAAATTTGAATCGCCGGCAGAACTTTGCAGTTTCAAAGCTTTCGTAAGGATTGTGACGAATTGTGCTCTAGTCATGCTTGCATCTGGTTTAAAAGATCCGTCATCCATCCCATCAATAATCTGTTTGCCGGATAATTCCTCGATCTCCTTTTGAGCCCAATGGTCCTGGATATCGGTTAAGGTTGTCTTTTTTTCCAGCACAGCATATTTGGAGAAATGGGGGAGTGATGCAGTAATTGTACCATCTCCGTTTAGCGTGCCGCCTACACTTGTCCAGATTCCCTGCTGTTCATCGTAAACATACACATTAAGGTTACGAGTATCTTGTACTTTGCTTTTGTCGTAAGAAAAAGTAACTTGGAGCGGTTTGTTAAAGGCATTGATTTTTGCTCCATTTTCAGTCAAAGAAAAATCATAGATAGAGGATGCCGCTGAAAATGCAGGTATGGATGGCGCGGCTTCCATGGATGATTTGAATAGAATAGCATTGTCTCCATTCTTGACTGGCAGTGAATCCGGTGGGAAATTAATCGTAAAATTATTTGTTTTAATGATAAATGTTTTGCTGCGTTCGGCAGCTTTCTGCATAAAATTTGCGCTGAATTCTGCCGTGAAAATATCCACTTTTTCTTTGGTGCTCGCATCAAGGGAGACTACTTTGGACTCCGAATTCAGTGCAATTAATAAATCAATAGGAGCCGGCTTAAAATCATAGGTCATTTTTCCTTCTTTGTTTAGTGAAGGAGGGGATTGGCTGCTTCCGCCGCCACCACCACCGCCACCGCCGCCGCCAACCTGGGCAGCTTTAATTGTGTATTGATAGACGGCGTCTTCGCTAAATACATTATTGTGCAGAGTAGCTACTGTTAGGATTGTATCTCCGGTAACTGATAATTTTCCGCCGCGGTAATCGGATGAATCTACCCACACTTTACCGTTTTCTTGAACTTGAAGAAAAATCATTCCTTCTTGATAAGGAGAAGTGATGGAGACGGTTTGTTTCCCAGTATAAGTTCCTGATTGTAAGCTGACATTAGGCGAATTCGGAAGACTTATCAGTGTATGTGAATTGGATGGTTTATGAGAATATCCGCCAGAAACTTGTTCATCCCACTCCCCATAAATATACACATGATGGACCGAATCATTATTAGTAAAATTGGCTGTAAGTTTCTTAAGGCCATGTTGTGTTTGTCCAGATGATGCCGCACCAAGATCGAATGTTTGATCTCGTTCTCGATCAGGAGAAGTTTCATTATACAATTTGGCTTTAAGAGCAACCGCATATGTAGCATCAACAACCGTGTTATGAACGTCTACCATGGTTAAATCATAAGTAACAGTTTTAATAGCAGGATAATTTTCCAAGTTAGGCTTTATGATCAGCCGCGGTACTTGAAAGGCACGATTACCTTGAATTAAACCATCTCCGAAAGCCATTGTGTTGGAAACTTGATTATTCGAATAGATCGTGTTTTTAAGAGAAGTACTTGTTCCATTCAGTTTAAAAGGCTGGAAAGCAATCGGATTTCTGGAGGTTCGAAGAATAGTTCTAATATCCTCTTCATCCAAGTTCTTGTTTGCTGCCTTTAGGAGTGCTGAAAGTCCTGTAACAATCGGGGTTGCCTGCGATGTACCCGACATGTATATGTAACCTCCGTTTAAAGCTGTACTGTAAATGTTCACACCCGGTGCGACCACATCTACTTTGCCAACATTAGAAAAATCCGCAAGAGAGTAACTTTTATCAGGGAGTTGTACAATTGCACCTACACTGATGACTTCCTCGTACGCGGCTGGATAATCTGTATATCTTGCATAGCGAAGGGAATCCCCGGCAGGAGTGTTCATTTGTCCCTGTTCTGTATTGATCCAGTGATTACTCTCGTTACCAGCGGCAGATACAAGTAATATATGCTGATTGTGTGCTTGTTTAATTACATCGTGCAGAGCTTTGCTATTACCACTAACACTAAGACTCATATTAATAATGTCTGCATGATTAGTAATAGCGAATTGGATCGCTTGAACTAATAAAGCGGAATCCCCTTCACCTTTATCATTAAGGACTTTCAGTGGCATGATTTTAACGCCTGGGGCAACTCCGATGCTTGCTCCAGAACTTGCTTGAGCTGTGATAATACCGGATACATGCGTACCATGTCCATTATCGTCTTGTGCGACTGTATCTTTGTTAATAAAGTCGTACCCAGAAACGATAGAGTTCTTAATATCAGGGTGCGTCAAATCTGCCCCGGTGTCCAAAACAGCAACGGTTACTTTCTCATTTTGAGAAGTGGTCGTATATGAACCCATATCATCTAAATGTGCGGCAAGTTTGCCCCACTGCTTCATGTATGCCTCAGTACCGGAGTAGACGGTATCGGTAACAGTAAGTGTGGAAGTACTAGAGATCAGTTGTACTTTATAAACAGGCTCTACATAGTCAATGTCAGGATCTTTTTCCAATTCGGCTATTTTGGCAGCTACCGATACTTCATTATTGAAAGATAGAGTGGTCCACGAAACTGGATTTGAAGAAAGTGACTGCAAGCCAAGTGATCCTGTCTGCTTTTGTTTGTATTTCACAATGACCTTGCCTGGAACAATATCGCTTTCATTAAAAGAGGGTTTGGCTTTTTCAACGCTTAAATCGTCATTTTCAAAAGCATAACCGTTTGATGGATAAACGAGAGTGAAGATAGTGAATAATAAAGCTAATGTGGTAATGAATTTCTTTTTCTGATGTAGAACCATGACTTCCTCCTAGTAAATGAAATAGCTATGAACTTTAAGATAAAGCTTCCATTCATAGTTTATAGGATAATAGGTCGAAGTCATGTCGAACCATGTCGATAAATCCTAAACATTAGATAAAGTCCTAGCCTCCGTTTCGGGCATAAGTCCACCAAGCTTCTGTTTCGTCGTCCGTCCAAAGGACAGATAATAAATGGCAAAGATGACAATCTGCGAAGCGGCAAGAACCAAACAGATATTGCTGAAAATAGAGCCGGAAGAGTAGTCGTACAACGGATTCCAGTTAGGTATGGTTTGTGATCCAAGATCTACGATTTTGCTGTAAATGCCGATAGCGATCCCTTGCGAGATAAAGTTGACCATCGCCAGCATACCCATGCCGACACCAACTTGTTCCTTGGGCAGCGTTCTTGAAACAGAATTGGATATCGCGATGACGATGAAAGATTGCCCAACGTTGCCGAGAATCAGGAAGATCGCGATGAACAAGGGAGATCCTCCCGTGAAAGTGGAGAGCAGAAGAAAACCGGCGAATAGCAAGCTCGAAGCGATATAGACGACAAATGTGTTGCCTTTCTTGTCTGCCAGCCGGCCTCCTTTGCGGCCGAAAACAGCCGATGCAACGGCAGCAGGGACCAAGGCGAAGCCAATCCACACGGAGGGCAGCTTCTGAATATCCGAGAGCAGCAGCGGGCTAAGGACATACAGGGAACAGCACGTTCCGCTGATCAGGAATGAGATGGTAAGTCCGAGTGTATACTTTTTATTCTGAAAAAGTTTAGGCGCAATGAAGGGTTCTCCAGCCGTGCAAATTCGAGCAATGAATAAACCTAGGAAGACTAATCCACCTAAAAGCAGCCAGATCCCTTTGGTCACACTTAGGAGCATTAAGGTGATTGTGACTGCCAGAAGAATACCGCCAATCCAATCAAATTTGCTGGTGGACTTGGTTTGTTCATTGCCTAAATACTTGCGGTAGTAGGGGATTGTAGCCAAGACTAGCACAGGGACAGCGAACAACCAACGCCAGTGTACCATGCTAACGATTAAAGAGGCGATAACAGGTCCAAGCGCATTGCCGAATGCAAGGCCTACCGCGGTCATGCCAAGTGCTGCTCCTCTACGTTCGGGGGCAAAATAACGCAAAGGGATAATCATGGCAATTGCGGGAATAACCGCAGCTCCGATGGCTTGCAGGCATCTGCCGGCAAGTGCCATGGCGAAGGTGTGTGAGGTTAGCCCGATGAGAGAACCAACGGAAAAGACGAGCAGTCCCAAAGTCACTAAATTTTTCAACTTATAGCGATCGGCCAGCTTCCCATAAGTGACTGCGCCAATTGCGTAGATAAGAATATAGGCGGAGGAGAGCCAACTGACCTGTGCAATCGTAAGGGAGAATTCTTGGCTGATTTTGGGGAGTACGATATTAAACATGATGCCGCTCATCATAGAAATGGTGAGGGTAAACATCAGAATGCGCATTAATTTATTGGCATTTTGCTGTGTTGCTTGAGTTGGAGCTTCAGTTTGAGTAGTCATTTGTGATCACTTCTTTCTTCGGTTTGACTGTCAGTACTGACTGACATTTGGTTCTTAAAAAAACTAGGGACGTAAGGCCCTAGCGAAAATCTTTATGCTTTCTTGGATAAAAGGCTCCAGCGAAATGCTGGGATAATTTTTATGACTGTCGAGATCATTCTGGAACGCCCCGTAATTCATCATCATAAAAGAGAAGGCCTGCATCTCCGGGTTTGCAGCAATCATTTTACCCTTTTCCGACATGGTGATGAAGTAATTCGTTAAGATTTCCAACAATTGATGGGGATGCTTATGTGTACGTTCGCGGAATCCGGGCAGCTGGCCTTCGTCCTTGAGGCTGATCTGGAAGATTTTGCGGTTGCGATTCATGATCTCATGATAGGTTCGGCTGACCAGAAGCAGATCCGCTTCCAGCTCCCATACGAGCTTCTCATTAAATAGCTTTTTCATCTCTTCCGCATAATGGTAGCGGTCAAAAGCGGCTTCAAGAAGCTTCTGCTTACTGCCGAATTGACGAAACAATGTCTTCTCGCTAAGCCCTGCCGCTTGGGCGATTTCCATCGTCGTTACCCCATTATAGCCTCTTTCCGAAATCAGATTGAGCGCCGCTAAAAGAAGTCTATCGCTGCTTCCCAGCTTGCTGGTGTCCATGGTATCCCTCTTCCGAATCAATGTCAGTACTCACTGACATTATGATAAGACGATTAGAAGATAAAGTCAACAGGTAAAGAAATAAAGCCGCGACTTAACCAAAGAAACTAATGATTAGAATTCCCATTAAGATGAGAATTGAGCATATGATTCGAAGTTTGCCTTGTTTCTCTTTGAGTACAACGATGCCGAGTATGGTAGCAAAGACGGTGCCAATTTCACGAATGGGCGAAATATGAGCGACCGGGGCGTATGTCATCGCGAACAGGAATAACAAATAAGATCCAGGGTTGAGAATTGCGCCTAGGAGAATGATTTTCGCGTTCATTTTCCATTCGGTGCCAATCTGCTTGGAACGGAGAACGATCGGCGTCAAGCCCGCCATGAACCCTATATTCGTTACTTCGAGCAGGGTGATTGCTGAGACATGCTGTAGATTAAGGCGATCTACAAAAACGTAGCAAGTCGTACATAAGCCGACACAAAGGGCCATAAGAAAAGGTTTGACCGTTCCGGCGGACGTTTGCTTGCGACTAATAATGCCGCTAAGCCACAGGAAACCGATGACCATACAGAGCAGACCCATCCAACCATAGACAGATAAGGTTTCACGAAGGAAGAGAACACTGACAATAGGTATGAACAGGGTGCTCGTGCCTCGCATGATCGGGTACACCTGGGAGAGATCGCCCATATTGTAGGTTTTGGCCAACAATAGGGCGTAGATGCTCTGTAAACAAGCTGATAAAAGCAAGAGTCCATACGCTTGCAAGGATAAAGGAGTAATCCACAGTTCTCTGACTAGATAAGGAAAAAGTCCGACAGTCGTTACCATCACAATGGCCCAGAGGAAGACGCTTTTATTCCGGCTTCTTTTGGTGAATAAACTCCAAATCGCATGTGTAAGACCAGAAGCTACGACAAGTGAAAGTGAAACAACAAACAAGTGATCATCTCCAGATCTAGGTGAACTTATACGGTAGGATTGTGTTCTGGTTGATTGCGGATCACCTTGCCGTCAGCCAGTCGCAGCCATGTTTCGAAAGAACGCTCGCCTTGGTGAAGACGAATCATTCTGGCGCCTCGCGGGAAGCCTTCTTGCCCATAGGTATTGTAGCCTGTTGCTCTTCCGTAACAGAGACGGATCCCATGCAGTTCGCCCCAATAATCATTGATGTGATCGTGACCGCAGAATGTTCCCATGACATCGCCCATTTCGACCATGGCTGTGAACAATCCGGAATTCACGGGAGAGCAGCAAACATTCTCGAACTTGTTGCCATAACAAGTGGCGCGGTTCCAAACTTCCTGATATTCCGGAAGCGGGATATGGAAGAAGGCAAGCGCAGGCAAAGTCTGCTCGTTGTTGCTGGAGGTGAGTTGCTCAGACTGCTTGGTGTACCACTCGATTTGATCGCGGCGAATCCAATCGTAGCCTTTGATGTGAGGGAGTGATGAGACATTCCCAGAATCGAAAAAGTACAAGGCCGCAGCTGCCACTCCCTCTGAATCGGTGATCGTTAATTGATAGTTCCCGACACCGTTGATTTCTTCCGGACCGTGCTGTGCAACCGTATGCGGTTGTTGAAGGACGGTATCCATAAGCTCAGTCCTTGTGATAAGGGTCTCGGTATCATGGTTGCCGAACACAACAGCCCAAGGAATGCCTCGGGTTTCAGCAACCTGAATGGCATCGCGGAATGCTTGTAAAGGCTGCTCGCAGAGAGGTTCGCCTGGTGTGACATAGCCGGTATAAATGACGTCGCCAGTAAATACGACAAGATCAGGGCGCTCGGTATCAAGCACATCTTCCATAAGCCGTTTGGTAAGTTGGTCTTCTGTTCCACCATCTTTCCAATGTATATCAGTAAATTGTGTAATGGTAAACGTGTGATCTTTCCGAAAAGTAAGCGGATGCTGCACGCGAATAGCCCCCTATTTGTTGTTTTGTTGTCGTCATGTGGTTTTGTGATAATATCTTGTTGTTTGTTGACAATTGTATATCCGTTTCAGTTGAACTGTCAATGCAAATTTTGTGCGGCATGTACGTGTTAGGCAAATACAAAAAACCTCGAGCTCATCTTTCAGCGAGTTCGAGGTTTGTATTCAGATTTCTGCTTTATAAATGTTTGGTAAACCATGCCATCATTCGTTGACCGATACCAAGCGGATCTTCGATCCCGTTTAAGGTGATTGCATGTCCTACGCCATCGTACTCCACGTACTGGTACCGGTCGGGCATTTCTTTATACAACTCTTTCAATTTAGCTTCCAGTTTTCTTACCCCTTCAACGGGGACGACGATGTCTTCGTTTCCATTTTGAACTAGCAGGGCGACCGGGGGCATCTGGCGATAGTTTCTTAATGGGCTAAAGCGAATAATATCTTGCTGTACAGTGGGTTCAAGTTCATCAAATGGAGGGCTAGCTCCGTATTGGTCTTCCAAATCAGGAGAACCTATAATAGGCGCTGCCACCTTTATTCTTTTATCTTGCGTAATCGCAAAGAAGGAAAGGTAACCACCTTGTGAAATGCCTGATATCCCGACTTTGTGCGTGTCGGCTCGCGGATCTTGTTCCAAATAATCAATCAATCGAGAAATATCTTGGGTAGTTTCCTGCAATAATGTCAAATAAACTTTCTTGTAATCGTTCCCATAGAATGCTTCTTTAAAATTAGCAGGTCGTCTCCTCCCATGCATTCTAGCGTCTACAAGCACGGTGAAAAAGCCGGCATAAGCAAGCGGTATTCCCATAGAAATAAGTCCAACAGCATCTCCGCCAGTCCCATGATTGAAAAAGACAACAGGCAGCTCATTCGCCCCTTCAGGGTAAACAAATAGAACCGGTATATGCTGATCCGTTATCAGACAGGATTCTACTATAATGGTAGTTTCGGAGTGAGTATTGGACAAAGAAGCATAATTTTCGATCTCTTGTCTAATCTTTAGAAACAGCTCATCTTCCATCGAACCTGTCTGGAACGGTGACTCTTCCTCATGCTCGTAACTATCCTCGTATGTAATCACCACAGCTTTTCCTTGAATATCTTGTTTCAAAGCATACTTTTTCTGGATCATGACGATCACTCCGATCAGGCGGTTTGATAAACCTAGTAGAATGGCTTTATTTTATTGTACGGAAGGTTTATTCAGGAGTAAAATTCAAAAATGGCATACCAGGTATTGCTAATGGGCATATATGAGTTTGATCTGACAAGCAAAGTTAGTGGTTGGGCCCAGTTGACACACGCAACACCTACCCCTACACTGATTAAAACAACAAGAAACAACACCATATACAAACTATCGGTCATGGAGGAAGGCCCAAATGTCATTAACATATGAAGATCGCAGGATGACGATCCTGAATCAGTTGGAGATGGAAGGGAAGGTCCAAGTGCATCATCTCTCAGAGATGCTTGCGGTTTCTACAGAAACCGTGCGGCGTGATTTGGACCGATTGGAGAAGGAAGGAAAGCTTCGCAAGGTTTACGGCGGTGCGGTTAAGATGCGTCTGGAGCTTGTGGAGCCGCCTTTTCTGAAGCGGGCTCAAATGATGAAGGCGGAGAAAGCGGCGATCGGCAAGCTGGCTGCCTCGTTAATTCAGGATGGTGAAACGATCATGATGGATAACGGCACGACGACGATTGAGATTATGCCTTATTTGAAGGATCGTACGAATATTACGTTGATCACTCATTCTGTCCCGATTCTCAATCTGGCCATGGAAACGTTCCGTGGAAGAATCATCTTCGTTGGCGGGGAGATCAATATGGAGTTTCAAGCAGCTGCAGGCTCTCTTACGGATCAAATGCTGGACCAGTTCAAAGTAAACAAGGCGTTTATCTCCGTTGGAGGTATCTCACTCACTGACGGCATAACCGACTTTCACCTGGCGGAAGCCATTGTTTCGCGCAAAATGATACAGCGAGCTGAGGAGTCCATTCTGGTAACGGACCATACCAAATTCGGGATGTCTACGTTTGCCCGCGTGTCGAAACTCGAAGAAATATCGATGGTGATTACCGATTCCGGCTGTTCCAAAGAATGGATTGATGCGATTGAGACACTCGGCATTGAAGTGTTGATCAGTGACTGATTTCGGATAGCGGCTGCTGAGCGACCTGGTGCTTGGGCTTGAACTCGCTTGGCGATTGACCGGTCCAGCGGCGGAATTGCCGCGAGAAGTGGCTGGCTGATTGGAAGCCAAGCTTGTCGGCGATATCTGTCATTGGCAAATGGGTTGTGACCAGCAGTTCTTTGGCTAGTTTCAACTTTTGTTGGCTCACGTACTGACGCGGCGACAGGCCATACACTTTGGCGAATAGCTTGGTACACTGGCTGCGGCTCAAATTCAGCTCTTTGGCGATCCCGGCGACGGTCGCTTCCTCACAAAGCCCACTTGATAGCTTTTCTTCAATTGCATGCGCGACATCAGCGGCGAATAAAGAGGCATCTTTATCTGACACTGCTGTTTTTTTTTGTTTGTATGAGGCAGCATGCCCCCGTATTAGATCAAGCACATCATGAATGATGAGCAGTAGGTAGGATTGCAGCAGCAGTTTATCCTCAAAGCGTAAGTGAAGCTGGGCTTCTTCGGCATTGGCGAGATTCCTATGCATGACAGATTCCAGCTCTTTTACATAATGCAGGAGTTTGCTCTCAGCGGCTGCCTTTTGTGGAATATGCCGATAAGGCGTTGCTGCCAGCAGACTGCGAATTTCTGTATCGTCGAGATCAAAATGCACATTGAAATAGCCATAATCGAGCGCAGACGAATTAGAAGATTGATGACGGACCCCGGACTTGATCAGCAGCCAGTCACCTGCCTTCATGGTTACAGTTTCACGATTAATGTCATGCGTAACTTGTCCCTCTTGGCAGTAAAGCAGTTCAAACAAATGATGATGATGCCGCGGATATTCCCATCCCGGGGGCTTGCGTCCAAAATGGCAGCCTACGACTTGCAGGGTATGAATGATGTTGGGAAACCGATATAAATCCTCCACAGCAAATCCCTCCCTAGGGTTCAAATGGTTCTTTTCATCATACCATTGAAATGGCACATTTGGTATAGAAAATGCTCCATTTGGAGATTGAGCGGCCATGTCTTTTCAGCGATGATGAGAGGAGACAACAACCAATCGCATTCTTAATCCGGAGGGATTTATATGGCAATTTTAAAAGCAAAAGATAAACAGTTCTTATTGGATGGAGAACCTCTTCAGTTGATATCGGGAGCGATTCATTATTTCCGCGTTGTACCGGAATACTGGGAAGATCGTTTGCTCAAGCTGAAAGCTTGCGGATTCAACACAGTCGAAACTTATTTGCCCTGGAATTTGCATGAACCTCAGGAAAATGTGTTTACTTTCGAGGGACTTGCCAACGTAGAGAGATTCGTCCAAATTGCTGGCGATTTAGGGCTGCATGTCATTGTGCGGCCGAGTCCCTACATTTGTGCAGAGTGGGAATTTGGCGGGTTGCCGGCGTGGCTGCTGCAAGACTCGAACATGAAATTCCGCTGTATGGATGCGCGGTACCTGCAAAAAGTGGATCGCTACTATGATGAGCTGATTCCCCGGCTGACTCCACTACTGAGTACGAATGGCGGACCTATCCTGGCCGTGCAAATCGAGAATGAGTATGGCAGCTACGGCAACGACACAGAGTACCTGACTTATTTAAGGGATGGCCTGATTAAACGAGGTGTGGATGTTTTGCTGTTTACCTCAGATGGCCCTGAGGATGGCATGCTGCAAGGCGGCACTGTTCCCGGTACATTGGCGACAGTCAATTTCGGCTCTAAGCCGGAAGAAGCGTTCGAGAAATTCCGTGAATACCGTGGAGATGAACCGCTTTTTTGCATGGAGTATTGGAATGGTTGGTTCGATCACTGGTTGAAACCGCACCATACGCGGGCTGCCGATGATGTGGCTGATGTGTTCGACCGAATGCTTCGTGCCGGCGCGTCTGTGAATTTCTATATGTTCCACGGCGGAACCAACTTCGGTTTCTATAATGGAGCCAATTATCATGATAAGTATGAAGCGACAATTACGAGCTACGATTATGATTCGCCATTATCCGAGTGCGGGGATGTAACGGAGAAATATCGGGCTATACGCACCGTGATTGCGAACTATTTGGGCAAGGATATAGAGGATTTCCCAGCGATGCCTGAGCCAATTGCGAAGAAAAGCTACGGACACATTGCGTTGACTGAGAAGGTGGATTTGCTCCATCATTTAGCTGAGCTTTCGGAGCCTGTGAAGCGAACGTACCCGGAGCCAATGGAGAAACTCGGTCAAGACTATGGCTTCATTGTGTATTCCACGCAGGTGTCTGGACCACGCACGGGCGAGATGCTTCGCCTGCAAGAAGTTCATGATCGCGCCCTTGTTTTCTTGGACGGCGTTTATCAAGGTGTGGTAGAACGATGGGATGAACGTCCACTTCCACTGGACATTCCTGCTGGCGGAGCGAAGCTGGATATTCTCGTCGAGAACATGGGACGTGTTAATTATGGCCCGAAATTGAAGGATCATAAAGGCATTACCGAAGGTGTGCGGATGAATAATCAATTCTTGTTTGATTGGACGATATATCCACTCCCACTAGACAATCCGGCATCGATTCCATTCGGGCGCCAAGCGGTAGAAGTTGAAGGGCAGGCCCGTCCAACTTTTTATCGTGGGGAGTTCACGGTGGAAGAGGCTGGGGACACCTTTGTTCGTTTGGATGCCTGGTCCAAGGGTGTGGTGTGGATCAACGGGTTTAACTTGGGACGTTATTGGGAACAAGGGCCTCAAAAGACGCTGTACCTGCCAGCGCCATTACTGAAAAAAGGCCGCAATGAAATCATTGTGTTCGAATTGCACCATACGGATAAGGCTGTCGTTGAGTTGGTAGATACACCGGATTTAGGATAATACGTAATCGGAGGTCTGCACAATGACATCAACTTCAGCAATCAAACGAGTTATCATTTTGGGTATTGATGGAGCGGGAGCTTTCGTCAAACAAGCCCCTACACCGCACATAGATGCGCTGCTTATGGAGGGATCACAAACCGACCGTGCCCAAACGGTCTTTCCTTCGAACAGCGGGGAATGCTGGGGTTCCCTGCTGCATGGGGTTTTGCCGGAGAAGCATGAATCGCATTTGCATATCAAAATGGACAACGAACGTCCAATATCTTCGCCAACATCGTCCTTATTTCAAATACTTAGCGAGGCAAAACCGGATAGCAAGATGGCTTCTTTCGTTTGCTGGCGTCCGATCCAGAGCGGTGTCATTGAGAACAATGAGTCGGTGCATAAATTTGCTGCACCCGACGAAGCGTTGGTTCCTGCCATAGCCGCTTATATTCGTTCCACGCCAGATCTTGAACTGCTGTTCGTGCAGCTTGACGACGTAGATGCGGCCGGGCATCGGCATGGGTATGGTTCGGAGGGACACTTGCTTGCGATTTCGCAGGCAGACGGACAGATCGGTGAAATCTGCCAAACTCTGCTGGACGCTGGCATGCTGGCGGAAAGCCTCATTATCATAACGACTGACCACGGAGGCGGCGGAGTGGATGAATTCGATCACGGCAGCGATCAGCCGGGCGATATGACCATATTCTGGGGATGCCGGGGGCCAGGCGTTGCTGCGAATGCAGATCTGGCCGGTCTGACGATTATGGACACGGCAGCCGTCGCTTTGCATGCATTGGGGCTCCCCATTCCCGGGGACTGGGATGGCAAGCTGCCTGAAGGCTTGTTTAGGGGCGAAGGTTAGGGTGCGTTGTGCAATGGAAGGACAGTCGAGGAAACTCGGCTGTTCTTTTTTTTGCAGCGCAGTGTTGATCCATCTGCCTCGCGCGGGGGGAACTATGGTACGCTATTCGGGCCAAAAGTGCCATTATCGCGGGGGTGAGGGAACTACAGTCCGCTATTTTGCTGTTTCATGGGTAAATTCAGCGCTTTTGGCGGATATAAGACCCTGTAGTTCCGCTAATACCTCAGTATCCCTGCTATTTGCCAAAATAGCGTCCTCCAGTTCCCTTAACAGGTTTTGTCGCTAATAAGAGACTGATCTCTCAGAGCGGCGAAGCCGTTTTTCTTATTCGATCCGGGTAAATAGGGCAACAGAAGGTGCTTATTTCTTTCCCGATCAGGATGGTGGGAGAGTAATGGGGAAATGAGTAATTGGTGGAATGAAGATGGTGGAGTTAAATTGATGGAGGCAAGAACGCTGAATATGCAGCGCTGTTCCTTCTTACGCCCATTTTGCAAACATCAGCGCCTCTCGCTGAATAATGTGCTCAAGAGAGGAGTGAGGTGATGGCTGAAATTAGGATTGCCGCGGTTGGGGATTTACTGATGAAAAGTGAGATCATTGCTTCTTGCAAGCAAGCAGAAGGCTATGCGTTTGATGCTATTTTGGAAGAGGTTAAACCAACTTTCATGGCGCATGATTTGACGATAGGCAATTTGGAAACGACCTTTTCGGGCAAAAGGCAGTTAGGTGCTTTGGGGATACGTCCCAAATGCAATTGTCCGAGAGAACGGCGAAATCCGAAAACTGGCTATCCGGTTTTCAATTGCCCTGATGAATTTGCAGCAACGTTGAAAAGCACGGGATTTCATGTCGTCACAACGGCAAACAATCATTGCATGGATGGCGGCATTAACGGACTCAAGCGTACCTTGCGTATCCTAGATCAACAAGGCCTCGCGCACACAGGGACAGCTCGTTCCATGCGTGAAGCGAAGAGGCAGCTGATTATGAAAGTTAAAGATGTGAAGGTCGGCATCTTGGCCTATACCAAAAGCACCAATGCGATCCCTGTATCGCAGCGCTGGCTAGTGAATCGTCTGGATCCCAAGATCATGGCAGCGGACATGCGCGAGCTGAAAAATAAGACGGATTTCATCCTAGTCTACCTTCATTTTGGCAAAGAGTACCAAACTTCCCCGTCGCGTGAGCAGAAGCAGTTAATCCGATTTTTGTTCAAACAAGGTGCGAATGTGGTAGTGGGGGCACATCCGCATGTCCTGCATCCGGTGACGCAGACCGTTATGAAAGATATTTACGGTCAGGTGCGAACGCGAGTCGCGGCGTCATCTTTGGGGAATTTCGTGTCGTCAAAACTGACGAAATCTACGAGCACCGTCGAGGGATTGATTTTGTCGTTAACTGTAACCACAAACGAGAAAGGCGTAGCAGACATCAGTAAAGTGGAGCATATTCCCACGATTGTAGAGCGAAGCAAGGCGGGCCAGACGAGGTTTGCGGTTAGATATCGGAACGGGTGAAACTAACTCGGTTCTGAGTTCTAATTGTGGTCAAGCCTATGAATGATTCTGATACTTATTTGGTTCTTATCATCGTGTGTTCCTGCAAAAAAATCAGTTTATACCGATAAAAAAGGTTTGACAGTGGTTTTGATATGACTTAACATGGATTATATGATCCAGATATATACCAATGAAAAGGAGGGTATCGATGAAATCAGTGATTTCCCTGAAAGGTAAAGTTGATGTTATAGATGTAGTCGAACCATCCAGCGCTGTGAATCATGTGCGCGTTGAGACCGTCTATTCCGCGATTAGTTCAGGTACGGAACTGCTGCTCAAAAGGATGATGAATGAAGAGCCGATGCAGCTTGGCTATAGTGCGATGGGCATCGTCCGTGAGGTGGGGGAAGGTGTTGCTCACGTCAAGGCGGGACAACGCGTGGCTTGCTATGGCGCGCCATTTGTTAACCATTCCGAAGTATTGGTTGTGCCTAAGCATCTCGTTACGCCAATACCCGAGACATGCAGCTCCAAAGAGGCCTCCTTCGTCGGACTCGGAGCGATTGCCATTCATGCGCTGCGCCAAGCTGACTTGCGCTTAGGTGAATCCGTCGTTGTGGTCGGACTTGGCATTCTGGGACAAATCGTCTGTCAGATCGCAGATGTTTCTGGCAATAGGGTCATCGGGCTTGATTTGTTAGCGGAACGCTGTGCCAAGCTTAAGGAAACATGTGCCGCTCATGTGTGTGCTAGTGTAGGCGATGTCAGCAGTGCAATTGATTCAATCCAGCAGCACCAAGGTGTAGATGCCGTGATTTTATGCGCCAGTGGAGCTAATCCCGGCATGATTGATCAGGCGCTGCATTGGATTCGCGACAGAGGGAAGGTGGTTATTGTCGGCGATCTCAAAATGGACTTCAATCGCGAGTTGATGTTTGCCAAAGAGGCACAGGTGCTTATCGCGCGAGCTGGCGGTCCAGGCAGGTATAACGAGAGTTACGAGAGCAACGGGGTTGATTATCCGATTGGCTATGTACGCTGGACAGAGGGCCGCAATATGACGGAGTTCATTCGTTTATTGGCGGAAAGAAGAATTGTAATTCAATCTTTAATAACCCATGAAATTTCTTTATCTACGATGGTAGAGGCCTACGATTTACTGCGTGAGTCTCCACAGGATGTGCTTGGTGTTCTCGTAAACTACGGGAAGGAACAAGAAAGAGAAGCGGAGAAGGAACACATTACAATCCCCAGTACGAGTTAATCTTCACACCAGCCATGAGCGTGTGCGCCAATAGGCAACTATTCTCATTTTAAACGTGCATGCGCCATGTCTGGTCAAAGGGTTCCTTTATTTTGCGCAAATAATGTAAGCGCTAACAAATTGGAGGTCTGTCACAACGCCTACTACCGCTCAGGTAGAATTTTTAAAAAAGGATGATGAGAATGTTTAACTCTATAGTTGATAAAAGTATGTTTTCCAAATGGTTATTGGGCTTATTGGCTTTGCTCATCTTGGCGCTGTATTTGCCCACGCATGTAAAAGCAGCAGTGGCGGCTGAAGTCATTCCGGTGCCGAATGCTGGCTTTGAGCAAGATTTGGTCGCAGGGAAGATTCCGAGCTGGGGGTATTTTTCCTCTGGGGCGCAAAAGGGGCTATCTCTATCGGATACAACTCCATTTGCAGGAAATAGAAGTTTGAAAATAAGTAAAGAAGAATCGCCTGCGATGGGCGCGGAAAGCGTAAAGATGGCTGTTACTGCGGGGGCGACGTACGAAGCGGCAGTGAAGCTTTACATGGAAAGTTTCGATGGAAAGCCTGCACTTTGGATTCGGTGGTATGGCGCCGATGGGAAGCCGCTGAATAAACAAGCCGTCTATACGCTTACAGCACCTCCCCTTAATAAATGGCTGGATATTCAGGCTCAGGGGACCGCACCGGAAGGGGCTGCCTATGCAACAGTTTTTCTGTATGGTTCAACGGGAGTTCTGATGAAAGCCTATATGGACGAGGTGCAGTTCTATCGTGTTGCCGACCAAATGGCGGTGGTTAATCCTGGATTTGAAGATGCGGTTACAGGAAGCGCAATCCCAGGTTGGGAGCTGTTCGCAGGCACACCGGCAGGAACGGTTTCTGTAAGCAAGCTGCAGCAAAAAAGCGGATTGTCCAGCTTGCTTCTTGAGGATATCTATCTCGATAAAGCGATTGGTCTGAATACACAAGCTATTGCCGTGCATGAGGATGGCAGGTATGAAGCAAAAGCCAGCGTTTATGTGGAATCAGGCGGAGTGAGTCTTTATATCAAATTCTATAATGCAGCCAATGCTGAAATTGGGACTTCCTCGGTTTCACTGAGTGCGCCGCTGAATGCGTGGAACTCGCTTAGATTAGAAGGGATAGCGCCAGAAAAGGCGACGAAAGCGAAAATTTTATTGTACTCCGGTGTGGCTGGCTTGAGTAAAGCCTATTTCGACGATGTTTCGTTCACCTACAAAGGAGAGGCGCTTGTGATGCCCTTTAAATATGGCAGCCCCGTCAATCTGGGCAAAGCTACGCTTACAGCGACATCGCTAGGCGGTGCGATCGGCAATAATGAGATTTATTTTTTGTCTAACGGAGCTCCAGGAACTTTCTATGCCGTTGATGCTGCGACAGGGGCTATCAACTTCTCGGAGTCAGTTTCGGGAACGACTGAAACTTGGGCCGTAACGGTTGCGGCCGATCATAAAGTATACTTCGGGGCAACGGCTAATCGTAAATTTTGGCAGTATGATCCCGTGTTGAAGAAGATTACACTCCTAGGCGATAATCCTTCTAATGATTTCTTGTGGGATTTGGATGCAAGCAGCGATGGTCTTATCTATGGATCTACCTATCCGAAGGCCAAGGTATTCACCTACAATATACATACAGGCTTGTTCGCGGATTTGGGCAGTATGCACGACGTTGAACAGTACGCCAGGGGAGCTGGCGTTAGCGATAAGTATTTGTATGTAGGTATTGGTTCGAAGAAACATTTGATCCGTGTTGACAGGACGACAGATGAGAAGATAGAGATTACGCTGCCATTCACGAATAATGACGATTTTGTTCATAACATTGCCGTCTATAACGGTCTGCTGTACATCACGCATGGGACATCGCTTGCGGTTGTGGATGAACAAACGCTGGAAGTAAAGCGTCAAATCGGCTATATGACGCCTGAAGCATTCGACGGCAAGATATCGCCTCCATCTCCCTATGATGCAAACACCTTATATTATCGCAACAAAACATCGAACAATATTTGGGTTTATCATGTTGCTACGCATACCGTAGAAGCTGTGACAGCCAAAGATACGCTTCCCGCAGCTGGAACCAAAGCGATGGATTGGGTTACCATGCCAGGCAAAGGTCAAGTGCTGGTCTCATTTCTAGATAATGGGAAGTATACGATCTTTAATCCCAATGATAATTCCATCGAGACCCGCCAAATTGACATGGCCAAGGATGGGGTAAACGTTCAAAGCCTTGCGGCTGCACCGGACGGTAAGTTATATCTAGGCGGATTTATAGATGGAATGAGCATATTCAATCAATCAACGCAGAGCTATGATCTGCAATCATCGATGCCAAAGTCGCCTCATCAAATTGAGGAAATGGGCTTTTTGAACGGCAAAACCTATTTCGGTGCTTATGGCGGAGCCCGCATTTATCGCTACGATGCAACCCAGCCGTATAACTATGGAGAAACACCGACGAACAATCCTGGCCTTGTTTATACGATTCCTAATCTGCAAGATCGTCCTTACGCATTTGCTTCCGGTGATAATCACCTGTTTATCGGAACCGTACCTGGCTATGGCAATTTTGGCGGCAGTTTGACCATCTATAATGAGACGACCAATCAATGGACAGCAACACGTCATGTTGTAGAAAATCAAACCATTAGCGCGCTTGCGTATAAGAATGGCATTGTCTACGGAGGTACTTCCATTGATGGGGGCCTTGGCACCGTGACCTCTCCCGAAGCAGCAGCTAA
This sequence comes from Paenibacillus sp. HWE-109, assembly GCF_022163125.1. Lineage (NCBI taxonomy): Bacteria > Bacillati > Bacillota > Bacilli > Caryophanales > Paenibacillaceae > Paenibacillus > Paenibacillus sp. HWE-109. The sequence goes on along the minus strand of NZ_CP091881.1, from coordinate 6,376,297 downwards.
ATTGTTCAAATGGAACGTAGCGGCAAATCACAAGACGGAAGAATTTACCCCTGTTATTCCAGGACTTGTCAAACCGAGATTGTTTGGCGGCCTGTCATTTGGACCCGACGGATTGTTGTGGGGGGGCGCATGGGGGAAAGAGGCGGAAGGCGGAGACATTTTTGCTGTCTATGCGATGAATTCTGAAACCAATGCCGTGATCAAAAGCCAGTTGATCTACCCGGGTGCGAGCGGTGGCAGCACATGGAGATCCTTCTACTTGCGCTGGGGGCAAGATGGACTGCTCTACACGAACATTGCTCGTTATATAACCGCATTCTCGCCTGCCACTATGAAGTATCGCAAGTTAGTGGATGTTCAGACGAATTTGTTCGACTTGGGTGTAGATGGCAGTTTGTACTATACATCGGGGCCAATGTTATTTAAATTGCCTGTGCCACTGAATCAAGGATCTATATCTATGGAGAGTGCTGCGTTAAAAATAGGGCAAAATGCGCCTGTCACAACCTCCGGTGTTCTAGTCAACGGCGAGCCGGCTATTCTGGCCAAAGCCAAAGTGACGCTAACCAGCAGTGATCCGACCGTTATCTCAGCTGTTTATAACCAGGTGACGGCGCTAAAAACAGGCGTAGCGAATCTATACGCTGACATCACTTTAGAGGGTCAGACCGTTCGAACGAACACTTTGACCGTTACCGTTAGCGACCTTGACAGACTGGCTCCAGTTACAACAGCAAGCCAATCACCTTCACAGCCAGATGGGCCGAATGGGGTTTACAACGGTCCGGTCACGGTCACATTGACCAGCAGTGATGACGCCTCAGGTGTGGCGAAAACCGAATATAGCTTGGATAACGGCGCGACTTGGCAGCTGTATACAGCGCCTGTTACGTTTGATAAACAAGGCGCAATAAGCCTAACTTACAAATCGACTGATGTCGCTGGAAATGTAGAAATCCCTCAAGTGCTTGGCTTTACTCTTGCTTCAACGGCGGTGAGAGTTCAATTGAAGGATAGTCAGGGGAATCCGATCAGCGGAGGGCAAGTCAGTTACTATGATGGAGGCTGGAAGAGCTTTGGTACGACGGATGCCTCGGGATCTGCCAGCAAATCTTTGCCAAGCCGAAGCTACACGTTTGCGATGACGTATGAAGGTGGCATTAAAGAGAAGGTGCAGCATACGGGAACTGACAATGTTGTTGTGTTCCAGACAGTCAATGTGAAGCTGCAGCTGAAGGATAGTCAAGGCGCTCCGCTCGACAGCGGGAGCGCGAGCTACTATGGAGGAAGCTGGCGCACGATTGGTACTACGAGTGGCGGTGAGATCAGCAAGGAGTTACTTCCAGTCTCCTATACGTTCGACATGAATTATGAAGGAACGCATAGAGAGAAGCTGCAAAACATCGCAAGCGATCCGGTAGTAGTGTTCCAGACGGTCAATGTGCAGCTGCAGCTGAAGGACAGCCAAGGCAACCCGCTCAGCGGAGGCAGCGCAAACTATTATGCAGGCAGCTGGCGGTCATTTGGCGTAACGGGCAATGGGGAAACCAGCAAAGAGTTGTTCGCGGGTTCCTACACATTCGATATGAACTATGAAGGAACACATATCGAAAAGGTACAGAATACGGAGACGAATGCTGTTGTTATGTACCAGACGATCAATGTCAAAGTTCAACTCAAGGATACCCAAGGGAATCCAGTCAGTGGCGGTGTTGTGAGTTATTATGCAGGTGGCTGGCGTGCTTTTGGCACTACCGTAGATGGTGAGATCAGCAAGGAGTTATTATCTGGTTCTTATACGTTTAGTGCAACCTATGGGCAGGCACGCAAGGAGGGTGTCACGAATATCGCGGTGAATCCAACGATTGTGTATCAGCTGTAGGCTTTGTTGAGTGAGGTAGGGGGCGGTTTCCCCTATCTCTTTTTGTCGCTATTTGGCAGCTTTGATTTTGCTTATTTTCTTGCCTGAATGCAAGCAACATGCGAGAATAGGGATTGGAAAAAAAGACAAAAGAGGAGTCCTTGCAGCATGATGCACTTGAGTTTAGAAATGATGATTTTCGTCATCATCGGTGGTTTTCTCGCCGCCTATGTGGATTCCGTTGTGGGCGGAGGGGGACTCATCTCCGTACCGGTTTTGCTAGCTACAGGACTGCCGCCGGCGGTGGCATTAGGGACTAATAAACTGGCTGGCACCATGTCATCCCTGACCAGCACCATTTCCTTTATGCGATCAGGCAATATTGATATAAAAGCAGTCAAGGGCTTGTTCGTATTATCCTTGCTCGGCGCTGTGAGCGGTACGATGGTGCTGCGTCAGATTCCGTCTGATTTCTTGAAACCGTTGGTGGTTGTTATGTTGATTCTCATCACAATCTATACCATCTTCCGTAAAGATTGGGGGGCAACCTCTTCGTTTCGCCAATACTCGACGAAAACCGCGATGTTAATGGGTGGCGCCGCATTTGTTCTGGGTTTTTACGATGGTTTCTTTGGGCCTGGCACCGGTTCATTCTTGATTTTCGTCTTTCTGATGCTCGGGTTCGATTTCGTCAAAGCAGCGGGCAACTCCAAAATGCTGAATTTCGGCAGTAATATCGCGAGTTTGGCAACTTTTATGGTACTGGGATCCATCAATTATGGCATTGGCATCCCCATGGGGTTAGCGATGGTTTGCGGTTCTTTCTTAGGCTCGCGTATGGCGATTCGCAAAGGAACAGCTTATGTACGTCCCTTGTTTCTTACGGTTTGTATCATCCTGATTGGCAAGCAGATTTGGGATTTAATATAGGGTTCAGCATAAAAAGGAATCTTTGCGGTTGCGAATTGACCGAGGGTTATGCTATGATTTTTCCATCATGTTTTTGAAGGAGGTGAAGGTAGGATGAATCGAGAGTTTGTAAACAATCGTGTGAGCCAGTTACCCATTGCGATGGCTGGCATCGTTCATGCAGCATTCAAAGACGGGAGAAGTCTGTCCAATTATGCTCATACGGTATTACAACTCACGAAAAGACACCTACCTTAACCTCGAACGGATCGATTCGAAAGGTCGTAGGAATTTTCCTGCGGCCTTTTTTTGTTGGCTGATTGTGGGGAATTAGGGTCTTTCCGAAATTTAGGAGGATCCCCATATGTTAATGATAAATGGTCAACATATAAAGAAATTTCACGGTGCCCAGCTCGTGCTGGAAGACGTCACTTTCGAAATCCATCAAGGAGATCGAATTGGATTAGTAGGTCGCAATGGGAGCGGGAAATCAACATTGCTGCGCCTGATCGCCAAAATGGAAAAGCCTGATGAAGGTCAATTGACAGTGCGCAAAGACATGAAGATTGGCTACTTGGCGCAAATTCCCACAGAGTGGGAGAATGGCACGGTGTATGATGTGCTGGCTGCCAGCTATCAAGAGCTGATGAACTGCCAGCAAGAGATGACCGGGCTAGAGCAGCAGATGGCAAGTGTTGAAGCGGTCAACGATCCCGTTATAATGGATCAACTGCTCCAACGATATGCACATCTGCAGGAGCGCTTCGAGAGGGAAGGCGGGTATGAGATGGACGCCCGCATCGATCAAGTGGCGAATGGGCTGCGTATTGCTCGCGAGTTTTACGAGCGGAGCTTCGGCTCATTATCCGGAGGGGAGAAGACGAAGGTTACCCTCGCTTCGCAGTTGATCGGGAAACCGGACTTGCTTCTGCTCGATGAGCCTACGAATCATCTGGATTTGTCCGGCGTCGAATGGTTGGAGGAGTTTCTTGCTCAGTATGAAGGGGCATGCCTGGTTGTTTCTCATGATCGCTATTTCCTGGATCAGGTGGTAACGAAAATCATCGAGCTGGAAGACGGAGAGTCAGCGATTTATTTTTGCTCGTATTCAGGGTTTGTGCGGGAGAAAGAGATCAGACTGATGCAGCAGTTTGCAGATTATCAGGAGCAGCAGAAGGTCATCAAGAAGATGAAAGAGACGATCAAGCAGCTGACAGAGTGGGGGAAAGTCGGAGGGAACGAGAAATTTTTCCGCCGCGCGGCGTCGATGCAGAAAGCACTAGACCGGATGGAGAAGCTCAAGCGGCCGGTCCTTGATCCTAAGGCGGCTGAGTTTGGATTGAAACTGGACGATCGTTCCGGTCGCAGAGTTGTGCGTCTGGAAGAGGTGGATAAACGTTTCGGCGACAAAGTGCTGCTGCAGCGGGCGAATGGTTTGCTCCAATATGGCGAGAAAGTCATGCTCGTAGGACATAACGGTTCAGGGAAAACAACGCTGCTCAAGATGATTCTCGGTGAAGAGCAGCCTGATCGCGGACAGCTCGAGGTAGGCGCGCGAGTGGATATTGGTTATTTGGCGCAGCAAGCCTATCCGGAAGATAACAAGAAGTCGGTGCTCACGTATTTTTGTGAGGAAGCACGGCTGGAAGAAGGCGAAGCCCGGGGGCGCTTGGCTGCTTATTTATTCTATGGAGCTGATGTTTTCAAAGCGGTCAGTTCACTCTCTGGAGGCGAGTGGACGCGGCTGCGCCTGGCGCTGCTAGTGCTGCGCAAGCCGAATCTGCTCATTTTGGATGAGCCGACCAATCACATGGACATCGCCTCCAGAGAGGCGTTGGAGGATGCGCTTGACGAATTTCCGGGTACGGTGTTCACCGTGACGCATGATCGGTATTTTATGAATCGGCTGTCGCAGAAAATATGGGAGCTGGATCAAGGGCGTATCACCGTCTTTATGGGGAGCTTCGACGATTACAGAGAGAAGAGCGCTCGATTGCGTGAGAATACGCCAAATCATGGAAGTGCTAAGGCCAGCGCAAGCATGGCTGCTGCAAGCGGGGACAAAACGGAGGCGGTGGCTCGGGAGAAGCTGCGGGGCAGCTCCTCCGTGTTCACACGCGAGAAGTTGGAGCGACAGATCGCGGATGGCGAAGCGCGATTGAACGATCTGGACCAGCGCCTGTCCAGCAGCAGCGAAGCTTCCGATGACCTCGTCCAGCTGTGGGGTGAACGAGAATCGGCGCAGCAGGTGCTGGAATTGCTCTACGAGCAGTGGCTGCACATTGAGGAGTAGGGAGAGGGAAGCGGTAACTGGGTGAACGTTAGAGGTGGAGCCTGGACGGACGCTGGAGGTGGGTGCCTGGGCGAAGCTGGAGGCTGATGTCTGGGCGAAAGCTGGAGGCTGGTGTCTGGGCGAAGCTGGAAGCGAGTGTCTGGACGAAAGCTGGAGGTGGGTGCCTGGGCGAAGCTGGAGGCTGGTGTCTGGGCGAAAGCTGGAGGCTGGTGTCTGGGCGAAAGCTGGAGGCGAGTGTCTGGGCAACCCCCTGGAGGCAGATGCCTTTTGCATGAGCAACGTCTCAAAGGGATCGTAGATGCGTTATTTTGGCGGGAATCGCGCAAAATGGCGCTTCTGCGGAACGTGGTTCCGCTGTTTCACAGTACTAATCCCAAACCCCTGCTTACCCGGTCATTCCAACTCTCATCCTACTTCTGCTGCTCATTGCACCACTAAGTAATCAAGTACTTCATTGGATATTTCCAATGAAATCAGCTTGAAAACGGTTGAAATCAACCTTTGATTGGATTAGTCCAATGGTTTCGGCTCTCAAGGGCCAATTTGGAGATTTACATTGGAAATATCCAATGTAATCGGGATTTTGATTGTGAAATAGAGGATTTCATTGGATATTTCCAATGAAACTGCCTATCTGATAGCGCAGCTTCCGCTATTTCACTGTTCTACGCCTAGAAAAGGGCGGTTTGTGCGAAATAGCGAATCGACGATCCGCTGGTGTGCTAGGAGCGGCGATTTGTCACAAATAGCGAATCGACGATTCCCCTGGCTGTTCCTCTCGCCTAAAACCCTGCTTACTCGGACATTCCAACTCTCATCCTACTTCTGCTGCTCATTGCACCACTAAGTAATCAAGTACTTCATTGGATATATCCAATGAAACCAGCTTGAAGACGGTTGAAATCAACCTTTGATTGGATTAGTCCAATGGTTTCGGCTCTCAAGGGCCAATTTGGAGATTTACATTGGAAATATCCAATGTAATCGGGATTTTGATTGTGAAATAGAGGATTTCATTGGATATATCCAATGAAACTGCCATCTGATAGCGCAGCTTCCGCTATTTCACTGTTCTACGCCCAGAAAAGGGCGGTTTGTGCGAAATAGCGAATCTACGATCCGCTGGTGTGCTAGGAGCGGCGATTTGTCACAAATAGCGAATCGACGATTCCCTTGCTGTTCCTCCCACCCAAAACCCTGCTTACTCGGACATTCCAACTCTCATCCTACTTCTGCTGCTCATTGCACCACTAAGTAATCAAGTACTTCATTGGATATATCCAATGAAACCAGCTTGAAGACGGTTGAAATCAACCTTTGATTGGATTAGTCCAATGGTTTCGGCTCTCAAGGGCCAATTTGGAGATTTACATTGGAAATATCCAATGTAATCGGGATTTTGATTGTGAAATAGAGGGTTTCATTGGATATTTCCAATGAAACTGCCATCTGACGGCGCAGCTTCCGCAAGCGCGGAATAGGGTGACTCTACTCATAAACGTGCTGCCATACACAGATGCACTATCGCAGCATAGACGTACTTTCAAGTATAAAGACGTGCTATCGCACACAATTGCGCTATCGCAACGGCAAAAGAGCTGTCCCGTAACTAGGGGCAGCCCTTTTGCTGTTCTCGCTGTGAGCCAAGTCCCTCAAACATGGATCCACTGCACGGGGATCTCGACACGCTGTGGAGCATGCTGTCCACCAAGCTGCTCGAGCAGCAGCTTGACGGCGGAGAGGGCCATTTGCTCTTCATCCTGCAAAACATGCGAGATTCCCGGGATTTCCGGATCATCGAAGGAAACCAGCTCGATGTGAGGGTTTAATCCCTCCTCTTGATGCAGGGCAAGATGGGTATGCCGTGCCATCTCTGCGGTCAGAGCGAAAATAGCTGTGATGTTAGGCTGCTGACGCAGGAATTTGACAATATGCGCATAGGTATCGCCAGTTCGAAGGGTGCGGATAGGAATGTGGCACCATAAGCTTTTATCAATCAGCATGTTGCCGTCGATATAAGCCTTCTCAAAGCCATGCGTGCGATCCTCAATCGTCGTGTTTGTATTGTCGGGTGAGATAAGCGCAATTTGCTGATGCCCCTCGCTTAGCAGGTTGGTAACTGTCTCGTACGCGCCGCCCCAATTATCGGAGGTAATCCGGTAAGTATCGATATTCCGCAAGTAGCGGTCGATAAAGACGAACGGATATTTATCTAGGGATAAACGCAGCAGCGATTCATTATAGCTTTCATCCTCCGTAGGAAAAACGATGATGCCGCGGACACCATGCGTCTGGGTCAATTCTTGAACAGAGCGGGACTCTTCCGATGACGATTCACGGGTAATATGCAGCACAAGCTGGCATCCGGCTTCTTTGACGTAATATTCGATGCGGTCGACAAGTTGCTGAATGACTTTGGTTTTTATTGTAGGGATTATCAGACCTATGTAGGTAGGCGAATTGGATGCGATATTGCGACTGTTCGGATCAACAATGAATGAGGAAGGCGATGCCGATACGAAGGTTCCTTTGCCTTGAATACGAGTGACAAGCCCTTCATCTAGCAAGATGGCGAGTGCAGTTTTGACGGTTGTTTTGCTAACCATAAACTGATCCATAAATTCCTGCTCGGAAGGAACGCGGTCTTTGGGACGGAGTTCTCCGGCTAGAATTTTATCTTTAATGGATTGGTAGATTTGTTTATAAAGAGGAACTTTGCTCATGCGTATCACCTGATTCATCTAAGTCTTAGGTTTTTATTGTCTCAGTAATGATGCAAAAACTTATTATGCTATTATCCCTAATATTTCATGCGATTATCTTGAAAGCATGGCGCGTGCGGCGGATTAGAGGCTTTTGTGTGGTCCCGGACATGAATCTGCCATCGTTCTGACATGGAAGTGGGTTAGCGGATTGTGTTAAGCTAAGAGTACTTTATAAAGGAGGCGATTGCTGTGATACAAGTATTCCCGGCGCATACGCGCAACTCAACCGATTTGGGTTGGTTGAAAAGCCATAAGAATTTCTCGTTTGGCGATTATTTTGATGAGGAGAACGTGGGATTCGGGGTTATGCGTGTATGCAATGATGACGATATTGCTGCAGGACGGGGATTTGGCCCTCATCCGCATAGCGATATGGAGATTGTCAGCATCGTGCTCAGCGGAGCGATTAAACATGAGGACAGCCTAGGGCATGTTGCGGTCACTGCGGCGAACGGCGTTCAGCGAATGTCAGCGGGCAGCGGCGTCATTCATGCCGAGTACAATGCATCGGAAACGGAGCCTATGAGTCTGTTCCAACTGTGGTTTATGCCTGAGAAACGGGGGATGGAGCCCTCCTTTGAAAATGTGACGTACGAGCCTGAGGCCATGATCAATACGCTGCTGCCCGTAGTTACGCCTGAAGGTGGCGAGCACGTCGCCAAGATTCACCAAGATATGAGCATTTATCTTAGCAAGCTGGATGCCGGGAAAGAGCTTATTTTCAACCAAGGAGAGAATCGCCGCATTTTCCTCATGGTCATCAGCGGTAAGCTTGCAGCCAATGAGACTGTGTTGGAAACGAAAGATAGCGCGCGTATGCAAGCAGAATCATCTGTCGCTATTCGTGGTCTGGAAGACACGCATTTCATGTTAATTGATCTGCCCTAATCGATCGAAGAAGGAGGCTGGGAGTAATGAAGGAAGTCTTTTTGGTGAAGCATGCGGTAGGCGGTCGAGCCTTTATCGATACAGGTAAACATCCAGTTCCCTATGTGTGGAATAAAATCGACGATCACTGGGTTTTTACCGTACAAATAGCGCAAGAAGAGGACATTGCTGAGCTTTTGAAATGGAAAAATGAGCTCAATGTGTTTGTTTTTCAAGAAACCGAGAATGAACCTACGAAGAAAATTTGGTTTTATGCCGGGGATGATTCGGTGCATTATTCTGCAGAAAAGGGCGAGCTGACGATTGTAGCTACTTCACAAATCATCTACGTACCTGAGCAATTCAGCGCCCAATTGTAATTACACAAATAGGAAGCAGCAGGGGCTAGGATTCTGCGAGAGCTTCCATGGCTAATGGATAGGAGTCCTACGAATGAAAGTTCAGGATCAACTACTGGAGAAAGCTGTCCCGTTTATACAAGAATGCTATGCCGAATTGGGCAAAAGCGAAGCTGAAATCACTGCCCGTCTCGCTGAGATAACGGAGGCGATCCACCACCAAGGTCGTTATGAGCAAACCCTGCAAGAACTTGAGCATGGGGCCAAAATGGCTTGGCGAAACAGCAATCGCTGCATTGGGCGATTGTTCTGGGAAACGCTCAAGGTTCAGGATGCACGCCACGTTGAGACCGAAGAACAGATGGCTGAAGCGCTTCTAACACACATTGATTTCGCTACGAATGGCGGTAAGATTCGCCCGGTAACGACCATTTTTCCGCCTGCGGATGGCAAGGGAGAAGTGTTTCGAATCTGGAATGAGCAGCTAATTCGCTACGCGTGCTATGAAACAGAGGAAGGCTTGGTTGGCGACCCAGCCTCACTGGCTCTGACGAAACAATGCCAGGCTCTTGGCTGGCAGGGAGCGGGAACACCCTATGATGTGCTGCCGCACGTCGTTCAAATCGGCGATAGAACGCCCAGATGGTTCGAAGTGCCAAACAGCCTAATTATGGAAGTAGCTATTACGCATCCAGAGATAGAGGCTTTTGAGCAGCTGAAACTGCAATGGTACGCTGTGCCTATTGTGTCCAGCATGCGTTTGGAGATTGGCGGCATCTCTTATCCGGCTGCGCCATTCAACGGTTGGTACATGGGGACAGAGATCGGAGCCCGTAATTTCGCTGACGAAGCCAGATACAATATGCTGCCTAAGGTCGCTGCCATTATGGGACTGGATACAAGACGCGATGCTTCTTTGTGGAAAGATCGCGCACTGGTGGAGCTGAACGTAGCTGTTCTGCACTCCTATCAGAAACGAGGCGTGGCGATCGTGGATCATCATACCGCAGCAAAGCAGTTCCAACGCTTCGAGGATAATGAAAAGAAGACAGGCCGCGAGGTAACGGGCGACTGGACTTGGTTGATTCCGCCGCTTTCGCCGGCTACGACGCATATCTTTCATCATGGCTATAGCAATGAAGTGAAGCTGCCTAATTTCTTCTACCGGACGGAGTCCGGATAATCAGCACAATATTGTAGAGCTAACCTAGCTGCTGGGCTAAGTTAGCTCTATTTCCATGTGCAAGTAGAAACCACGATGCGCTATTTATGACATAATGGGCGATTTGAAGAGATAATCGGAGTAATCGTGAATCGTTACTCCATCAATGAGCGAAATAGCGTATATTTGTCCAAAATAACGTATCGACGTTCTTTTTGGTGTGTGTTACCCTAAGGTGATGATGGGGTTCTTCGCTTTGCTGCGATGAAATTGACCGGCGGATAAAATTGTGAATCTATCCGTTTGTACCGAATAGAAAAGAGGATTTTGCTATGAAAAAAGGTCTTTGGTACGCCATTCTTGCCTATACGGCTTGGGGCTTACTGCCGTTATATTGGAAATCGTTTGAAACGCTGCTAGCGGGTGAAATCCTGTCTCACCGTGTGGTTTGGTCATTTGTTTTCATGGCTGTTTTCCTCCTGATAGGACGCGGGCGATGGCCAGAGATTCGCAAAATGCTGACAAACGGCAAAGTCCTGCTCCTTGTAGGGGCAAGCGGGCTGCTGATCAGCTCGAATTGGCTCATCTTCATCTGGGCAGTCAATAATGGACATGTGATCGAGACCAGCTTGGGCTACTATATTACGCCGCTGTTCAATGTTATGCTGGGTGTTCTTTTTCTGCGTGAAAAACCAAGCGGCAGTCAATGGCTTGCTGTTGCATTGGCAGGCGCAGGCGTGCTGCTCGCAACGATTGACTACGGCCGATTCCCATGGATTTCAGTCACGCTAGCGACTACCTTCGGCCTATACAGCCTTGTGAAAAAGAGAGTTTCCTACGACGCGTCAATCGGCCTTGCAGGGGAAACGGCCGTTGTTTTCCCAATAGCCTTGGTGTACGTGATTTACTTACATCTGACACATCATGACTCGGCTTGGTCGCTGCCGCCGCTTTCATTAGCTCTTTTATTACTATCGGGTGTGGCAACCGCCTTGCCGTTATTATGGTTTGCCAAAGCGGCTGTTCGACTCCCGCTTTCCATGCTTGGATTCATTCAATATATTGGTCCTTCGATCACCCTGATGCTCAGCATCTTCGTATTCAAAGAAAATTTCTCCCCGATGCTGCTCATCAGTTTTGCCTTGATTTGGACGGCGCTAGTTGTCTACGCAATGGCATCAGTGAAAGTGGCGAGAACTTCTGTAGCCAAATAAATCCCAAAAGAAGAACTGACAGTCTAAGCTGCAGTTCTTCTTCTTTTTATATTCCCCCCTGCTATAGATTAGCTTGATTCAACAAAGGCAGGAACTTGTTGGCCGCAGGCGAGAAATGTTTATTGCGCGGATAGACATAGCTGATTCCGCGAAGGAATTGGATGCCTTGGACAGGAACCTTAACGAGTAAGCCGTGCTTGAGTTCTTGTTGGATGGCAAAGTTAGAGACAATAGAAACGCCGAGATTATGAATGACGCCTTGCTTGATGCCTTCCAAGTTACTGATTTCCATATAATGCGGGGGTGTAAAGCCATGCTCTTGGAATTGATCTTCCAGGTAGACGCGCGTGGCGGATTTATTCGGTTTTAAAATGAATGTTTCGTTGGTCAAATCTGCTAGGGTACATGTCTTCTGCTTAGCCAGCTTGTGATCGGGGTTCACGATGAGAACGAGTTCGTCCTGATAAAAGGTAGTTCGCTGATAACGCGTTTCATCTATCCGTACACGATCTGACAGAATTAACAAATCTACTTTATTCGTCTCCAGCATGTGAATGAGATGATTGGAAGATGTGATATTCATATTAATTTTAATATGGGGGAATGACGTCGTGTATTCTCGCAGCATGCGCGGGAGCAGGTAAACACCGACAAAATTGCTGGCTCCTATGGATAAAGTTCCAAAAGATAGATCCTCGAGCTGGCGGATATGATCCTTGGCCGAGGCAAGTAAGTTGATGATTTGTTCCGCGTAGGGTTTGAAATGTTCGCCTTGTTTGGTTAAGTACAGTTTTTTGCCGATTCTGTCGAACAAGGGAACACCCAGATCATCTTCCATGCGTTGAATCTGCATACTGACAGACGGCTGGGAGCAATAGAGCAGTTCAGCTGCTTCAGTAAAATTAAGGCATTCTGAGAGTGTTAGAAAGGTTTGCAGTTTATTAACGTTCATCATGTACCTCGCTAGTATAGAGTGATACTTATTACTATAACAAAATATTATGATTATTAGAAATAAATCAAATTGTTTTATAGTATTGCTTTAGCTAAAATGAAAGCGAATACATTATAAGTTTGAGGAGAATGATCGATGACCAATATCCTGACGACCCCAGAAAAGGATGGAAAGGAGCCGCAACTCCCCAAGAAGAGCAAAGCGGAAGACATCATGAAAAAGTGGGGAATTCCGCTTGCCGCCGTGGTGGGGCTGTTGCTTTTCTTCATGCCTACGCCAGAAGGTTTGAGCGCAGAAGCGCAAAAAGCTATCGCCATCTTTACAGCGTCGCTAATCCTCTGGATAACTACACCGATTCCGATTTATTTAACATCCATCATGGCGATATTGCTGCTTCCACTAGTTGGAGCTGTGAAAGATCAGGAAGTGGCCTTCGGAACATTAGGCTTTGACGTTATTTGGTTAATGGTAGCTGCATTTATTCTTACTTCCGCCATGATGAAATCTAATTTAGGCAGAAGATTCGCCTTATGGATGGTTACGAGTTTTGGGAAAACACCCACAAGAACGCTGCTCGTCCTTATTATTATTAATTTTGTACTGGCTTTCTTCGTCCCATCGACAACGGCAAGAGCAACGCTAATGGTGCCTATTTGCTTAATATTGCTTGAAGTCTACCGAGCAATGCCCGGCAGCAGCAATCTGGGGAAAGTTATGATGCTGCAAGGCGTCCAGGCAGACGCGATCGCGACATCCGGCGTTATGACAGCCACATCCGGCAATATCATTGCCGTCGGTTTTATCAACGAACAAGCGGGCGGGCACATCGGCTATATTGATTGGCTGCTGGCTTCTATGCCTACGGCGATCATCACGATGGGTCTGACCTTCTTCATTGGGTTAAAGCTATTTTCCATCAAAGGGGAATCCAACTTCCAGCATGCTATGGGGACGCTGAAAGATGAATTGAAGAAGCTGGGTTCTTTTTCACTGAATGAAAAGAAGGCGTTAATCATTTTTGTTTGTACGGTCATTCTTTGGGCGACGGGTGATTATCAAAAAGGATGGTTTGGTTTTGCGATCAGCACTGAACAGACTGCAGTTCTTGCGGCACTCTTTTGCCTGCTGCCTAGAGTTGGGGTGCTGACATGGAAAGAAGCGAACATCAAATGGGAATTGATGATATTCGCCGCAGGCGCTTACGCGGTTGGCAATGCACTCGATAAATCCAAAGGCGCGGAATGGATGATCAAGAATGTTGTCAGTTTCCTGGGACTAGAACATATGAGTCATGCCTTGGTTTATGTGGTGGTCGTGTTCCTCAGTATGTACAGCCATCTCATTTTTACGAGTAAAACGGTGCGCGTGACGATCTTGATCCCGGCGTTCATCGCGCTAGCCAAATCACTGGGCATGGATCCTGTGCCTCTTGCTTTAGCAGCAGCTATGACAATGACGTACACGATTACGCTTCCTCCGCATTCCAAAGTAAACACCATCTATTTCGGAACAGGCTATTTCTCTGTCTTGGATCAAGTGAAATATGCCATTGTGACTTGTTTTATCGGTGCTAGTGTTATCAGCTTATCTATTTTCACCTGGTTTAAATTGCTGGGATTATAAACATATATGGAGGAGACCATGCTTAGAAGAAAAGTAATTGTGGCTATAGCTGACGGATTAGGTGATCGACCTCACCCTCTATTAGGTCAGCGAACACCACTCGAGTATGCCGCAACGCCCAATCTTGATCGGTTAGCGGCAGAAGGCACAACGGGGATGATGGATTTAATTGCTCCTGGCATTCCAGTGGGGACGGACATGGGACATCTGATATTATTTGGCTACCAGCCGCATCACTATCCAGGACGTGGGCCGATCGAGGCATTGGGTATTGGGATGGCAGTTAAAGCGGGGGATGTCGTGCTTCGCTGTAATTTTGCCACCGTGGACGAGAACGGGATTGTTGTGGATCGCCGTGCAGACCGCATACGAGAGGGAACGGATGAATTAGCTGACGCCATTAATGGGATGAGTATCGACGGCGTTGAAATTTATTATCGAGCAGCTACCGAACATCGCGCAGTGCTCATTCTTCGGGGAGACGGATTGAGTGATCAAATTAGTGATTCTGATCCCAAAGCGCCCAATGACGGCGTGGCCTTTCATCCGATACAAGCGCTTGATCATACGAAGGAGGCTGAGCGAACAGCGGCTGTCTTGAATCGCTTCCTTCAGAAGGCTCACGATATATTGTCGAACCATCCGGTAAATGTGCGGCGTCAGAAACAGGATCAGAATCCCGCTAATTTCATCTTGACCCGAGGGGCTGGGCAATTGGCTGATCTTGACCCCATTGTCAAACAACTATCGATCCGAGGGAGCTGCATTGCCGGTGAAAGCACCGTTTTGGGCGTGGCTCAACTCGCTGGGTTTAAGACGGTGACGGCACCGAGCATGACGGGGAACATCGATACGAATATTGAATTAAAAGCCCAAAGGACACTGGAAGAAATGACCGAGAATGATATGGTCTACGTTCATATGAAAGCGCCGGATGTAAAAGGCCATGATAACGAACCTTTCGAGAAGGCAAGAGCGATTGAGCTGTTCGACCGGATGGTAGGGCTCATTGCAGATAAGCTGCCGGAAGATACGTATCTGGCTCTTGCGGCGGATCACTCCACGCCTTGTGAGATAGGTGAGCACACAGGTGACCCCGTGCCGATTCTTATTTATGGGCCAAGTATCCGTAGAGATCGCAATACAAAGTACAATGAGATGGATTGCGCCTATGGCGGGCTTGGACGTTTATCCGGCGCAGATTTCGTCAGAACGCTGCATGGGTTAATGGGTGTTGTGAAAAAGCAAGGCAACTAGATCGCCAAAATAGGCTGTCTCTCCAAGATTGGAAACTGGAGAGAGGCCTATTTTGGCGCTAATAGCCATCTGCCGCGTCGTCTTAGTAACGAAATACTGTTGGGCAGTATGATATTCTTCGACTATGGGAGCATGAGTAGTTATTTTACTAATAATTTAATCTCATTCTTAAGAATGTTAGTTTGGTTATTTGTTTTATATTTTAAATGGGCACTAATTTTATAACTACCCGGAGTAAGTAACCAGGGGTGTTTATTTTCAATCTCTAAATTATTCTGTTTGCTTTTCTGAGTATTGTATTCCTCAACCAGAGCAAGGGGGAATGTCGTACGAAGCTGATCTCCCTCATTCCAAACTTCTTTAATAAGAATTTGATTTGTTCCAGAGGAAATTTCAAAACCTTCACTATCTGAAAGTGAATAAGTAATTAACGGCTCTCCATGCGTTATTGTTAGGGAGTTACTACCCATATAGTTTAAAGTACTCCAGAGATATATGGGTTCATCAGAACTATATTCAAGGTTCTTAGAGTAGCTTGCCATTTCAAAAAAGTTATCTTTATCTTTTGAGTTTATCATGGATTTAACATTATCCTGATCAAAAGTATGAATATTTATTTTTGGATAAGAATCGTTATATTCCACCTTTGCACCCATATATTCCGCAAAGAACCTTAATGGAACATATGCTGATCCTTCATAATTTATTGTTGCATAATTTTTTGAATAATTAATTTCATTCTGATTAACTGAAACACTAACTGGAAATAGATATGCTTTTATTTCATTAGACGCGTATACAGAAACAGATGAAGCAATTAATAATCCAGCACTTAAACCTAAAATATATTTACGCATTATTGTATCAACTCCCTTTTATTGTAATAATATTAGACAGAAGATATAAGAAAATGTTTCTAGTTTTCCCAATTAAATTAATGGGGTACCGCCAGCAAAACGCGGATTTACAACCTTAAGGAGTTTTGGGATCAAAATAACCGATTTTCTCCACGCTAATTGAGGTATCGCCATCAAATAGAAAAACGTACGCTAAGTTTCCTGCCAACTGCCCTGCACAGGGAACTACAGTCCGCTATTCTAGCAAAAAGTAGCATTCTCGCGAGCCAGAGGGAACTACAGTACGTTATTTTGCTGTTTCTGGGGAAATCCGGCGCTTTAAGTGGAAATAAGACCCTGTAGTTCCGCTATGAACCTCGCATCCCTACTTTTTGCCTAAATAGCGTCCTGGAGTTCCCTTTGCCTAGGTTTTGTTGCCATTAAGCCTAATTTGGGGCTGCTTTTCAGTCATTTTGTGCAGGAGCAATCCTTCGCCACAACACCATTGGAACATCATTAAATCGGAATTAAATTTTATGTTGATATTTATATTTCGAAATAAAAATTCACTAAATTAGATGTCAATTTTAGTCATTTTTAGATATTCATCTTGTTTTTTTGAGCAATTCTTCGTATGATGAAAGGGAATTCAGCTCGGATACTTTAGGATGAGTAGGGAAACCAAATGTCAATTAATGATAATATTTTGATTAAAATTCGAGATATGAAGGACAGTTTAACACCGGTTGAGAAGCTGGTAGCCGAATATATACTGGAGAATCTGGATGATATTCCGCATCTTTCTATCAAAAGCCTGGCACAACTGACGAAGACCAGTGACGCATCTGTGCTGCGTTTCTGCAAAACGATGGGGTACAAAGGGTACCGCAATTTTATTGTCAGTATTTCGGCTTCGCTCGGATCGATGGATGAGGAACAGAAGGATCAGTATACCGATATACAGCCCGGGGATGATTTATCCACGATCATTTCCAATATTTCCCGGAATAACAGCAAATCCATTGAAGATACACTAAGTGTCATCGATAAAAATGAAATCGCGCGTGCCGTCAGAGTGCTCTGTGACAGCAATCGCATTGTGTTTTTTGGCATCGGCGCGTCAGGTTTGGTCGGGATTGATGCGGAGCAGAAATTTTCCCGAATTAACAAGATGTGCCATACCTATACGGATGGACACAGTCAGCTTACGGCAGCAACACTCCTGGGAAAAAGCGATGTAGCGATTTTCATTTCCAATTCCGGCAGCACGATTGAAATTCTGGATGCGCTAGAAATTGCCAAAAAGAATGGCGCTTGTATTATTGCCATTACCAAATATAACAAAAGCGAGTTGGCCGACAAGGCGAATATTGTATTAAGCATTTCGACGCCTGAAGTTACGATTAGAAGCGGGGCGATGGGCTCGCGAATCGCGATGTTAACGGTGATCGACATCCTTTTTGCCGGGGTGGCCAGCAGTGAATACAAACATGTGAAGAAATATTTGTCCAAAACGCACGATATTATAGCAAGCAGCAAACATCGCAAATAAATGACAAAGACAACGATTTAGCTCCCTTAGGTCGTTGTCTTTTTTTGTTGTAAAATAAAATAAAAAATCAAAAGTTTATTGTAAAATAAAATAAAATTTCAAAAACTATTGACCCTGATGAAACTTTTCGTTAGTATAAATTTATGAAATTCAAAAAAACAGGACAGGAGGATGGCTATGGATGAGTATCTGTCAGGATTGACTACGGAAGAGATTAATGAGCAAACGCTGATGATAGATGAAGGTACAACGGAACAGATGCTTCGTTTGATGAATGAACAAGACGCGAGGGTGCCGGGCGCTGTAGCTGCGGAGATACCGCAGATTATGAAAGCGGTCGACATTTTGCATCGCGTTCTCAAGAACGGTGGCAGAATGTTTTACGTAGGAGCAGGATCGTCTGGCAGACTCGGTGTGCTCGATGCTTCTGAATGTCCACCTACGTTTGGGATTGATCCCATGCTGGTGCAAGGTCATATTGCCGGTGGCGATGGGGCGCTTCGAACAGCAGTGGAAGGCTTTGAAGATAATGCAGAAGAGGGGATCGCACTGATAGAACGGTGCGGCGTGACAAACAAAGATGCTGTAGTTGGAATTACAGCCAGCGGGAGTGCACAGTTCGTGATTGCTGCTTTGAACAAAGCGAAGGAACTGGGAGCTGCAACCATCGGCGTTGTGAATAACAAGCATTCCAAGTTAGAGTCTGTCTGTGAGGTATGTATTGCTCCTGTGGTGGGGCCGGAAGTGATTATGGGATCTACCCGTTTGAAAGCGGGGACAGCACAGAAGCTGGTTCTCAATATGCTGACGACTTGTACGATGGTGAAGCTTGGCAAAACGTACAACAACCTTATGGTTGACATGAAGGCAAGCAACATCAAATTGTATGATCGGTCCGTGCGTATTATCAAAATAGCGACAGGCGTAGACGACAGCCAAGCGATTGCCTATTTGGAGAAAGCGTCGATGAATTGTAAACTAGCTATTATGATGATCAAAACCGGCATGGATGCCGCGGAAGCAGGGCAAGCCTTAGAACAGTGTGATGGTAGTTTGAAAAAAGCAATAAGTACCTTTATCAAAGTTGTATAAATAACGCAATATAAAAAAGGTTCCTAAACTGGGAGGTTAGCTTTTTATGAAAAGAAAAATGCATGTATTAGCATCCGTCGTCGCTTTAACCATGGCCCTAACGGCTTGTGGGGGTAAAACTGAAAGCAATACAGCCGGCACTTCCACGCCAGCCGCATCTGCAAGCACGTCAACGGCCAAAGATACCATTACCGCATTGCTTCCACCGGTTTCACCTAACTACCAGAAGACTTTCGAACAAATTGCCAAGGATTTCAATGCTGCGAACCCGAACCTGACGCTGAAGATCGAACCAGCAAGCTGGGAAGATATGACGCAGAAGCTGGATACGCAAGTGAATGCTGGCAGCCCTCCGGATATTGCTTTCATCGGTTCTGAAGGCATCTCCAAATATGTGCAGCAAGGCATGGTACTTGATATCACCGATACAGCGACCAAAGAAATGGTTGCTGACTACGACAAGGCGCCGCTTGAATATATGAAGAACGGCAAAGGCCTCTACGGCTTCCCGGCTTATATGGAAGTGCACGCCCTGGGCGGTAACAAAGCGTATTTGGAAAAAGCGGGTATCGACTGGAAGAAAGTTCAACAAAACGGTTGGACATTCGAGGAGTTCCGTGAAGCGATCAAAAAAGGTGTTATTAAAGAGAATGGTCAAACGAGCACATACGGCTTTGTATTCGCTACCAAAGGTGTTGCTGCCAAAGATTATTTAGGTATTATGGCCAAAAATGCAGGTATGCCAGCTCCGTTTGATAAAGATTTGAAATATGCATACACAAGCAAAAACTATTTGGGATTGCTCAAAAATCTTCGTCAGTTAATTGATGACGGCTCCATGCCCAAAGAGCTTAGCTCTGTTGATGCAGGAAAACGCTGGAATATGTTCTTGACGGGTCAAACGATGATTACGGGTAAAGGTTTGGCAACGTTCGAGAATTCAGCGAAAGCAAACAACGCCAAAATTACAGCGAATGACGGCAGTGCTGTCAAAGGCAGTATTCCTGTCGATTACATCGTATTGCCAGCTCCAACGTTCCAAGGAGCTAAACCTTCATCCAGCACAGTCGTAGACGGCTATGTGACTTTCCGCGGCAAAAAAGAACCAACAGCTGAGCACAAAGCGAATGTCGTCAAAGCGGCTTACTTCTTAGCTAGCGGCAAAGTTGCAGCAACGACGAACAATGATTTGTTCGCAGCGCACATTACACAAAGCGGTAAAAAAGCAGCTGAAAGCATGAAAATTGATCGCAGTGCAGACAATGTCATTGCTGTTGACAATATGCTTAAAAATGCAACACCAGCTCGTCCTGATATCCCGAGTGACCTTGGGGCTAAAGCAATTAAACTAGAAACAGAAGTTATCGTACCTAAATTCCAAGGCTTAATTGCTGGTGAGATTACGGCAGAAGCGATGTACGAAGCTGTTAAAACAGCGGCCATTGCCGCGTTTGGTGACAACGGAATTGTGAAAGACTAATCTAGGTACCAACCCTTCGGATAGTCGCGTATCGAAAGTGCGACTATCCGAACTATTTTAACATGAGTTTTCTGAAAGGGGGTTTGACAGTATGGCTAATATCGCCGGATCGATAAAAAGAAGGAGAATCAAAGGAGAAGGAGCCTGGGGGTACGCTTTCATTGCTGTAGCATTGGTGGCCTTTGCCATGTTTACCGCTTACCCGGTTGTCAGCGCCTTTATGATTAGTTTGCAGGAGTATAAGCCGCTAGGTTCCACCTACGTTGGTTTGGACAATTATACGAATTCATTGAAAGATGCTTTATTTTGGAAAGCAATGGGCAATACGCTCCTATATACCGTTCTTACCGTTCCTGTGAATCTACTTTTATCCATGGCAATCGCTATATTGATTCTGCCGCTCAGGAAGAAAACGCAGTCCTTCTTCAAAGCCGTTTACTACTTGCCAGTCGTTGCTTCTGGCGTCGCGTTATCCGTCGTATGGCTATGGATCTTCGATCCAATGGAAGGCGGAATTTTTAATCAGCTGATTCGATTCTTCGGCTTCAGCAATCAAAACTGGCTGGGTTCAAGCAGCACGGCTATGTTCTCTTTGGTTCTCATGTCCTGGCTATCCAGTCACGGTACCAGCATTATTATCTACCTAGCGGGATTATTGGGGATAGATGATGCGTATTACGAGGCGGCAGAGCTCGATGGAGCCAATTTCTTTCAGAAAATTCGCTATATCGTAATTCCTGCCTTGAAACCAGCTACGCTGTTTCTGTTAGTAACGGGTGTCATCGCTTCCTTCCAAGTGTTCCAGAACGCTTATCTGATGACAGGTGGCGGGCCCAACAATGCCACCACGATGGTTGGCTTGCTGATTTTCAACAATGCTTTCACCTATTTCGAATTCGGTAAAGCAGCCGCGCAATCACTCATACTAGCGGTTATCATCGCAGGAATTTCGGTTATTCAGTTTAAATATGCCGGCAAAGACGTCGAGTATTAAGAAGGGGGGATACAAAAATGGCATTGTACAGCAATCATGCAGGAAATCCGAAAGTCAAGACTACGCGAAATACAATCATTTTTATCGCCCTTCTTCTTTTCGCTTTGGCGACCATATTTCCAATTTATTTCATGGTGATCTCTTCCTTTGCGGATCCGGTCGAGGCCGGGGCGGTCAGTTATTCTATTTTGCCAAGTAAATTTACATTCGCTTCTTTCAAATTCTTCTTTGATTACAGTGAATATTCGTATCGCTGGATCTTGAACTCGCTAATCGTTGCCACAACGGTGATGATTTCGAACGTGATTTTTGCCAGTATGGCCGGGTATGCCTTCTCCAAGCTTCGTTTCAAAGGAAGAGGTCCCTTGTTCGCTGTGCTGCTTGTTTCGATGATGATTCCTTATCAGGTGACACAAGTTCCCTTGTACATCTTGGTTGTTAACGTGTTTGAACTGCAAAATACGTACAGCGCATTAATTATGCCGAGTATTGTCACGGTTTATAATATTTTCTTAGCCAAACAGTTTATGAGCAGCATCCCGAATGAAATTATGGAATCTGCCAAAATTGAAGGCTGCAGCCAGTTCGAGATCTACTGGAGAATTATCCTGCCACTGTCGAAAACGGTTCTCGCCGTTATGGCGATTCTGACTTTCATGGACAGCTGGAACACGTTCTTCTGGCCGCTTCTCGTCACGAATACGATGGATATGCAAACGATTCAGGTGGGTTTGAAAAACTTCCGTTTCGCCAATACGACGTTCATCGCGCCTATGATGGCTGGTGCAACGATCTCAGCATTGCCGATGTTTATCCTGTTCTTCAGCTTGCAAAGATACTTCTTAGAAGGTGTAACAGTTGGAGCGGTGAAAGGTTAATCAAGGCTTCGGGGGAGGCAGCATATCATCATGATTGTGTCCTGGGATGATTCATACACACAAGATGTTATTGATCTATGGAATGAGGAAGCTGTCCGTGATGGCTACAAAGAGCTGACGCGGCAGAGCTTCGATGAGATTTTCTTATCCAACCCTTATTTCGATAAGAAGAATACGTTTGTTCGATTGGTGTCAGATCAAGTCCAAGGATTTGCTTGCGGATGCACGGGCGATGATTTGCCGCTTGGCGATGTGGCAGGCTATATCACCTGTATCGTGTTGGCGCAACCGCACCAAAACGATGGAAATTACGGGGAGTTGTTAGCTGCTTTGGAGCAGCGCTTCATTCACTTGGGCAAAAAACAGGCAGACATCCTATTCTTTAACCCAATGCTGCTTCCATGGTATATACCGGATACACCTAATCATGAACACAACAATGCGCCTGGCGTGCCGGTAGATAGCAGGTTGTATGCGTACCTGCTTGCGCATGGCTATCAGGAACGGGCCAAACAGTGTGCGATGTACTTGAACCTAGCAGGGTTCACCCTTCCGCAAGAGATTAAAGCCAAGGAAGACAAAGCTGGTGCCCAGGGTTATCAGGTGGCCTTATTTGACCCCATGAAACATGCGGGCGTTGATCATATGCTTAATGGCTTTAATAATGTACTATGGCAAAAGCAAATCGGGCAATGCGTGGCAGACGGTGTGCCTGTGGTCATTGCTGCATATAAAGGCGAACCCGTCGGATTCGCTGGGCCGGTCATTCGGCAAGCGAACGGCCGTGGATATTTCGCCGGCATCGGTGTTCTTCCTGATCACGAAGGACACGGGTTAGGGAGCATCCTTTTCTTCAAGCTTTGTGAAGCTTTTCATGCGATTCAAACCGATTATATGTCTTTGTATACCGGCAGTACGAATCCGGCAATCCGCATTTATGAAAAAGCTGGTTTTACAACCGTCAAACAATTTTCTGTTATGAGAAGGGAGTTTGTATCATGAGCGAAGAAAAGTTAACGATTCTGGCCATTGGGGGCCACGTGGGCGATGCCGAATTAACGGCAGGGGGCGTATTGGCAAGCCACTTTTTGAAGGGGGATCGCATTGCGACCCTGGCACTGACGGCAGGCGAACGCGGTGTTCCGGCAGGACAAGATATGGCTGAATACCGCGTGCAGAAAGTGAAAGAGGCCAAGACGTTTGCCGAGATGCTGGGCGGGGAAGCGTTCGTATTCGACGATATTCCGGACGGCGAACTGCCGGATACCCAAGAGATGCGTTTCCGTGTATGCGATGTCATTCGTCAGGTTCGACCTAACGTAATTATTACCCATTGGAAGAACAGCATGCACAAGGATCATATGACAACGCACCGTATCGTGAACGATGCCCGCTTTTTTGCCGCCTTGCCGACGTTCGAGCGGGAGCTTCCGGCACATTTTGCCCAGAGATTGTATTATGCCGAGAACTGGGAGGATGCGGTCGACTATCGTCCGTATGTGTATGTCGACTTCGACGTAGAAGCTTATGATCTATGGGTGAAGGCGGTATCTACGCATTGGTTCGTAACAGGCAGCAAATCATTCCAGTATTTGGAGTATTACAAACATTTGATGAGAGTCCGCGGCCTGGAAGCCAGAAAGCAATATGCACAAACGTTCATGATCCCGGAAGAAAATATGCGTGTGCTCAAAACTGAATTATAGACAGTATCCGACCTCTGCACGCAGCCGCTTATCCAACATAAGGCTCGGGCAGAGGTTTTTTTCAATCAAACAGGAGTGAGGAAATGGCAATGATCCTTAACGGTATCGATGGTATCAGGCAGTATGCACATCTCTTCAAAGGGAAACGTTTGGGTCTCATCACCGCGCCAACCGGATTAAACAGTGGCTTTGTATCCACGATTCAAATTTTACATGAACAATTCCAGCTAACCGCTTTATTTTCCCCTGAACATGGGGTGCGTGGAGATCAAGCTGCTGGCGCTCAGGTAGAAACGTATCTGGATCCGATAACCAAAGTGCCGGTCTATAGTTTATATCGCAAAGATTCCAAACGGTTAACGCAAGCCATGCTGGATGAAGTCGACATGGTGGTCTATGATATCCAGGATGTAGGTGTTCGCTATTATACGTTTATTTATACGATGCTGTATGCTTTGGAAGACTGTGCGAGGGCAGGCAAGCCTTTTGTCATTTTGGACCGGATTAACCCCTTAGATGGTGTGACCATAGAAGGGAATCAGTTAAAACTGGGTTACCAATCCTTTGTAGGCAACTATCCGCTCTGTGTCAGATATGGCCTGACGGTTGGTGAGTTAGCCACAATGGTGAATGATCAAATGAACTGGCAATGCGAGCTGCATGTGGTACGCTGTCAAGGCTGGGAGAGGCAGATGCTGTTTCCTGAAACAGGCCGCCAGTGGGTGATGCCGTCCATGGGGATTCCGCGGTTTGAGACCGCCTTGCTCTACCCTGGCACCTGTTTGTTCGAAGGGACGAATCTATCTGAGGGCAGAGGGACAACGGTCCCTTTCGAAATCGTTGGAGCGCCATTCATCGATGCCCAGAAGCTGGCGGATGATATGAACGCGAAGAAGCTGCCGGGGGTTCTGTTCCGTCCGGTTTATTTCAAACCGACATTCTCCAAGTTTCAAGGAGAGCCCTGCAGTGGCGTACAGCTGCATGTGCTCGATGCACGGACGATACGGCCATTAGAGACCGGTGTTGCTTTACTGTTTGCGATCAAAAACAACTATGAACAATTCGCTTTTCTGCCACCGGTGAAAGAGGGATCGCGGCCTTTTATTGATTTATTGGGCGGTGATAAGGCATACCGGGAAGACAGCGTGGATGTTCCGGCGCTGCTGGAGCAATTTCGTGAGGAAAGCCAACGCTTTGGACAAATCAAAGAGCGATATCATTTATATCCATAAGCGCACCCAAGAACAAAGGACGTGTTCAGATGAAGAGATATGTCGCAGGACTTGATGGCGGCGGCACCAAAACCGCCGTAAATGTGGCAGATGAGACCGGCAAGTTGGTACACGCCTTCACATCCGGTGCTATTAACTATAACGGACAAGACGAGCTTAGTATTCGCCAAAGTTTGCAAGAGATCTTCGAAACGATTGCTGCTGTTTGCGAGGGACTTGATGCGTGCGCGCAAATTGTTATTGGAGCAGCAGGAGTCAGTAATCCTTCGGTTATCGCCCGGCTGGAGGCGAATGTTCGAGCCTGTGGTTATCAGGGAGAGCTGCTTATAACAGGGGATCAGGAAACGGCGCTATGCGGCGCTCATGAAAGTGAGTTCGGGATTATCCTTATTGCAGGTACCGGGTCGATTTGTTATGGCAGAAATGAAGCGGGCTTCACTCACCGCAGCGGCGGTTATGGCTACCTGATTGACGATGAGGGCAGCGGCTACAGCATCGGGCGCGATTTGCTCGCCGCATTGGTCCGTTCGCAGGATGGCCGCTTGCCAGAAACCGTTATAACGGGCATGGTGTATGAACAGCTTCACCTTTCGTCTGTCCAGCAGATTATTGGGTTTGTGTACGACAAACAGACGAACAAGAAAGATATTGCGGCCCTTGCTCCTATACTGTCGGCAGCTTGTGAGCTTGGCGATAAAGCAGCTCTAGGCATTGCTGCTAAAAGCGCACAGGCTTTATGTGAAATCGCCGTTCCTGTCGTTGAGAAGCTGTCTCTGCAAAGGGGATCTCTCGCCATGGCGGGGAGTGTTCTGATGAAAAACACCTATGTGCAGAGCTTGTTCGCTGCGCAGCTGAAGGAGATTTATCCACAGTTAACGTGTATAACAGCTAAAAACGATGCAGCTAACGGTGCGGTATGGATGGCCTTAAACCGTCTGGGAAGATAGCTGACAAGAGTGTTCGGATAAGGGAGAGAGATAGCGGATGAAACAGGTTCATACGATGACTTTGCGAGAGAAAATAGGACAGATGCTGCTATGCGGGTTTCAAGGCACAGCCGCAACGGAAGAACTGGAGACGCTCATAACAGAGCACCGTATTGGCGGTGTTATTTATTTTGCGCGTAATGTGGAAAATACCGGGCAGGTTGCTGGCTTATCGAACCGTTTACAGCAAATTGCTGAACATGCAGACACCGTGCCGTTGTGGATTTCGATCGATCAAGAGGGCGGGATGGTAGCCCGGATTACGGAAGGTGTCGCTTTGATGCCAGGGCAAATGGCCTTGGCCGCAGGTGTTTTGGGGAGTGCGGAAGCAGGAGCAAGGAATGAGGCAGCTCCCGTTAATCACGCTGCTTATGAATCGGCCTTCGTGTCGGGGACTGAGCTGAGAACACTGGGCATCAATCTCAATTTCGCACCAGTGCTGGATATTAATAATAATCCGGACAACCCGGTTATAGGGGTGCGTTCCTTTGGGGAGTCCAGTCAGCTAGTGGCTGAATTCGGTCAACAGGCGATTGCTGGCTATCAAGATGCGAATGTTGTCGCGACGGCTAAACATTTTCCAGGACATGGGGATACGAGCGTGGATTCCCATTTGGACTTGCCGACCATTACGCATGACCAAGAACGGATTCGCGCAGTGGAGTTAGTTCCTTTTGTAAAAGCCATTGAAAATGGCGTTGATGCGATCATGTCATCGCACATTTATTTCCCGGCGTTGGAGTCGCAAAAGCTGCCAGTGACTTTATCCAAATCGGTGTTAACCGATTTGCTGCGTGAAGAACTGGGCTACGAAGGCGTTGTGATGACAGACTGCATGGAAATGCACGCCATCTCGGAGCATTATGGCACGGTTGAAGCCAGCGTCATGGCGGTCGAGGCTGGCGCTGATCTGATTCTGATCAGCCATAGACGAGACCTCCAGATCTCTGCCATTGCCGCGATCGAGCAGGCTGTGAGCGAGGGGCGAATAACGGAAGCGCAGATTGACGCTTCCGTCAGCAGACTGCTCGCGCTCAAGGAGCGGCGAGGCGTAGTTGGGCCGCAGCTCGGCGCAGCAGCAGATGTGGGGACCGCCGCGCACTGCGCGGTCGCACAGCGCTTGAGCGAGGCGAGCATCACGCTCGTCAAGGATGAGCACCAGCTGCTGCCACTGCGGCGCGCAAGAACGCTCGCCGTCACCGTGGCAGCAGCCGTTTCGTCGGGCGTCGACGAAGCCTACGCGGGGCCTGCGAGCTTGGGAGCTGCGCTGGCTGAGCACGGCCTTGACGTGCTCGATCGCGTGCTGCCGCTGCAAGACGTCAGCGAGCTCCACGCATCAGTACTCGCCGACGCGCAGCATGTAGAGCAGATCGTTGTCGGCACGTACAACGCGAGATTCCACCCCGCACAGGTTGAACTCGTGCGCGCTCTGCAAGAGCTCGGCAAGCCGCTGATCGTCGTCGCGCTGCGCGTGCCTTACGACCTGCTTGAGCTGCCGGATATTTCTACCTTCATCGCCGCGTACGAAAGCCGTCCATTGGCGCTGCAAAGCATAGCAAGATGCTTGTTGGGTGAGTTGATCCCGCAAGGGCGCCTGCCGATCACGCTCGGCGCGGATTATCCCGCAGGCTGGAGATGGGGGGACGAACTGTGAACCTTCCATCCCTTTTGAAACAAACGTCGCTGACGGTTGCAGGCCTCATGTCGGGTACTTCCCTTGATGGCATCGATGTGGCCATCGTTCGCATCGATGGCTGCGGCGTCGATGCCAAAGTTCGGCTGCTCCATTTCGAAAGCTTCCCGTATGATGACGAATTGCGCGAAAAGCTCAAACAGATGTGCTCAATTGAGCATTCGGATGTAGCTCTTCTATGCGGCATGAACTTTGCCATCGCGGAGAAATTTGCTGATGCGGTTGTGCAAACTGCCGCAGCGGCCAACATGCGGGTGGATGAGATCGATCTCATCAGCTCGCATGGTCAAACGGTTTGGCACATCCCTGTAGCAGATGAAACCAATCCGTTTCTACCGAAATCGACGCTGCAAATCGGCGATCTATCCGTCATCGCCAAGCGGACGGGCGTGACCGTCGTAGGCGACTTCCGCACCGCCGATATGGCGGCTGGCGGTCAAGGCGCTCCGCTTGCGCCTTATGGTGATTTTATTATGTTCAGAGACGCTGCCAAAGGGCGCATCCTGCAGAATATCGGCGGGATTGGCAATTGCACGGCGATCCCGGCTCAAGGGACGGGAACTGCAACGGATGCTGGCAACCTCATCGCTTTCGATACGGGTCCGGGCAATATGATTATGGACCAAGTGGTTTACGAGCTGTCCGAGGGCAAGCTGTCTTATGATGCAGATGGCGCATGGGCAGCTCGCGGGCAAGTGAACACAGAGATGCTCGAGGAGATGCTGGCTCATCCTTATTTCACGCAGCTTCCACCCAAGACAACGGGACGCGAACTGTTCGGCAAAGCGTATACCGCGGCATGGCTCAAAGCTGCCTTGGAGCGCGGGCTTGCTCATGAAGATATCGTCGCTACAGCGACGGCGTTCACAGCGCATTCCATCGCACGGTCATACCAAGATTTCATCTTCCCGCAATATGATATGGCGGAAGTCATCGTGAGCGGCGGCGGTGCGCGCAATCGTACACTGCTATGCATGCTGCAGGAGTTGCTCCCTGAGCAAGCGATTCTTACCTCTGATGAACTCGGTATTTCCAGCGATGCCAAGGAAGCGATTCTGTTCGCTCTGCTCGGCAACGATTTCATTCACGGCGTGCCGAACAACTTGCCTTCGGCGACTGGGGCCGATTGCCCGACGATTATGGGCAAGCTGGCATTGTAGAGCGGCTGCAAGGGAGAGTAGCTAGATTGTTGACGATGCGAAGCGCGTCTAATAGGCTCGTTTTGCTTCATTAGCGGATTGTATTGGATTTACTCCAATGCAATTCGGCTTATGTGCGTAGAGATTCCAACCATTCGCACAAAGAAGGCTGCCATCCGAGAGCAATATTCGGAGGCAGCCTTTGCTTTATTTGGTGGAGCTCACCTGCAGCAGGTGGGCTTCTTTGGTTTTGTTGAAGTACGTGAAGGTGAAGAGATAATCACCTTTGTAGTAGGTGTTCGCGTAGGCGCCAGTTCCGGCGCCTACGGCTGTTTCCATCACGCTGTAGCCGGCATCGTTAGGTTCTCCGCGCTTTTTGACGGTCTCGATGACTGGCTGCAGCAGCGCCAATGGCTTCGAGCCCCAAATGCTGAGGGAGGTCACGACGGCCTCTTTGGGATTGGCCTTGGACGGCTCGACCAGCAGCGACAGCTGGTAGGCCGGATAGCTCAGCAGCAGCTTAACGCTTGCTGCTGATACTCCGGCGTCGCCCGTGCCAGCACCCGCGACGCCACCCGTGCCACCCGCTGGATCAGCGGCCGCCGACTCCGCAGCAGCGGAGTCGCTCGTCGCCGGCGGCTCCTGCCCTGCAAGCAGGACGCTCGCATCCTGCAGCGTCACTTCGCCAGGTTTGCCCAGCAAGTCTTCGACTTTCTTGCTGGACAAACCGAGGAAGCTCTGCAGGCTGGCCTGGCCGCCTGCAAAAAAGCTCCGCAGCAGCGGCGCGCCGTCTGCATCGAACAACGTGCCAATGCCGTCATAGACGCCGGCTTTGAAATCGCCCTTGTAGACGAGTTTGCCCAACTCGTTATACGCCTCTCCGGCGCCATTCAGCGCGCCGCTTTGGAACGTGCCTTTGGTACGCGGCACGCCTTTGTCATCGTATGCGGTGCCTTCCCCGCCATACGTGCCTGCAAGGAATTGGCCTTTGTATTTGATCAGGCCATTCGTATAGAACTCCGTGCCGTCTCCGGAATAGCTGCCGTTCTTAAAGCCGCCTTCATAGATGAGAAGGCCCTTCGGATCAAACAGCTTCCCGGCGCCGCTGTACTGACCGGCCGCAAATTCGCCCTCGTAGAGGGCGATGCCGCCAGAGGTGAACAGCTTGCCAGCTCCGTTGTAGAGTCCTCCGTTAAACGCGCCTTCATATTTAAGATCGCCGCTGGGCGCAAATAATTTCCCGGCGCCGCCGTATTTGCCATTTTGAAACTCACCGATGTACAGCACTTTCTGGTTCTGATCATACTGCGTGCCAGCTCCATTATAGGCATCGCCGGCGAAAGCGCCTTTGTACTGCAAGGTGCCATGCTCGTCGTAGACGGAGCCGCTGCCTGATTTCTGCCCTTTTTCAAAATCGCCTTCATAAGCAATTTGGCCGTTTTTGTGGAACAGCTTGCCTTTCCCGGCGTACAGGCCGTCGACCAAATCGCCTTCATAGCGGGCATCTTTTTCCGTGCCAACCACTTTGCCGCTGCCCGAGAAGCTGGTCAATTTGGTTGAGTTCTCTTGGAGAATTGGCACGCGATGAAGCCATTTGTTCACGATCGCCGGCGGGCGGATAAAGATAAAAAAGATCAATACGAGAATCAGCAGGGTGACGAATAGCAGCAGGCGTTTGGAAATATAGTAGGAGCCGATCAGCACATAGTTTTTGAGTGAAGTTTCACGTGTTTGCAGCATGACTCTCAGGATCTGCTGGAACTTGATAATCGCTAATTTAGGGAGTCTTCCAATAGTTGCGATGGCTTTCATGACATGACCGATGAACGGTGCTACGACGGGCCTTAGCACTTTTTCAATCGTTTTGACCGGCTGGATCTCCAAATGTGTTCACTCCTAGTGGGGATGATTAATGGGGTGATGGCGATAAAGTTATGGGACTTGGATGGTCATTTGACCAGGATGTTGGATTTGAATGACGCCGCCCCAGTTGCACATGCACTTGGAGGAATTGTTCAGAGCGGGCATGTTGGCGACGAGCACGGTTGGTGAGCCGGGAACCCAGGGAGCAGCGGTCACAGGTAGGCAGGGCATGGGGGTCAGCACGCCAAACGCAGCGGCAGTAGCGGCAGCCACAGTCGGATTAGCCAGGGAGTTGCACATGCCAAACGGTAAAATGTTCACCAGAGGCTTATTATCCATAATATTGGCTATTGGCATCGCGGTCATGACCATATTGGCTGGCAGCACCATCAGGGTGCCGGGCGCAGCGCCGAACGAGCATTGCAGCATCGCTCCGCCACAGACGAGGTTTCCCATTCGGATCTCTCCTATTCGTTGCAATTCTATTACTTTCATACTACTAGAAAAGCGGTTCAGCAGCAATCTATTACTATATTCGATGGGTTTCGCTAATTTTCTCCAAAAGTGAGTGCGAGAGTGAAGGAGATATTGTACTATAAAAGGAGAGAAATGCGGAGCGGAGGGAATCAGTGTGTTCGAGGTCAAATGGGTAAAATGGGGTCTTATTCTACTGCTCGGAGCATCATCATTATTGACAAATGGTCCCCGCGTGGAAGCGTTGACGGTAAAAACCTTAACGATGCAGGAAGCGATGGCTCAGGGGGTCAAAATCAGCGCGGTGTTGCGGGATGCACGGACAGATATTTTGCAGAAAAAAATAGAGCTGGAACAAGCCCGGCATGCGGTGAAAAGCGAGGAGGCCAAAGCTTCCGGTCTTTTTGCCAAGCCACGCAATTTAAGTCAGGATCTGCTGACGCGTTTGAAGGTGCCGGAGGCGGCCAAAGGGTTGTATCTTGCCGAGGAAACACTGCGGCAGTCGATGAACTCCGTTCAGATCGATGTTCAGAAAGCATATTTAACAACTTATCAGGATGCGGCGGCGGAAGAGCAAGCGCGCAAGCGGTGGGAAGAAGCCAAGACGGTTGTGGACACAGTGAAAAAGAAGCGCAAGTTTGGACTTGCAGATGCAGCCGAACAGGAGAAAGCGGACACGGCGCTGGAGAAGGCATCTTCCGCTTACAAACAAGCACAACTGTCGGCCAAATCGAGTCGGTTAGCGCTCGGCAAGCTGCTGAATATCGAGATGGAAAATAAGGTCGAGCTTTCTTTTGAACCCGATTATGCAGATTTGAAGCAAGACAAACTGCCCGCTTACATAGCAAGCGCGCTGAAATCAACAGTCAATTTGCTCAAAGATTCGGAGGCTCGCCGTTTGGCTGACAACAAGCTGAATACGACCCGTAATTTATACAGTTCGAAATTTGGTCCCGCACGAATGAAGGTCATGGACGGCATGTATAAGTCGCAGGATGTGGACATGGAATTGTTTATGGCCAGCTATGAAACGACGCTAGCGCAGGTGAAGAAAGATTGGGAAGGTTTTTTCCTGCTGCTTGGTGTCATACCGATTCCCAAATCTCTGCTCCAAGGAGAGTTTGACGGACTTCGCTATTTGGACGATCTGCGGGATGCGCTGCCGATTGCGACGATGGAGCAGAACAAAGCGGTGCTGCAGGAAAAAGAAAGTCGAACAGCGGTGATCGCTGCCGTGAGGCAATCTTTTCTTGAAGCCAAAGGAGCCGAAGAGGGCTATGCCCAAGCTCTGCGCGATCGCGACAATGCCAAAACCAATTTAGATAAGGCTGCACAAAAGGTCAAGTTAAGTCTGATGAAAACAGATGAGCTTCCAGCGTTCCAAGAAGCCGTGGTTACGGCGGATAGACAGATACTTGCTGCGCAGGTTAGTTATAAAACGGCTTTAGGCAAGCTGGATTTGGATACGGGCGGGGCTGTTAGTCAAACGCTGACAAAGGGCATCCTGCCGTATCGCAATCTGGATGATGGGCTCGCAGCGGTTAAATCGCAAAAACCCCAAGCACCTGTGGGCACGTGGAAGTTGAAGCCAGCGGTCGGCCCGCTGCTTAGTGATTTTAGCCTAAATGTGAATAAAAAGCTGGGGGCAACCGAGTACGCTGTGTTTACCAAAGACGGTCATGCGATTGGCAAGCGTACGAAATTGACGAAATCAGTGCGGAATCTGACACTGAGATTTAGTCAAATAGATAATCTCAAGGTCAATCTGTATCAAAAAGGGAAAAAGATTGCTGAGTTTCCCCTTGAAGGCAAAGGGAACTCGGGTCAGCTCGCAGCCGCCATCAATAATGAGGCGGGCGCAGGTAGCGGGGAGTCTGCCGCAGAGGACGCAGGACTTGGCACGGTTATCATAGGTTCCTACAAAGTTCAGCTTGAAGCACTTACACCTGCGGCTTACAATGCCGCTGCGGCGACGATGGCCAAGTCGGGGCAAGGGGTTTTTTATCAACCTTCGGAGCCGGGGGCAGGTTGGTTCGGTCTCGATAATGCTGTAGATCCAAGCGTTCTGACGGATTCAGGCAGTTCGGCCGCACTCTCGAAGGAAGAATCGGCCGCATTAAAGGTGACGGTAGAAATAACGAAGCCTGGCGCGATTGCCGCCGCAGAAACGCCTGCACAATTGCAGCAGCAGATTGATGCCTTGAAGAAGGACATCGTGAAGCTGGAAGCTGCCAAAGCCGCTGCGGTCACAGATATGAAGCTGACCGAGATCGCGGATTTGGCGGTGCAGCTGAAGGATGCACAGGCCCGGCTCGGCATGGCGGAAGCGCTGCTTGCCGGCGACGCCGGAGCAGCGCTCAAGCAGATGGAGCTGGTGAACAACCCGGACGCGCTGATCGCAGCGCTGGCTGAGGAAGGGGCGCAGCCGCCTGCGGAACCGGGTGGTGGGGCCGAGGCTGAGGCCAGCGAAGATCAGCTGGCCGAGCAGGCTGAGCTCCAGCAGGTGAAGCTGGAGCAAGCCATCGCCGCCGGCGATGCCAGTGCGGCAGCAGCTGCGCTGTTGCCGCTGCTGGCGACGCAGGCGCAGCTCGCGGATGCGCAGGCTGGCGCATCCGAAGGCGTGGCTTCGCTCGCCGCAGCGAAGCAGAAGCTGCAAGCTGCGCTGCGCGATGCGCAGGCGCAGCAGGACGCAGAGCGGGTCGCGACGCTGACCCGCTCGCTGGCCGCCGTCGACGAGGCTGCGCAGTCGATGCAGAAGGATGCGCTGTTCGCGCAGCTCGATGCCGTGCAGGAATTGGCGGCCAGCATGCCGCTGGATTCCTCGGTGCAGCCGCTGCTTGAGCAGCAGGTCAGCAAGCTGCTGGGCCAGCTGCAGCAGCAGGAGAAGGCCAAATACAGCGCCGAGGAACTGCAGAAACTCGCGGATCTTTCAGCCGCTCTTGCCCAGACGACAGCGATCCCCGAGGATCTTGATGTCAGCATTCGACCGATCCCGGCAGAAAATGTTCTTTCACCTAATATTTTCATCAAATTCGACGCTCCGCCTGTTATAATAAATGGGCAGGCCTATTTACCTATACGATCTGTATCCGAATCATTCGGAGCGGCCGTGGATTGGGAGCAAGAGAGCATGACTGTTACGGTCAGCTCGGATTATGCGGCCATTACTTGTCAGATCAACAATGCTACGGCTTACATAGATGGAGAACCTTACCAAATCGAGGCGCCTGCCTTGCTTCTGGAAGGAAAGACCTATGTGCCTTTAAGATTCATTTCTGAATCTTTGGGCCTACAGGTGGAATGGAACGCCCCTACGCAAATTATTCAGATTGCCAATTAAGAGGAGATTACAGAGCGATGAAGAAATCGATTGCGGCATTGCTGCTCGTCCTGCTGCTTCTGGGCGCTGCAGGAAGCTACCTGAGTATGCACAGGGATAGCTTTACCCTATGGCCTTTTAACAAAAGCATGCCTTTTGACGGTTTATCGAAGGCGATCTCTGACCATCAAGACAATTTATTCGTCATCGATAATGCCAAGAAAACCATTCATAAGCTTAATGCCAAGGGTGTCCTGCAATTCTCCATCACCAGTGACACGGGGAAGAACGGTGAAGTCTACCGGTTTAATGATATGGCTGTTGACGATCAAGGCTATTTATATACGATTCGTACGCTATTGGACCCTTATGGCATAGCTGTGAAATCCGAGCAGATCGTGCGTTACACACCGGAAGGTCAGTTCGATCGCAGCTTGTTTACGCAAGAATATACGGATTCACAAGCCCGTAGATATCGTCTGGGTTCCTTGCGCAACGTGCAGATTCGCCAAGGTATGGTTTACTTTTTCAATGATGAGACCGACAAGCTCACCTTATACAGGGAGCCTGTGGGAGAAACGGCTTCCTCGACACCTCAAATTGCTTACTCCGTTAAGCTTCCAACGAATAAATACATATCCGAAGCCGATGGCTTTAAGCCCGGTGAAATTTATTACTCAACACGCAGCGGCGAGATTTATCGCGCCTTCGAAGATGGGCGCTCAGAGCTTGTGTATCCGGTACCGGGCCTCGATCGCACCAGACGCAATTTTCCCGAAAGCATGCATCTAGACAATCATGGGCGGCTCATTTTTATTGATTTTAACAGTAAGACCATCTCCAGGCTCGATCCCAAACAACCCTATGTAATTGAGGAATTGGTCAACGAGGATAAGGCCAAAGCGAGCGGAGTTGAGCTTGCTTTCGACGCCACCTCCAGCAGTATTGCTGATGATGACAGTCTGATTATCGTGGAATCGGCGCAAATCAATCGTCGTCTGCCGGACGGCACACTTACGCCGTCGCTCGTTGAGGCTCAGTATAGCGATGCGGCGCGAACGAAGGTTATATTGCTGTGGTCTCTGGCGATTGTGGGAGTTATTTTGCTGCTCATTGCGATTAAAATTATTTTCTTCAATTTGCTGAATCGCAGATTGCCTCTGATGATGAAACAAATCTTCATTCTTGTGCCGGTCATTGCGGTATCTATGATTTTGCTGTCCACTGTGATCTACAACAGTTTTTCGAAGAAAATGGAAGAAGAAACCTTCAGCGAGCTTACTTTGCTGGCCAAAAACGGTCAAAACCTGATCGATGGCGATAAACTGGAGAGCCTCACGTCCCCGCTGGATTACAAAGGCGCGATCTATCAATCCTTCCGCAAAAAGATTCAATCTGTCTTCGAAAACAATGATCAAGACGACAACCAAGGCTTTTACAAAGCTGTTTATAAATACGAAAACGGCGTCATTTATCGCATATTGGAAGATGATGACGGGATGCACATGTTCAATCCGTTCCAACAAACGCCGGAGAATCAGCAAGTCGTATTGGAAGGGAAGCCGGCCAAAGGGCAGTGGCAGGATTTCTCAGGCGAGTGGCGTTACGCTATTGCTCCTATTTTCAATTCAGCCGGCCAAATTGTCGGAGTGTTCGAAACGAGCAAGAACCTGGACGGCATACTCAAGCATCGCCAAACGGTGCTGAATTCCATCATTCGCAATATTGCTTTGATCTCTGTCGGTCTGCTGCTGGTGCTTTTCCTTATGACGTATGTCCTGCTATCCTCGATTCGCAAGCTGCGCAACAGTGTGGGGGAGATCGCCAAGGGCAATTGGGATACAGTCGTTACCATTAACACGAGAGATGAAGTTTCGGATTTGGGCGATAGCGTCAATACGATGGCCGCGCGCATCCGGGATTATATCACGAAGGTGGAGAATTTCAGTCAAGCGTACTATCGATTCGTGCCGCAGCAGTTTCTGCATTTCCTGAATAAAGAAAGCATTCTGGATGTTGCGCTCGGTGATCAAGTCGAGAAGAATATGTCGATTCTAATTTTTAATATTCGCGGATTTTTCCATATTTCGAAGAGGCTTACGCCGGAAGAAAATTTCAATTTCGTCAACTCGTTTCTCAAACGGTTCGGTCCTTATGTTCGCAACCACCAAGGGCTTATGAATAAATATTTGGGCGCTGGTTTCATGGCGTTATTCCCAAATCAAGCTGATGAAGCACTGCTGGCTTGCATTGAAATGCGCAAAGAACTGGAAATCTACAATTCTCATCGTGCCAAAGTCGGCTACCAGCCTATTGATTTCGGCATTGGCCTGCACAAAGGGCCGCTTCGCCTCGGAATTATTGGGGAAGAACAGCGCTTGGAAGGCAACGTTATCTCGGATGGGGTCAATGTCGCTACGATGCTAGAGAAAATGACTGAGCCGTTAGGCGCTTCCATTCTGATTACCGATTACGTCATTCAATCTCTGGAAAAGCCGGCAGGATTCCAATATCGGAATCTGGGCTTGATACAGGTAGAAGGGGTCAAAGAACCGCTCCATCTGTTCGATGTCTATCAAGGGGATTTGGATACGATTCGTACCTTGAAAGATAAGACGAAAGTGCTGTTCGAGCAAGCGGTCACCTTCTATCAAGTGGGACGTTTCTATGACGCAAGAGAAGCTTTCCTGATGGTTATTAAGCAGAACCGTCAAGATAAAGCGGCACAGCTGTACTTCTATTTATGCGATGAATTTTTCCAACATGGTACAACAGCTGAGTGGAATGGTACCTTATCTGTTTCTTGATAACAAAGGAGCGAAACTGGCATGCACGTACGCGAATTAACGACGGAATCAGATGCGAGGCGGATCACGGATTTTTATCTCTCGCCGGTCTCTTTTGATGATCAAAGGCATACACCGGGAGAACTGGAACATTTCCGTCATGCTCCTCTGCTTAGCTTAACGCAGCGCAATCATCGGCATTGGTATATGGAGAATGAGGAAGGCGAGATTATCGCCGTAACCAGCTGCAAGGAGAATGAACATCAATCCGGAGGGTTCTTATGGGATTATTTGGCCGTCCATCGGGATTATCGGAGACATGGTTTTGCCAAAATTCTGTTTCAAGCACTTGAAACGTTTGCCCGTCAAGCAGAGGGACGATACATACTAACTTACACCTGTGACCTGCCTGAGTATCGGCCTATTCAAAAAATGTTTGCCTTAAATGGTTTCGAACTCATCGGCACCTATCCGAATTATTATTATGAAGGCGAAGCCAGATTAGCCTTCTACAAACCACTGTCCAAGTGACAGATGAACCAATAGATTGGACCTGATGATATGCAAGGAAGCTTAACCAGATGGATGGGACTGCGCACGGAAGATATTCGCAAGCTATGGATGATGCTGCCGATCTTTTATTTCAGCGGGATCGCAGAATCCTTGAACTATACGGCATTCATGGCGCTTTTTAACCAGCGATTCGGTGTGCAGTATTTGCCCTATATCTACATTGTCGAAGCGGCTATTATGCCGCTGGAGGGCTGGTTGCTAGCCAAACTGGCAAACCGCCTGCCCAAAGCCAGAATGATGACGACCCTGTACCTGATCATGATTGGACTGCTTGTACTCAATGGCGCTGTTTTGCTTGGATTCAAGGCAGGCGGTATTGATTTTCGCTTCTATTATCCGATTCTGTTTCTCTCCTCGAACTTTGTTGTCAGGCAGCTGACGCTGCTGCTGTGGAGCACAGCATTTGATTTGTGCCCAACCCAGCAAGCGAAGCGAATGATGCCTGTGTTTATTGCTTCAACGACAACAGGCGGGATTACCGCGGGTTTGATCGCTCACCAAATCGGTAAGTTGTTAGGTACCGAAGCTGTCTATGCGCTAGCACCGGTGTTAATGGTGTTCGGATTTATTTTCTTTCGCAAAGCGTTAGCCCGCTATCTGGTGCCCTTGACATTGAAGGAAGATATTCGTCTCAAGACGCAGAGCGCTGCTGATCCCAAAGAAGAAACACAGCTTCCAGCTGGCTATTA
Organism: Paenibacillus sp. HWE-109; assembly: GCF_022163125.1. Taxonomy (NCBI): domain Bacteria; kingdom Bacillati; phylum Bacillota; class Bacilli; order Caryophanales; family Paenibacillaceae; genus Paenibacillus; species Paenibacillus sp. HWE-109. The sequence goes on along the minus strand of NZ_CP091881.1, from coordinate 6,337,740 downwards.
TGCCAAACAGATGCTGCGCAGCCCGTTTCTGCTTTGTGCGGTTGCCTTGATGACACTGATGCCGGCTGTTTATTTTATGATGGAATATCAATACTTTACGGCTGCTGAAGCCAAATTTCCGGCAGAAGGAGATCTGACTTCCTTCTATGGCTTAATTACCGCTATTCAGTTTACGTTTTGCCTGCTGTTGCAAACCGTCTCAACGCGCTTGATGAATTGGCTTGGCGCAAGCAATATGCTGCTCGCCATTACCGTCATTTTCTTCGGAGGCTTTGGACTGACGGCTATGTTCTTGAATCAATCGCTTGGACTTTTCATGGTATCAGGCTCTTATGCTGTTTTCTATATTTTGCTGTACTACATTGCCGAGCCTTGTTATCAGTTGTTTTTCAAAATGATGCCGATCTCCAAAAGGGACGGCTACCGCTATTTTGCTCAGGGTGTAGCGGCTTCCGGCGGGATTTTAATCGGGTCTCTGCTCTCCCTGCTGCATTCCTTTGGTTGGCTCGAACTGTCTCCACTAGCTTGGTTAGGAGTGGCTGTAGCTGCGATTCTCGTTGTTGTTGCCTGGTTTGGCAGAAATCTGTATGTCCGTGAGCTGGTGAAAAGCGTGCAATCCCTGCACGCCGATTTATCGGAGATTGCAGGCTCCTTCATTGGGGGGATTCGCAGTTCCAAGGCGTTGTCCGCGATGCTTGGATATCTCAAGCACCCCAATGACTATGTGCGCGAGCTTGCGCTAGAAGTCATCGGGAAAGCGAAAGATTCGGCGTTCCTGCCTCACTTGATCGGTATGATCGGCGAGGAAAGCTCGCGAATTCGTCTAGCTGTGCTAAGAGCCATGAATCTGCAGGGCGCGACGATTCAAGATCTCGTGCAAGTCGCCTCTTTCCTGGAGGATGAAGACCCGGAAGTGCGTGCGGAAAGTGTGAAGCTCATTTCCAAAGCGACTCATTTGCGCAGCCAATCCCATTTCTTCATTCGTGTGAAACTGCTGGATAATCATCCGAAAGTGGTGCACGAGGGGGTTAAGGCGCTTTATGCGCTGGAGAGCGAAGAAAGCTATCAAGCTTGTGACGAAGCGATTATCAAAATGCTCGACAACGGCGGTGAGTGGGCCGTCTATGGCTGTCATACCGTCGCTGATTTGAAGCTTCACTCGTATGCGGCGTGGGTATTGTCATTGCTGGATGACCCTCGTCCGGCTGTGAAGGTTGCCGCTGCGCACTGCATCGGGCAGCTCCAGCATGTGGAAGCTATTCCGCTTCTTCTGACCATGGTGCCGCTTGCAGATCAAGAGATGCGCAAAGCGATTTTGCAAGCATTCGTCGATATGGGCGATAATGCCTTGCCTGCCTTGCTGACGTACGTGAACCACGCGAACCCGTTTATCTGGAACGCGGCTGTGACGGCGCTCGCGGAGCTGCTCGATGAAAGCATGCTGCGCAAACAGCTTGTCGATCCTTGCGTAAACCGGATGCTGGCTTCCACGCAGGAACGTGCCCTGCCTACAGCGCTGTATGAGCTGGGGATGAAGGGGCTTGCCGAGCTTGCCGGCCAGCGCTGCACAGAACTTCACCAAGCGCTGGTTGGCGGTGCCTGGGCTGTCATGGCGAAGTTCGCAGACGAGCGTGTGGTTGCGACCTTGCGCGAAGCTACGGAGGATGACAGCGAAGAGGTACGCGACAATGGGTTGGAAGTGCTCGCAGAAGGGCTTGGTGACCGCCGATTAGCGCTGGCTTTGCTGGAACTTTTGAAGCAAGATGCAGCGAACAACAGCTCGGTCAAACAAGCGCCGATGCTTATTATACAAGAGGCTAGATTATGGTCGGATGATTGGCTCAGTGAGATTGCCAGTTACGCACTAAGTTCATTGGAGCGTGTTGATATGAGAGAAGAGCGCAAATTTTTAACGATGCTGGATAAAGTTATATTTTTGAAGCAAGTGTCTTTATTCGCGGATCTTTCGGTAGACGAACTTGGTTTGATTGCGGGTATTGCTACGGAAGAAGTGCATGAAGACCTGACTTATTTGCTCCGTCGCGGGCATAGCAATGCAGCCATGTATCTGATTATTGAAGGCAACGTAGAGCTGAGCAATGAGACAGGTGAGGGAGAAACCGGAACGATCGGTGTGCTTGGGCCTAAGCAGGCATTTGGTGAAACAACCGCATTGGACGGCTCGCCTTCTTCGATTACTGCGCAGGTTATCTTTGACGAGGTTCGGGTGCTGACGCTGCAAGGTGAAAGTCTGTCCCGTCTAGTGAGACTATATCCGGAGATTGGCATCGGGCTGCTGCATGCCTCTAGCGCAAGAGTGAGGCTGCTGGAAAACATGCTTCTCAAAATGGCTTGAGTTCAGCTGGCGATGACTATCTGCAAAGGGGCGAATATCATGACCGTCGAGAGTATCATGCTGAGCAATGATCTGAAGGAACTGCAGCGGTTAGGCGCTTTCTTGCAAGACGTATCGAGAACATTGCAACTTGATGAAATGACCTTGTATCGCGTGAATTTGGTCTGCGACGAGCTGGTTACGAACATTATTCTCTATGGGTATCCAGAGGATGTGCTTGTAGACCAAGCGATACGAATTGATATTGAGGTGGTTTCTAATGGTTGGGAACTCCGCCTTACGGATCGGGGCATCGCTTTCAACCCTTTGCTGAGGTCCGCTCCGAGTATCGATTTAAGCGTTGACGAACGCAGTATCGGAGGTCTGGGCATCCACTTTGTGAGACAAGTGATGGATGATATCCGCTATGAACGTTTGAACAACGAAAATGTGCTTATGATGGTGAAACGACGTGTTCAAGAGGAGGGAATCTTATGAATATTACAGAGCAATTGCAAGGGGATACGGTTCTTCTTGGCTTAAATGGCCGTTTGGATGCGAATACGTCGGCGGTTCTGGAATCGGCTTTTATGAAGCTTGTCGAGCAAGGAAACGGGAAGTTTGTGTTCAATTTGCAAGGACTTGAGTATGTCAGCAGTGCAGGTCTTAGAAGCTTGCTGGTAGCAGCCAAAATGATTAAAGTCATTCAGGGCAAGCTGGCGCTGGCGAGCATGAATGAACATGTGAAGGATGTCTTTGATATGTCAGGGTTCAGCGCGATCTTTGCGATTTATGAAACCCAAGAAGAAGCGGTTCAAGCCATTGCATAGCTGTACACAGAGGAGGCACGCTGAATGAATATAGCCGTTGGTGTGCTTCTGCTTATTTGTCTGGCGATTGTTGCGGGCTGGCAGCGCAGCGAGCGCAAACGCAATGCAGCGGAGTTGGAGCTTGGGCGAACGATGCAGCTGTTCGATGTTAGCTTGGAAGTGAACTCGACGATCCACAAACAGGATCTGCTCGTGAAAATCATGGAGACTTCGTCTCGCATTATGAATGCGGAAGCTTCGTCCGTAATTCTGGTCGATGAGGAGAAGGGGGAACTGTTCTTCGACCTTGCGCTCGGAACCAAGGGCGATGAAGTGCGGGAAATTCGCCTGAAAATCGGGGAAGGCATCGCAGGCTGGGTGGCCCAGACGGGCCAGTCGGTCAAGATAGACGATGCGGCGCAGGATGAGCGCTGGTCGTCGAAGGTAGCCAAGCGTATTGATTATCCCACGCGCAGTATGCTGTGCGTTCCGCTGATCAGCAAAGGGAAAATTATCGGCGTCCTGCAGGTGCTCAATAAACGGGATGGCGCCCATTTCTCAGAACGCGATCTGCAGCTCTTGGAATCCATTGCCTCGCCAATTGCGGCTTCGCTGGAGAACGCCATGCTGTACGATGCGCTTGAGAAGACGACAGCGACCAAAGAGCGAATGGAAAGCGAGCTGCGTATTGCTACGGAGATTCAGATGGGCTTCCTGCCTCGCCAAAGCTTGGCAGTCTCAGGCGGCCCCGCCGAAAGTCCATCTGCCACCGCGCAAACGCAGGCTGTCATTCGTCCGGCTCGAGAAGTTGGCGGAGACTTCTATGACTATTTCCCCATCGGTGATAATCGCTTGTTTTTCATACTCGGAGATGTCTCGGACAAAGGGATTCCAGCGGCATTATTCATGGCTGTAACCATGACCCTGCTGAAAGGGAAGATGACCGCCGAGATGACGCCTGGAGAGCTCTTAACGGCTGTGAATAGGGAGTTGTACAAGGATGATTCCTCGATGTTTGCGACCATATTTTGCGGCTTGCTGGACGTAGGCACAGGACAATTGCTTTATAGTGATGGCGGTCATTGCCCGCCATATCTAATGCGGCAGGCTGGGAACGTGGAGCAGCTGAAAGGGAAGAAAGGCCTTCCATTAGGTGTGATGGAGGACATGGAATACAGGGACAATGAGGTCACATTAGCGATTGGCGATCGGTTAGTCCTGTATACGGATGGGATTACCGAAGCGGAGAATCGTCAGCTCGAACAATATGGTTTCACACGTCTTCAGCAGTTATTGGCAAATGAACAGGCAAGCCCTCAAACCCGCTTATTAGACCGTATGGTTGAAGATGTAGATCAGTTTACAAATGGGGCGATTCAGTCTGATGATATCGCTGTGCTGATCGTTGATCGAAAACCATCTGAAATGTAGCCTCAAACTTAGCCAGCTATGATATAGTGAAATTATAGACTTCATGCGCTTAGACACGGATATGTAAAGGAGCGCAAGCCAGTATAAATAGGAGGGTTCATATGCCAATGCACCAATCACGCATCAGCAGGCACCAAGATACTTCTCTGCAAAACAATCATCGCTCCAAGAGCAATTCACAGGGGCAAGCGCAGGATCTTATGAATATACAGCAGACGATTGGCAATAAAGCAGTGGGCAGTATGCTGTCTGTCCAAACCAAGCTGACCGTAGGTCCTGTCGGTGACGCCTACGAGCAAGAAGCGGACCAAGTTGGCAAACAAGTAGCTGATCATATTGCTGCCTCCGAAAGCAGCGGTTCCTCCAAACCGGATGTGCAGCGCATGGAGAGCGAAGGCGAGGGTTCAGAGGAAGAAGAGCTGCAGATGAAGCCTTCCTTGGATTCGATCCAGCGGACGGAGTCGTCGGAGTCCGAAGAGGAAGAGTTGCAGATGAAGCCGTCAACGGATTCGATCCAGCGGACGGAGTCGTCGGAGTCCGAAGAGGAAGAATTGCAGATGAAGCCGTCGACGGATTCGATCCAGCGGACGGAGTCATCGGAGTCCGAAGAGGAAGAATTGCAGATGAAACCGTCGACGGATTCGATCCAGCGGACGGAGTCGTCGGAGTCTGAAGAGGAAGAATTGCAGATGAAGCCGTCGACAGATTCGATCCAGCGGAAGGGCGGCGAGGACGAAGGGGTAGATGACTCTATCGAATCCCAGATTAAGTCCAAGCAAGGCAACGGCAGCAAAATGGATGGCAATATTCAGGCGAAGATGGAATCCGCTTTTAACAAGGATTTCAGCGATGTTAATATACATAATGATTCAGAATCTACGAGGCTTAGCGCTTCTTTGGGGGCGGAGGCATTCGCTACGGGGAACGATATCTTTTTCCGTGAGGGACGCTATAATCCAGACACCCATCAGGGTCAGGAATTGCTAGGGCATGAATTGACGCATGTCGTTCAGCAGCGAGGCGGTCAATAATGCCACAAGGAAAGCAGCTCCAGTCTAGATCAGCTAGTCCATCTCATCAACGGGCCGCGCAATCGCAAGCCGCTCAAGCCAGCAGCACAGCACCTCAAGTGTCACCTATGGCAAGGGATTTTTTCATGCAGATGCAGCGCACGGCGGGCAATCGGGCAACACAAGCTTATACGAATCAGTTGATTCAAAGGAACACCACAGCTACTCAGCAGGCTGTACCGGTCCCAGCTACGGTTCAAACACCGGCGCCTGTGACAACGCAAGCACCTGGCACGCCAGCGCCGGGAGCGCAGGTGGTCCCAGGGACGCCAGCGCCGGGAGCGCAGGTGGTTCCAGGGACGCCAGCGCCGGGAGCGCAGGTGGTCCCAGGCACGCCAGCGCCGGGAGCGCAGGTAGTTCCAGGTACGCCAGCACCGGGAGCGCAGGTAGTCCCAGGGACGCCAGCACCGGGAGCGCAGGTAGTCCCAGGGACGCCAGCACCGGGGGCGCAGGTAGTTCCAGGCACGCCAGCGCCGGGAGCGCAGGTAGTTCCAGGCACGCCAGCGCCTCGTCCGGTATACGGGACATTGGATGCACCAGATACGGCCAGTAGTGTAACTGATGCACAGGGTGGAGCCGTTTCTACGTTCAGTGACAGCTTCGGCGCGAGGGCCGATGACCTGAAAGACTCTTATGATAAAACCAGTGACGCCGCTACAGGACAGCAGGCAGCCTCCTTTGGCGCAGTTGCCGCAACCGCAGATTTGGTAGCCGGTCCTTTTCAAATTTTGAACGCTATTCGAGAAACAATGGAGGTTTCTGGAGATAGCAGCAGATCCGTGCATAACAAGAATTGGAATTATGCGGCAACTGGATCATCGATGATTGAATCTACAGGTAAAATGGTCAGTGGATCGGCAGGGCTTGTCGATAAAGCTGCGAAGTCCTCCGGACAAGTGGATGGGGTCGGAGCTTCCTCGGCAGTTAGCGATTATGCGGGGACTGTCGGCGAAGCCATTTCTGCGGTTAAGAGCACCATTATGGCCGTTAAAGGCATTTATGATCTGTACGACAAACACAGCAAAAATGGCGGTCTGGACAAAGGAGAAAAATCCAAAGGCGCCATTGAGATTGTCAGCAACGCCATTTCGGCGGCGCATTCCAGCCTCAAAGTGGCTAAGGGCATTATGGAAATCATGGAGACCGGCGCAGGTAGTTTGACCTCAGTTATTCCTGGTGTTAGTATCGCAGTAAGCGGTGTGAAAATTGCTATTAAAACTGTTGATGTGATCAAAGCGGGGCTGAATCGGTCAGCTATGACGACGTTGAAGCGCGAGTTCAAAGGCAAGCATGCGAATGCTTCCTACATCAAGGCTAAGCGCTGGTTCGGCGGGAATGCAGGTGTCGATAAGGTGAAAATGGACTTGCATAAGCAAACCCTTCGCGACAAAATAGCAAATGGCAGTGCGCAAGAATCAGCAGATGCCCAGATCGAACTCGATGAAATTACCCAGTATGAGCTAGCCAAAGAGATGAAGAAGATCAACGTGAAGCGCACCACGCGCGGAGGCTTGCAAATCGGACTCGAGTTGACGAAGATTGCGGCAGATATCGCGACATTGACAGGTGTCGGGGCGCAAGTAGGAACACCGCTGAAAATTGTGGCGTCAGGCGTTGGCGCAGCCATGCCAGTGGTTCGTTCCTTGAAACAGGCAGGGCGCGATCGAGCGGCCAAAGCAGACGCATGGGGCATTACCAAGGCTGTCTTTAATGCGGATAAGTCAACGGAGAAGAAGCATGCCAAGCGGGTCCAAGATGCTGAGTTAATCCTCGACATGATCCACAAGCTGCCTGCCAGAACGAATGCAACACCAGATGCGTATATCAATGTTGACCGATTTATCGAGGCTGCGGGTGTAAGTACGCTTCAACTGGATAAATATAAAACAGATTTGCCTGAACTGAGAAAATTCCTTGTTGATGCTATGGCTAAACGAGAATAGGAGAAGTGAATTAAATGCTGCCTGACCTTGTACATGCACGTCACTTGGCGCAATTAGGATTGCTGAAAGATATATTGGATGAAACAGGACTAGCCACGAATTTATTGGAAAAATCGGAGGCGATTCCGCTTCATGTTTTGATGGCTGGCTTCCAAGAAGACAAGAAAGGCCGTGAGCGTTTCCTTCACTTTAGCTTTTTGCCGTTAAATGATGAAGAGATCGGCGCCATACAATTATTGCAAATTTATAGCACTTTGCCCTTTCATCTGCAAGAGGGCAAACGCGGGGAAGTCGCATCAGTTCTGCTGGAAATCAACACAAGACTCCCGATCGGCCATTTCGGCATCAATGAACAAAATGAACTGCACTACCGCTACGTGTACAGCATTCCGGCGACGAGCACCTTCGAAAGCGAAGAAGTGCTGGAAATTCTTAGCTTGTTCGTCTATATGTGCGATATGTTTGCAGAGCATGTGGAGTTGGTAGCCAGCGGTGAAGCTGATGCAGAGCAGGTTATCCAGACATTAAGGTAGTAAGGTTTCTTTCTCGTTATGCAAGACGAGGAACATCAAAAGGGGCAGTCGCAAAAGGTCTAATTCAACCTTTTGCACTGCCCTTTTTTCAATATGTTGAAGTGAATGCGGAGTAACCCAGCTGCCTCGCGAGGAGGTAAGGGAACTACAGTACGCTATTCCAGCAAAAAGTGTCAGTATCGCGGGCTAAAGGGAACTACAGTGTGCTATTTTGCTGTTTCAAGCGAAATTCAGCGCTTTTCGTAGAAATAAGACCCTGTAGTTCCGCTATTGCCCCAGTATCCCTGATATTTGCCTAAATAGCGTACCAGAGTTCCCTCCATCTAGGTTTGCCCCTCTGTGCAGGCATTAAAGCGAAACCGGCTGTGCTGAAGCTGCTAATGATCCCGACTATATAATTTCGGTGCCGCTCCAACTGGAAGAAGAAGGGTATTTGCGGGCAAAAGGGACAGTAAGCGATCGGGGGTTTCACCGACTCCAGCACCTTTGAGAATGAGTGTGTTCCGATCATTGAATTCAACCCTCTCCTCTCCTCGGGATATCGTGATGGTGTGGGCATCAGCAAGCGCGTACAATCTATCGCTGGTATCTTTTCATACACGTACCTCTATGTTAGATGAAGGCTTCTTCAATGCATATCGTCGATTCAATAAATAGCCGAAAAGTGAAGCCAATGATTGCTGAAACAGCATCCCAAGCACAACGGGAATCGCCACAGGAGGCGGGAAATAAGCTACGGCGAGCACGGCGCCCGCACTGATATTACGCATGCCACTGTTGAAAGTGAGTGCAACGACAACATCCTGATCCCATCGCATCAGCCTGGCAATCAGCCATCCCAGCATGTAGCCTAGCGAAGCTATAAGCAGAACGAGACCGGCTAAGCCTAACAATTCAGCGTCGAAATCACGCAAGTAGGGGGCGATCACGGAGCTGTTGATAGCGACAACGATTCCCATCGTTATTTTGGAGAAAGGGCCGAGACGTCCGCTCCATTTTTCTTTGATCTGGCCTTTTGTCCATTGGTTTAACAGCATCCCGATTAATGACGGGACCACGATCATGAAGAAGAGACCTTTCATCATGGCCAAAGAGTCCAGCTGGACTTTCGTACCCACCAAAGCCGATAAGGTGTAAGGCACGACAAACGGGGAAAGAATCGTATCCATTAAAATAATGGATAGCGTCAGTACGATATTGCCGCGATAAATCGCAACCCAGACAAAGCTGGTGATACCCGTAGGTATCGCTGCTGCGAGAATAAGACCCGTAATCGTCAAAGGTTCGTGACTGTAAACGGCATGTCCAAGTCCCAAAGCAATGAGGGGCATACCGACATGCAAAATCAGCAGTGTGGTGATGAGGGGCAGCGGTTGGACGACTACTTTGACAAACTCTTTGAAGCTGGAGCTGATGCTGCCAGAGAAAGTCATGAAGGCAAACAGCCAAGGAGATAAAAAAGTGAAGCCGGATAAATGACTGCCCAAAAGAACGCCGATAAGAACACTGACGGGTGTAATAAGAGGCAAAATCTTTTCCAACTGACGATTGAATTGCAACAGCATCTAGGTGAACATCCTTTCGTGTAGCTCATCAGGGGGTGATTCGTTCTCCCTATTATAGGAGGAATCAGAGCCTGTGACTAGAATAGGGGCTGATAGAAAGTTTCTATTTCCAACTGCTGGATGACGTGCTATGATAGGTAGCAATTGCATACATTTGTATCCCTAGGGGCGCCGTGAGGCTGAGACAGAGTAATCTGAACCCTTCGAACCTGAACTGGGTCATACCAGCGGAGGAAAGTGGAAAACGATCATTGGCGCCCCATCTATGCATGTTTATTATGCGGCAACCTACAACCACTTTTCTTTGCGAAAAGTGGTTTTTTTGTGTGGTTTTTAGACCTTTTGAACAAAGGAGGCCGTTTTCGATGCCAGAACATGAGCTGCACGTTATATCGAATGGGAAGTTGGCGTGGGCGGAGCTGGCGGCCATTGCCGCCGAGATTCATCCCTATGTGACAGCGATCCATATTCGCGAAAAAGCGAGATCTATGGATGAAAATTACATCGGTTTGCAGTTTCTGCTTGATAAAGGAATCCCTGCGGACAGGATTTACATGAATGGCTTTCCCTGGATAGCGGCAGCAGAGAAACTCGCTGGTCTTCACCTCCCTGGCCGTTCGCCGGCACTGCCGACAATCCAGAATTCTTGCAAAGGCGTGCAGCGGATTGGGCTATCGATTCATAGCAAGGAAGAGGCTCAGCTTCGAGAAGAAGAGGGCGCGGATTATCTGCTGTATGGTCATATTTTTGAGACAAGATCGAAGGAAGGCGCTGAGCCTAGGGGATTGCAACAACTGCAAAATGTGGCAGGCAGCGTCTCCATTCCAGTGATCGCAATCGGCGGCATAACACCTGGGCGTGTTCAATCTGTCCTGGATGCAGGAGCTTCAGGTGTAGCGGTCATGAGCGGCATCTGGGAAGCGGCTGATCCAGTCGCTGCGGTGCTGGCTTACAAATACGGACTAGAGCGAACGGAGGTGAGTTAAATGAAGCAGACGAGTGATGTTCTTATTGTCGGCGGTGGTGTCATAGGCTCATCCATTGCCTATTATCTGGCGAAGCGGGGCCAGGCCGTTACCCTGCTGGAACGCAGCAGGTTAGGCACGGAAGCCTCTGCAGCGGCAGCAGGTATGCTCGGCGCGCAGTCCGAGATGGCGGACACAGGCCCGCTGTTCCAGTGGGCCCGTCACAGCCGGGCGATGTTCCCGCAGCTGAGCGAGGAACTGAAAGATCTAACGGGCATCGACATCGGCCTCGTCCGTGAGGGTCTGCTGAACGTCGCGTTCAGCGATGAGCAAGAGCGCGAGCTGCGGGCGCGTGAGAAGCTGCAGCTCGCAGCGGGCGAGCAAGCGCAGTGGCTGAGCGCAGCCGTAGCCGCCAAGCTGGAGCCCGCTCTCAGCGGGGCGACGTGCGGAGCTCTATACCTGCCAGAGGATGGGCAGGTGGAGGCGCCACGGTTGGCGGCGGCGTACGCGCAGGCAGCGAGGGTACTCGGGGCGAAAGTGCAAGAATTCGCCCAAGTGCAGGCGCTGCTGAAGGACGGCAGCCGAATCAGCGGCGTAATGACGAGCGAAGGTCCGCTATGGAGCGAGCAAGTCATTGTGGCTGCCGGCACGTGGAGCGGGCAGCTTCTGGCTGGCATCGGCATCGAGCTGCCGATGTATCCCGTGAAGGGCGAGTGCTTCTCGGTGCTGACACCGAAGCAGGAACTTAGGAAAACCCTGTTTACACCAGGGTGCTATATTGTCCCTAAAGCTGGCGGTCGATTGCTGGTCGGCGCAACAATGGTACCGCACAGCTACGACCGGAAGGTGTCGATGGCGGGGCTTGCCGAGCTGATGGATCGGGCGAGGCAGCTTATGCCTGCAATCGGCGCTGCGGAGTGGGAGAAGGCCTGGTCGGGGCTGCGGCCGCAGACAGCCGATGGCTTGCCTTACATCGGCAAAGTACCGGAGTATGAGGGGCTGTATGCGGCATGCGGGCATTACCGCAACGGGATTGTGCTTAGTCCAATTACCGGTAAGGTAATTGCCGATCAAGTCGTTGGCGAACTGGGAACGGCATTAGGCGTGGAGCCGTGGCTGGACGCTTTTAGCCCGGATTTTTCAGCAGTATCCAAGCGTGTCGTGCAGCAGGACCAGTCCCATTTGTCAGCAACAAACGGAAGTAGAAAGGAGCTGCAAAGCATTGAAGCTGCACATTAACGGTGAATCGGTGGAAGTTCCGGATACCATTCGGACCATTGACCAGCTGCTCGAGCATTTTGCTTTGGGTGAAAAAATGCTCGTAGTGGAACATAATCAAGCTATTTTACAAAAGGAAGATCATGCCGAAGCTCAGCTTTCGGAAGGACATCAAATCGAGATCGTACATTTTGTCGGAGGGGGATAATTCACATGTTAAAAATTGGTCCTTATGAGTTTCGTTCACGTTTATTGTTAGGCACGGGGAAGTTCCCGGATTTTGATATCCAAAAGCAGGCAGTTGCTGCCAGTGAGTCGCAAATTTTGACGTTTGCTGTGCGTCGGATGAATATTTTTGAAGCGAGTCAGCCGAATTTCTTAGCGATGCTGGACGTTGCCAACTTCACGCTGCTGCCGAATACTGCAGGCGCCAAAACGGCCGAAGAAGCGGTGCGTATCGCGAAATTAGCGAAAGCGTCGGGACTTTGCGACATGATCAAGGTGGAGGTCATCGGCGATGAGAAAACGCTGCTTCCAGATCCAGTCGAAACCTTGAAAGCTTCGGAAATGCTGCTCGAAGAAGGCTTCATCGTGCTTCCGTATACATCGGATGATGTGTTGCTCGCGAAGCGTTTGCAAGCACTCGGCGTTCACGCGATTATGCCTGGCGCATCCCCGATCGGCACAGGTCAAGGGATTATTAATCCGCTTAATCTAAGCTTCATTATTGAGCAATCGACGATTCCGGTCATTGTGGATGCAGGAATCGGGGCTCCATCCGATGCTGCGCTTGCGATGGAAATGGGTGCGGATGGCGTGCTGCTGAACACAGCCGTATCTGGCGCCAGAGATCCAATCAAGATGGCCTATGCCATGAAGCTTGCTATTGAAGCGGGGCGTGCTGGTTTTGAAGCAGGCAGAATTCCGAAAAAACGTTATGCCTCTGCAAGCAGTCCTATGGAAGGCTTTAGTCGGGTTTAGCAGGTGGCCTGATGACAAAGGGAGGGGGATGCAGATGTCGATCTATAAAGCGCTGACCATTGCAGGCTCCGATAGCGGCGGCGGTGCAGGGATTCAGGCAGACTTGAAAACTTTTCAGGAATTAGGCGTGTATGGGATGTCGGTCATTACAGCGGTCACAGCTCAAAATACGCTTGGCGTTCAAGGGGTATATCCACTGAGTGCCGAGGCCATTGAACAGCAGTTGGCTTCCATCGGCGAGGATCTTACGCCAGCTGCGCTGAAGACGGGCATGCTGTTCAGCGGGGACATCATCCGAGTGGTGGCTGCAGCGATACAGAAGTACAAGTGGGAGAGGGTCGTTGTCGACCCTGTGATGATCGCCAAAGGCGGCGCTTCTCTGCTGCAGCAGGAAGCTATTGATGCGATGATTCGCTATCTAATGCCGCTTGCTGATGTGATTACGCCGAATATCCCGGAGGCCGAAGCTCTTAGCGGCATCGCAATTACGGACAGTGTGTCGCGCCAGGAAGCGGCTCAGCGGATTCATGGATATGGCTGCAAACAGGTCATGATTAAAGGCGGACATGAGGACAACAGCGAGCAGGCGACGGATTTGTTATATGATGGCCAAACGTTTACGGAGTTTTCCTCACGTCGGCTGGTGACTCGCCATACGCACGGTACCGGCTGTACGTTCGCAGCTGCTATTACTTCCGGACTTGCGCAGGGATTGCCAATGAAGGCAGCGTTTCATTTGGCGAAGAGCTTCATCCAAGCGGCAATTGCTGAACCGCTGAACATCGGCAGCGGGCATGGACCTACGAATCATTGGGCTTATCGGCGTGGCGTGAGCAATGATGATGTTCGCATCAACGAAAATGTGGCTACGCCAGGTGCGCGATGAACAGTCAGAAGCTGAGAGACGCGCTGCGTTTGTACTTGGTCATGGGCAGCCCGAACTGCGGCGGGGCTGACCCTTATGCTGTGCTGGAGGCTGCAATTGCCGGCGGCATTACGATGTTTCAGTTCCGCGAGAAAGGCGCCGGAGCCCTGGAGGGGCCGGCGAAGCGCGAGCTGGGCGCGCGGCTGCGCCGCCTTTGCGCGCAGCATGAGATCCCCTTCATCGTGAACGATGATGAAGGGCTGGCACTAGAGCTTGCGGCCGATGGTATTCACATCGGCCAGGAGGACGCCCCAGCCGCCGCCGTGCGGCAGCGGCTGAAGAACATGATCGTGGGGGTATCGGCCCACGATCCGGAAGAAGCCCATTCGGCGCTGGCCGAAGGCGCCGACTATTTGGGCGTAGGCCCCCAATACGCCACGCGCACGAAGCTCGATGCGCGTGAGGTTCAGGGGCCTGCCATGATCGTTCGGATACGCGAGAGCGGTATCCGGCTGCCGTTAGTCGGCATCGGAGGCATCGATGCCGCGAATGCCGCGCCCGTTATCCGTGCCGGGGCGGATGGCATTGCTGTAGTGAGCGCGATTGCCGCTGCAGGCTCACCACGCGAGGCAGCAGAGGAACTTTGGCGAACAATCAATAGGTAAGAGGGGGAATTCCAATGACAACGACAAGCAAGGAGCCTGTAAAAGACATCGAAGTGAGCACATTTCCAGGCAGCCGCAAAGTGTATGTTCAGGGTTCAAGACCAGACATCCAAGTGCCTATGCGAGAAATCGCTTTGGGAACATCGACCAATATGAGCGGGGAAGAAGTAGGCAACGAGCCTGTCCAAGTGTATGATACCAGCGGTGTTTATACGGATACCGACTGCCACACCAATATTCGGTTGGGGCTGCCCGCGAATCGTTTGCCATGGATTGAAGAGCGTGGTGATGTGGAAGCCTACGCGGGACGTGAAGTGAAGCCGGAGGACAATGGACTTGCTTCGCCAGATGCGAAAGGGGCCGCCGAACGATTTCCAGGCTTAAGCCGCAAGCCGCTTCGAGCCAAAAAGGGCAGCAACGTGACGCAGATGCATTATGCCCGCCAAGGTATTGTGACACCGGAAATGGAGTATATTGCCATTCGCGAGAATTTAGCTGCGGAGTTTGTTCGCCAAGAAGTAGCCGAGGGCCGCGCCATTATCCCTTCGAATATCAATCATCCCGAAAGCGAGCCAATGATCATTGGACGCCAATTCCTTGTAAAAATAAATGCCAACATCGGCAATTCTGCGGTAGCTTCTTCCATTGAAGAAGAGGTGGAGAAAATGACGTGGGCTACCCGTTGGGGTGCGGATACGATCATGGATTTATCGACTGGCAAAAACATACATACAACACGCGAATGGATTATTCGCAACTCTCCAGTTCCGGTGGGGACGGTACCGTTATACCAAGCGCTGGAAAAAGTGAACGGGAAAGCCGAAGATCTCTCGTGGGATGTATTCCGGGACACGCTTATTGAGCAAGCCGAACAAGGGGTGAGTTACTTCACCATTCATGCAGGCGTATTGCTGCGATACATCCCGATGACCGCAAACCGTGTGACAGGCATTGTATCTCGCGGCGGTTCCATCATGGCTGCTTGGTGCTTGGCCCATCATCAGGAGAATTTCCTGTACACGCACTTCGATGATATTTGTGAAATTATGAAAGCTTATGATGTCGCGTTCTCCCTCGGTGACGGATTGCGTCCGGGCTCGATTGCGGATGCCAACGATGAAGCCCAATTCGCTGAGTTGGATACGCTCGGTGAACTTACGGAGCGGGCTTGGCGCCATGATGTTCAGGTGATGGTCGAA
Organism: Paenibacillus sp. HWE-109; assembly: GCF_022163125.1. NCBI lineage: Bacteria > Bacillati > Bacillota > Bacilli > Caryophanales > Paenibacillaceae > Paenibacillus > Paenibacillus sp. HWE-109. The sequence goes on along the minus strand of NZ_CP091881.1, from coordinate 6,322,161 downwards.
GGGCCTGGCCATGTGCCTATGCACCTGATTAAGGAAAACATGGACCGTCAGTTGGACGTGTGCAAAGAAGCACCATTCTACACGCTTGGACCGCTGACGACGGACATAGCGCCGGGCTACGATCATATTACCTCAGCGATTGGCGCAGCGATGATTGGTTCTTTCGGCACGGCGATGCTGTGTTATGTGACGCCTAAGGAGCATCTGGGCTTGCCGAATAAAGAGGACGTCCGGGTAGGTGTCGTCACCTACAAAATCGCCGCGCATGCGGCCGATCTGGCGAAGGGGCACCCTGGCGCTCAGATCCGTGACAATGCTTTGTCGAAGGCGCGTTTTGAATTCCGCTGGCGCGATCAGTTCAATCTCTCTTTGGACCCTGAGAGGGCATTAGAGTTCCATGACGAGACCCTTCCGGCTGAAGGGGCCAAAACTGCGCACTTCTGTTCGATGTGCGGACCTAAGTTCTGCAGCATGCGAATTACGCAGGATATTCGGCAGTTGGCCCATGACGAAGAGACTGCTCGCAACAATGGAATGGATGAGAAATCCAAGCAATTCCGCGAAGCTGGAAGTCGAATTTATCAGTAATAGCATTTGGGGCGTTTTTTCACCATTAATGTGGTGACAGGAACGTCCCTTTTTGCTACCATAGAGAAAAGCTTAACTTCGGTAATTCGTTAAAGCGCTGAATTGGCTGCAGGGAAGAGATGCCAGGCATGCTGAAACCGCAATTGACATGAATTCTATTTCGCATTATGATACGGTTAAAAAGATTTGACCGTCGTTTAATTAATCTCATTAAGAGGTTAAAAGTTGACCCGGACGCCCTGTTTTACGAGGTCGAACAGGTACATTAGAGGAGGTCGAGTCCAAGATGAAGCTGCAACCGGTTTACATTATTGAAGATCTTGAGCAATTGAAAACGGTAAGTGATCCCCTTCGCGCTAAGGTGTTGCTTTATTTAATCGAAAAAGCTTACACCGGTCAGCAATTGGCTAAACTGCTGGGGATGGCGCGTGCGAAGGTGCATTACCACTTGAATGAGCTTGAGAAGCATAGCTTGATTTCGGTCGTTCGTACGGAACTCAAGAATGGCATTGTTCAGAAATTCTACCGCGCCGTTGCACGTGGCTTTGTGCCAAGCGAAGCGCTGCTCCCTTATGTATCCGAAGTAGAGAATTACTACCGTGAAACGACGCTGAATGTGCTCGGTCGTGCGAGGCTTCGTGCGATTGCCGCACCGGAGGAAGCTTTTCAAATTCCTTCCTCAGATCGCGCCTTATGGCATCGGATGTCCACGCAGCTTGAAGTCAAGATGAGCAGGGAGAAATTTGCAGAGTGGCTTAGCAAGTTTCGGGCGTTGATCTTTGAACTGGACGGGCAGCAGGAGGAAACTGGGGAGTGGTTTTATTTGACGACAGTGGGGTTCCAAATCAATGAGCCGTCCTTTGCGATGGATGAAGAAGAGGAGAGATAGACATGTTAGATCCAAGACTAACGAAGCTGGCTGATGTCCTTGTGAACTATTCGGTTAAGGCACAGCCTGGTGAAAATATTTTGATTGAAGCATACGGTATTGATGCAGCTCTGGTGAAAGAAATCGTGAAAAACGTGCACGCAGCAGGCGCTCATCCTTATGTAAATATTAGAGACCATGCGATTATGCGTCAGCTTATTATGAATGGTACAGAAGCACAAATGCAGACGTGGGCAGCAGCCGACGCGTTCCAAATGAAACAGATGCAAGGCTACATAGGTGTACGTGGTGGAGCGAATATTTATGAACTGTCGGATATTCCGGCTGATCGGATGAAGCTTTATAATGCAATTTATTATCAGCAAGTTCACTTTGATGTTCGTGTGAAGGATACAAGATGGGTTGTGCTGCGCTACCCGACTTCTTCCATGGCACAGCTGGCCAGCATGAGCACGGAGGCATTCGAGGAGTTCTATTTCAACGTTTGTACGATGGATTATGGCAAAATGTCCAAAGCGATGGACGCTTTGAAAGACCTTATGGATCGTACAGACAAGGTTCGTCTCGTTGGTCCTGGAACGGACTTGTCCTTCTCGATCAAAGGCATCGGCGGCGTCAAATGTGATGGCGAATTGAACATTCCGGATGGTGAAGTTTACTCTGCGCCTGTTCGCGATTCCGTCAATGGGGTTATATCTTTCAATACACCAACGCCTCACGACGGCTTTATTTTCGAGAACATTGTGCTGGAATTTGAAAATGGCAAAATTACGAAAGCGACCGCGAACGATACGGATCGTATTAATGAAATTTTTGATATGGACGAAGGTGCTCGATATGTCGGCGAATTCGCGATTGGCGTGAACCCGTACATTCAACACCCAATGAAAGATACGCTTTTCGATGAGAAAATCGATGGTAGTTTCCATTTCACGCCAGGCAACTGCTACGATGATGCTTATAATGGCAACAAATCCTCGCTGCACTGGGATATCGTGAATATCCAACGTCCTGAGTATGGCGGCGGTGAAATTTGGTTTGATGACGTGCTGATTCGCAAAGACGGCCTATTCGTTCTGCCTGAGCTGCTGCAATTAAACCCGGAAAACTTGAAGTAATGCAGGAAAGGTTGCCCAAAGTCCTTGTGACTTGTTGGGCAACCTTTTGTTGTTGTGCAGCCATATCGCTATTCCCCTTCGAAGTTTGGAACTCTGCATGCTGAGATAAGGAAGTCGCTGCTTGATGCTTGCTCACTTACTTGGCTGCGGAAAATAAGACAGGTGAACGTGCTTGTTTTCTCGGATGGCATCTGTGACGGAGGCATAAGCAAGCAAGGAGTGCTTATTATGCGTTCGTACGCCCGGAAAGCACGGAAGAGCTGCAGATAAGCATATACGGTGGTCTTAGTGCACGGAATACTGCGAAGATAACGGGAATAAGATCGTGTAGCTTGCTTATTTATCCATCGAGCATCCATCTCCTGTGCTATCCATCCCGTGCGCTAAGCTGCATAGAACCTAACCGAAGGGCAGGTTTCGCTTGAAATATAAGAGTTTATATGTTTTGGAGTGAACGCGGAGTTACTCCAGCTGCTTCGTGCGGAGGTAAGGGAAGTACAGTCCGCTATTCTAGCCAAAAGTGACCATATCGCAGGGGGGAGGGAACTGTAGTCCGCTATTTTGCTATTTCCTGGGAAAATCACTGCTTTTCGTGGAAATAAGACCCTGTAGTTCCGCTTTGACCCTCGCATCCCTACTATTTGCCTAAATAGCGTCCTCTAGTTCCCTTAATCGGTTTTGTCGCTAATAAGAGGGCGATCTCACAGGGCGGCGAAGCCGGTATTCTTGTGAGCTATTCTTGTGGGTCTTCCTTGTGGTCTAGCCTTGTGGTCTATTCTTGTAGATTTTCCTCGTAGATTATCTTGTTTTATGCTGTGCGCGTGGTGAAGGTGCCACAGCTCCAACGTATCCGCAAAGCCGTCCGCGGCAACCGCCCGCCGCTCCAGCGTATCCGCAAAGCCGTCCCCGGCCGCAACCGCCCGCCGCTCCAGCGTATCCGCAAAGCCGTCCGCGGCAACCGCCCACAGCTCCAGCGTATCCGCAAAGCCGTCCGCGGCAACTGCCCGCCGCTCCAGCGAATCCGCAGAGCCATCCCCGGCCGCAACCGCCCACCACTCCACCGCAGTCACCTTAAACCCGCCGCTGCTGCGTCTGGTATTGTCGCGGCGGCAAGCCGACAGCTTTCTTGAACGTTCGGATGAAGTTGGAGTAGTCGTTGAAGCCGGCGAGCTGGCAGGTGTCCGTGACGGTGGACCCTTCGCGCAGGAGCTGCTTCGCTTTGGCGATGCGCTTGAATAGGATGTGCTCATGAATCGTGCTGCCTGTATGCTTTTTGAACAATCGGCAAAGATAAGAGCGGTTCATGAAAACGACATGCTCGAGGACTTCGAGTGACAGATCTTGCTCTAAGTTTTCATCAATATAGGTGAACAGGGAGGAAAGCTTGTCAGGAATCATGACCTGCTCCTCTTGTTTGCCTTGATTCTGAAAAGTTCGATTGATGAACACCAGCAGTTCGATAAAGGCAGAGACATACAGAATTTCCGATCCTGGAAGCGCTTGGTGTCGACTGTGAGTTTCCATGCGCTCGTAGATCTTCATGATGTCATCGATTTGCTGTGGAGTCAGCCGCATGCGGTTCTGTTCGCCAAATACACGTTTATTGAAGCACTCCAGCAAATCGAACTCCGGCGAGCTGAAAGCCTTGATTAAAGATGGATTGAAATGGATGACGACATTTTCGTAGCGCTGCTTTTTGGATTGGAAATTAGGCCGGTGAAGTTCATTGCTGTGCATGATCAGCAGATCGCCATATTGCAAAGGGTACACTTGTTTTTCGATAAAATAGTGAACATCTCCCGTGAGGAAGAAATAGATTTCATATAGGTCTTGATGTTGATGAAAATCTAGGGGAATCGGATCATGGGTAACCGAATGCCTGAAAGTAATCTTTTGATGTAAATTTTGGTATAGTTCCTGCATGAGAGGCTCTCCTCTAGTTAAACTGGAGTCAATATTAGCAATCTTTTGCCCAATTAATGCAATGAATACGTTTTTATTATACTGCAAAATAAACAATAGATAAACAAACGGCTTTCGCCAAACCTGCTAATGTTCATCATGCCAAGGAGGATCTTATATGAAACTATCTGTATTCACTGTAGCCACACCTGATTTGACACCTGTAGAATTAGCCAAAGCGGCTGTTACAGCTGGGATTGAAGGCATTGAATGGCGTTTTAAAGATATTCCAGCGGATGCCGCTAATGAAGCGCCTTCGTTCTGGAGAAATAACTTATGTTCGATTGATCCGAAAGCAACGGATGAAGAGTTGGAGCAATTCCGTCTCATCGCTGTTAATCATAATTTGGTAAACCTAAGTGTAACTCCGTACCTGAATGATTGTAATGTGGCAGAAACGGAGAATGTGTTCAAAGCTGCTCGCCAAATTGGAGCATCCTTCATTCGTGTAGGTGTTCCCGGCTACGATCGCAGCCAGAATTATAATGATTTGTTCAAAAAGGCTGTCGATTATTTGCACCACGCCCAGGAGCTGTCACAGCAGTATGGAGTCAAAGGAATTATCGAAATTCATCATAACACAATTACGCCGAGCGCTGGTCTGGCACACAAGCTGATCTCCGGTTTTAACCCTGACAATCTAGGTGTTCTGCACGATGCAGGCAATATGGTGCATGAGGGATACGAGAATTATCGGATGGGCCTTGAGTTGTTGGGACCTTATCTGGCGCATGTCCATGTGAAAAATGCAAGATGGGTACCTACAGGCGAGGAGCAAAACGGTCTTAAACTTTGGAAAAGCGAATGGGCGCCATTAGATAATGGTGTCGTGAATTTTAAGCAACTGTTGGACGACTTGAAAGCGGTTGGCTACGATGGCTACCTGGGTATTGAAGATTTTAGCGGTCAATTCGGTTCTCAAGAGATGCTAACGAGCTTCGCTTCCAAAGTGAAGCAGTGGCTGGCATAAAACATATTTGAATGTAAAAGGAGCTAAGCGGCTTGTATGCGCTTAGCTCCTTTGTTTAAATATAAGAGTTTATATGTTTTGGAGTGAGTGCGGAGTTACTCCAGCCGCCTTGTGCGAACAGAGGGAGGGAACTACAGTCCGCTATTCTAGCCAAAAGTATCCATATCGCGGGGGTGAGGGAACTCCAGTCCGCTATTTTGCTGTTTCAAGGCAAATTCAGCGTTTTTCGTGGAAATAAGACCCTGTAGTTCCGCTAATACCCTAGCATCCCTGCTATTTGCCTTTATAGCGTCCTCTAGTTCCCTTAATAGGGTTTTGTCGCTACGAAGAGGCTGATCTCTCAGGGCGGCGAAGCCGTTTTTCTTTATGGCTGATCTTCGTTTGTTTTGATTTCTTCGACAGATTGCTGCCTCATTACCCTTTGATCGCGCCAATCATAATACCTTTGACGAAATACTTTTGCAGGAAAGGATATAAGAGCAGGATGGGAGCTGTTGCGACAATAATTGTGGCGTATTTGATCGTTTCTCCGATGGGCATCTTATCGGCACCACCGACACCCGTCGTCATTGATTCGGTACTATTCGTGATCAAGATTTCTCGTAAGATAAGTTGTAGTGGATAAAGGTCACGGGTTCTTAAATAGATAAGTGCGTTGAACCAAGCGTTCCAGTGGGAAACCCCATAGAAGAGAACCATCACTGCGACCACGGGCATGGAGAGTGGAAGGATAACCCGGAACAGAATTGTAAAATCATTGGCGCCATCCAGCTTGGCGGATTCCTCTAAACTCACAGGAACGGCTTGGAAGGAGGTACGCATAATAATTAAATTGTAGGCGCTCATAGCAGTTGGAATCAGTAAAGCCCAGCGGGTATCTACCATGCCCAAGTCGTTAATGAGCAGATAAGTTGGAATCAAGCCGCCGCTAAAAAACATCGTAAACACGATCATAAACATGACGGGATTTTTCCACATGACATCTTGTCTGGAAAGCGCATAAGCGCCAAGCGATGTCATAAGAATATTCAGCGAGGTACCGAGTATTACGTACAGGATGGTGTTCAAATAACCGGTCATAATGGAGGGGTTTTTGAACACCATGATATAGGCTTCCCAATTAAGTCCCTTTGGGTACCAGATCAGCCCGCGCACTTGTACGATCCAAGCTGGATCGCTCAGAGAGGCGATTAGAACGAACAGAAATGGATAGAGTGTAACTAAAGATAGCAGGATCAAGAAAATGGAATTAGATGTGTCAAAAATGCGTTCTCCCCAACTTCTACTCATGATGGTTGCAGCCTCCTTTTACCAAAGCTTATTATCACTGGTGCGTCGGCTTAGTGTATTGGCCAGAACGAGCAGCGTGAAATTAATGAGGGAGTTGAAGAGTCCGACAGCCGAACTGTAGCTGAAGTTTGATTCGAGAATCCCTTTGCGATAGACGAATGTCCCAATGACATCGGCAGTTTCATAGGTGGTTGGGTTGTATAAGAGCAATATTTTGTCTGCGCCAATGGTCATGAAGTTTCCGATTTGCAGAATAAGCAGAATGACAACGGTAGACATGATACCCGGGAGGGTAATGTTAAAGGTTTGCTGCCAGCGATTGGCACCATCTACTCTGGAAGCTTCGTATAAGGAAGGATCAATGCCAGACATGGCTGATAAATAAATGATGGAGCCCCAGCCTACATTTTGCCAAATATTCGAGGACACATAGATGGACCGGAACCATCCACTCTCCTGCAAAAACGTGATTGGCGTAAAGCCGAACCAGGAGTTTAGGATGTTGTTGATTAACCCGTCACGGGCCAAGAAATCAACGAGCATGCCTGAGATAACAACGATGGATATAAAATGCGGCATATACGTTATCGTTTGGACGGCTCTTTTGAGGAACCTGCTGCGCAGCTCATTCAGCAATAGCGCCAAGATGATGGAGGCAGGAAAGGAAAACAGCAAATCATAGGAGCTCATTAACAGGGTATTGCGTAAAATGCGCCAGAAGTAGAAACTGGAAAAGAAGTCATGGAAATGTTTGAACCCAACCCAGGGGCTATGCAAAATGCCGATACCCGGTGCATAATCTTTGAAAGCGATTTGCAGTCCATACATCGGGACGTAATAAAAAAGGATGTAGTAGACGACTACAGGAAGCAGCATGATATAGACATATTTATTGATTTTGGCATCGCGGATAAAACGATATTTGAACCCGCTCTTATTGACTGCCGGCTTCACGGAGCCGGTCTGTTCTTTGAGTGCTGTGGGCATCGCGTGGCCCCTCCTTCAGCTATTGAGTCGGTGAAAATGGGTGCAAGAAGACGCCACACGGCGAGGAATCTTGTTTCCTCACCGTGAGCTCAGCGTCTAACGGTATACTTATTTGCGAGTGTTGAAGCGATCCAAACCAGCTTGACGTGCTTTAATAGCTTCTTCGATGCCCATGCCTTTCATCGTTTGCACATACTTGTCGAAATTCTCGATGGGTTCCGCATTCATCACGAATTTATTGAACATTTCGTCACGATATGTTTTCACATCGTTCATGATGGAGGCTGTTTTCGTGCTTTCATCGGCTGTTAAGCTGATGCCTGGCATTTGTTTCGTATGATCGGCTGCCGTCCATGCTTTTTGAGCATCACGTTGTGCAGGGATCGTATAGTACTGCTCAATGTAGCGTTTATCCTGAACAAATGGACCGCTCCAGCTTGCTTGGAAATATTTGGCCATGGCTTGCGTGATTGGCAGTTTATCCGGGTTATTCATAATGAGGTCGGTATATTTCGGATAGCCATTCTCCATTTTGTAGCTTTCGCCTTCAATACCGAAGTTCATTAACATAGCGCCTTCTTGACTATATTTGTAGTCAAGCCATTTGATGATTTGATCCGGGTTTTTGGCTTGAGCAGAAACGGCTGCGCCATACCCTGTGAAAGGCATTGTATATTGCCCAAGTGAAGTTGCCGCGCCTTCTTTTAATTTAGGATAAGGAGCTCCTACCAAGGAGAAGCTTGGCGTGGTCGGTTGAACCAAAGTTAAGTAACGGCCAAGACCGGAACCTGCATATCCGGAGTAGGCACCTACCTGGCTATTGGTGATTTTGGCATCTTTCAGCTTGGCATCCGTGATGCTTGCATAATCTTTGTCAATGAGACCATCTTTGTACCAACGGGCCAGTGTAGCTAGAAATTCTTTATATTCAGGCTGAATAGGGCCATACTTTACTTTGCCTTTGTCGTTATAGAAATCGGTTGTAATCCCCCATGCTCCGACGAGGAGGTTGTTGGTATCGAAATCGCCGCCTAAGTTCATATAGAAAGGGATTTCGTCTTTCTTGCCATTGCCGTTCGGATCTTTATCACGGAACGCTGTTAACACGGTTTCCCATTCAGGGATGGTTGTCGGTACTTTGAGGCCCAATTTATCTAGCCAATCTTGGCGGAAAATAGGTCCATTAACAACACTCAACTGCTCGTCTCCAAGCAAGAAAGGCATCACATAAATATTGCCTTCATCGGTTGTAATCATTTTGCGGAATTCTGGATGATCTTTCAGCACTTTCGTTAAATTGGGTGCGTTCTTCTCAATCAGTTCATTCAAACGAAGAATTTGTTTCCCTTTAATTAGTGAATCTGGGCTTTGGGCGGTCGATTGTCCCATCCCGGATGCGAAATTGTACTCAATTACGTCAGGTAAGCTGTTAGAGGCTAACATGATATTGAATTGATCTTTTTCTTGACCCGTTGGTGGATGTTGAAATTCTACCTTAGTGCCGGTTTTCTTCTCGATCTCTTTGTAGGCGGCCATCTCATTGTAGTTTTTCATCACAGCGGCCGCATTGCCGTTCATAGGAACCCAGTACTTGAAGGAAGTAGGATACTTCACTTCTGGGGCTGCAGAGGATGCTGCGCCTGTGGAAGTTCCTGTTGCTGCCGGGGATGGCTTAGCCGTTTCGCTGCTGCATCCTGCAAGTAACAATGAGAGTGCTGTAGCTGTGATCACGGTAAACTGAATCGCGTTTTTTTTTCTGTTCATGCTTGGGTGACCCTCCTGTGCATATTGTTTTACGGTTATCGCTGTCCGCAATTTCAATATAGAAGAACAGACTCCTGCTGCCTACAATACGTTCTAATGAAGGATAAACACCGCTTCAGATCAAGGATAAACCAGTTTTCATACCCTCTAACTGTCTTTCAGATTATCGCTTCTTTGCTGCATTTCGCGGTATTTCCCAGGCGTAATTCCTTCCATTTTCTTGAAAACGCGAATGAAGCCAATATCGGTCGAATAGCCAACTTGCTCAGCAACTTGCAGGATCGTCATACCTGGAACCGCGAGCCAGCGCTTCGCTTCTTTCATCCGCACCTCTATCATATAGTCGGTCACGTTAATGCCATATTGTTTCTTGAACAATCCGGACATATACTGCGGTGTCATTCCGAAATGTTCAGCGATGGAAGTTAAGCTAAGGGAGTGATCCCCGTAGTGCTCATCAATGTAGGTCTTCATTCGTTCATTCCAACGTTCATTATGCTCGGATCTAGCCTCTTGAACGCTGTTGCAAATAAATAAGCACAGATCTTTCACTTTCTTCAGCATATCGTCAGCAGAGGTGCTGTTAATAATCAGTTTAACAGGGTCGGTCGCACCGACCTGCCATTGCTTCTCGTCAATTTTGAGCGCATTCGTTACTTTCAGCACCGTTGACAGCAAGTTTAGAAATAACAGCTTGCCTAGTTCAGGTGTCGTGTCGCGCGTCCCCATATTGTGCTCGTACAGTTCATTAAGCAAACGCTCGACTTGGTCATATTCGCCGCTTTTGAGACAATTGATGATCTGCGCCTCGATTTCCATCGGATAGTGATAGTACGTTCGTTCCTGGATACGGATTTCATTGTAATGAATGACGGAGCTGATGCCATGAATAATCCGATAATCAAGGGCGTTGAGAGCCTCGTTGTAGCAGCGTGAAGCTTCCAGTCTTCCCCTTTGGAAGGAACTGGTTGCGATGGTGATCTTCATCCGAAAGCGACCTTCGATGATGGCTTTGAGTTCGGTAATTAACGCATCGCGATTGCGGAATGTTTCCTCGGAATCATCAGGGACATTCAAGAGCAGCGCTAAGCGATTGCTGTCGGTCTCTGTGACATAACCGGAATTGCCAATCAATTCGCTGCTTAAATTAAACAGAATAAAACGCACAAGGGCGCGATCACGATCGCTCTCTTCCATTCGGAATTCGTTGCTGTCATCGACTTCAACGAGAATAACGCCAAGATAAGGGTGAGGCAGATCTACGCCCATGAAGGCAAGGGAGTCATCCGTGATCTCCGCTTGTTCCACTTCGCCTTTGAGCAGCCTTGTCAGAAAAGTCGCGCGTACAACGGGAAGATGCCCTGCTAATTGCTGTTCAAGCGCTTTGCCCTCAGCAACGGACTCGGCAATGGAATTGCGGATGAATTCATATTCGTTCGCACTGCCCTGGCGCGGATCGCTTTTTCCTTTATTAAGGCTGTAAACGAGATCGCGAATCGGGCTGTAGCTGCGATAAGCCATCCAATAAGCTGCTGCGCTTCCTGCCGCAACAACAAGTACCAGCAAGAATAAGGCCCATGTCTTCATTTCGTTGACACGTTCCAACACAACGCTCTTCGGAACGAGGGAAATATATTTCCAACCGCTTTTACCGGTCGTATAAGAAAGCATTTGCGGTTTACCTTCAACATCATAGCTTTTGTACCCATTAGAGTTCTCGGTTTCTGCGAGCAAACTAGGGGATAGCTTGTACTGGCTGCTAGTAGATACGATCACTTGGCCTGTCGCATCGAGGATAAACATGGAGCCGTTGTTTACCCATTGAATACCTTTCAATAGATCGAGGATTTGCTGCTCGTTGATCAGCATAATTAAGGTGCCTTCCACATTGCTGTTCTCTCCCAGAGGCAGAGATATGGCGCTGGCGACAACATTTTTGGTTGCTTGATCCGGGCTTGGAGCTGACGTCGGCCAATAGCTTAAATAGTGATAGCCGGTTAGAAGCTTAGAACGGACTTGATCCAAGCTCATACCTGGAAGAGGATATAGACTGGTGAAAAAGGTAGTGGCATCCGTTTTTAAATTCGGGGAAATAACGGTATCTTCATTACGCAAATAAATGTAGAAATCATCAACAAAAGGAGGGCCATTGCGTATCGTTTTTAGCGCGCGGACGGCTTCCTCATATTGGATATATTTTTCACTGTCTTTGAGTGTCCATAAGGTTTGAAGTTTCGGTTGGGTGGCAATTTGGATGCCAAGCTGTTCCAGTTCTTGCAAATTGCTGTCCACGACCTGACGAGCTTGTTCCAGCATAGCTAAATTCGAGCGGTTGGCGTTGTCCACCATGCTTTTCTCCATATTCGTATAGAGGACGAAGGTACCTGAAACAGGAATGAGCAAGATAAGAATATAGGACAGCCATAACGTCAAGAAGATGCTTTTGCGTCGCAGCAGCATGTGAAATTCCTCCAGTAGATGCGAAATAGGCAGATCGGCAAGGAATAAAGTGCGGAAAATAATGGACAGGAGATGGGAGCAGTTTATCATATCTGTTCTTCACCATCAATGGTTTCCTGCGTGTTGATATGTGCCACCAGATTTGTGTAAGATGGAAAGCATATACAGGGCTTCGAAGAAGTTACTTTGTTCGGTACAGAGGAGGGAAGCCATGGCGCGTTCGAAGTCGCTTTGGGTGCTGGTTGGCTGGTTTCTGGCCGCGGGAGCCGGACTGCTTATTATGAAATGGACCGGCGTTTGGGATGAACTGGATTTGGACGGCATCACCGAGTGGCTGCGAGAGCTAGGGCCTATCGGAGGTCTGCTATACATCATTGTCTATACGCTTCGTCCTTTGGTGCTGTTTCCTGCCACACCGTTAACCTTATATGGGGGTTATGTCTTCGGTGCCTTCTGGGGAACCATCTACGATATCATTGGAGCGGGAGCGGGTGCTCTGCTTTCCTTTTACATTACGCGCAGGTGGGGGCGCAATAGCTTCCAACGCATACTTAAAAGCAAAAAGCTGCAATCGTTTGATCAAAAGGCTGAGGAGAAAGGGTTCATGGTCGTTCTCTATATGCGGCTAATGCCTTTCTTTCCCTTCGATGGCATCAGTTATGGAGCGGGTTTATCGAAGATCCGTTTCTGGGATTATACCTGGGGCACCTTGATCGGCATCATTCCGGGCGCCGTGGTATACAACGTATTTGGCGCGTCCCTGCAAGAGATCGGGTCGGTAAAGTTTTATGCAGCGGTTGGCATGTATGCTCTGTTTGCGCTTATCCCTCTGCTATTCAAGAAGAAACAGCCGGGCGAGAAAGCGAAGGATGCAGCTTAAATAAAAATGCTGTCATAAAGCCAGTCGTCTGCCATACACTTTTAGTAAGCAACAAAGTGGGATGCAGGATACTGATGTATAAGTGTATAAAGGACAATGCCTTTAGGGGTTTGTCCTTTTTCTTTTGTTGGCTGTGCGTTGTATAATCAAGATCGGTAGATGATTTAGAAAGAAGGTATGGATGTGCTGAAGCTAAGTATCCTTGATCAATCACCGGTTTCGTCCGGATATACGCATAGCGATGCGCTGCAACAAACGATGGCGTTGGCGCAAGCTGCTGATCGTCTCGGCTACACCCGATTCTGGGCGTCGGAGCATCATAACTCCATGGGACTTGCAGGTTCATCGCCGGAAGTGCTGATCTCCAGCTTGGCTGCCCGTACGAGCCGCATCCGGTTTGGTTCCGGCGGCGTCCTGCTGCCGCATTACAGCGCCTACAAGGTCGCTGAGAACTTCCGCATGCTCGAAGCGCTGTATCCAGGCCGCATCGACCTTGGTATTGGGCGTGCGCCCGGAGGAACGCCCCATACGGCCAAAGCGCTGCGAGGTGTCAGCGCGGATCTGTTCGAGGGACTGGAGCGCTTCCCCGCACAAGTCACAGATCTTCTCGGGTTCCTCACCGACTCGGTGGAACCCGGGCATGTGTTCGAGGGCATCCGCGCCACCCCGTTGGTGGCCGGAGTGCCGCAGGTATGGCTGCTCGGCTCCACCGGGCAGAGCGGGGTGTACGCTTCGCAGGCAGGCGCAGCGTTCTGCTTCGCGCACTTCATTAACGGAGCGGGAGGGCAGCAAGCGGTGCGCAGCTACCGCAGCTCGTTCCGACCGTCCGCACTGAACGTCGTGCCGCAGGCGACGGTGTGCATTTATGTGCTGTGCGCCGAGACGCAGGCGGAGGCAGAAGGGCTTGCGGCTTCCCTCGATTTGCGCATTCTGCAAATGGAGAAAGGCGAATTCACCGGAGTGAAGTCGCCTGAAGAAGCCGCAGATTATGGATACTCGGATTGGGATCAAACCCGGGTTCGGGACAATCGGTCGCGCATGATCGTAGGCGACCCGGGGCATGTGAAGCAGCAGCTGCTGAGTTTAGCGGAAAGCTACCAAGTCGATGAAGTCATGATCGTTGCCGGCGGTTATCACTGGGAAACCAGACTGCGGACGATTGAGCTGCTGGCCGATGCTTTCAACATGCAGTAGCATCATTCCTGTCTTGTTCTCGGGCGTTTCTCTATTTCCTGTGTGACGATGAACGCGAGCTCCTCGTTGCCGAATAACGACAAGACACCCAGCACCGTATCGTCAGGGACTTCGCCGGCTTCTTCTCTAGGAACGGTCAGTTCAAGTGCTTTCTGCAAAGACTCATTGTTCGGCTGATCTGGATAAGCGCTATGATAAAGCGCGGCAGGATCCAGTTGGTGATTAATGCACCACTGAGCAAATACAAGAATCATCATATGCTCTTCACGCTTGTAATTTTCAATCATTTGCTCTTCTAATTCTTTGTTGTTCATAAGTATATATACAGCTCCTTAACCAGCCTCATATAGGGATGGGTTCATTATAGCGAAAGATTAGGTGTAATCACAATGATTAAGAATGAGAAAATCAAAGCATCCGAGGTTCATCTTACAGGACTGCATGGCGAAGATTTGGGCACGATGCCCACGAAGGAAGCCCTTGCTTTGGCGAAACAGCTCAAGGTGGATCTCATCTGCACATCCTTGATGAGCAGTCCGCCGCCTTGCAAGCTGATCGGTTCCGGCCAAGCCAAGCAAGAGGCGCTGCAGGAGAAACAGCAAGCCCGCAAAAAGGATCAGCCGCTCAAGGTCAAGGAACTGCGCCTAACGCCGCATATTGAGGACCACGACCTGGATACCAAAAGACAGCAAGCAGAACGAATCCTCAAAGCTGGAGACGCCGTCCTCCTTGTCGTGAAAATTTCCGGCAAAGAAGGGGCCAAAGCCAAGGAATTGCTTGAGAACCTGGTGAAAGATCTAAGCGCAAGCGGGCGTAAACAAACAGGCATTCAGTTAAGTGGCAAGCAGGCTGCGGTACAACTAGATCCGCTTTAAAAAAAGCATGGACAAGCTCAGATTCACTGAACTTGTTCATGCTTTTTTGTTGATGATGATGGCCTGCGAGCCCATCCGTTCCCACGCATATTTGAAATCTGCTAATGCGTAAGATTCCTGCCCGCCAGTCATAGGATCGTTCATATACGCAAAGTCAGCATCCCAACTAGTCAGGAGCAAGGCATGTTCCGGTTGATACCACTCAACAAGCTCGCCTTCTTCGTCCTGCCACTCCAGGTCCAGATAAGGAGCATCCATATGCTCGGTTGCCCAAACCATAGCGGGATTCCCGCCAGCGACGACGCTTAGCAAATTCTCAAATGAAGATTCGGAAATATCCTTCACCTGCCCAGGCAGCAACCCATCCATTAACTTGGCCATTGGTTTGTGATAAATCCCGTATCCCGCTTGATAAGGATCACCAACGAAGACATCTTTGGGATTGCCGCCAATAAAGGCGCCATCTTCATTTTCATAAGGCATGGGGCCTCTAGGCAGCTTGTCTGCCATCTCTTCTTTGGTAATAGGAAGTCCAGCCCAATTAAGCAGCATCGTTGCGGCTACCGCCTCACAGCCATTCGGAAGCTCAGGCAGCTGGGAAAGAGCAGGGATGATCCCGTGGTCTTCTGCTTCTTCGGGAGTGGGCGTAGGGAGGATGCTTGGTGTAGGTTGCATGACGGAGTGGATATCTGTTCGTACTTCGATTTGAGGCTCAATTGCTGCTACAGCCGATGTATGCTCAGTCGCGGGTGAGGTCATCTTGGCATAAGCGATATCAAAGATGGAGAAAAGCACAAGAAAAGTAAATAACCATTTTTTCATCGTTGTTTCACTTCCGAATTCATCGTTCTTTCCATTACACCATGTGAAACTTGTAAAAGCAATCCTGTCCACTGACATTGACGAAAAATACGTTCGCATGATATAAAATAAATAGGAATAAAGTCCCAGAACTAATGAAAAGAATATTCCGTAAAAGAGATAAGGGCAAACTTGATGAAAGTCAAGGACGCAAAGCTAGAGGGGCTACTCGATTTTGTCGAATGCCAGCCAGTTTCCGCTTTTAGGTGATCAAGAAACCTTCAAGCAAGGTTTCTTTTTTTGTTGGATGGAAAAGTACGAAATGATGAGGAGCCTTCTCCATGCTAATAGTTGTGATATCCGCATTGCTTTATGCTATACCCATGTTGCTCTTGATTCGTATGGCGTTGGAAGTATACAGGCGGAATCGGTACAGTTCGCTGAATAAGATAGCGGCGATCAGCTTTCTAGTAGCGATTATTCCTTATATAGGGAACTTTCTAATCAGTTGGGTACCAGCTTCCTATACCTATCCGATTGTGCTAGGATTCATGGACTTTCCCTCCTTTTTTCTGATGTGTTTTATGGTTCATTTCTCTTTAAGGCTAACAGGCAGATTCCGAAGAATGTCGAAAATCTCAGTATTTTTGTTATGTTATGGGTCTTTAGTACCAAGTGTTGTTTTGCTGCTGCCGCTTTCCTGGTTTTCCGTCGACCTTATTCATCAGGGTCCCTGGGAAATAGATATATGGAGCCGTGGTCTTCAATTTCTAACTTTAGGTACAAGCGTATATGCGATGTCCATTTGCCTGATGTTGCTCCTAGTTGGTTTCCGGTATGTAAAACGGTATGATTTACAATTAAAACGCAAACAAATCCGCATCATGTGCATTGGCTATGTAATGACTTATTTCTGGGGCGTATTTTTTTCAGTCTTTGATGAAGCACATGACCTCTTGAACACGATTAATTATCCGGATCTTGCGATGCTCTCTATGCTTTGGTTTGGTTACTTTCTGCGTTATGCGATAATGAAATACGATTTCTTGCCTTCTATTAATCAAACGTATCAGATGCTGTATGATCTTTCCCCAGTCTCCATTATCGTGGTGAATCAGGAGGGGATTATTGTGGATTTAAATCCTCAAGCGGCGCAGCTACTGGAATATTTACCGAATGAACTAATGCTGGAGCCTATTGGAAAGTTCGTTGGAGAAGAGAATACGATGAGCGGAGGGGCGTATTACCAAACACTGCCTGTGGAATGTTCCGTCATTACAAGGACCGGCAAGGTGAAATCGGTAAAAACAGAGAGCCATGATATGATTTGGCGAGGAGACCCACTGCATTATGTGCTTCTGACGGAAATCAAAAAAGATGTTGCAGCGGAAGATAAAGTTCAATATCTGGTTGAACATGATGCTCATACCGGACTCTTGAACCGAGGTTCCTTTCTAGATCATTTGGAAAATTATTTGGTCAATGACAGTTTTCAGGCCTTCGCCGTCATCTTGGTCGATATGGATAAGTTCAAACAAGTGGATGCTGCGCTTGGTATCGGTGCAGGTGATTCGCTGCTAAAGCAAATAGCTGATTTGCTAAAGCAAACAGCACCGCGACGTGCGCTAGTATCACGAATAGGCGAAGACGAGTTCGCTCTAATCGTTCCTGCAATAAGTGACCAGCAAGAACTGGAGTCACTTGCTCAAAGCCTATTGGATGTATGCAACCATCTATTCGTTTTTGATGGCAAAGACCTTGTTGTTACCGCAAGCATGGGGATATGCCTGTCGCCGCTTCATAGCAAACACGCTGAAGATCTGATGAAGTATGCAGATATGGCGATGTACGAAGCAAGAAGCAAAGGGCCCGGTGATTTCGTTATCTATGAACCCTCCCTTCGGCAAGTTGAGCAGCATCGCTATCTGCATAGTCTGGGCATCAAAAAAGGCATTGATGAAGAGGAGTTCGTACTTCACTATCAGCCTCTCATTGAAATGCAGACAGGTTATATTATCGGGGCTGAGGCGTTGATACGCTGGGTAAGACCAGGCATTGGTTTCCTGCCTCCTGATGCTTTCATGCTTGCTGCTGAAGATGACGGGAGCATTTTGGAAATCGGCTACTGGGTGTTGAACAGAGTCTGTGAACAGCTGAAAGTCTGGGAGCAGGAAGGATTGTCCACATTACCAGTCTCTGTGAATTTATCGACGCGGCAATTTTTGGATCCCCATTTTCTGGACAGGCTAGCTGAGGTGCTTGAACGAACGAACGTACGACCTGCTCACCTTTGTTTGGAGATCAAAGAGCAAACTGCGCTGCTTGACGTCTACCTAACATGTCAAATTTTCGAAAAAATTCAGGAATATGGGGTCAAGCTTAACATCGATGATGTGGGATCCGGCTTTCCCTCCGTATTCTTGCTGCATAAGCTGCCTTTCGATGCTGTAAAACTGGATCCAACGTTCCTCCGGGATATGTTGAAGAGTGAAATGGATCAAGCTACTATACATAGATGGATTGCCTTGTCGCATAGTCTAGGGAAAAGAGTCGTTGCCAAGGGTGTGGAGGAATTCGAACAGTGGGAGCTGTTATCTCAACTAGGCTGTGATGAAATTCAAGGCTATTTCTTAAGCAAACCGCTGGATGCCGGGAATATTGTCCGATTCATGAACCAAAAGCTGGCAAGTGTCTAACTTGGTGGAGGTAGCGAATGAAACGTCTGTATGTAGGGATAATCGGGGTTTTTGGTGTCTATGTGTTAACTTTTGTTGTGTATTTGTTAAAAGGGGATTTATTTCATATTCCGCATGAAATGGTAGGCACGTTGGCAGATCCGCATACCTTCATGACGAACGAAGAAATCGCAAAGGCAGAATCGTTATCCCGGATACGCTCACTAGCTTACTTTGTAAGTTCTCCACTGCAAATCGGGTTAACGCTCGTTCTGCTCGGTGCAGCGGTTAGATTCCGCAATGGCGTGGAAAAGCTGTTCAGAGCATCATTTCTGCAAATGGCTGCTTTTGTTCTTTTGTTCAGTCTCCTTCTGGACGTGCTCTTCCTTCCGGTAGATATCTTCCTGTACCGAATCGATCGGGCATACGGGATTTCGACCGAAACGCTAGCTATCTTTTGGAGTGATCAAGGTAAGGATTTTGTAGTGAATCTTCTGGGCACGATTGTGATGGCAGCCATATTTAGATGGCTGCTTCGAAGAAGCCCCCGGCGGTGGTGGATATGGTTCTGGTTCATCTCGATACCGATGATTTTGTTTATTACTTTTATTCAACCCGTTGTGCTGGATCCTCTGTATAATGACTTCCAGCCGCTTCAGAACCAGGCGTTGAAACAGCAGATTCTGCATCTTGCTGCACAGTCGCATATTCCTGCTGATCAAGTTTACCAAGTGAATATGTCAGAACGGACTTCAGCGATCAATGCCTATGTCAATGGGATCGGGGGAAATGCCCGTATTGTCCTCTGGGATACGATGCTGCAGAAGCTGCAGCCGGACGAAATATTAACGGTGATGGCTCATGAGATGGGACATTACGTTGAGCGTCATATTTATCTGGGCATCCTGTATGGGATTGCGCTTAGTTTTGTAGGATTTTGGCTTGCTTCACTTGCCTATCGCTTCTTTGTACGAAGATGGGGAAGCGTATGGGGGATAAAAGGGGAGCAGGATCTGGCAGCACTGCCTGTGTTGTTGCTAATTGTTACCCTAATGAGCTTCATATCGGCTCCTGCCCAGAATGCTTTTTCACGCGTGATTGAACACAGAGCTGATGTGTATTCGATGCGAATGACTGGCGACGGCAGCGCGGCGATTCGCGCTTTTCAGCAGATTGCCAAGGTCAATCTGAGTCCTGTTACACAACCTAAGCTGGTGCAGTGGTTTCGGGGTTCGCATCCGACGATTATGGAGCGGATTCGTTATTTTGAACAGTTTGATCATTAACGTAAGTTTGTGACGCCACAGGGATAATAAAAGGCCTGCCCGACAGCTCATGTACCACATGGCTGAGGGCAGGCCCTCTGCTTTTATTTCACTAGCGTGATGTCAATCGACTTACCGTGTACGGTGTCGAATTCTACGGTCGTTGTCGTCCCGCTGGTACTGATAACGCGTGCTTCGCTGCTCACATTCTTCAAATGCCATATGCCGTTTAGTATGAGCGTGTCCTTCTTCATGGCGCTCGGAGTCAGCTCTGTGGCAATCCGCAGATCGGGATCGGCCACGCTCAGCACGGCTTCATTCGCGCTAACGGACTGAACCATCGCCATAATCGGATCACTGCTGCTTCGAATCAAACCCTGATTGACCGGCACGCTGCTGTTAAATATGGCGTAACCGGTAATCTCCTTGCCCGGCTCCGTATTTTTAACAATATGGGCATTGCTGTTTTTTTGCAGAACGGTATATTGCGTGTTGTTCGCGAAATTGGCAGTACCTTGGGCGCCTGCAGCTATCTTGATAGCATATTCGTAGTCAGCAGATGCCGGTGCAGAACCATGATTGATATAGGCTGTCGTGTAATTGCCGGACGTATTTTTTGTGCCCGCGTTGTTCTTGGAATTTTGTACCCCACGCGCAATCACAGTGCCAGCCGCATTTGGCAGTACATATCCGTTGCCGTAAGGATCGACGATCCAGGCCGGGCTTGGACTCGTGATCGTGCTCGCATACGTCGCACTGACAACAGAAGTTGTAGAATTAAACCAGAATGGCATCGAGGTGCTGGGCATGTAGGATTGGAACAAGGTGGTTTCCGTGTTGTGAGCGGAATCTGTGTTTTGAATATCCGAGCCTAAGCTGACAATTTTATCGCCAAAAAAGAAGACCGATTTGTTCGCGCGGAAGCTTGAATCATAGACGGTATCGTGCAGTTTCATGGCAAAAACGCCATATTTGTTTTGAGATGAAACGCCTCCTGCGAATTTGCTGTCCGAATAAGAGTTCATCGGACCGTTAGTCGAAGCAAGTTCAGCCAGTGGCAAGTGCTTCACCGTCGTACCTGGCCAGCGGTTCCAATCCCATCCGTTTTCTACATGTATTCCACTTTCGACGATTCCCGACGTCAGTCCGTTCTGCAGAATTTGCATATTGCCGTAACTTTGATATCGGCCGTATATATTTTGATTGTCTGAGGCTTCGAAATCCCAGGCATAGTGGCTCCAACCTTTAATTCCGACCAAACGGTCATTAATTCGGTTAACGGCCATTGCGCCGTATGGCATGACCCAGTACCCTTGCGGATTTGCCTTCGCAGCGAAACCTGCCTTCGTCAGGTTGTCTGCGAGCTGCAGGCCGCCGAGCGTATCCAGATACTCAACGCCGTACGAGTCGGATTGTCGGAAAAGGCCTTGCAGCACTTTGGATTGCGGATCCCACAGTCTCATGAAAGTAGAGGCGAGTTCCGTGTCTATTGGAGTTTTCGCCATAGCTAGATAGGCGTATCCCTGCAGGCTCGTAAGCGGGCTTGTTGCTGCGGGGAAACGTCCGGTCGCACCGACAGGCATGACATATTTATTGGAGGCCAGCTCCAGTGTGAGCAGTGCTTTTTTGATATTATTGAATACGCCGTCGGACAGAGCGTAAGGAGTTCCGCTCAGGAAGTAAGCGATCAGGGCCGTGCTGTGTATCGCATGATCGCCATATGCATTCAAGTAAACGCCTTGATGATGGAAAAGCGTCCCGTCAGGCTTGATCGTATCAGCGAGTCCAGGCGCAATTTGGAGCGCTTGCTCATACAAGCCGACAAGGCCCTTCATGTACTGTACCTTCTTCGGCGTATTATCCATGCCCAGAACATAAAGCAGATCGTACATGAATTTTGTTCGCATTTCGTCCGCTGTCGTCTCCACATAGACGGAGTTGTCGAACGTTTTGCCGAAATTGGAGTACCAGAAGATCGTGTTCAGCTCCCGATTGAAAATCCCTGCCGCCTTCAGCTCATCGCGCATGAGATAAATAGCATGGAAATACCCGCTGTTGTTGTTTGTTTCATGATCCTGAGTGCCGATTGAGCTGCCCTCGGCCCACCCTTGGTCATTCATATAGTCGAGCACGTCGAGCACTTTTTGTTTGCTTGTCGCATTGCCGTTGATTTTGTAATCCAAAACGAGCGGCAACAGCACGGTCTTGCTGACATTGTCGCCGAATTTGGGCGAATGCGGGTCTGCGTTGGCGTACAGCGCTTCTCCGGTGATAGCGCCTCCTGGGTGTCTGACGATATGCAGCGCATTGTAAGCAGCAAGTCCATTGCGAATGAAATTTTGGAGGCCGTCATAACGCATTTTCAGCGGCCCGCTTAAGTTCGCATACTGGAGCGCATCGCCGTAAACCCACTTCTCGTACTTGGTTGAGATCGCATTGAACGCATCGGTTTCCTGTTGCGTAATGGTCGATGGCAGCGGGATCGTTGGCTGCTGTTGGCTGTAATAGTAGACATTATCCCATGTGCTGCCGCCAACGTTAATGCCCGGTTTAGGCATCTGGTAATCAGCCGACCTTCTCTGAACCATAGATGGCGAAAATTCCAGATTGTCCAAATAGAGACTTCCCGAGGGCACCGAAGCGGGCGGAACGATCTGCATCGTCTCAAGCGCTTCGTTCGGATTTTGCGTATAGGCCGGATTTCTGCCCTCTTCTCTGAACTTGACCCAGACGGCCCGCCATCCCTTGAAATTCAGATTCACTTTGAAGGTGTAGTGAAAGAGGCCGCTGTTGATTTCGGCGGTTTTGCCGAAATTAAATGTCACATGATCGTTAACCGGATTCTCGTTGTAAATCCAAAGTTTCATACCGCCATGTTTGACATTGGCCGTCGCCAGATTGGCAGGCTGCGTATCGCGCAGCTTGGAACCGTTCGACCACGTCCACTGCATGGACTGGCTTCCGTGTTTGTAATGTTTGCTGGAGAGCACGGTGGTGCCGCCGTTCTCGACACTCCATGTTGAAGGCAGCGCAGCTGCCTCGAAGGATTCCGTCTTGGAGTAATCGTCAGCAGCGAACGTACTGCCGGGATATGCTTCCAAGCTTGAAGCGATAAGCAGCGCCGCAGCCAGAAGCCGCATGCCGTGTTTCCTTCCTTGTGGTACTGTTGAGTCCATCAAAAATTCCTCCTTCGTTTTTTTATGATAAAGGCCATCTTTGTCGAGAGGAACAGGGTACATTCCTTTGAAAATTAGCCTCTAGTCAGCCGACTTGAATTCGCTCGTGCAGATCAGTCCCCTTAGCAATAAGATATACTTTGATTATCGGAGAAAAATTTGGGAATTGTTATAAAATTTATAAAAATAATTAAAAATATATATTTTTGCCTGTAATTAGTATATTTTTCTGGCAGTTGTAACTATAGATTCCGGCCGGGGAGAAGTTTCTACTGTGTGAGGCTGTGTGAGACTGCAAGAGGCCCATGCAATTGAGCATGGGCCTCTCGATATTATTGTAAATGTTATTTCATACTGGGTGTGCATTCATATTCGGAGAGTCTGAGATAATGGAGCTTATTCCCTGCTGGATCATCAAAATAAAACCAACTGGAGATGCTTTATTTTTTGAAAGCTGCTGTTTTCGAGACCTAGTTCCCTCTAGGGCTAAAACGCTCATATTGGATGAGTTAAATAGAAGTTGGGAGAAAGCTGGGAGTAGCAGAAAGGTAGAGTAGCTGGATGATTTGGGCGATACGGCAGCACGTCCCGCGAAAGGGAACTACAGTGCGCTATTATAGCAAAAAGTGTCATTCTCGCGAGCTAAAGGGAACTACAGTGCGCTATTTAGCTTTTTCATGGGAAATTCAGCGCATTTCGAGGAAATAAGACCCTGTAGTTCCGCTAATACCTTAGCATCGCTGATACTTGCCCAAATAAGGTCCTGTAGTTCCCAATAGGGAGTGTCCCTAAAGAGACGTATCCCTCGGGGCGGCAGTTCTCCTAAGTTGACATGCGTTCTTATATGGATCATACATATAGTGGTTAAAAATTAGTCGTTTCTACGTGTCATTTGCTGCCACACGGAACCTTCTGCGGCGTGACCGCCTTCGATGCGCTCCAAGGCAATTTTCACCTGCATGCGGACTTCAAATTCCGGGTCATCACCAGCTTCATGAAGGTCGCCGAGCACGGTGTTGTCGCCAACTTCGTACAAGAAACGCGCTGCGCGCCAACGGACCAGCTTGTTGCGGTCCTTCAATGCCTTGGCCATTGCCGGCATGGCGGCAGGGTCGCCAATATCGGATAGCGTATCGCCAGCCGTCCGACGAACAGAAGCGGTAGCGTCCTCTAGCGCACGATACAGATAAGGCAGCACCTCGGGTTCCTTGATATCCCCGAGGTAGACGGTCGCCAGTCGGCGGATCGACGTGTTCTCGTCCTGCAGGGCGTGGACGAGCAGGGGCAGCGTCTCTAGCGACGGCTGGATCTTCTGAAGCGCGGCGTAGCGCTGCTTCCAGTCGCTGTGACGCAGCTGCGCGGCGGCTGCGTCTAAGTCCAGCGCCTCTGCGGCGGTTTCCTCCGCAGAGGTTTCCGGGGTCTCCTGCATCGCAAGGGAGACCAAGCTTTCGACGCGGGCGTCGTCGTAAGAAGCGTCCAGCTCCTGGACGACTTCGCCCGCGATGTCCTTGAGCTCGCCGTAGCGCACGCCGAGCTCTTCGAGCTTCCGCTCCTTGATCAGGTTCGGCGATGCCGTACCTGCGCGGACTGCGGCTTCCGTGAAGCGCTCGGGCATCGCCGAGCGCACTTCTTCGGCGCCTGCGCGCACCCGCACCTGGAGCGGGATGCCGCGAAACATCTGCACGAGGACTTGCGCCTCTCCGAAGGCTGCGTCAGCCTGTGCCTGCTCAGGCGGCAAGCCGCTGTCCGCAGAAGGCTGGGCTTCGCCGAAAATTTCACGAGCTCTGGCGAGAATAAACTGCCAGTCCCCTTTGGATGTCCGATCAGCGGCAATGAAATCAGCCGCGTGGAAGACGCTGATCACGCCCTGAACGGCGAGCAGCTGCTGAATAGCTTCCGGGGCTTCTGCCAAATTAGCTTTGGTATACGTTTTTCGTACGCTGGCTGGCAGTGACTCATCCATATTCAGTTTCATTGAATTCGGGCTAGGTGTAGGTTCTATGGATATAATTTTCAAGTGGAACAACTCCTTCACGAAGAATATCATAGCCGAAATTGTATTGCATTACGTGAAAAGACCCGGACGGATGACTTCGTCCAGGCCTGTTATAGGCAGTTATGCCGTGTTAATCCAAATCAACTAGGTTGCGATTTAAATAAAGATCCAATGTTTTGGTTAAATCGAACACGGTGTGTGCGAGATCTACGTTCTCAAACACATGATCGCATTGATCACGGAAATCGAGCTCATCTTCGTAATACGAGAGGTATTTCGCGATGATATCTTCCGTGTCTCCACTTTCTTTCATCCGTTGTTCCAGCTTTTCTCTGTCCGCATAGATGAAGATCAATACGACTTGATCACCATACAGCTTTTTGAGGGTTTCGGCACCAAAACGGTTCAAGATTAAATAGATGCTTCCGCTTAGCTCGAACATCTGTTCAATATCTGCGCTTTTGATTCCGTACAAATGATCATTTACCGTACTGACTTCAATAAATTCATCATTGGCTTGCGCCTGAACAAACTGAGCAGGCGAGATAAAATGATAGTCTTGACCATCTTCTTCGGTAGCCCGGGGCGGCCTTGTTGTGTAAGAGATAACTTGCTTCATGCCGAGTGTAGATCCTGACATTTCTGCGACCGTCTTACGACCAGCACCGTGAGGACCTGTGAATACAAAAATCATTTCCTTGTCCTTCAATGCGTACATGGAACATACCTCCTTATTTTATGAACAGTGGGGGGTAAATCCTACGTGCGTGCAACGGTATGAAACGATTTTGGACCAATCAAGTAGGATTGCGTTAAACCGTATCTTTATTTTACAACGTTCAGCGTATTCGGTAAAGACTTGCCGAGAAAGCGCTTTTTTCTTAGCGCTTTCCGCCGCGACCGCCGCCGCGAGGCGCGCTGCCGCGTGCACCGCCGGATTGGCCGCCGCGCGGCGAACCGGATCTGTCGCTGCGCGGTGCAGAGCTGCGCGCACCGAAGCTTTCGCCGCGCCCACGTGCTCCGCCGGCGCGTTCGCCGCCGGATTGCCCGCCGCGCGTCGCGCTGGGTCTGTCGCCGCGAGGCGCACTGCCGCGTGCCCCGAAGTTGTCGCCGCGAGGTGCACTGCCACGGGCGCCAAAGTTGTCGCCGCGAGGCGCTGCACCGCGCGCGCCACGCTCAGCGCTGTCCCCGCGGGGAGCGCTGTCGCCACGGCCTTTGCCGCCGCGAATGGTACGTGACGCGCTTGC
Source organism: Paenibacillus sp. HWE-109 (assembly GCF_022163125.1). Taxonomy (NCBI): domain Bacteria; kingdom Bacillati; phylum Bacillota; class Bacilli; order Caryophanales; family Paenibacillaceae; genus Paenibacillus; species Paenibacillus sp. HWE-109. The sequence continues at coordinate 6,296,024 of NZ_CP091881.1, read as the reverse complement.
CGCGTCGTCACGCCCCGTGCCGGCGTACTTGTTGTATGGCGAGTAAGACTTATCGCCATGTGGAGCTGAACGCTTGCCATCGGCGCGACCAGCTGTGCGCGGAGCGCGTTCTGCATCTCCGCCACCGCCATAGGACTTGGTTACACGTGCTTTAGCAGCACTCATGTTATCACCGCGGCCCGTACCGGCTTGCGTGATGGCAGGTTCTTTGGCGACAGCCCGGCCCCATGTGTTCGGATTGCGTTCCGAATTCACTTTGGCAGGACGTGCGCCCGTTCGATTACCCCCAGGAGCATCGCTGCGTGAGCCGAATTTGTCTCCACGGGCACCAGATGAACTTCTGGCGCCGCCATATTGGACGTTAGCTCGGTCTGCGCGACCACCGGATCTACCGCGTGCTCCGCGTTGCTCCGAGGATGCGCCGCTGCGTTCGCCACGGCCGCCGCGAGCAGGAGCGTTCCCACTTCTGCGTGCGGAGCCTCTGCCTTCGCTTTCGAAGTTGTCCTCTGAGTTCGAACGTACGCGTCTTTGTCCGAGCTCGCCACCTCTAAGGGACATTTTGATGCCTTTTTCGATCAACTCAATTGTATCCATGTCTCTCGGTGTCGCGAAAGTAACAGCTACTCCGGATTCGCCCGCACGGCCCGTACGACCAATTCGGTGAATATAGCTTTCTGCATCCTGCGGCACATCAAAGTTGAAGATATGGGTGACACCCTCCACATCTAATCCGCGTGCTGCGATATCCGTAGCGACCAAGAGCTCGATACGACCTTCTCTGAATCTTTTCATAACCTGTTCACGTTTGGCTTGAGATAAATCGCCGTGAAGCTCATCGGACATCAAACCAATTTCCTGCAAAACTTCATTTAAAGCGATAGCCTTTGCTTTGGTCCGACAGAAAATCATCGCCAAATAAGGTTTATATTGTTTAATGGCTGCGATCAGGGCATCTTGTTTTTGACGATCTGTGGTTGGAACAAGTATTTGTTCAATCTCAGCTAAAGTGACTTGTTTGCTTTGAATTTTGATTTCCTTTGCTTCTTTCATATAAGCTTTGGATAAATTCATCACCTGCTCCGGCATCGTTGCTGAGAACAGCAGCGTTTGGCGATAAGGAGAGCACTGCGCAATAATATCCTTCACTTCATGCAAGAAGCCCATGTGCAGCATTTGATCCGCTTCATCTAATACGAGTATTTTCAATTTATAGAAATTGATAGAGCCGCGGCGAAGGTGATCAAGCAATCTTCCCGGAGTTCCTACTACTATATGTATGTTTCCTTGAAGCTTTCTAAGCTGCTTTTCTACATCTTGACCGCCATAAGCAGCCAGCACCTTTGCGCCTGTTACTGGGACAAGGGTTTTTAGCTCGTTGCTGATCTGAATCGCCAGTTCACGAGTCGGCGTAAGAATTAAGGCTTGTACGTCCGAACTCTCTACATCAATTGTTTCTAGTATAGGAAGAACAAAAGCAAGGGTTTTCCCCGTACCTGTTTGTGCCTGCGCAATAACATCCGTACCTTTTAATAAAACAGGAATAGCTTCCCGTTGAATAGGCGTCGGTTCGACGACTCCCTCAGCTTGTAAAACTTGAACGAGGCGATCTCTAATTCCTAATGAGGCAAATCCATTTGACATGGTAAATTGGCCAGCTCCCTTTTTCCTGCTTAATATAGGGACTTTGGTCATAGACCAAAATCTCTCCTTGTTAAAGACGATTCCCTCATTGTACAGGAATGCCAGACAAATGAAAACAGGAGCCGGCCAACAAGCAGTAAATAACTACTTTATAAATAGAAGTAATTCGCTGAAAAATCCATTTCCTTCTATTTATTAGGCAGTTGTTGTGCAGTACCAAAAACGCGGGTAACGGTCTGATTGAAAGTGGGCAGTAAAGGCATGAGGGAATTCCCTTTCCAACTTTCTTGAGCGAAGCTATTCATTTGATTAAGGAAATCACGGTTGGCTGAGATGTACACATCCATGATGTTGGGCTGCAGGAGGCGAATTTTCTCCGCCATCGCTTGTTTGAAGCGGTGGGATAACAGGTCGTGATGAACGGCTGTTTCATAATTGTTATAGCCATTATTTAATTCGTTAGAGGGCAAATAATCATCAAAAGGAGCGCTATCGTTATAAAAGCCTTTATTTGTTCCCTGATTATTCGTTTCTTTCGTTGTCCCTTTCGTACCGACGGCGCTGCTGTCAATCATAAGAGCCACATAAGCATTCTGATCGGTAGTCATCACAATAGCGGTGTTTACGCCATTCATAGCATTAAGCTGGTTAGAAAGGAACTGGCTGTAGTCCAGCTTCGTGTTGTTATGTGTGACAGGTCCAGAAAGCTGCTGGGTTTGATACGCTCTTTCGTTTTCATCTGATTTTTCGACAGGGGCGCCAAAATTCGTGTGGTCGGGACTTTTCCCATACTCTCTTCCTTTTTCTGCACAACCACTGAATGCGAGCATGAGGAATATCATTCCACAAATCGGAAAACCTAACTTCCTAAGCATCTGAGATGACCTCCCATATAGTGTGTAATGTCTTTAGGATGGGATGTTTCCGTACTTTTATTCGTCTTCGCAAATATAGTCATTCGTGCATAAAGAGGTGGTTGTATGGAAATAACCATGAAGGGAAAATATATCGTCATAGAGCGGTTTAAGAACAATTTGTGAACTTCCCTCCAGCGATTGACAAAAACTTTTCACGAATTTATAGTTAATAAAGTGAATTGACATGGGCATGGCCTTCGTGGTAAAAATAATGTTTTAAAAGTGGGGTTGATACAATGAGTGGAATGAAAAAGTTGTGGCGTCTGCTACCCCTAATAGCGGTGATGACGTTCTTGCTAACCGGGTGTGGAGACCCAACCTTGTCTGCTTTACAGCCAAAAGGGCCTGTTGCTTCCGAGCAGTTGTACCTAATGAAATTAAGTCTCTTTATCATGGTTTTTGTCGTAATTGTCGTATTTGCAATTTATGTGTATGTTTTAATTCGCTTCCGCAAAAAAGCGGGCGATGACAGCATACCTAAACAGGTTGAAGGAAGCCATGTGCTTGAGATTATCTGGACGGTTGTCCCGATTCTTTTACTGTTAGTGCTTGCGGTGCCTACAGTATCTTACACATTTAAGCATTCGACCAATTACACGAAGGATAAAGCTGCAGTGCATGTTAAAGTAACTGCGCATCAATTCTGGTGGCAGTTTGAATATCCGGATCTTGGTATTGCTACAGCTCAAGAGCTTGTTGTGCCTAAGGATAAAATTATTGCCTTCGAACTTGTTTCCGCTGACGTAGCTCATGCTTTCTGGGTACCGTCGCTTGGTGGTAAAGTCGATACGAATCCTGGGATCACGAACACGCTTTATTTGCAAGCCGATGAAATCGCAACCTTCCAGGGAAGGTGTACGGAGCTTTGCGGAGCCTCACATGCTTTGATGAACTTTACGGTTGCATCCAAGTCAGAAGCCGATTTCGACGCTTGGGTCGCCAAAATGAAAGCACCTGTTACTGTGCCGGCAACTGCGCAGAAAGGTGAAGAACTTTTCAAAGAGAATTGTATGTCTTGTCATGCTGTTAATGCGAACGGTCCTGGTGTTGCTCCAAACCTCAAAGGTTTTGCAGATCGCGATACACTTGCAGGTATCCTGGAACACACTCCTGAAAACATGGCGTTGTGGATCAAAGATCCGCAAGACCAAAAACCAGGCAACAAAATGCCGGCTTTTGGTAAAGAAGCAGGCGGGAAGCTTGACGACGCTCAGATTAAAGATATTGTTTCATACTTACAGACATTGAAATAAACTTCTCAGGTAAAGGAGGTTAATACGTTGGCACACGCACATCCAGTAAAAAAACACCACACCGGATTGATGGATTGGCTCACAACAGTCGATCATAAGAAAATCGGGATCCTGTACTTACTAGCGGGCGGTTTCTTCTTCCTCGTAGGGGGACTTGAAGCTATCCTGATCCGGATTCAGCTTGCATTCCCAGATCAACACATTTTCATCGGAGATTCATTCAACCAATTAACAACGATGCACGGAACAACGATGATTTTCTTTGCGGCTATGCCGGTTATCTTCGCTTTCATGAATGCCATCGTTCCTCTACAAATTGGTGCTAGGGACGTTGCCTTCCCATTCGTTAACTCTCTTGGTTTCTGGCTGTTCTTCGCGGGCGGCATACTGATGAACACAAGTTGGTTCTTGGGTGGCGCACCGGATGCAGGGTGGACGGGATACGCTCCATTATCCACCATTCTGGACACCGGCTGGGGTCAGACGATAGAGAACAATTTGCAGGGTACTGATTTCTATGTCCTTGGTTTGCAAATTGCCGGTATCGGTACATTAATCGGGGGGATTAACTTCCTGGTTACGATTATTAACATGCGTGCACCTGGTCTTACATATATGCGTTTGCCAATGTTCACTTGGACAGCTTTCATCACTTCCGGTTTGATCGTTCTTGCATTTCCTGCAATTACGGTTGCGCTTGTTGAACTCATGTTTGACCGTGTTTTCGGTGGTGCATTCTTCGATGCAGCCCGTGGCGGCAACAACGTATTATGGGAGCATTTATTCTGGATTTTCGGGCATCCCGAAGTTTATATCTTGATTCTTCCAGCTTTCGGTATCATCTCAGAGATCGTTTCTACGTTCTCCAAAAAACGTCTTTTCGGTTACAGCTCCATGGTTTTCGCTACTGTGCTGATCGGATTCTTGGGCTTCATGGTTTGGGTCCATCATATGTTTACAGCAGGTTTAGGTCCTGTTGCTAACTCCATCTTCGCGATTGCGACAATGGCGATTGCTGTACCGACAGGTGTGAAAATCTTTAACTGGTTGTTCACGCTCTGGGGCGGTCAAATTCGTTTCACAACAGCGAATATTTTCGCTACAGCATTTATTCCGACTTTCGTAATGGGTGGTACAACTGGGGTTATGCTGGCGATTCCAGCAGCTGACTTTCAGTATCATGACACTTACTTTGTCGTAGCTCACTTTCACTATGTTATCGTTGGTGGTCTAGTCCTTGGTTTGTTCGCAGGTCTGTACTACTGGTGGCCAAAAATGTTTGGTCGCATGCTGGGTGAAGGTCTGGGTAAATTGCATTTCTGGTTATTCTTCATCGGTTTCCATCTGACATTCTTCCCGCAGCATTTCTTGGGATTAATGGGAATGCCGCGTCGTGTCTTTACGTACCAGCCTGGACACGATCTTGAAGTAGGTAACTTAGTTTCCACTGTAGGTGCATTCTTGATGGGTATCGGTACTTTGGTATTCCTGATCAACATTATTGCTACACAAAGAAAACCAAAAACGGCTCTTGCAGATCCATGGGATGGCCGTACATTGGAATGGGCGATTCCTTCACCTGCACCAGAATATAACTTCAAACAAACGCCGCTTGTTCGCGGATTAGATGCACTTTGGAAAGAAAAAATGGCAGGAAACAAAGAGATGACGCCAGCAGAACCTGTAGGTTCGATTCACATGCCGTCCGCATCGATCTTGCCGCTAGTGATGTCCGTTGGCTTGTTCATTGCAGGTTTTGGTTTCATGTACAAAAACTACTATGTAGCTGCCGCGGGAATTATCGTTACATTTATTGCCATGTTCTTGCGTTCCGTATATGACGACCACGGTTGGCATATTGAGCCGGAAGAACTGGAAGATGACAAGGGGGGAAGGGCATGAGTACTCATCACACGGGCGCACTGCCTGCTAATCCGGAAACGGCTACCCTCGAAGGGAAGAATAAGGTCCTTGGTTTCTGGCTATTCCTTGGTGCCGAAGTTGTTTTATTCGGTTGTCTATTCGCAACGTACATTGCCCTTAGGAACTCTGTTCCTGATGGCCCAACAGCTCAAGAAATATTCAAACTCAAAACAGTTGGTTGGTCTACGTTCATCCTCTTAACAAGTAGTTTGACAAGTGTATTCGCCATTATCGCGATGCATAGAAATAAACTAGGTCAATTGTTAGGCTGGTTAGTTGTTACGGTTTTGTTTGGTCTTTCGTTCTTGGGTCTTGAGATTTATGAGTTTGTTGAATATGTGCACGAAGGTCACAAGTTCACGACAAGTGCTTTCTCGACTTCCTTCTATACGTTGGTTGGGTTCCACGGAGCTCACGTAGCGTTCGGTATTTGCTGGATCACTTTGTTGGTTCTGCAAGGCTTGAAAAAAGGGTTGACCATTGTTACTGCACCTAAGTTTTATGTTGCCGCACTATATTGGCACTTTATTGACTTAGTGTGGGTATTTATCTTCACAGTCGTTTATCTGATGGGGAAGGTGGGTCAATAAGATGAGCAGCAATACTCATGATACATCTGCACCTAAACGTGTTAAGCATGAATCACCCTTGAACCATTACTTGTCTTACATCGTCTCGATTCTACTCACGATGCTGGCATTCGCTGTCGTGCTTTACGGAGATCTGGATCGTTCGTTTATCTTAATCTTTATCGTTACTTTGGGTATCGTTCAAGCAGTTATCCAGTTGTTATTCTGGATGCATGCCAAAGAAAGAGGACACTTATTCCCGCTGATATTCATCGCGGGAGGAGCTTTCGTAGCACTGACCTGTGTTATTATGGCCGTATATTGGGTGTGGTGGTAAGTAATCAGGAAGAGGCAACTTTGTCTAGACAAAGTGCCTCCTCTTTTTTTACCAGGAGTCTACCGTTGGAAGGAGATAGCGTACACGTATGAACCAAATTGGCGGATTTTTCGAGATGTGGAATCCTGTTTTACTGTTGGTGGTCGTTGTTGTCGGATATGTTTATCGTCGCTTTGTCGCTAAAGGAAATGGGAAGTCTGCAGAGGTCGAGCCGGTTACGGTCGTACAGCAGCTCACTTTTTACTCCGGACTTGTACTTTTTTACATAGGTCAGGGTAGTCCGATCAACTATATTGGTCATCATTATTTGTTCAGTATGCATATGCTGCAGCAAACAGTGCTTTACCTGATTGTCCCGATCTGTATCTGGTTGGGGACTCCAGCCTGGGTATTGCGGCCTCTGATGAGGAACGTTGTGTTCCGCGGCTTGTTCTCCTTCTTTTCCAGGCCGTTGATTGCTCTTTTCTTGTTCAATATGCTCTTTTCGATTTATCATATGCCACTGGTTATGGATAATTTAATGCGAAATGATCTGGCGCTGCTAGGTTACCATTCGGTACTTCTATTTACGGCCTTCATGATGTGGTTCCCTGTTTTTTGTCCAATTCCGGAGCTCAACAGCTTGAATGATCTCAAGAAGATGGCTTATATTTTTGGGAATGGCATTCTGCTCACGCCTGCCTGTGCCCTCATCATTTTCGCCGATTCCGTCATTTATGATATGTATGCGAATGTAACCGTTCCTTTTGCACATTTGTCTCCACTAGACGATCAGCAATTAGGCGGCGTTATTATGAAGATCATCCAAGAGATCGTTTATGGCGCGACACTGGCTTATATCTTTTTTAGATGGTACCGCAGAGAACGTAAGGAAGATGCTGAGTTGGAAGCGTTAGAGAATCAAGAGGGCATGAATAATCAAGGCGGGAATTGGAATCGCGCTTAGAGAAAGGATTTAGGATGATGCACATACTACCTACGATTTCTACGATGTTTATCGTCATCAGTGCTATATTTGTCGGTTTCGGCTGGTACCATATTGTCAAAGGGCACCGTGAAACACATCAAAAGTTGATGGTTTTCGGCGCTATCTTTGCACTGGCATTCTTCATCATATATATGTCACGCACGTTATTTGAAGGAAACACGGCATTCGGCGGACCTGAAAGTTTGAAGCTGCCTTATCATTTGTTCCTGTTTTTCCATATAACCTTAGCGACAATTGGTGGGGTACTTGGACTGGTGACGCTATGGTTTGCTTATAAAAAGAAATTTTTGAAGCACAAGAAAATAGGGCGAGTCGCAGCTATTGTATGGTTGCTGACAGCGCCAACGGGCGTGTTGGTTTACATTTTGTTATATATCATGTATCCAGGCGGCACGACGAAGCCCGTGATTGATGCCATTTTTGGATTGTAAAAGAGGAAATAACGAGGTTGCAACCTAATTCTATGGGTTGCAACCTTTTTGGATTTTATTTATGACGGGGGCATGTTATTTCTTCGATGTTGTTTCAGTTTTGTATTCAATAATTTGTAATACTTTTGGTTCAATTTCTTTTAACATTTGTTCATTTGAATGATTGTTTTTAAGAACATCACCCTTATTTTCACCTTGAATTTGTCCATCAACCTGTGTTTTTGCAATGACATCAATCACTTGTTGTTTAGAGACATTTTTAGATGCTGCAATCTCCACAACAGATTTACCTTTTGCTAATTCTTCTTTTAATTCTGTTGGGCTAATTTTTAGTAAAGCAAACAGTTTGGCATCATTTAAAAAGGCATCAGCAAAATAATCAGGCTTGCCATTTGTAGTGAATAAACCTTCTACTTTAACGTTTGAAGGTGTAGTCTTACCACCGATTAGAGAAACACTGATTGTATTGCCTTGAACAAATACCTGGTAGAATGGTGTTTTTGCTCCCTTTTTGGTGTAATTCAATATAAACGTTTTTTGATCAGGGTTGTCCATTTGCTGCATAGCAAACTCGTACTCTTTGATATTGCCATACATTTTATCAATGAGATAATCCACCTTTGCCTTGATTTCCTGATTGGTTAAAGTAATGAGCGGCTTCACCTGTGGCTCCCAATTCTCTTGATTCACGTGTTCAATCTCACCAGAAATAGCGTTTGTATGAAGGGTAAACTTTTTGCCGGTTCCTCCCTTTTCCTGCAGTATGATGCTTGTTTGGACACCTTGAACGCTGCTCGCTTCGATAATCTCAAACGATTTTGTTTCGGGAAATGCGCTATACAGCTTTGCGAGTGTTGCTTTGCCAACTTCATCGACCTTGACTTGCTCAGCAGTCATTGGTGTTCTAGTAAGTATTTCAATCAAAGTAGGGGCCGCGAAGGCTGCGGTTGGAATCAAAAGCGCAGCAGCAACTATTCCACCAATTAATCGTTTTTTCATGGTTGTTTCGCTCCTTTTTCGATGCAAATAGTGAGAATAGGATTGTTCTATTCGTTTGGAAATGGCCGGAGGGCACTCCATAGTTTCTGCCTCTTTATGCAGATGTTCAGAGATTCTGCGTTCAATAGTCATTGATCTTTTCCATCCTTTCCGGGAGGAGATTCCCCGAGTTTTTTCGAAGCGCCTGGAGGCTAGCATGATATCTGGACTTGACTGTACCCAGCGGAATATCGAGCAATGTCGCAATTTCCTCAAGCGTATAGTCGTGAAAAAAGCGGAAGATAATCACTGCTCGCTGTTTGTCGGTCAGTTTTCGTATTGACTGCGATATCATTTGATTCGTCTCATCCATCAAAGCAGTAGGTGGATCCCAATAAGACTCTTCCCGAGAGAAGGCACAGATGCGTTCAAAAATTCGGAATCTCCTCCAGCTCTTGACCCGAAATCTCTGCACTTGACGAATTACCAAGCCGTGCAGCCAGAAGTGGAAAGGACGGTTCGTATCGTAGTTAGCAAGTGAGGTCCACATTTGCATATAGATCTCATTCATAACATCTTCCCGATCCTGTTGATGATCCACTAGAAAGGAGACAGTCCGGTAGATGTCCTGATAGGTGGCATCATACATCGTATGAAACGCCTGTTGATCACCATCTTTCATTTTTATAAGTAATTGGTACATATAGTCATTTTGCATTCAGAGGGCCCTCCTGAGTAAGCAGCTTACACACTATATTGTCTCTCTATCAAAAAAAGGTTCGATTTTTTAGGATATATTTTTCATGCATACGATATGGCTGTCAAAAATTTTCCTAAAAGGCTCAGAGCGTCTATACTGGAGTAGTAGTGCCAATGATGGTGGGAGTAAAAAAAAATGTTTTCTGTTATAATGAAAAGTAAATCGTAAGAATTATCATCAGAAAGCGAGCGCGACTATGGAAGAAATCATGTCAAAACCTGTACAAGATCAATGTGAAGATACTTGTAATGGAACTTCAAATATTGATGTATTGAAAGAACAAATGTTAGCAGATCAAACGGTTACAGGATTAACAGAAGTATTCAAGGCGCTTGGGGATCCCACAAGACTCAAAATCATTTACACCTTGTTGAATAAAGAACTCTGTGTTCACGATATCGCTCAAGTCCTAGAAATGGGCCAATCCGCTATTTCCCATCAGTTGAGATACCTTCGTAATCTGAGGATCGTTAAACGGCGTAAAGTTGGAAAGACAGTATTTTACTCACTAGATGATGGTCATATCGAGCAAATTTTCGTACAGATGCTTCAGCATGTGAAACACGATTAAAGGGGAAATAAGGTCATGAAAAGAATGGGCTATCGCATGGAGGAGGAAGGTGTAAACCGTTTTCTGGGCTCACTGGAATCTTTGATCATGGAGCTGATGTGGGAGTCAGGAGACTGGATGAATGTTCAGCAACTACGCGAGAGTTTAAAGTCTGAACAGGTTTACTCCGTAAACACAATCATGACGGTTTTAAATAGACTGTTTGATAAAGGGATACTGGATAAGCAAGCAGCTGGAAGAGGGCGGAATAAACTTGCCCATTTTAAGGTTATGGTGTCCAGAGAAGATTTTATCATGGAACAAACCAGAAATGTTACGGAAGGACTCATCAAAGATTTCGGCGAAGTTGTCGTTGCACATATGATGGATGTTGTGGAAGAGCTTGACCCCGATCTTTTGAGAAAAGTAGAACAGATGCTGCAAGAGGCCAAAATGAGGAATAGCGATGACAACACTAAATCAAGCTAATAAGACATTCACTCTTTACTCGATCGTAGTATTTGCCTTATTTTTTTTATTGATACGGGCCTTATTTCATCATATACAAGATGTTAGTTGGATGCCTAATTTGCTGCAGTTTACGAGTGATATTTGGTTTGATTTCAGATACGGTCATGCAATAGGGGAATCCTTGTTAGTGTTAGTAGCTTTATTTACTTTTGTGTCCCTTATGATATACGGAATAAAGGATATGTACCGTCAATACCAATGGAATCGATTTATTAAACATCAGTTAAGCAAGGACCTTACTAAACTTTTGAATCTAAAATATGCAGAATTGCATTTTCCGATCTCAGTGCTTCATGATGCGGAGCTGTTCGCTTTAACTTCAGGTATAATTAATCCTCGGATAATTATTTCAAGCGGTCTTGTAAAATCACTCTCAGATAATGAATTGAAAGCTGTACTTTTACATGAAACTTATCACGGAATTCATTATCACCCAGTGAAAAAATGGTTTCTGAGGCGTTTATCGCATGTGATGATGTACGTCCCAATGTTAAAAGGATTAACGGCCTATTACTCGATTTGGATAGAGCTTCTGGCAGACCGCTATGCCATAGAGCAAATGAGAGATAAGACATATTTTGCCTCAGCCTTAGTGAAAATGATTAATCATGCCCAAAGCAGCACAAGGATGTTACCTATGACAGCTGATTTTGGGAAAACGGCAGTCAATTATCGTTTGAAGCAAGTATTAGATTTACAAGAGCAATTAGATGTAGCGTATTGTTCAAAGAAGGCGTTGTGGTCATCAATAGCAGTGGGAATCCTCTTCACATCAATCGTATTATTTAGCTGTAGTTAAATGCGAGGATATATGTTCAGGTTCGGAAATTTTCTGGAGGCTAATATAGCCTCTTTTTTTGTTCTCAAATTATTGAACATATTAGCACATATTCATTTATCGTGTTGACAATAGTAGCACTGTATTTTAAAGTTAAAAACGATGCTTTGTAGTTTTTTAGGGGGAAGAGGTGTGACGGATTGGAAATGAGCAGCATGATGTCAATATTACATGGTTGGGAACTAAAAACTTGGATTATTGCCTTAATTGTCATAGTCAGCTATTTGCTCTTAACGGGGCACTATTATGCAAACTTTAAAGAGGGTATGCGGGTTTCTTCGAAGCAAAAATTCTATTTTATTGTTGGGATTATAACCGGGGGATTAGCACTTGGAAGTCCGATAAGCATGCTTGCGCATCACATGTTTAGTGCACATATGCTTCAGCAATCTATTCTTTATTTTGTAGTTCCGCCATTGTTATGGATGGGAATTCCAACTTGGTTGTTCCGAGCTATGTGTTCCGAAAAAATAAGAAAATTGGTTCTTCCTGTAATGACGAATGCTTTAGTATCGGTTGTGGTTTTCAATGTTCTGCTGTCTTTTTATCATTTTCCAATCATTTATGATGTCATTATGTCAGGCGAACATCCCATGGTTATGTACATATCTCACGTCATTTTATTTTTTTCGGCAATGCTGATGTGGTTTGCTGTAACATGTCCAGAGCCTGAACTGGATCGTTTGAATCATTTGAAAAAGATCGGCTATGTTGTACTGAATGGCTTACTGTTATATCCAGCCTGCGCGCTGATGATTTTTGCTGATGATCTCATCTATAGCAGCACAAAGGAAGCTCATCAAATTTTTAGTTTTTTAACGCCATTGGCTGACCAACAATTGGGAGGCATTATTATGAAGATCTTTCAGGAAGGAGCTTTTGCTGTTGCAATAGGTGGCATAATTTTCAGTTGGTACCGGATCGAGCGCAGTGAGGAAACTGAGGAGTAGTGAAAAATTAAATTTATTGGAGGCAAGGAAAACCTATGTCTATTATTCATGGAAATAAGTTGTTTATAAAATTACTAATGATAAGTGTTTTGCTTCTCAGTTTAACTATGATGGTTTCCAGAAACGCCTTTGCTCATACTGGACTTGAAAGTTCAAATCCCAAAGCAGGCATAGAAGTTACAGATGAGCTGAAAGAAATTACGCTTACTTTTGAAGGCAAGCTTGAGAATTTAAGTACTTTCAAGTTGTTCGATACTAACAAGCAGGAAGTAAAATTAGCTAATGTTACGCTGAAAGAAAAGGTAATGACGAGACAACTGAATCAACCACTGGCAAACGGCAGTTATGAGGTTCAATGGACGATTGTCGGTGAGGATGGACACCCCATTCAAGGGAAGTATTCCTTTAGTGTGAAAAGGGCAGAAGTGAAACAGCCTCAAACCGAATTGATAGTTACTCCTATGCCATCAGTGTCAGTTCAGCCTTCTAACTCACCCTCACCTTCAAATGCGCCAACAACAAAAGAGGAGTCGCAACCTGAGCCAGCGAAAGCTAAACCGGCATCAAATAATTATTTGATTTGGGTCGGTATCGGGGCAGTAATGATTATCGCACTTGTTGCACTGATGATTGCTAGGAGGAAAAAGTAGTTGATTTACATTTTTTCTGAGGCGCTGCTCTATGTTTGTTTTGCCATATTAACAGGTGTAAGTGTGCTTGCTCTTGTTCCAGAAAATAAAAAACCACGGTATCGTGTTTCAGACAATGCATTGACGTGGGTTATAACCGGGATTGTTGCATTATCTTCGTTGCAGATTATCAAGCTCATTATTTTCTATAATGTAAATCTTGATTACGAGCTTTCGTATCTTATTTTTACAGTTCTAGGTGACTACAATGTAGGAAAGGCTTGGTTTATTACAGTCATTACGGCTATGGCTATGTTATATTTTTTGGGATTAAAGCCGAATTCTAAAGTACTAAGATATAAGTGGATGGCCATCCCGATATTAACAGCTATTCAACTCATCACATTCGGATATGCCAGTCATTCGGCTTCGATCTATGGATGGGCTGGGTTTGCAGCACATACGGTTCATTTTATCAGTGCAATGGTTTGGATTGGGGTTATGCTGGTTATTGGCTGGTGCACGTCTGAACTACGAAATTGGACAGCATTCCTCAGGTGGTTCACACCTCTAGCCATTGTGTGTGTAATAGTTGCAATCTTGGCGGGGTTACTTCTAATGAGCAGACTTTCTCCGCAGTATGTAGGCTCATGGATTACGTCTTACGGACAAGCAATGCTTATTAAGCACTTATTAATTGTTCCAATTATTGCAGTGGCATTTATTAATTCGTTCTTGCTGCGTAAAGAGTCTGTTAAGACCTTGTCATGGCTTAGGGTAGAAAGTATAGTTGTTATCTTATTGCTGGCAGTAACAGCGTTTATGGGGCAGCAAGCGCCCCCTCACGATGATGTTAATGAATTACTTGAAGAAGGATCACCTTCTGCCTTGTTTATGTTTATTACTGGTTATGATTTGAACCGTGGGATAGACCTTAATATCGTTCCTAACGCAATTAGTTTGAGCCTTACAGCCGCGGCTTTCCTTTCACTAATTGCTGGTTTGTTGTGGGCTTGGAGAAAACAGAGACTATTGTGGCCGTTTGTTGCGGCGTTGCTTTTTGTTAGTTTTGGATATATGGCTCTGATGGTTGCTGTAGTCTAGCTGCTACTTGTTTATATGACACTTACCATGATTGCCGCATAGGTGACTACTGCAAGAATCAGACCCATACAGATGACACTCAGGGACGCTTTCTGTCTTTTGATAAATACGATGAGCATCGTAGCTGCCAGTAGGGCGGCCAGAAGTATGAGAGCAATACTCCATGCATTAACGCCGACTTTAACGATAAAATCAGCGGGGAGTTGATTAAAACTTGTGAATAAACGGGATGGTTGGGTTAGTTTTATTGTGTTTGCGATACTTAGTTCATGAGGCGGATTTTGTTGTCCCATTACTGATGTAGCCGACAGAACAAAAATGGCCATAATACTTTCAACTCGCAGCCAAGGCTTTGGGTCGTAGTTTGGATAGGATAAGAATTTGCGCTTTGTTAGGAATCCATTCATAAAGGCGATAACTAATAGCGGAATAATCAATACATGTTTGATTAGCAAGGTTTGACCATACGTTATCATCCAGGCATTCAGATACTCAGGCACAATAAATTTCATTAGAATTAGTCCTGCCACCATGGTTACGGAAACACAAATCCATGCAACCGGGCTAAACCATTTGAAAAAAGTCTGCCAATGCTGCTGATCTTTCGAGAACCAAGCAACACTTATCAAGATGCCTATCCAAACAGAGACAGCAAGAAAGTGAGAGCTGTGAGTAAGAAATCCTTTTATGGCAAAGTTGGATGCACAATGACTTGCCCAGCCAAAAGCTCCAATCAGCCCTACAGTGAAAATTAAGCCGATTATATCCACTAAAGGCTCTTTCTTGGAACCGCGCAGTATACGAATAAAAATGACGGCAAAAGAGAAAAAGAGCGTATATAACCATGCATGCCCCATTTTAAAATCGAGAAGAACGCCTTTACCTATAACCCAATAGCTTTCCCCAAAGTCCTTTGCAAAAAAGTCAATGATCTTAAACACAGGTGCAAAAGATAAGAGCGCAATGCCAGCTGTGCATAAAATGATCAACCAATTCGGTATTTCGATTGAGGGACGTTTATCTGGAGGGATTAGACTTAGGATTTGCGCTCCAGTGATGATGCAAAAGCAGATGTATAACAGGGTTTCCGTTACATAAATCATCGAATAGTCGTTCTCCTATATGCCCGTTTTTAAAACAGTATTGTTTATGATTTTTTTTGTATCAGTATCGTGAGACTGACTAGTGTAACAAAGATAGTTGCTCCCATATCAGACAAAATAGCAATCCATAATGTAAGCAATCCAGGAATCGTAAGCAGCAGAGCAATAAGTTTTAATCCAAGTGCGACTGAGATGTTAAAACGGATGATGGAATTAACTCTTTTTGCGATAGATACAGCTTCAGGCAGTTTGCCCAAATGATCCTGCATGAGCACGATATCCGCAGTTTCAATGGCGCTGTCAGTTCCTTTCCCCATCGCGATGCCAAGCTGAGCGGATGCCAGGGCAGGGGCATCGTTGATGCCATCGCCAATCATCGCAACACGGCCAGTTGTCGCTAACTCTTTAATTTTATTTACTTTATCTTCGGGGAGAAGGCCGCCATAATAGGCTGTCACACCTACCAAGTTGGCTACTTTCTCGGCAGTCTTTTGATGATCGCCAGTTAGCATAACGGTACGTTTGATACCTGCTCTATGCAGTTCTTCGATGACAGATTTACTTTCCTCCCGGATTTCATCGCTTATTCCGAACATGCCGAGAACTCGCTGAGTATCGGCCACTAAGACAAGTGTCAGCCCTTGCTCTTTAAGGTCGTTAATTTGCTTTTGAATGTCAGCAGACAGTTCAATATGCTCCATATTTTTTTCATTGCCTAGCCAGTATTGATTTCCATGAATACGAGCTTCGACACCACGGCCAGAAACGGTTTGGATGTCATCAGGTGCTGGAACATCCATCGTACTTTCGTTAACTTTCTTCATGATTGCTTTGGCTAGAGGGTGTGAGGAGGATTTCTCGATGGATGCCGCGACCATAAGGAACCGTTCTTCGTCAAACACAATGGTTTGTTCAACATGCGGCTCGCCTTTGGTTAAAGTGCCTGTTTTATCAAAAGCAAGCGTGTCGATTTTACCTAGTTGTTCTAGAAACACGCCGCCTTTTATCAAAATACCGTTGCGTGCATTTCGGGTAATACCCGAGACGATGGCAATTGGAGAAGATAGAATAAGAGCACATGGACAGCCTACAATTAAGACGGCTAAGCCTTGATAAACCCATTTACTCCAGTCACCACCAAGTAAAAGGGGGGGAATTAAAATGACAAGGGCAGATACAGCCATAATAATCGGGGTATAATATTTTGCGAACTTATTGATAAACAGTTCCGTAGGTGTTTTTGTTTCTTGTGCTTCTTCAACAAGATGCAATATTTTAGCCAATGATGAATCCTTATATGCCTTATCTACAGTAACATGAAGTACACCTTCGTTATTAATGCTCCCTCCAAAAACGGGTTCTCCTGTGGACTTTTCAACCGGTAATGATTCTCCTGTAATAGCAGCTTCATTGACCGAGCTTTTTCCAGCTGTTACCGTACCATCGGACGGGATTTTCTCGCCTGGCTTTACGATGACTAAGTCGCCAACCTTTAAAGAGGCAATGGGAACAACGGACTCAATTCCGTTGTTCAATATATGGGCTTCTTTTGGCGCTACTTTGAGCAACGTCTCCATGGACCGGCGTGCTTTTTCCATGCCTAGCCCCTCCAGCAATTCATTCAGACCGAAGAGAATGGCTACAAGCGTGGCTTCTTTCCAATCACCAATCGAAACAGCGCCAATAAGGGCAATCGTCATTAGCGTATCAATATTAAACCGGAACGCGAATAAGTTTTTAAGCCCCTTTAGAAAAGTTGAGTATCCGCTTAATAGGATGGCAATTACATACATGCTGATCTGTAGAGTAGCGTTTAATTGATTGCCGAAAATAAAAGCAGCGGCGTAAATAACAGCTGAAACAATGAGAAGTATCATTATTTTTTTGGAACTGCCGTGCTCGTGACTATGTGTATGCCCATCACCATGATCGTGACCATGACCATGATCATGATGCTTGTGAGAGCCGCTATGATCATGATCGTGAGAATGATCATGAGTACGATCAATAAAAGCATTATCTGATTTAAGAATTCGCTCTACATCTGGGAAAGAGACACGTGAATCAAGCTTTAACTTTCCAGAATTGTAACTAAGTGTTGCAGTTTCACCGTATGCCAGTTTTTTGATCTGCTGTTCTAGCCCCATCGCACAATTACCGCAAGAAAGGCCCTTTACGCGATATTCATTCATTAGTCAAACCTTCTTTCATGAATATATGAGTACATATTCATATAATATGCCGATTTGATAATTATGTCAAACGCGTCTGATAAGCTTTATCTTGCACCCGTCATTCTCAAAACCTCCCCTTTATAGTGGCTCACCAGTAACTATATCTAGAAAAGATTGAACTTAGTATGACTCGAATGGGCCATATGGTGCGTTGATCTTGTCTAACACATGAAAATTTTTGAATGCGTCTCAAACATTCTGTGGTCTTATCACAAGATAAACCGCGAAGTTGGCGGGAATAAGCACATATAGCTCATATAGCTTGCCGATTCATCGTATGATCACTTCCGAACACAACAAATTTTATAGAACCTAGCCTGCGGCTGCAGGCTAGGTTTTTAGCGCTGAAATTCAGCGTTACGGAGGGAAGTGGGCAGAAAGAGTAGGCTGTAACGTTGAAAAACAGCGTTATAGGTAGAGCAGAGCCCCGCTGCGCAGCTTTTCGGGTGAGACAACGCTGAAATTCAGCGTTACGGAGGGAAGTGGGCAGAAAGAGAAGGCTGTAACGTTGAAAAACAGCGTTACAGGTAGAGTAGAGCCCCGCTGCGCCGTTTTTCAGGTGAGATAACGCTGAAATTCAGCGTTACGGAGGGAAGTGGGCAGAAAGAGAAGGCTGTAACGTTGAAAAACAGCGTTACAGGTAGAGCAGAGCCCCGCTGCTCCGCTTTTCAGGTGAGATAACGCTGAAATTCAGCGTTACGGAGGGAAGCGAGCAGAAAGAGCAGGCTGTAACGTTGAAAAACAGCGTTACAGGTAGAGTAGAGCCCCGCTGCGCAGCTTTTCGGGTGAGATAACGCTGAAATTCAGCGTTACGGAGGGAAGTGGGCAGAAAGAGAAGGCTGTAACGTTGAAAAACAGCGTTATAGGTAGAGTAGAGCCCCGCTGCGCAGCTTTTCGGGTGAGATAACGCTGAAATTCAGCGTTACGGAGGGAAGCGAGATCCTATCTTGAGCGACTCGGCCCCCTATAGAAACAGGCTTTCATTCTAACGAACTGTATGATGCTTAAAGCTGGAAAAAAGGCTGCTTGGGGCGAATAAACGAACTCTATTGGCGTTATTGAGCAGTATGTTGGCGGAATATTGGTCATTTATCTGAAATAAAGCGTCTGGAATTCTTTAGTTTATCTAAGAGTAGCTATTTTGCTCAAATAAGGGTTGTGGAGTTCGTAAGGGGCATCCTCGGAGCACTCCCCGGCCCCTGTTCACTCCCCGGCCCGCGGACACTCCCGGCCCGCGGACACTCCCGGCCCGCGGACACTCCCCGGCCCGCGGACACTCCCGACCCCCGGACACTCCCGACCCCCGGTCACTCCCCGGCCCTCGGTTACTCCCGGCTCCCGGTCACTCCCG
This sequence comes from Paenibacillus sp. HWE-109, assembly GCF_022163125.1. Taxonomy (NCBI): domain Bacteria; kingdom Bacillati; phylum Bacillota; class Bacilli; order Caryophanales; family Paenibacillaceae; genus Paenibacillus; species Paenibacillus sp. HWE-109. Next base: position 6,276,937 of record NZ_CP091881.1, on the reverse strand, counting down.
GCCCGCGGACACTCCCCGGCGCTCGGACACTCCCGGCGCTCGGACACTCCCGGCGCTCGGACACTCCCGGCGCTCGGACACTCCCGGCGCTCGGACACTCCCGGCGCTCGGTCACTCCCGGCGCTCGGTCACTCCCCGTCCCGCGGTCACTCCCCGTCCCGCGGTCACTCCCGTCCCGCGGTCACTCCCGACGCTCGGACACTCCCGTCCCGCGGTCACTCCCGTCCCGCGGTCACTCCCGGCGCTCGGACACTCCCGACCCGCGGACACTCCCGTCCCGCGGTCACTCCCGGCGCTCGGACACTCCCGTCCCGCGGACACTCCCGTCCCGCGGTCACTCCCGGCGCTCGGACACTCCCGGCGCTCGGACACTCCCGGCGCTCGGTCACTCCCGGCGCTCGGACACTCCCCGGCCCCTGTTCACTCCCCGGCCCTCGGTCACTCCCGGCTCCCCCCCCCGAGGTCATCTGGTCGCTGGGCAGGCGCAGCTCATCCCGCTTAACGCAGGCTAAATCGGGAAAATAAAAGCCAAATGAGCTCTCTGCGGCTTGTTACGCCTGTTTTAAGGAAAATAGATTTGAGGTGATCCTGCACCGTGTAGGTGGAAATATGGAGGGCATGCGCCAGCTCTTTGGTAGAAGACCCGCGCAGAATCTGGTCAAGGATCTGCTTTTCGCGTTCGGATAGCCCATAGGCTTCCGCGATGAGCGGTAATGTATCGGAGGGCTTGGCCTGCTCGAACCAAATGGCGATTTGGACGGACGAGGACGTATGACGGAGGATGCTGGCTTGAATGCTCAGGTAAGGACCCTCTGGCGTTCTTATGCGCACCTTGGCTGTGAAATCCCGCTCTTCTGCATCGACAACGCCAGATAAGGCTCGGAAGCTAACAGCACGGATGGGCCTGGGCAGCGTCTCGTTATCAATGCCCTCCCATTGCCGTAGATGTGCCATCCAGCGGTCCCCAACTGTATTGGAAGACAGCATAGCAAGATGGTCGGATAGAATCACAAGCCCCGATTCTTCTTTCATTTGGATGGTTTCCTCAGAGGGAAGCCCCAGGCTTCGTTGACGTAGATGGAAAGCGATTGTAGGGACAAGGGAAGCGATGCATCCACGCTCGTTCTCACTAAACAGCGGACGATCGTGATAGCGAAATAACGTCAAAAACCCCCAACAAGCCCCTTGGTACATGAGCGCTGCCCGCAATTCATCTTTGTATCCGGCAGGGAGCAGCACATTTCTGTAGCGGGTGCTTCGCTCTAATTGCCCCTGCGTCGCGCCGCTCAACGTAGCTACAGGGTCAGCAGCCAGTACCAGCTGACTGTAGGCATTAATGTCCTCATGCAAGTATTCATATTCGAACAGAAGGTGATGAATCGCTTCAATGCCCTCCTCTGTAACAGCTCCTGTGCATAGAAGGGTCTGCGGATCAACGGTGGTGAAACAGGCACCGTCAAAGGGGAGAGACTCGCGCAAAATACCAAGTAATGCTGATCTGTATGCCAGCGAACTGCTCGCGTTTTTCTCCAGATTCCGTATCTTCCCTCGGATAGCTTCCCATTCTTCTTTCATAGTGGATCATTCTCCTATGTCTATGTTGTTCATCCAAAGTAGGCTAGGGACAAATCCCACATTTGTGGGATAGTGATTTCCATCCTCATCCGTATAATTGAGAATGATTCTTAATCTAAGTTTACAGGATACGAGAGGAATTGGAAAGACGGAGGTATGAACCAGCGGGTTGCTATCTTGCGAGCCTTTGTATCCAACCCGCAGTTGCTCTTATGGATGAGCAGTTTCAGGGTCTTGATGCCTGGCCATTATCGATGATAGGTCTACAAATAGAGAGGAGCTAAGAGGATGACGAATATGAAAAAAGCAATGAGCTGGGATGATCCCGACGTAGCTCGCTATGAAGAAACTATCGCTTTAAAAATACCCGGCTATCTCCATTTGTACGATATGACGGATCGCCTGATAGCCGCACACTTGGAGAATGTCGCATCTGCTGAACTGCTCGTTATCGGGGCAGGCGGTGGGCAGGAATTGGTGACATTCGGCAAGCGCCATGAAGCTTGGAATATGACAGGCATTGATCCGTCTTCGCGCATGTTGGAAATTGCCAAGCTGCGGGTAGAACGAGCGGCGCTCAAACAGCAGATCACTTACGTCCAAGGGACAATTGAACAGCTTGAAGCGCGTCCACTGTTCGATGCGGCAACTTGTTTGCTCGTGCTTCATTTTGTCAAAGGATTGGCGCAGAAACAAGAGTTGCTTCATCGAATCGTCGAGCGGCTTAAACCCGGATCGCCGATTTGCCTGGCAGCGATTAATGGGGAACCGGGCTCAGCTGCTTTCCAAATCCAAATGAAAGCCTGGAAAAGCCATATGCTTGATAAGGGGATTTCGCTAGAGGTTTGGGAGCGTTTTGCAGCTTCCGTTGGTTACGAAACGGAGCCTGTATCCTCATCGGTTCTTCATGAACTGTTGTTCGAGGCAGGATTTAAACAAGCAACCCGATATTTCGGCTCCTATTTGATCGAGGGATGGATGGCCTTCCGATGAAAAATAGAATAGTCGTTGTAGGCGGATATGGGCATGTCGGAAAAACCATTTGCAGAGAATTAGGCGCCCAATACCCACGTCTCGTGTATGCCGCAGGCAGAAATCTTGCAAGCGCAGAGAAATTCAGCAGAGAAACTGGCGGCAGCGTTCTGCCCATGCAATTGGATATCGGACAAGAGGTGGCTGCCAGCGTCTTCGATCAGGTTAAACTTGTCATCATGTGCTTGGATCAGACCGATACGGCTTTTGTTCGTGCTTGTTTTCGCAGCGGCACGCATTATATCGATGTTTCGGCCGATGGCCGCTTTTTGAACCAAGTTGAGTATTGGACGGCCGAAGCTGAGGCGAACGATGCAACAGCGGTTCTGAGCGTCGGGCTTGCGCCCGGATTAACAAATCTGCTAGCTCGGCAAACGCACAACTTATTGGATCACACCAAATCCCTTGAACTGGCTATTATGCTTGGTCTTGGGGATCAGCATGGCAAAGCAGCCATTGAATGGACGGTGGATAATCTGAGTGTTAACTTTCCCATTACGCAGAATGCCCGTCAAATAACCGTGGATAGCTTTACAGACGGGAAAACAATAGATTTCGGGGCGCATTTAGGGCGTAAGAGAGCCTATCGCTTCCCATTTTCAGACCAACAAACACTGCCGCGTACGCTAAATGTTCCATCGGTATCCACACGTCTTTGTTTTGACTCCAAATTAGCTACAGCGTTTATGGCAGGATTGCGCGCAACGGGTACTTTCCGTTTTCTAAAGTTCAAAGGAATTCGGAACGCCACAGTGCGCGGCTTCAGCAAGCTGCATTTTGGAGTGGATAAATTTGCCCTGAAGGTAGAAGCACATGGTGAAAAAGGCGGCAAGCAAACTACGGTTGCATGCTTGCTGCAAGGCAGTGATCAATCTCAGATGACTGCTCGTGTAGCGAGTTATGTAGCGGACGCTGTCTATAGCAGCAAATTCCCGCATGGTGTTTATCATATTGACCAGTTGTTTGAACTTACAAGTTTGTCTGACAAGGTACTGAAGGACGCCCATATAGAAATGTTTGTGAATGGAGAGAGTGCCATACAAGCATACTAAAGCTGCTTAGTTAATAACACGTCGAGCGGTTTTATAATTATCTTTCCACCAACCGGAATTCATATCCGAAATTGTTACGCCAGGACTTCCATACGTGTGAAGGATTTTACCATTGCCTATATAAATACCGACATGATGAATCGGTGAATAGAAAAAGACAAGGTCCCCAGGCTGCAGTTGATTTCGAGGCACATAGGTGCCGACTTTCGACTGCTCCTTAGATAAACGTGGGAGATTAATGCCATACTTGCCATATACAAATTGTGTAAACGACGAACAGTCAAAGGTCGTGGTCCGGCCCTTCTGGGCGCCGAATTGATATTTGACACCTAGATATTGCTTCCCCGCAGAGATGATAAGATTTGCTTTCCCTGATTTGGATGCAGTTGCAGTGGTTGCAGCAGTTGCAGAATCGCTGCTTGCAGCATGCGCGGATTGCGGCGCTATCATTAGATTAGCTGATGCAAATAAGGATACACTAAGTGTGATTCCTAATAGCGATTTAGTCAGGCGATTCTTTTTCATGGTTATCATGATTGGATATCCTCCTTCAGGATCGTGTTTTAGGTTTCCACCTGGGATAACCTTAACACATCTAGAAGACCCAATGATTACCAATGAAAAGGGAAAGCACTAGCCAATAAAGCTTAGGCTGCGATTATTAGAATTCGATGAGAATTGAAAATGTTAAAAACACTTGACAAGAAATGCTGAGAATTCGTCAGCGTAAAATTTCCGCCTAAAGCAAAGAACCTCCATTCCCTTTCGGGGGAGTGGAGGTTCTTGCTTCTAGGAATTACTTGCGTTTAATGGGTAAGAATCGACCATTTGCCCGGGTGTAACGCAGAACTTTGAAGAACATTTTCTTATCTGCTAATTGGTTGAAGATAAACGGGTCTGGTGCTGTATTAACTTCGAGTACCCAAGGCTTGAGTTTTTTATCAATCCCGATATCAACCCCAATTTCTTTGAAACCCGGATAATACCTTTGATAATGCTTTGCAATCTGGTATCCTAGCAGTCTCAAGCTTTGGATATAAGCCTCTTTCTTCTTATTCTTCAGGTAGGGATTAAGTAATAAGTCGAGTGGCAAAGGTTTGCCGTTGTTATGAAAATTAGTGACTATTTTGTGAGGATGGGCAACACGGCCTATCCATCCCGTAGCTTCCCAAGTTTTCTTAGGATTCTTCTGAACCATGATCCGCGTATCAAAAATTCGGTTCTGATGGGTCAAGAGATGGATTCCTTGTTGTACTAAATAAGTTCTGTTTAACTTGGATTTGTTAAGCGAACTGAATAAGTTAAGAAATGTTTGAAAAGTTTTAATGACTTTACCAGATTGAAAGACGTACTTATCTCTCTTTTCTACACGAATAACGCCCTGTCCAAATGATCCATTCATTGGTTTGATATAAACCATTTTGTATCTATTTAGCATCGAGTGGAGATTCGCTTGCGTGTAGATCCTTGTCTCAGGAACAAATTTGCGAAGCTCTTTATTGCGTAAAAGCACCTTTGTTTTCACCCATTTGCTTCCCACGGTACTTGCTCGATTCGTTGACATGGCAGCACCTCGCATTAGTCTCAATAAACTTCCAGTTATCATATTCAAAAAGAAGTTGATTGACTGGGGCAAAGACTAGGTGCGTTCGCCCTCTGGGATAAGAACGATTGCCTTAATAGCTTTTGGTGTGGACGAGACTTGGTTTGGTCATCTTGGGAATCTTGATTCGACTGACCATCAGGAGGCACAGCACGATGACGAGCAGTACCGTCGCACTCTTGTGAGGGGGAAAACAAAGCGGAAACAAGGCTAGGATACAGCTGGCGGCAGGGATGGGCAACCCTGTATGATAGTGGTGCACGCAAGTTGCAATATTGAATCGAGCCAAGCGCAGAGCTCCGCAAATAATGAAGAAAGAAGCCAGCAAGAGCCCGGAAACGGGCATTTTGTGTAAAATGACTAGATAAGCACTCAAAGCTGGAGCGGCGCCGAAAGAAATGAGATCTGCCAGCGAACGGAACTCTTTGCCGAACTCGTCAGCCAGTTGCAGCTTATTCACGATATAACCGTCAACGCCAGCCAGCACAGCCGCTAGCATGATGCATAATACCGCTTGGACGGGCTTGTTGTGAAAGGAAAAAAGCAGGGACATTATCCCCGCACCGAGAATAATCATCGTAAGCAAAGTTGGAATCTTAAGAACCCGCATGGGAACACTCCTTATCATTCAATGTTAGGCTTCGGAAGAAGGGGGCCTTCCCGATTGACTTCCAGAACATCAAGTAAAAAAACGAAGGTTGGAATGCCGACGATCAATCCCCATATCCCGAAGAAATGCTCGGAAAAGAGCAGAATCATGAAGGTGTAAAAGACAGGCAAATGCGTTTTGGACGCCATTAGCCGTGGATTGAGCACGTAGGCCTCTACGGCGTGAATTACCGTGACCGCGATAAGTAGATAGATGAAGTAAGTGAAACCGCCCAAACTGAACGCAATCATACTTAGTGGAAGGAGCGATAGGAACACGCCAGCCACAGGTATGAGCCCACAGACGAAGATGAGCAGGGCGAGCCCGATCAGATTAGGAAAGCCCATAATCCACAGGGCAAAAGTGGTCAGCAGACAGTTGATCAGAGCGATCAGCAGTTGGGCTTCGATCACTTTCCCGAACGTCTGGACGAGCTTATTACCGAAAAATGCGACCTCTTTGGAGAACCAGCCCAGCTTGCTGGTATGGAATTGGGCCGTGAAGCGAATCACGTTCTCTTTGCCCAAAAGCAGAAAAAGGCTTAGCATCAAAGCTAGAAAGGCTTGAAATCCCAAATTTCCGATTTTGATCATAAAATCAAACCCAGGTTTCACCATGCTGGGAAAGTCGAGACTGTCCAGCCATACGGTCAAATAGCCAACGGCTTCATTCTGAGGATCTTCATAGAGCTTTTTGACAAGCTCGAACAGTTGGACGATTTGGTTGACCAGGGCGGGAAAGAATTTAGCTCCTGCGAAGATCACGACTGCCAGCAGGGCCGCATAGATGAGAGCAAGCAGCAGTTTGGAGTTGACAGGAACCACCTTTTCGATCCATCGTTTGCTATATTGATGCAGCCGATTCATCAGAAACGTCAGCAGGAAGGTTAATAGAACAAGGTTCAGCATGCTGCGAATAAAAAATAGCACAAGGCAAAACAATGCTAATACGGCAAAGCGTTGGACACTGCTTTTCTGCATAATAGCCAAGAAATTCATTAGCGACATCCTTTCAATCTTTCAAATTCATTAGTCTCCAACCTGATTATAGTGATCTGTTGTGTATTTCATGTGTCTTCCCTTTTTCCCTGGCTAAAAACACACGGAAAACACAAAGTTCCGTTATTCTTGTTTTATACGATTTGAATAGCAAAGGAGGAGCTAGCAGCATGAATCGCAAAGTTTTGCTCATTGAAGATGAAAGCTTGATCCGTGAAATCGTGGCCGATTATTTCATGCGGGAGCAGTGGATCGTCTATGAGGCAGAGAATGGCTTGAAAGCCTTGGAAATGCTGGATAATCTGAATGTGGACCTCGTTATTTTGGATATTCTTATGCCTGAGTTGGATGGATGGAGTGTATGCAAGCGGATACGCGCGAACTCGGCGATGCCGATTATCATTCTAACCGCGAAATCCGATGATGATGATAAGATGCTTGGTTTTGAGCTGGGGGCTGATGATTACGTAACTAAGCCGTTCAGCCCCAAGGTGCTGGTCGCCCGAGCAGTCAGCCTGATGAAGCGTGTAGAGGGGACCGTGGGGAAAGAAGAACATCTTCTGAACTACGGCCGAATTTCGATTAATCGAAGATCCCATCATGTAGAGGTGGAAGGGCAGAACATTGAGCTGACGCCCAAAGAGTATGAGCTGCTGCTGTATTTGACGAGAAACGAGGGCATTGTGCTTGCACGGGAAACGATTCTTGATCATGTATGGGGATTCGATTATTTCGGTGATCTGCGCGTCGTCGATACGCATATCAAAAAGCTGCGAGGGAAGCTGGGGAATGAGGCCCGCCATATCCGCACCATCATCCGTACTGGATATAAATTCGAGGAGGAGCAATGAGACGACGCAGTGTTACTATGAAGCTGTTTGTAACGACAGCCTTCTTTTTTATGTTCTTCTATGCCATCGTTTTGCTGGGTCAGCTCAATTTATTTGAAAGCTTTTATCAGCATCAGAAAACAGCCACACTAGAAAAAAAACTTCAAGCGTTCAGTGAATTATATGAGAAAAAGCGTTGGGACGACGCCCGCCTCTCCCGAGAAATTGGCTTGTTCATCAGCCAGAATAAAGCTCAGCTTGCGATTCTCGGGCCAGAAGGCAATATGAAACATGACAATTTGTTTCGCATTGTGATTAGGGAGGATAACGGCAATCAGGTTCGAGTGTCCCTTTCCTTCATGCTTAATTCCGTTTCAAGAAAGTTATTGGAAGCGAATTTTAAGCTAGGAGATCACATTGAGGCGGAGGGGGTTTTTGAGGATACGAAGTCGAAGGATCTTCTCTATCCGGTCGTCATTCAGAAGAGTGGTTCCAAGGCAATAAACATTCAAGAAGCGGATAGTAATGAGACTTTGGAAAAGGTTTCCGGTGTTATTACAGAAGTGCTGCTGCCTTCTTCCAACCAGTGGAATTCAAGGCAAGGCATTTTGTATATTGCGCTGGATGAGTGGTTCCCCTTATCGGAAGAGCGTAAAGGCATCTTGCAGGCTGGGGACAGCATCATCGAGGAGTGGACAGATCGAGTAAGCGAGACTCGAAGCGTTGTTATGATCCGGCCCGTTATGCGCGATGGGAAGTTAAGTGAGGTGATCTTCGTCCTTGCCTCCCTTCAGCAAATCAGTGAAGCTTATGATGCTTTGCGCGTGTTCTATGCCTATATGGGGATCGGCGGTATTCTCCTCATCGTGCTGCTCTCGCTCGTCTTCACCAAATTAGTGTCTAAACCGCTAATTAAGCTGAATCAAGTGGCACTGCGGATGGTCAAGCTTGATTTCTCGGTGAAATCGCACATCCGAAGAAACGACGAGATTGGGAGTTTATCCAGCAGCTTGAACAGCTTGTCTGAGAAACTGGACAATACTTTGAAGGAGCTGTATGACGCCAATGAGCAGCTGCAGTTGGATATGGCACACAAATTGCGGATGGAGCAGCGGCAAAAAGAGTTTATTTCCGACATCTCCCATGAATTAAAAACGCCGCTGAGCATTGTGAAGGGGTATGTGGAGGGCATCCGGGATGGGATCGGTGAGAACAAGCGAGAGCGGTATCTCGAAGTGATATTGGGTGAGACAGATAAGATGGAAGAGCTCATCAAAGACATGCTGGAACTGGCCAAACTAGAATCGCAATCGATCAAACTGAGAAAAAGTTCATTTCTGCTGAGCCAACAGCTCGAGGATATCGTCGACAAACTCTCGAACCACCTGAATGAAAAGCAGTTGAAGGTGGCTGCTGTTATTATAGGTGAACATGCTGTTCATGCGGATCAGGTGAAAATGGAGCAGATGCTGGTCAATCTGTTGATGAATGCGATTCGACATGCGACAGTCGGCAGTGAAATTGCCGTTCGCATCGAAAGTGAAAGCGAGCATATGCGGATGGAGATTGAGAACGAAGGCGAAGCCATTCCTGAAGATCAGCTGGAGACGATATGGGAGCGGTTCTATCGGGTTGAGAAATCAAGAAACCGCAAAACCGGAGGTACTGGATTAGGGCTAGCCATCGTCAAGCAAATTCTGGATCTCCATGAAAGCCGATACGGGGTGGAGAATACGAAACAAGGCGTTAAGTTTTACTTTTATTTGTGATAGTGAGCCCATGCCCATCAAGGTTTATTTCCTAACTTAATGGGCATGTGGTATCACCGCTGATTGTATGAATGGATGCCTAAAGCCGTATGGGCCAAAGGTTAGAGTCAGGAGAGTAGCGCTTGATTTTTTGAATATCTATTGACATCGTGTTTTTTTGTTGTTACTGTATTAATTAATTAATACAGTAATACGGATGAGATTGGTGGAGGCTGCGATGGAATTCAATCAAAAGGTACCGATTTATACCCAAATTATCGATGATATCAAAATAAAGTTCATCAACGGAACGTATCAATCGGGTCAGGAAATTCCCTCACGGCGCGAGCTTGCCAAAAAATTGGGGGTCAACCCGAATACGATCCAGAGAGCCTACAGGGAAATGGAGGACATGAAATTGATTGTAACGGCAAGAGGGCAGGGAAGTTTTATGACCAGCGATGCCAAAATTTTGGAAGCGTTAAGGGAAGAAGCATTGAACGACGCGGTTAGCCAAAGCATCGAAATGCTACGTTCTTTCGGGAAATCGGATGAGGATATTCTAAATACGATGAAAAAGTATATGAAAGGGGAGAAATCTCAATGATCGTAGTAGAACACGCCATTAAGACGTTCGGGAACAAAAAAGTGTTGGACGGTATATCCTTCTCCGCCGAGGAGGGGCGAATCATCGGATTGCTGGGTACGAACGGCGCTGGCAAATCAACGTTGCTCAAAGCGATGGTCGGACTGCTCCGGCTGAATCAAGGCAAAATTACTATGGACGGCAAATCACCGAGTTTGTCTACAAGAGGGATGCTGACTTATCTTCCCGACAAGGATGTCTGGTATCCATGGATGAAATTATCCGACGCCATGCAGTATATGAAAGACATGTATTGGGATTGGGACGATAATAAGGCTCGTCATTTGCTTGATTTTTTCGAATTAATGCCCGATTCGTCGATTCGAGAGGCGTCCAAAGGGACGCGGGCTAAGATGAAGCTGTTGCTGACACTTAGCCGTCAAGCCAAATATTTGCTCCTGGACGAACCTTTTTCGGGAATCGATCCTTTCGCGAGACAGCAGATTGCTCAAGCGATTGTGGATGATTTTGTGGAGGAAGGTCAAACCATCATCATAACTACGCACGAGCTATCCGAAGTGGAAGTCTTGCTCGATGAGGTCATGTTTATTCACGAAGGGAAGCTGCTGCTTAGCGGTAATGTAGAGACATTAAAACTGGAAAGAAACTTGTCTTTAATGGGTATTTTGAAAGAGGTGTACGATCATGCACGCATTTAGAAGGTTGGTGCTTACTGATTTACGGAATCGAAGAAATACGATTTGGGTTACGCTCGGAGCAATGGCTCTTCTAAATGTGGCGGTTGCCATCCTGACCCGTCACCGACAGCTTCCTGATGAGCTTGGTTTCATTATGTTTTTGAATATTATGGTATTCGCGGCCGGGTTGCTTATTCCGTTTCTGCACTGCTTTTCTACATGGCTTGACGAGTGGAAGCAGCATTCAATTTACCAATTACTGATTCTTCCTGTCCCCCGAACTTATTTGCTTGTTTCCAAATATATCTCGATCCTTGTGGAAGTAATGCTAATAACGGCAGTCATGATCGCCGGCTTATGGATGCAACACAGTGTTAATGGCGAGCAGTTGTTTCGCGCCGAACCTTTGGTTACATTCGAATGGTCCAAGGTGCTGCTAGTGATAAAGTGGTTTCTATCCGTTACATGCTGTATGTTTTTATGTTCTGCAAGTATCCTGATTGGCAAGTGCTGTGGCAGGCTATCTCTTCTTGTATCCTTTCTGAGCTTTATTGCTGGCTTGTTCTTATGGATCATAGCTTTCGCGAATTTCATGTCGACGTTCACTTTGGTCATCGTAAGTCTGGTATTTTTTATGGTCAGCTATTATTTGCTGAATAAGAAAGTAGGGGTCGAATGAAAAAAATCTCGTTCCTCGGAGAGTTTCTAATGAATTCAAGTCAAGTAGGGAGCGTCATCCCAAGCTCTGGATTTCTAACCCGTACAATGCTTCCAGTTACTTTGCCATGGCATAAAATGATGCAAATCGCTGAACTCGGCCCTGGGACGGGCGTATTTACGCGGCATATTCAGCGAAACAGAAGTTCAGGCAGCCGATTGTATTTGTTTGAAAAAAACGAAACGTTCCGGAAACAATTGGCACGGCGCTTTCCTGAACTTCCTTTATTTGATGATGCGTTAAGACTTCGAGAGATTGTTCAGAAGACGGGACATCCGTTCGACCTCATTGTTTCGGGGCTCCCTTTTGCGAACTTTCCCTATGAATTGAAGGAGGAGCTGTTCGGCACTATATGCGATGCGTTGGCAGATAACGGAACTTTCGTTGCGTTTCAATATACGCTGTTGCTGAAGCCGCATTTTAAAATGCACTTTCCGGCAATGGACACGGGATATACCTGGATGAATATTCCTCCGGCATGGGTTTTTAAATGCAAGAAAACACTCCATTGAAGCGCAAACTAGCTATACATTTACAGGAATAATAGAAAAAACTTGGCGACTAACAATTCCCGCATGCTCCAGATGAAGGGATGTAGGTAGAGACTCATTCTTCAACTTTTCTTCAGAATTCCTTTATTATTTCCTCCGCTTGTTCTTCAGAATGTTTCGTTACGATGTGGATATTTAGAAAGAGCGAAAGGAGATGTGTTTCCAATAATGAGAGCGATTCAAGAGAAGTTGTACTACCGCAGTTTGACAACACGCGCTGCTGGACATTGCAGGAGCCGTTTCGCAGGCAAACATATGCAAAAGGAGGCTGCCGTCCATGAACTATGAAATGCTGGTGTCGTATATTCAGCAATTCGGCTATTTGGCGCTGTTCCTCTCTTTATGGCTGGGCATCGTCGGCATGCCGATTCCGGACGAAGTCGTCGTCATGACCGGCGGCGCCGTCACCGTAAACGGGCTTTTGCACCCCGTCCCCGCTTTCCTGCTGACGTATTTGGGCGTCGTTTCGGGCCTATCGCTTGGCTACCTGCTCGGCCGGTATGCGGGAACGCCTTTGCTGAACAAATTGCGCCGTAAGAAGAATGTGGATAAGGCGCTGGAATTTTCAGAGACACTCGTTCAAAAATATGGTAGTTTTGCAATATGCATCAGTTATTTTTTTCCGATCGTTCGGCATGCTATGCCATATGTGGTCGGCGTTAACCGGATGCCGTTCAGGCGCTACGCCCTATTCTCATATACGGCGGGCTTCGTCTGGACATTCCTTTTCTTTATAATCGGACGTTATGCAGGCGATCACGCGCGGGAAGTCGGTTCGCTCATCTATAAATACGGCTTGCGCTTCCTTTGGATACCGTTCGTCCTCGTTGCGGTGTGGGCGATTATCTGGTTTGCCTACAAGCACAGTAAACCTGGAAGAGCCAGTTAGTGAATTCCAATGTGAGCCCCAAATACAACCTCCGTCAACTTATGCTACAATAAAAGGAATGAGCAGCGCTTTACTGGAGGATGACAATGACAGCAGACATTTCCTATACAACCGAAGAAATATCCAAGCTTTTAAAGATATCGAAGCTAACGGTTTATGATCTTATCAAGAAAGGCGAGCTGTCGGCCTACCGTGTCGGTAAGCAAATGCGCGTTGACGCTGCTGATCTGGATGCCTACAAAATGCGTGCCAAAAGCGGTAAAGTCTATGCCGCGATGCCAGAAGCGCCGATTCAGCAGGTCCAGGCTCAGTCTGCAAACCTTTCTTCCAAGGCAGCGATTGTTATTACAGGTCAAGATGTCAGCCTAGATATTCTGAGCAAGCATCTCGAGCGGCAAATTTCCACTCACAGGCCGCTGCGTTCTTATGTCGGCAGCTTGGATAGTCTTATTTCGATGTATAAAGGGGAATCGGATATTGTCAGCACACATCTTCTGGATGGAGATACAGGGGAGTACAATGTTCCCTACATCAAGCGGCTCCTTACAGGCAACTCCTATGTGGTTGTGAACTTGGTTCTGCGAATGGCAGGGCTCTATGTAGCTGCAGGAAATCCCAAGCAGCTTCTGGGCTGGGAGGATCTGAAGCGGCCAGGACTGCGAGTGGCCAATCGCGAGAAAGGCTCGGGCGCGCGCGTGCTGCTCGATGAGCAGCTTAGGCTGCACGGGATTTCACCGCGGCAATTGAGCGGGTATGAGCAAGAAGAATCCAACCACCTTGGCGTCGCCGGTAAGGTCGCTTCAGGCGAAGCCGACTTTGGCGTCGGGATTGAAAGAGCAGCCAGCATGGTCGGTGGCGTCACGTACATTCCACTCATTCAGGAACGTTATGATTTGGTGATGTTAAAAAAACCAGAACACGCACAATGGATCGAAAGTGTGATGGCCATTTTGAAATCAGAAGCTTTCCATAGGGAATTACGTCCCATTCTTGGGTATGATTTGTCGCAGACAGGCCACATTGTATTCGAAAACGAAGGCATCTAGTCACAGCGATAACAGTCGAAAGGAACATGTGTCATGTCAGATAAAACGACGGTCAAAGAGATGATTGAGATCATGGTCCGGGGCGGTTGGCGAATAACAGAACAACGGCGCACACTGGCCGAGATTTTTGCCAAATCAGAGGGGTACTTATCACCTAAATATGTGTACGACCAGATGGCATTATCCTATCCGAGCGTCAGCTTCGATACTGTGTACCGCAATCTGCGATTATTGAGTGATATGGGAGCGCTGGAGCAGTTTTATTTTATGGATGGCGGTTTGAAGTTTCGGGCAAGTTGTTTGAATCATCACCACCATCATCTCATTTGCACGAACTGTGAAAAGACGCTGACATTCGATTATTGCCCGATGGATCAAGGGATTAAGCTGCCTGGTAAATTTAAGCTAACAAGTCACCGCTTTGAGATCTATGGCATATGTGAAGAGTGTCAGAATGCGATGGACTAGGACTCATATAACTAGGTTGCAAATATGGAATTTACGACGAAAAGGTTGGCGTTTTCCTGTAGTATAAGCTGCCGGAAGAACCAACCTATGTTTTTGTATATTGACATCCGCGGTGAAAAACGATATATTTCTCGATGTAATAAGTAAATATTACGATTAGTGAAATGGGTCGATATATTTTTTTTGTGATAAAAGCGTAATAATTACATTTTATATTCGTAAATATTACTTAATGGGAAGGAGTGAGGAAATGCTGTTAGCCTCTATGCAAGAAGTTGAATACGGCTATAGTGAGACCCCTTGTATTCAAGATGCGAATGTTGAGATACAGTCCGGCGAATTTGTTGCAGTGACAGGCCCTAATGGAGCTTCGAAATCGACGCTGTTGAAGTTGCTTTTAGGTTTATATAAGCCATGGCATGGTCAGGTTTTTCTATCAGCCACGAATCAAGCAGGTCAGAAGCTGAGGGTTGGATATGTTTCGCAGCAGATTTCCGCGTTTAACAGTGGTTTTCCAAGCACGATTCTTGAATTTGTGCAATCCGGCAGAGCAACAAAAGGTTCCTGGTTTCGTAAAATGAGCGAAGCGGATAGGGAGCAAACGGAGAAGGCACTCCAGCAGATGGGCATGTGGGGGCTCAAAGATCGCAAAATCGGTGAATTATCAGGCGGACAGAAGCAGCGTATCTGTATTGCGAGGGCGTTGGCGCAGGAACCGGATTTATTAGTCTTGGATGAGCCTACCACAGGCATGGATCAAGAAAGCCGCAAAGGCTTCTATGAGCTGATGAATCATCAAGTGAAGGTGCTTGGAAGAACGGTTGTAATGGTGACGCACGGCCTGGCGGAGGTGTCGCCGTATCTCGACCGTGTAATTGAACTGGAGCGCAAGGAGGAAGGGGGATGGAAATGCTGCACTACGACTTCATGCAGCGGGCATTTTGTGCCGGTGGGTTAATCGCGCTTCTGGCTTCTGTCCTAGGGGTGTATCTGATGCTGCGCAGACAAGCGCTGATGGCCGACATGCTGTCGCATGTCTCGCTTGCCGGTGTTGCGGCTGGTGCTTACCTGCATATGAATCCTACTGTGACAGGCTTTGTTGTGGCTACCTTGGGCGCCATAGCTGTGGAATATGTGAGAAGGTCTTACAAATCATATAGTGAAATTTCGGTGGCGATTATTATGGTGGGAGGATTATCAACCGCTGTTGTGCTGATGAGTCTTAACCAAAGTATCAATAAAGGGTTCTCCGCGTATCTCTTCGGTTCCGTTGTTGCTGTTAATCAAACAGAATTAATTCTGATGTTTGCTGTTGCTTTGATCGGAGGCGCATTCTTCTATGTCTTCCGGAGGCCGCTGTACCAAATCACATTCGATGAAGATACGGCGAAGACGAGCGGGTTGCCCGTTTCCTGGATTTCGCTGGGCTTTAGTGTCATTACCGGAATGATCGTCTCCGCTGCTATGCCTATTGTCGGTGTTTTGCTGGTTTCGGCGCTTGTCGTGCTGCCGGCGTCGCTTGCGATACGTATTGCACCAAGCTTTCAGGCTGCGCTCTTGATCGCAATGGGGATCGGATTGCTTGGGGTATGGGCCGGGTTGACGGCTTCGTACGAGTTGAGCACCCCTCCAGGCGGGACGATTGCGTTGCTTCTATTAAGCTTCCTTGTGATAGGTCTTAGCTTGAAAAAAGCCATTGTTAAATGGGGAAAAGCAAGAAACTCCTTAAGCCAAGAAACAGGAGTTGCTCCTATTAACAGCGTCGCTCGTTTGTCCAAAGAATCATCCATATAATGTTTATTACTAGTAGGAGGAACTTTTACATGAAAAAGACATGGCTTCACCAATCGCTCGCGTTCACAGCTATATCTGCCGTGCTGCTCTCAGGATGTACATCCAACTCGGCCTCGACTTCAGCGGGTACTACAACGACAACGTTAAGTCCAGCCGCTGCCGGCGCAAACGCCAAATTAAAAGTGGTAACAACCTTTTATCCAATGTATGAATTCACCAAGCAAGTGGCAGGCGAGCATGCCAATGTTGTCGCCCTTATTCCTGCAGGGGCGGAACCCCATGATTGGGAGCCGAGCGCCAAGGATATGGTACAAGTAAAGGAAGCTAATTTATTTGTCTATAATGGCATCGTCGAAGGCTGGGCGAAGAAAGCATTGGAGAGCGCAGCCAACGACAAACGTGTTGTTGTAGAAGCAAGCAAAGGGATTCAACTGATGGAAGGTTTGCCCGAAGAGGAAGAAGAGGGAGAGCACCATGATCATAAGGAAGCGGACGGAGGCAAAATTCTGGATCCCCACGTATGGCTGGACCCTGTTCTCGCACAGCAAGAAGTTGCTGCCATCCAAGCTGGCCTGACGCAAGCTGATCCGGCGCATAAGGATGACTATCAGAAGAATGCGGACGCCTACATCGCCAAGCTCAAAAAGCTGGATGAATCGTTCCGATCCGAACTGAAAGATATTAAACGCAAAGAGTTCGTTACCCAGCACGCTGCGTTTGGCTATTTGGCCAAGGACTATGGATTAAAACAAGTGCCGATTGCCGGCCTGTCGCCGGAAGAGGAGCCTTCCCCAGAGAAAATGGCTAAGGTCATTCAATTTGCCAAGGAAAACCAAGTGAAAACGATCTTTTTTGAAACCTTGGTCGATCCCAAGATTGCGAATACGATTGCCAAGGAAATTGGCGCAAAAACGGATGTGCTTAATCCACTAGAAGGACTCACGGACGAAGATAAGAAGAATAACCTCGATTATATCGGCATTATGCAGAATAACCTGAAAGCTCTGAAGAAAGCATTAAGCGAAGGATAAAATCGTAAAATTTACGTTTTAAGGAGATCTGATACCTGATATGAAGTCAACCGATAAGAAAATTCCAGTTACTGTTTTGAGCGGATACCTTGGGGCAGGGAAAACGACCGTACTGAATCATATTTTACATAATCGTGAAGGCTTGCGTGTTGCGGTTATCGTGAACGATCTGAGTGAGGTTAATATCGATGCGGATCTGATCCGTGACGGTGGCGGCATTTCGCGGACGAGCGAGACGCTAGTGGAGATGTCGAACGGCTGTATCTGCTGCACGCTGCGGGACGATTTGCTCAAGGAAGTGGAGAAGCTGGCCAAAGAAAATAGGTTTGATTACATCCTTATTGAATCGACAGGCGTAGGTGAGCCACTGCCGGTAGCGCAGACTTTTACTTACATTGATGAGGAACAAGGCGTAGATTTAACGCAATTTTGCCGTCTAGACTGCATGGTAACGGTCGTTGACGCTTATCGCTTCTGGCACGATTATGCTTCTGGAGAGACGCTTCTGGATCGCAGCCAAGCGGTAGATGAGAACGACACCCGTGATGTCGTAGACCTTCTCATTGACCAAATCGAATTCTGTGATGTGCTGATTCTAAATAAATGTGACCGGGTTAGCGAAGCGGACTTGGAAGAATTGGAAGGCGTGCTTCGTACACTGCAGCCTAGAGCCAGATTCGTTCGCGCTGAGCATGGGGCGGTTGCTCCCGCGGACATTCTGAATACGCATCTGTTCAACTTCGATGAGGCGAGTACCTCAGCCGGCTGGATGAAGGAAATGGCCAAAGAGTCGCACACGCCGGAAACGGAGGAGTACGGCATTGCTTCCTTTGCCTACGAACGGGCTAAGCCGTTTCATCCTGAGCGCTTAATGCGTTGGATGAGAGACTGGCCAGCTGAAATCGTCAGAGCCAAAGGCATCATGTGGCTGTCAACACGCAATGATTTTGCCCAAAGCATTAGTCAAGCAGGCCCCTCTGTTCGCTTCGGTCCGACCGGGTACTGGGTCGCAGCACTTCCGGAAGAAGAGAAGAAAGCGATTCTCATGGAGGACGCTGACCAGCTTACGCACTGGGATAAGCATCACGGAGACCGCATCAACAAAGTTGTTTTTATCGGGATGGATATGGACCGGGCTGAAATTACCGAATCTTTGGATGCTTGTTTATTGAGCGAGGCGGAAATGCTGGAAGACTGGGCGCAGTACGAGGACTTGCTGCCTAACGCGATCATGGAAGTAGAAGCAGGTTAATAACCCCGAGGAGGTGAAATGCCATGAGAGTTGTCGTGACCTTGGCGTGTACAGAAACCGGCGATCGGAATTACACAACAACCAAGAATAAAAGAAACCAACCTGCAAGGTTGGAACTGCGCAAGTATTGTCCCCGTTTGAAGCGTCATACGCTGCACCGTGAGACACGTTAATCATGGGAGGCGATGTGCCCGTCGTTCTTGATAAGATGCGGCAGGGCAGCAAATAAGGCAGCTGATGGTGCTTATTTGTACGAATAAATCTAATGTTCTGGAGTGAATGCAGAGTTGCTCCAGTTGCCTCGCGTAGACGTAAGGGAACTACGGTGCGCTATTCTAGCCAAAAGTGTCAGTATCGGGAGGTTGAGGGAACTACAGGACGCTATTTTGATATTTCATGGGAATTGGTACGCTTTTTGTAGAAATAAGACCCTGTAGTTCCGCTATACCCCTCGCCTCCCTACTTTTTGCCTAATTAGCGTCCTCTAGTTCCCTTACTAGGTTTTGTCGCCAAGAAGAGACTGATCTAACAGGGCGGCGAAGCCGTTTTTCTTAGAATAATTGACTTCCACCGAAGGCCTCTTTGCTTAGGAGGGTTTCGGTCTTGAGTGGTATCTAATGAACTGTAGGATGCTTATCGACGAGAAAATGGCTACTTTAAAAATGTAATGAACTGGATTAACGTTACCCGGTACTTAATTGCCCGGATGGTTATCCATTGTTTGAAATAGCGCATCTGGCATTCATTAGATTTTAAGAATGAGCGAATATGGCTGAATAAAGGGTATTGAGTTCGTAAGGAGGCTTGCTAAGGTGCATGGACTCGAAGACCTAGCCGCAGGCTAAGCCTTTCTTAAAGTTGCTGACACCTTGCTGTATGCTAGGGAATCGTAGTAAATTTAGGTTCATACATACGCAAATGGGGGGGACAAGTTCATGTTGCCTGTGAACCAAGAAGATGAACAACGTGAATTCGTGATAACCCGCCATTCTAAGGGGCAATGGGATCGCCGGGAACAGGAGCTTATGCAGTGGTCAGATCGCCACAAACCTCGCAAACATCCCAAGAAAACACTCCTCTTGGAGCAAGTGGATGTGGATGCAGAGCTGCATAGAACATTAATTTTGCTGCGCGACAAGCATGTACAGACCGAATTCTCCTGTGCCGGAGTGAGTTTGCTGGATGAACCAGAAGATCATTCCTTGTATGCTTACTTGACCTTAATTGCTTCCAAAGAAGCTGAGACCTTTATTCATACAGCCATCAAAAAGATGAAGCATCGCTTGCTGGTAACCTTTGAGCCCGAGCGAAATCGGTATGATTTATCATCCTTTTACATCGGTCACAACCGCTCCTTCTGTCGCTTACTGGAACGAAGTGCTGAATTGTTTTGAAAGAAGAAACCCCCGCAATGCAGAGCCGCTGGATGAGGATGTGCCTCTTCCTCAGGCTTTCATTTGGGGGTTTTTGCTTATTTTATTCGCTGATTAAACGGTTGGTCAAACTTCCCAACTTCTCGATGGATATGGTCACAACATCCCCGTCTTGCAGGTAAACGCGCTGGTCAACAGGATCCCCGAGAACGACGCCTTCCGGAGTCCCCGTCAATATGATATCGCCAGGATTCAACGTCATATGCTGTGAAATATAGCTAACAATTTCGTCACAATGAAAAATCATATCGGACGTATGCGAGTTTTGGCGTACTTTGCCATTCACGGTAGTGCTGATCGTGAGATCATTGGGATTGCCAACTTCGTCAGCGGTGACCAGATAAGGTCCAAGCGGACTGAAGTCATCGCAGGATTTGCCGAGCAGCCACTGCGAAGTTCGCATTTGCAAGTCGCGCGCTGAGAGATCATTGACACAACAGTAGCCGTACACGTGCTCGTAAGCTTGTTCTTTGGCGACATACTTAGCCTGTTTACCAATAACGATAACGAGTTCCGCTTCATAATCGACTTCTTTGGTTACGCGAGGAAGCGCGATGTCATGGCCATGCCCTGTGAGCGTGTTGCTGAATTTGTTGAAAAGGATTGGCGTTTGCGGAATCGGCGCATTCGTTTCTTCGGCATGCTTGCGGTAGTTCAGCCCGACACAAATGATTTTGCTCGGATTCGTGACGCAGGGGCCGTAGTCGAGTGAGTCTTCACTGCGCAGCAAGGATGCGCTAGCTTCACTTTTGAGCGCTAAATTTACGAGTTGCTGTAAGGCCTCATTAGCGGTTGTACCGCCTAGGATAGCTTCGTGAACAGTGAGAGGAACATTGAAATCGGGCGAAAGTTGTTGAACCGCTTGTTCGATATCCAGTACGCCGGAGTCCGTGTGAACACCCAGTTTGAGTTCATTTTGTGCGCGGAAAGTAAGCAGCTTCATAGTTAAATCCTCCTAGAATGAGATATGTATGAGTAGAAGAGCGGACCAGTGATAAGGCAAGTGCAGAAGAGCGGATTAGTGATAAGGCAAGTGCAGAAGAGCGGATCAGCCGTTAAGCGTTTTTGCCGAAGGTAGCGCCACCGTCGATATACAATGGTGAACCCATCATAAATTTGGATTCGTCAGAAGCAAGGAACAGGGCCGCTTGCGCGACATCCTCCGGTCGGCCCAACTCATTGCTGAGTTGTCTGGTTTTCAACGAGGCGATAGCCGCTTCTGGATCATCGTAAGAGGTACGGAGATAATTCTCGACGAAAGGGGTCAAAATGGTTCCCGGCAGCAGCGCATTCACCCGTATGCCATACGCGGCGTAGTCGACCTGCATGGATTTGGTCAATGCGAGCACCGCGCCTTTCGTTGCCGCATAAGCCGCTCTTCGGGCGAGACCAATTTCTGCGATGCAGGAGGACATATTTATGATTGAACCGGATTGGCGCTCGATCATATGAGGCACAACGTATTTGGATGGCAAGAATACGCCTTTGACATTAATGCTCATGATGCGATCCCAGAAATCAGGTTCCAGCTCATGAAGAGCGCCAACACCGCTGATGCCAGCATTGTTGAACAGAACATCAATACGGCCATCAGCCTGTATGATGTCATCTACCATCTGTTTGACGGAATCTGCGTGCGTCACATCGGCCTGAATGAAGCGGGCCGTGCCGCCTGCTTGGGTGATCTCATGAACGGTTTCTCGACCTTTAGTCTCATCGAGATCGTTCACAATAACGTGGGCGCCTTCTCGCCCGAATAGGAGCGCTGAGCTTCTGCCAATGCCGGAGCCTGAACCTGTGATAAGAATGACCTTGTCTTGTAATCGCATCTGAATTCTCCTTATTAATCGGATAATTGGTGAGCTAACTGACAAACTTCTTCGATACAGATCTGTTTCTTCTGTTCCCATTGCGGCAGCATCATGGAGCAGCTGACAGCGGCGATCACTTGCCCTTGGGCATTGCGAATTGGTGCTGCTGCACAATTGAAGCCGATGACGGCTTCTTCGAAATCCAAGGCATAGCCTTGTTCACGGATGTCTTGCAAGCTAATCTTCAATGCGTGTGCAGTCGTGATGGAATTCACCGTCAGATGAGCGAAGGGCTCGTTGCTGGGTGAATACAGCGCATTAAAGTCATCTTCGCTGAGGTCAGCGAGCATGACCTTGCCTAGCGCTGTCGCATGCGCGGGCAATCGCATGCCGGGCTCGGAAGCGAGACGAACAGGTGTAAGCGCTTCCTCTTTGGCGATATAAAGAACCTCGCTGCCATCGAGCTTCGCAAGTTGAAAAGATTCGCCTAGTCTTTGCTTGGCAAGCGCGGCCTCTTTGTGGAAAGCTTCGTTCAAATTGCGCTGCTGC
This sequence comes from Paenibacillus sp. HWE-109, assembly GCF_022163125.1. Classification (NCBI taxonomy): domain Bacteria; kingdom Bacillati; phylum Bacillota; class Bacilli; order Caryophanales; family Paenibacillaceae; genus Paenibacillus; species Paenibacillus sp. HWE-109. The sequence goes on along the minus strand of NZ_CP091881.1, from coordinate 6,254,624 downwards.
ACAGCCGCATGACCGAAACGAGACAGCTCGCGACCCAAACGGTACGTTTCGCCGGTTTCCTTCTCGATCCAGCCGAGGTTCTCCAGCGTTAACAATAAGGAGTACATCGAACTTTTGTTAATTACTAGCGTTCGTGACAAATCGATGAGTTTCAGCTTGCCCGGATGCAGCGAAATTTCCTTGAGAATCAGATGGGCACGCTCAATAGCCGGAACTCGGTATTTATCGTCCAAAAAAGGGCCTCCTGGTGTCGGGATATTTGGATTGGTTTTGTATAAAAAACTAGGTTTAACTTATAAAACCATTTTATCATATATCATGTGAAAAAACGATGACCTGTGCGAATTAAGTTGATGTTTTGGAGCGTCTCGGCCACTGAAAGGAGCCGCTAAGGACTCCTCCTTCAAGGTAGCTAGTTTTTCCGCGCCAAAACCACAGATAAGAGCCTCCAGAGGCTCTTATTCCCCGCAAACACCCGCATTCCGCGCATATAGCAGCCTCCAAAGACCCCTATTCCTTCAAGTAGCTAGTTTTTCCGCGTCCAAACCACGGATTAGAGCCTCCAGAGGCTCATATTCCCCGCAAACACCCGCATTCCGCGCATATAGCAGCCTCCAAAGACCCCTATTCCTTCAAGTAGCTAGTTTTTCCGCGTCCAAACCACGGATAAGAGCCTCCAGAGGCTCTTATTCCCCGCAAACACCCGCTTCCCCGCAGATAGCTTATCCCCGCAAACACCCGCATTCCGCGCATATAGCAACTTTCAAAGGCTCTCATTCCTTCAACTAGCATTCCCCCCACCAATGAGTAGCGAGAAAAGGTGCATTAAGGTTGTTAAACAGCGTTAAGTCAGCGGCTGGAGGCAAAGTTAGGTTTTTAAGGCTGTTTTACAGCCTTAAAGCAGGAAATGAGCGAGCTCAGCAGCGAGAGAGGGTGTTTAAGGTTGTTAAACAGCGTTACAGCAGCGGCTGGAGGCAAAGTTGGGTTTTTAAGGCTGTTTTACAGCCTTAAAGCAGGAAAAGAGCGAGCTCAGCAGCGAGAGAAGGCATTAAGGTTGCTAAACAGCGAGAGCAAAGTGTTTAAGGTTGTTAAGCAACCGCAGGTTATCGCCATTAACGAGAGCCAGCGTCCAACTTTTGAACGACGCGGTCGACTTTCAATATATGCTGCATGACCCGATCTTCGGCCAGTTTCACATGCTGGAGTTTGATCGCTTCGTAGATATCCTTGTGCTCTTGGATCAGCAGCTCGACGGAAGCCCGTTCAGCAAAAAACCAAAGCCGGCGGGACTCTTTCATGCTTTCCTGCAAACGGTCGGTCAAAGATTCCATCATACTGACGAATAACGAGTTATGGGAGGCTCTGGCAATGGTGAGATGGAATCGAATGTCAGCCTGCTCGCTAAGGGATTCGTCCCCGATGGCCGCTTCCATCTCCTGAATGGTCATCTCAAGCAGCCGCAGGTCTTCCTCTGTACGCCGTTCTGCAGCAAGAGAAGCACAGCCAGCCTCGATAAATTTACGCACTTCCAGCACTTCTTGAAACGACTCCGTCTGATAAAAGAAACTGCCCGAACCCGAATTGTCACCTTCCTCGCTGGGCAATGTCAGGCTCACGAACGTCCCCCCGCCATGGCGAATATCGACCCAGCCCATCGCTTTCAAAGCACTCATCGCTTCGCGGATCGTAGAGCGGCCCACTTCAAAGTTCACCGCTAACTGATCGACAGTTGGGAGTTTGGCGCCGGGTAGATAGGCACCTGCTTGAATTTGCTGCTTTATATGGGTCATCACGATCTCAGAGCCTTTTTGCGGCTTGATCTGTGGGAATGTCATAGGAAAACCTCCAGAAAAATGGCTATACAATGATTCTATTATACGCTAATATAAGAAAAAAGTCATCTGATGACATGATGACTCCGAGAGGGAGGCATGTATCATGCTTGAAAACCAAGTGAAAGCTAAACTTCGTGGTATCGTAGGCGACGCCTATTTTAAAGATGATATTGAAACGCTTGTCACACATTCCTACGATGGGACCCCCATGCTGCAACAGCTGCCTGAAGGGGTTATTTATCCGCAAAATACGGCCCAGGTATCGGCGATTATGAAAGTTATGAGCGAGCATCAAATACCGCTGATCAGCCGAGGTTCCGGGACGAATCTATGCGGAGGCACCGTTCCTGTACAAGGCGGCATCGTAATGGTTATGCATCGGATGAATGCCATACTCGAAGTGGACATGCAGAATTTAACCGCGACAGTGCAGCCAGGTATAATTACTAAGACATTTATTGAGCATATTGAAGGTTTGGGACTTTTTTACCCACCTGATCCGAGCAGCATGGCAATCTCTACGATTGGCGGCAATATTGCCGAGTGTTCCGGAGGCTTGCGCGGGTTGAAATACGGGACTACCAAAGATTACGTCATCGGACTAGAGTGCGTGCTGGCTTCAGGGGAAATTATGCGTACGGGCGGCAAATTGATGAAAGACGTTGCGGGTTATGATCTGACCAAGCTGCTGATCGGTTCGGAAGGAACCCTTGCGGTTATTACTGAAGCAACTTTGAAGCTCATCCCTCCCCCTAAGCATAAGAAAACTATGCTGGCGATGTTCAAAGATATGTACGGAGCGGCACGCACGGTATCTGCGATTATTGAGAATCGCATCATTCCTGCCACGCTGGAATTCATGGATAATCCGACGATTCGTGTGGTGAACGACTTCGCGAAGCTGGGGCTGCCACTCGATATGGAGGCTATTCTGCTCATTGAGCAAGATGGCGAGTTCGAGACAGTGGAGCGGGATATTGCCCGAATCTCGGAAATTTGCCAGGAAGAGCATGCGGATCAAATCAGCATCGCCAGCAATCAAGAAGAAGCCCTGAAGCTGCTTACAGCTAGGCGAAGTGCTTTCACGGCGCTGGCTCGGCTTCGTCCCACGACAATTTTGGAAGATGCGACTGTACCGCGTTCCAAAATCGCCGAGATGGTGCAGCAGATTAATCGTATTGCGAAGAAGTACGACGTGCAGATATGCACTTTTGGTCATGCCGGGGATGGCAATTTGCACCCGACAGCGACTACGGACGCTAGAAATCATGATGAGATCGAGCGCGTCGAGGCCGCTTTTGAGGAAATTTTTGAAGAAGCGATACGTCTTGGCGGTACGATTACGGGAGAGCACGGCGTCGGGCTCGTTAAAGCGCCATTCCTGGAATGGAAAGTTGGAAGCGCAGGGATCGCCATCATGAAGAATATTAAACAGGGCTTCGACCCTTTGAACATCCTCAATCCGGGTAAAATGTTTGCCAAAGAGTCCAGACGCAGGGTGGTGATCGACCATGTCTAATGCTACGGCTAAGTCGCTCCAGGAATCACTGAAATTGAAGCTGGATTATGATCAGCTAACGAACTGCATGCGCTGCGGATTTTGTTTGCCGGCTTGTCCAACCTTCAAGGAAACCGGTGTGGAAGCGGAATCCCCGCGTGGGCGAATCTCTTTGATGAAAGCTGCGGTTGACGGAATTATGGAACCCAATGTTCGATTCGAGGAGCAAATGGGCCATTGTCTAGGTTGTAGAGCGTGTGAACCTGCGTGTCCAGCGGACGTCAAATATGGTCAATTGATTGAACAGGCGAGGGATGCCATCGAGGATCACACCACACAGCACCGAACTTGGGTAAAAGGTGTGCGCAAGATCGTTTTTGGCCAGTTGTTCCCTCATCAGAATCGCATGAAGCTGCTAGGCAAGGGGCTTAGATTTTATCAAAAGTCAGGCGCCCAAACTCTCGCACGAAAAACCGGCGTCGTTGGTCTATTTTCCAAACAGATGTCCGCGATGGAACGTATTTTGCCAGAAGCGGCTGGGAAGGGCGTTGTGGATCAACTAGGAACCCGGGTTCCTGCGATTGGGGAGAAAGTGGGTACCGTCGGCATGTTCCGCGGGTGCTTAATGGACGTGTTGTTTACGGAAACGAACCGTAAAACCGTACAACTGCTGGCCAAAGCCGGATTCGATGTGGTGATCCCGGAAGCTCAGAACTGCTGCGGCGCCCTCCACGCTCATAGTGGAGAGATGGATCAGGCTAAGCAATTGGCTCGCCATAATATTCGCGCTTTTCAGGAAGCAGGTGTGGATTATATTGTGTCGAATGCAGGCGGGTGCGGTGCGATTCTGGTTGAGTATGATCATTTGCTGCATGACGATGCCCAGTGGCAGGAGCAGGCGAAGTGGTTTGCGAGCAGGGTGAAGGACATCAGTACAATTTTGTTGGAAAAAGGTCGTCCGCTCCCCTTCACGGAAGGGCCTGGCGTTCGTATTACGTATCAGGACTCCTGCCATTTGCGCAATGTAATGAAAGCCGGGGAGTCTCCACGCAAATTGCTTAAGCAGATGCCAGGAGCGACTTTTGTCGAGATGAAAGATGCGGGGTCCTGCTGCGGATCCGCCGGAATTTATAATTTGACTCAGCCGGATATGGCGAATACGATTCTCGACCACAAGATGGATCACGCCAAAGCTACGGAGGCCCATTACATCGTGACCAGCAACCCTGGTTGTTTGCTGCAAATGAAGTTGGGCATTGATAAACATGCTCCTGGTTCGCCGATGCAAGCTGTGCATATCGTGGATTTTCTTTATGAGCGCGTGTAGTTGAATAGAAAAGAAGGGCCTATCTCTTAGTTATGGACTAAGGGGTAGGCTCTTTTGGTATATATGGTTGGAGTGAACGAAGAGTCACTTCAGCTGCCTCGCGAGAAGGAGGGAACTACAGTACGTATTCTAGCAAAAAGTGGAGTTTTTGCGAGGGTGAGGGAACTACAGTGCGCTATTTTGCTGTTTGGCGGAAAATTCCGCGCTTTTCGTAGAAATAAGGCCCTGTAGTTCCGCTACGACCCTCGTATCCCTGCTATTTGCCAAAATAGCGTCTTGTAGTTCCCTTTTAAGAATGGTCCCAAATCAGAAGCTGATCTCTCCGGGCGGCGAGCCGGTTTTCTTAGCTACAGGATCGTCTATGGGGAGTCTCTATTGGCTATTTCTTCAAAATTTCTTCAGAAATCCTTTACTTTTTCCTTCGCATATTCTGCAGAATATTTCGTTACGATTAATGCATCGAATGGTAACGAGAGGAGAGTTTTCCCATGATCAGAGCGATGCAAGAGCAGCTGTTATTTCTATATAAATTCATGCGTGCGCCGAGTCAGATCGGGAGTGTCACGCCGAGCTCTGTGTTTCTGGCCAAAAAAATGCTCGAGCCCGTTCAATGGAACCAAGTTAGGAGCGTTGCCGAGCTCGGAGGCGGTACTGGCGCCATTACCAGACATCTGGCACAGGTTCTGCATAAAGAGGCCAAAGTACTCGTTTTCGAAAAAGACCAGCAGCTGCGCAGTCAATTGTCCGCCAGGTTTCGGGACTTTGCCTACTATGCCGACGCTTGCAGCATGCAGCCTGCCTTACGGAGAGAAGGAATCGATGAGCTGGATTGCATCTTGAGCGGCCTCCCGTTTTTTAATTTTCCGCCAGCTCTGCGAGAGCAATTAATGAACCAGATCGAAATGACGCTGAAGCCAGGCGGCTTATTCATCGCCTTCCAGTATTCGCAGCAGATGCGGAAGCAGCTCAGCCAGCGATTTGACATCGAGCGCGTTCATTTTGTCCCGCTCAACGTTCCGCCTGCTTTCGTATACGTCTGCCGCAAAAGGGGAGTATCTTGATGGGCGCGGATAAAACCGACGCCAGCAACATCAAATCGAAGCTTGGCACATATCTTCCGCTACTTTGGCTGTTTTCGATTCCCGTGTTGAACGTATTCTATGGTCATCTGAATAACGGCAGCGGCAATGTCGGCAATCTGATGACTGATTTAGACAATCTGATCCCTTTCCTTCCGGTATTTATTATTCCTTACTTGTTCTGGTATCCGTTCATATTCGGCATGTTCATCGTCTTGTTTCTGAAGGATAGAGCCGTCTACTACCGCAGCTTGATTGCCTTGTGCGCAGGGCTTATCTCCTGTTACCTTATTTATGCAACGTATCAAACGACCGTACCTAGACCGTCCATAATTGACAACAGTTGGCTAACTGGGCTTGTAAAATTTGTTTATGCAGCAGATAAGCCCTTCAACTGCTTCCCGAGCATTCATGTCCTGACCAGCTACATCGTACTGAAAGCATCTTATCGCTGCAGCTTTGGGCGAAAAGCGCGAACGGCGATTGTCATAGCCGCATGGAGCATCATCATCTCCACTCTATTCGTGAAACAGCATGCGCTTCTTGACGTTGCCGGGGCTGTTTTATTGTCCGAAGCGCTTGTTTTCACCCTAAAGCTTAACCGTTTTAGAAACCGCAAGCCATCAAAGGAGATTCACTTCCATGAATTATGAATGGCTGCTGTCGCTCCTTCAGTGATTCGGTTATGCGGCGCTGTGACTGTTAGCGCACTTTTGCATCAGGTTCCTGCGTTCATTCTAACGTATTTAGGTGTCGTTTCCGGCTTAACGCTAGGCTACTTGCTCGGTCGCTGCGTTGGAACAGCTGTTTTGGCGAGATTAAGTCGTAAGAAAAAAATGGAAAAATATTTACGTTTTTCGGAGACGCTTGTCCAAAAATATGGTAGCTTTGCAATAGGCATTAGTTTATGATTGGACGCTACGTGGGCGATCATGCACGGGAAGTCGGAACCCTATTTTACGAACATGGTTTACGCTGAAAATAACAAACCTGGGAGTGATCCAGCTTGACAATAAGTGTGCTCATCGCAGACGATGATCCGGAAATTCGCGACGTCATTCGTATTTACTTGAAAAATGAAGGCTACCGCGTTTTTGAATCGGAGGACGGCGTTCAAGCACTTGAGCTGCTGCACCGCGAATCGATCGATTTGATCATTCTGGACGTCATGATGCCGAATATGGATGGGATTAGAGCTTGCTTCAAGATAAGAGAGATGACGAAAATTCCGATTATTATGCTCTCCGCCAAAAGTGAGGATATTGACAAAATAACGGGGCTTACGACCGGGGCGGATGACTACATGGCGAAGCCGTTTAACCCGCTGGAGTTGGTCGCAAGAGTCAAGGCGCAGCTGCGCAGGCAAACGTTTACCGGCGTGGCCGAAAATCAGGCCAAAGCTTCCGATAGGAACATAGTGGAGATCGACGACCTGGTTATTCACATAAACAAGCATCTTGTGACGGTGCACGGCAGAGAGGCGCTGCTTACACCAATCGAGTTTTCTATTTTGGAACTGCTTGCCAGCCATCGCGGACAGGTATTCAATGTAGAACAAATTTATAGGAGCGTTTGGAAAGAAGATAAATTTTTGTCTGACAATACTGTGATGGTCCACGTGCGCAACATTCGCGAGAAGATCGAAGATAATCCGCGTGAACCGCGATTTATCAAAACGGTTTGGGGAGTGGGATATAAAGTTGAATAGAGACTTCCTTTCCCTCTTGAACTGGAAGAAGAGCATTAGGCTGCGCTTGCTCGGATCGCTTCTATTTAGCCTGGTCGCTGCTTTTTTCGGAACGTCCCTCATCAATGATTTTTTGAATTTTATTTTGCCGCAGATTATCGTCATGAAGAGTGAAAGTGAGGCTCTTTCCTTTGCTAACGCAGCCTTGTCTTTCCTCTCGTTCTTATTTTTCTTTTTACTCATCTTTTTCTTTCTGATGCGTCCTATCGTCAGGAAAGTGAGAACTCTTGCCGACGGCCTCATGGCGATCGCCAATGGGGATCTCAATTACCGGGTGCCCCTGCCGGGCCAAGACGAGTTGGGGGAAGTCGCGCAGAACATCAATTACATGGCTGAGCAGCTTCAGAGCATGATGAAGAGAGAGCGCCAGATCGAGACATCAAAGATGGAGCTGATCACGCACGTATCTCATGATTTGCGCACGCCTTTGACGAGCATCATCGGCTATTTGAACCTGCTCAAAAATGACGACTACCAGGATCTGGACGAACACAAACGGTACATCCATAATGCCTTTAACAAGACCCAGCAAATGAAAAAGCTGATCGACGATCTGTTCGAGTATACCCGTCTTACCAGCGGAGACGCCAATCTTACCTTCCAGGTGATCGACCTCAACAGCCTTCTGGAGCAAATTATCATCGAGTTCGAGCCGATCGCGCAGGAGCTCTCCCTTACGATCAGGAAGGATTGGGAACAACAGTCCCTATTTGCCCATGTGGATGTTGAAAGGCTGGTACGGGCGATCGATAACCTGCTCATGAATGCCCTCAAGTTCTCCTTGAAGCCCGGTGAAATCACGGTTCGACTTGCCGAGCGCGATCATCTTGTTGTGCTTGCGGTTGAAAATTGGGGAAGTCCGATTACCAAGGAGCAGGAAAAGCTATTGTTCGAGCGTTTTTATAAAGCAGAGCCTTCCAGGCGTGATCGAGATGTGCCTTCGGGTGCAGGACTCGGTCTATCGATTGCGAACTATATCGTCGAGCTGCATGGAGGAAGAATCGGTCTGAAGCATGCGAACGGGCATTTCACCTTTTATATCGAGCTGCCGAAAGCGGCACAAATAACGAAGTACAATGAGAGTGAGGAGATTATATGAATTCGAATGCCAAGGAACGCAGTAAAATCCAGGATATCGCATTGGCGGGGGAAGGCAGGCTTAAAATCGAGTGGGCGAGCGCACATATGCCCGTACTGAATCGAATCAAGGATCGATTCGTCATCGAACAGCCTTTTAAAGGATTGAAAGTTGCCATATCGCTTCACTTGGAGGCGAAGACGGCTTATCTTGCGAAGGTCATTCAAGCAGGCGGTGCACAAGTGACGATTACAGGCAGCAACCCGTTATCCACCCAAGATGACATATGCGCAGCGCTCGTTACCGACGGCATTACCGTCTATGCTAAGTATAATCCAGATCCGCTGGAGTATAAGCAACTGCTGATCGATACGATCGAAACAGAGCCGGATTTAATCATTGACGACGGCGGGGATTTGGTAGGCATTCTGCATACGGAACGTCGCGATTTGTTAGGGAAGGTACGCGGCGGGGCTGAGGAAACGACAACAGGGATATGGCGTTTGAAGGCGATGGAAAAGGAAGAGCGGCTCGAATTCCCGATGATTGCGGTGAACGACGCGTCATGCAAATATTTGTTTGACAACAGGTACGGTACGGGGCAATCGGTGTGGGACGGGATTAATCGGACGACTAACCTGGTCGTTGCTGGTAAAGTCGTCGTCGTGGCAGGCTATGGCTGGTGCGGCAAAGGCGTTGCGATGCGTGCCAAAGGCTTGGGGGCGAAAGTCGTGGTCACAGAAACGGACTCGATCAAAGCCGTTGAGGCGTACATGGACGGATTTGAGGTTATGCCTATGCATGAAGCGGCCCAAATCGGCGATATTTTCGTCACGGTTACCGGTAATAAGGATGTCATATGTGGTAAGCATTATTTTCTGATGAAGGACGGAGCCATTCTTACGAATGCGGGCCATTTCGATGTGGAAGTCAATGTGAAGGATCTCGAAGACATCGCCGTCTCGCATCGGACTGTCAGGAAAAACATCAACGAGTACACGTTCATCGACGGTCGCTGCGTCTATTTACTTGCAGAAGGGCGGCTCGTTAACTTAGCAGCGGGCGACGGTCATCCGGCAGAAATCATGGATATGACTTTTGCCCTGCAAGCAATGTCGTTGAAATATGTGAACGAGCATTATCAAAGTCTCGGCAGTAAAGTCATAAATGTACCGTTCGAGTTGGACGAACAGGTTGCACTCTACAAGCTGGACTCGCTTGGTATTGAAATTGACAGGCTTACGGCGGAACAGCAAACTTATCTTGCGAACTGGGCGGGGCATTGATTTCAACCCCGGAGCCTCTTATCAAGAGGCAAACATACAAGAAGAACATAGCCGTGGGCCTCAGGCTAGGTTCTTCTTGTATGTTGTGGAGTGATGCGGAGGAATGGGAACTACAGTCCGCTATTCTAGCAAAAAGTGGCATGATCGCGAGCGAGAGGGAACTACAGTCCACTATTTTGTCTTTTATAGGAAAAAACAGCGCTTTTCGTAGAAATAAGGTCCTGTAGTTCCGCTATTACCTTCGTATCCCTACTATTTGCCCGAATAGCGCCCTGTAGTTCCCTTCCTAAGATCTGCCCCAAATCAGAGGCTGATCTCTCAGGGCGGCAAAGTCATGGCATTTTTAACGGCCACCCGGAATAAACTGTCTTAACCAGCCGCCGAAACTTTTGGGATTGCGTGTTTGAATCAGTACGACACCTTCCCCACGGAATCGGCAGACTACGCCTTCTCCGCTCGTAACGCTGGATAGCCAGCCTTTGGCCGCTTTTTCGATGGTGTAGTGGGTATAATCTGGCCAAGCGACCAGATGCCCATTATCAATGACAACCTCTTCACCTGGTGAAAGGTTAATGGCATGAATTGCCCCGTAGGACGATAGGAAGACGGTGCCTTTGCCGCTAATTTCCACGATGAAAAAGCCTTCGCCCGACATAAAGCCGCTCATCAGATTCTGCATCTTGGTATTGACCTGGATGCCGGAGGTGCCAGCTAGGAAGCCGTCTTTTTGTACGAAGAGCTTGTACGATCCATCCAGTTCGACGGCCTCAATGTCGCCGATTACAGCTGGCGCGAGCAAGACCTCTCCAGGTCCTCTGGAAGGGGTCAGTTCTTGAAAAAAGAACTTCTCGCCGCTGAGCATTCGGCCCAAACCTCGCATAATACCGCCATCTACCGTTCCTTTGAGCTCCACATTAGGTGACATGGAAACCATGGCCCCTGCCTCAGCTTTGATGTTCTCTCCTTGTTCAAGCTGTACTTTCAACATGGGAAAAGCACCTTTATACAGGATTTCGTGTTTCATTGTTAACCTCCAAGTAGGGTTGAATTTTGGGATGAGTGCTTCTTATCATTTTTTCCCAGTATAACATATTTCATGAAAGGACTATTTGGATCGGCGGGTGAAAGTAAAAAAAGCCGCTTCCCGGCGGTCTGGACCGCGCCCGGGTGAGCAGCTTTATTTGTTATTAACTAAACTAATTAATCGAGGACATTACGGTGCCAAAAAAGATTACAGCAAAAAGAAGATAAAGCACAATCCCGATAGCGGCCCAGATTAGGCTGGCCTTGGCATAATTGGCTTTGTTCGGATTCTCCCCGCTGCTGAATGCCCATACGAATAATAAGATAATGTTCACAATTGGAATCGCGAGCAGCAGGATTGTTAACATCCAATTCTTCACGCTAAGGACAGGTGCGGTTTGTTGTTCTTCCATAATCAAGCTCAACTCCCTCTCACGTCATATATGTTAACTGTATTGCGCAGTTGTTGTATATATGCCACTGAGTTCTGTCGCTCAAGCTAATTTCTGGCGAAACGCTGCCTGTACTTGCGCGGAGAAATGCCTTCCAGGCGGGTGAAGCAAGTAGCAAAATAGGCAGGCTGCTCGAAGCCGACTTCTTCTCCAACATGAGCAACCGGAAGGTCGGTTTGAAGCAGCAGCAGCTTGGCCTGCTGGATGCGCAGGCGGAGCAGGTATTCCGTCGGCGAGCAACCGTATTCTCTTTGCATGCAGCGGGCGATGTACACGGGATGGAAGTTAACATGATCGCCAAGCGCTTTGGCGGAAACCGTCTCTCGGTAATGCTGACGCAAATAGGAAGCAGCTTTTTCCGCACAGGCGAGCGAAGGTGAGCGTTGTTCCTTTGTCGCAGAAACGGATAGTTGGAGCAGCAGTTCATGAAACAACTGCTGCTGGGCAAACCGAACACCGCTCATATGCGCGCGCGGCTGCAGTTGATGAAGCTGCTCGAACAGCTCATACGTTTTCTCAGGCTGCAGGAGGGTCGTATACTGCGGGATTCGGATGGTAAATGGTTCAACCGCGAATGGCTCGATAAAGACGGGAGAGGGATCTTCAAGCGGCAAGGCTGGAATTGTGTTATCAACCATGTTCCAGAGACCTCCAGCGTGGAAGTGCATCCAATACGTCGAGGTATCCTCCGCGCATACTTGGGTTGCAAAATGGTAGCAGTCAGGTCTTAGAATGAGGGCTTGACCAGGAGCAACCTCAAACCGCTGCTCCTCTTCCGCCAGAAAGAGGCAGCCGGAGGTGGTGATCAAGAGATCAAAAACCTCAATATGACTTCTGCTGGGATGCTTGGCGTTCTTAGGAATGGTATTGAAACCGCTTGTAATGTAATGCGGAAAAGGCGGGATTGTCATTTCTATCAAGGCCATCTGAATCACCTGTTCATTTCTTCGTATAGAAGTTGGAATTTTGAAAGTTTAAGTTGCAATGCTGATACATGGAACCCACTATAGCATCTATAATTTGAGCAGGCAACAAAGTTTCATTTTCATAAAAAGAGAGACTGGAATCGGATGGTGGCATATCATGCAGACAGAGAAAAATAAGTTCACATTATGGCTTTTGGCGTGGCCGATTTTCGTCGAATTGCTGCTGCAACTGCTATTGGGCGTAGTAGATACCCTGATGGTAAGCCGCGTGTCGGATGATGCGGTTGCGGTTGTGGGCTTGGCGAATCAAGTGTTTCAAGCCATGATGATTTTATTTATGACGGTGGCCAGCGGCGCGGGGATTTTGATAGCGCAGAAAATAGGCGCCAAGCAGCAAGAAGCTGCCCGTACGGTTGCGATCATGGCTGTTACCGTGAGCGCAGCGATCGGGGTTGTGCTTAGTATTATCCTGTATCGAGAAGCGCTGCCACTGGCAAGGCTGTTTCAATTGGAGGAAAGGCTGCTTCCATTGGCGCAAACCTACATTTCGATTGTCGGAAGCGGGATGGTTCTAACGGCACTGACAGCTGCGCTAAGCACGATTATTCGCAATACAGGAAATACCAAAGGGCCGATGATTACGGCGATTGGCATGAATGTGATTCATATAGTGTTTAACTATGGATTTATATACGGCGAGTTAGGCTTCCCCCAATTGGGGTTGACCGGTGTAGCGATATCGACGTTAGTAAGCCGATTGCTGGCGACTTGTTTGCTGCTGTTTATGTTCGTTACCGCTTTCGAGCGGAGAATCTCGTGGGGAGATTTACTGGTTTTTAACCGCAAGCTGTTCGGGGCGATCCTGAAAATAGGTTGGCCGATGGGCATCAACATGTCCTCCTGGGTATTGTCGCAGTTAACGATTTACACCATCTTGGCAACTTTGGGGGCAAGAGAACTGGCAACGAGAACATATTTGAATACGCTCGAATCGATCTGTTTTATGTTGGGTTTTTCGATTGCCCTGGCTGTACAAATTCAGATTGCCCATCTGTACGGATCCGGGAATATCAAAGAAGCGTATCGAAGCGGTTATCGCGGCACCTGGATCGGCATGGGGTTAGTAGGCTTCAATAGTCTGATTCTTTTTTTCACGTTCAAAAGTTTTCTCAGTTTCTTTACGTCCGATGCGGGTATTGTGCAGCTTGGGATGTCTTGTCTGGGGCTGACGCTGGTTCTGCAGCCGGGGAAGATGCTCAACATGGGGTTTGGCAACGCCTTGAGCGCGATCGGGGATACGCGGTTCAATATGGTGATTTCGCTGATCTCCATGTGGGGATTAGCCGCAGGACTTTCCTATTATCTCGGTTTGCATTTGGGCTGGGGCTTGGCGGGCATCTATGTCGCGATGATCTGCGACGAGTATTTGCGCGGTATTCTGGTCATCATCCGGTGGCGGCAGAAGAAGTACTTGCGGCAGGCTGAGGCACGGAAGGAGAGCGGCGCAGGGCTTGAGAACGTCAGGCAGGAGGGAATGGGCTTGCACGCTTAGGCAGCTGCGGAAGATGCCCTTGCGTGCAGCCCGCTCGCCTTACCTGCGGTACGTGCGGAACATAATATCCCGGTTGTAGTTGCCGAAGCCTTCCCCGTACAAGGTCAATCCTCCGACATGCTCGGCAGTCACCGGCACTTCAAGGCGCAGTGTCCACTCGTTGCGGGACATGCGAATATCCTTGATCGTGACTGGCGATAGCGGCTGTCCGTCCAGGAATGTCCCTTGCTCGGTGATCCGAATCACCTTCAGCCAGCCGTACTGGTTGATGGAATCCGCCCACCACGCAGGGGTGAGTTGACCGCGGCCTTGTCCCGAGTCGCCGGGACTTGTCCAGAAGCCAAGCAGGGTGTCATTCACATAGAAGTGAATGTCAGAGGGCCAGTTCTCGGAGATACCTGGAGCTTCGGAGCCGATTTCCAAGGAGATTTCGATTTCCTCCAACGTCTGGCTAGGCAGCACATAATTAGGAATGCGATACTCCACGAAGCCGCTGCCGAACCAGAGAATTTTGGCATGCATGCGCTCAGGCTCGAAGAAAAAGCGTGGATCATCGTATTGGCCGATGACGTGCTCAGCGGTTGCCAGCCCGCAGGTTGGCTGAATGTCAAAGCGAGTATAGTGGCCGATGGGGATAGACACTTCGTCGAAGGCCCGCTTCTGTTCAATAAACTGTGGGAGTGCAATGTTGATATTGCTTACCGCTAAGGTACACATTTTGTGTGTGCCGCCTTGTTTGCGGACGAGTTCGGTATGAATGAGTCCGCCATTTTCCAACTTTTTCACATGCATCGTAAGGATTGCGCTGCTGAGGCCCAAGGTTTGGGCCAAGTCTTTCACATTCATTTGTTTCTCACCAAGCAGATCAAGTATCCTGAGCCTCACGTCGCTAGCCAATGCTTCATAGAGCGGCAGCCATTTGTGGTCTGTTGTTGCGTGGATCATCGTCAAAACTCCTCATCCTTAGAATTATACTAATTAATGAAAATATTAATTCAAATTCGAGCAAATGAAAAGCTTGAATTTGAACTTTTTTTATTGTTTAATAGAAATTAATAACGTAATAATTTCATTAACCAATTTATATTTTTATTAATTATACGATGGGGTGAAAGCAATGTCTATCCAAGCAAGCATGATTATTGACAAAGATTTTGTTATCGGTGAAGTGGATTCTCGAATTTATGGCTCTTTTATCGAGCATTTGGGACGCGCCGTGTATGGAGGGATTTACGAGCCAGGCCATCCACAAGCGGATGAGCAAGGCTTTCGTGCCGATGTCCTGGAATTGGTGAAAGGTCTGGATGTGCCGATTGTTCGTTATCCAGGGGGCAATTTCGTATCTGGTTACAACTGGGAAGACGGCATTGGGCCGATCGAGCAGAGGAAGAAGAGGCTTGACCTGGCATGGCGTACGATCGAGCCTAACTTGATAGGGCTGAACGAATTCATGGATTGGTGCCGGAAAGCGAATACCGACGCGATGATGGCTGTTAATCTGGGAACTCGCGGGCCGGACGAAGCCAGAGATATCATCGAGTATGCCAATATAACAGGCGGCACTTACTGGAGCGACTTGCGGATTTCTCATGGATATAAAGTACCGCATAACATCAAAACATGGTGTCTAGGCAATGAGATGGACGGCCCTTGGCAGACGGGCAGCAAAACTGCTGTAGAATATGGCCGGACAGCATGTGAAACAGCCAAAGTGATGAAATGGGTCGATCCGTCCATTGAGCTTGTAGCCTGTGGCAGTTCCAGCTTAACAATGGCAACATTCCCGGAATGGGAAGCGACTGTTCTGGATCATACCTATGATCACGTCGATTACATTTCCTTGCACCAATATTATGGCAATCGGGATAAAAATACAGCGAATTTCCTGGCCCAATCGATGGGGATGGATAGTTTTATTCATACGGTGATTTCGACAGCCGATTACATTCAAGCGAAGAAGCGCGGGAAGAAGAAGATCAACCTTTCCTTCGACGAATGGAATGTGTGGTATCACTCCAATGAAGCCGACAGCAAGATCGAGCCATGGTCTATCGCGCCGCCACAGCTGGAAGATATTTATAATCATGAAGATGCGCTCTTGGTGGGCTGTATGCTAATCTCGATGTTGAAGCGTGCGGATCGTGTGAAAATGGCCTGTTTGGCACAGCTCGTCAATGTTATCGCGCCAATCATGACAGCCAATGGCGGAGCAGCCTGGAAGCAAACAATTTATTATCCTTACATGCATGCAAGTGTGTTCGGGCGCGGAACCGTTCTAGTTCCTTTGATTAAATCATCCAAGTACGATGCCAAAGACTACACGGATGTCCCTCATCTGGAAGCTGTAGCTGTTCATCATGAGGAGAAATCCGAAGTGACGATCTTCGCTGTGAACCGTCATTTGGAGGAAGCGCTCCCGCTGGAATTGGATCTGCGCAGTTTCGGAGGCTGCCGTGTCATTGAACATATCGTGCTTGAGAATGACGATTTGAAAGCTGCGAATACAATAGATGCACAAGATCGTGTGAAGCCTCATACAGGCGGCAATGCGACTGTTTCGGCAAATGGTCAAATTCAAAGCACACTCGGCAAAGCCTCATGGAATGTTATCCGCTTAAAATTGGTTTAAACGTATAGAAATAAGACATGGTCAGAGCCGCGGCTCTGCCGTGTCTTATTTTTGTTCAAGTTCAAGGTGAGAGTTGCTGATAGGTAGAGTAGCTATTTGGCTAGCGATGCGGCAGCACGCTTAGAGCGAGGGAACGTTGAGTTGCCCCTCTCAAAATCAATTGGTCTTTGCCAACGAACTGTATGATGCTTATTGACGCGAAAACGGCTTCTTTGACTATCTAACGAATTGAATTGGCCTTATGAAGCAATATATAGTCGGAATGGTGATCATTTACCTGAAATAACGCTACTTGAATTCGTTATCTTTTTTAATTTAACGATTTTGGTCAAATAAGGGTTATTGAGTTCGTAAGGGTCTTCGCTCAAGCCCATTGGCCTTTTGGGGCAGTCAATTTTTTCCAAATGCCTGATCCGATAAATCGTTTCATAAAACAACATAATAAGGACAAGAATCAGTGAAGAAAACGGGCATATAGCGCTCCCATGCGTAAGTTCACGATACCGATGAATAAGATGTATAAGCTGTGAATTCCTTTATTTTTCAATCTGCGCTCTGGTATGATGAGAGAAATACATGATTGAGGGGTTCGCGCATATGACGATGAGATGGATGCTTGGTTTGCTAGTTTTGGTTCTCAGTTTATCCGCTTGCGGGAGCAAGCCTAGTAAACCGAATGACACACAGGTGGCAGCAGTAAAAGCTGATGGTCCCAAGATTTATCAAAATTTCTGCATTTCTTGTCACGGTAATCAACTACAGGGCGCACAAGGGCCGAATATTCAAAAAGTCGGTGAACGATTAACAGAAGAAGAGATCATTAAACGCATTCAAAAAGGCGGCGGCGGAATGCCTCCATTCCAAGTTGCACTCAAAGAGGATGAGTTAAAGGCGCTTGCAGCCTGGTTGGCAGATTTAAAATAATGGTAAAATATGTAAGTTTAAGCTTCCTTTAAGGTGGGCTACATATTTTCTTCACAATTCGTGTATACAATTAGGGGCAAGAGGAGAGTGATGTAAGATGCACTTGAATTTGAAGCCCCGGAACCGTCTTCCGAAAAGAACGAAGAAGACGAGACCAGCCCGTCTGGGAGCGACGATTTCGTTTTTGCTGTTCATGATTGGTTTGCCTTTAATATCCGTAGCAGGTATGGAGCTCTTGGAACGCGGCTCTTTCACAAATACAATCCAATGGATCATGTCTAACCAAGCTTTTTACTTCTTAAATGTGGGACTGTCTTTCTGTTTATTGGCTTTGGTATTTTCTTTCGTAGGGTCTTTGGCAATTTCAGGGTCAATTACGACGCTGCTGCTCGGGCTTATGGCTTTAATTTCGTATATGAAGGTGAAAATGATTGGGGAGCCTTTCTTCCCATGGGACATATTGCTCAATAAAGAAAGTATGGATATCGCTTCACTCGTTACGGGGAAAGCCGCATTGCTGCGAATCGGCGCCGTGGCGTTGGCCGTGATCGTTGTTCTGCTGCTTCGTTGGGTTTTACCGCGCGTCACCTTGCCGGTGATTAGTCGAATCGGTTTGGGGTTGTTTTCGCTCTATGCCTTGTACGCGTTCGGGGTGAAGACACCGCTTGCTGGTAAAATACTTGATCACGCAGGAGTCAACGAGATTGTGTGGAATCAGCAAGAAAACTACGCCAATAACGGTTTAGCGCTGGCTTTTACACTGAATGTCAAAAACTCCATCGTTCCTAAGCCCGAAACGTATAGCGATCAGTCGATCGCAGCAGTAGCTGCAAGTTTGGAACAACCAACAGGAAGCGTGCAAAAAGCGTCCAAAGCTTCCATCAGTGCGGACTCCTTGAACGGGAAGAAGCCGAATGTTATCTTCGTTATGAGCGAAGCGTTCTGGGACCCGACTTTGTTGCCAAACGTCAAGTTTAGCGAAGATCCGCTTCCAACGATCCATCGGTTGCAAAAAGAGTCCACTTCAGGTTACC
Organism: Paenibacillus sp. HWE-109; assembly: GCF_022163125.1. NCBI lineage: Bacteria > Bacillati > Bacillota > Bacilli > Caryophanales > Paenibacillaceae > Paenibacillus > Paenibacillus sp. HWE-109. The sequence continues at coordinate 6,236,234 of NZ_CP091881.1, read as the reverse complement.
TGCTGTCTCCACAATTCGGGGGCGGTACCAGCAACGTAGAATTTGAAGTTTTGACTGGCAATTCCATGAGTTTGCTGCCTGGCGGATCCATTCCATACCAACAATATGTCTCTAAGCCAGTGCCGAGTTTGGCAAGTTACTTTGCTGAGCAAGGCTACAAAAGCATGGGGATTCACTCTTACGAGGGTTGGTTCTGGAATCGGAATACGGTGTATAAGGATCTGGGATTCCAGTCTTTCAAGAGCAGTGAGCATTTCGAGAATCCTGAGACCAAAGGGTACTTTATTTCGGATGCAGAGGTTGCCAGATCGATTATTGATGAAGTAGATAAAACGCCAGATCCGATGTTTATTTATACGGTCACGATGCAGAATCATGGCCCCTATGATGATCCGCGATACGGTGAAAATCAATTTAAAGCAGAGGGCAACCTGACGCCTGCAGCCAAAAGCATTCTGGAAACCTACACGCAAGGCGCACATGATGCCGACCAAAGCTTGCAAATGCTGATTGATCATTACAAGGATTCCAGCGAGCCAACGATGATTGTCTTCTATGGGGATCATTTGCCAATGCTTGGACTGGATTATCAAGTTTATAAAGAGGCAGGATTTATTCAAAGCAGCAATCCCAGCGAGTGGTCGCTGGAAGAAGTGAAGAAGATGCACAGTATCCCGCTCGTCATGTGGTCGAATTTTGATCAGCCGAAGCAAGATATTCCGCTGCTAAGCGATTCTTTCTTGGGCGCACATGTGCTGGATATGCTGCAAATGACGAAGCCGGCGAACTTTGCTTTGAATGCCCAGTTGGCTGCCCAAGTGCCAGGTTTGTTGAGTAATCTGGTAGTGGACGCCGATCAGAGTCTTCATACCAAAGTTCCTGATTCTACGAAGTCCTTGTTGGAGGACTATAGGAATGTCCAATACGACTTGCTCTTCGGCAAGCAGTATCTGGCCTCCTATATCGATCACGAATATTTGTCGAAGTCGGTTCAAGCCAGCTATAATGCGGAGTTCAACGACCCCGATTCTGCGCTGCGAGCCGAAGGTGGAAGCAGTACGCCCTCGGAAGCCAAACCTGTGAGTGCACAGTAGTGAAGTCCCTGTTTCGTTGTCGTGTGCGACGAAATAGGGATTTTTTGCGTGCGAAAAATAATCATTGCTATTGTGAGGGGGATTTTGGTAATATAGAACTCCTGTCTCTACGCAGCGGCTGCAAGGAAACATCCATGATTGCCTGTAAAAACGGAGGAGGTGTTTTATGCTTTTCGCGGTTTTGGCGCGCAAGGCGTATGCAAGGAATTTGCAGTATCGCGGTTCACATCTGCTGCATAACGCAGTGAGTGCGGTATTCGGTTTTATTTATGCCAGCATTTGGACGGGACTGGGCAGTGATGCTTCACTAGGTCAGTATGGCGCCAAAGGAATTGTTGGATATATTGCCTTTAATCAAGCGATTCTGTGGATTACGCAGTTCACAACAAAAGGGCTCGGGCTTGAACAATCTGTGCGAACGGGTCAAATCGCTATCGATCTCATGAGGCCCGTACACCTGTTCTATCAGACGATGAGTCGAGAATGGGGCCAAATCTATTATCAATTTCTCTACAAATTTATCCCGATTTATGCCCTCTATTATTTCATCTTCTCTTTACAGCTTCCCAAGCAAGTTCTCGTTTATGGCTGGACAGTCGTTGCTCTGATCTTGGCCGCCTATATCTCCATTTGCATGAATTATTTGATTGGTGTTGCCGCTCTCTGGACCACGGAGTCCCGTTGGTTTTACTGGGTGAATTATTCTTTCAGCATGCTGCTGTCCGGCTTTTTCATTCCGCTGGAATGGCTGCCATCCTGGCTTCGCACGATCAGCTTTTATACACCATATCCGTATTTGCTCTATTACCCGACTCGTATTTATTTACAGCTTGAACATGGAACCGTTGTGCTCGGCGCTCTTTCTTGGAGCATCGGGTTTACTTGCGTCTGTTTGGCCGTTACCCAAGGTGTACGCAGGAAATTGGAGGTGCAGGGCGGATGATCTCGGTCAAACTGTATATGCTCCTCATCAAGGCGAGTTTGCGCAGCCGAATGCAGTATAAATTTAATTTCTTTTTCTCAACGGCCATGGCCTCTTGTGTGCATATCTGCGAGTTTCTGATGGTTGCGCTGGTCATGATGCGTTTTGGCAATATCAAGGGGTGGACTCTGTATGAAGTTTGCTACTTATATGGGGTCATGATGATCTCCCGGGCGATTTACCGCACGCTGGCGTCGGATGTGCATCATCTGGAAAAGTATCTCGTTTCAGGGGACCTGGATGCGCTGTTAATCCGACCGGTTCCTGTTTTGCTGGCTTTAATGACCCAGAATTCACAGCTCTTAATTGCCGAAATCGGGCAGGGACTGATTCTTCTCTACATTGCGATACAGGCTCTCCTAGCAAGCGGTCAGATAGGTTGGGTTGTGATTCCATTAACGGGGTTAATGATCATCTCGGGTGCGATTATTTTATTCGCCATCGGACTGGCGACAGCGGCTGCGGGCTTCTGGCTGACGCGCATTGAATCGCTGCAGAATATGACCGAGGACGCGTCGCAAACAGCTGCCAGGTATCCGTTATCCCTCTATCCCAAATGGCTGCAGGGCGCGTTATTGCTGGTGGTTCCGGTTGGCTTCGTCAATTATATCCCGACGTTGTATGTTTTAAGACACCAAGGCGGCATCGGCATGCTGCTCGGTACGGCGGCGGTGGCCGCGGCTTCCCTGTGGCTTGCGATTCGGTTCTGGAAGTTGGGATTATCCCGCTATCAAAGCACAGGCAGTTAAGGAGGGGAGGCGTGTACTATGATAACCGTTAAACACTTACGTAAAACTTTTCAGACCCCGCTGGTGAAAGAAGGCAAGTTTGCAGGCCTAAGAACGCTGTTCTCACGAGCCTATAGAGAGAAAGAAGCTGTGCGCGATGTCAGCTTCGAGATTGAATCTGGCGAGTTCGTCGGGTATATTGGACCTAATGGTGCCGGGAAGTCGACGACGATCAAAATGTTAACCGGCATCCTGCATCCGACTTCGGGCGAGGTGCTGATTCACGGATATAGTCCGCAAAAACATCGCAGACGCGTCGTAGCCCAGCTCGGTGTTGTGTTTGGCCAGAGAAGCCAGCTATGGTGGGATTTGCCTGTGAAGGATTCCTACGAGATTCTGACGGCGATGTACCGGGTAGAAGAGAGCGTTGCCCGCCGCCGATTAGGGGAATTAACCGAACTGCTTGAGCTGAAGGAGCTGCTGGATACGCCTGTTCGCAAACTTTCGCTTGGTCAGCGAATGCGAGCTGATCTGGCCGCTTCCATGCTGCATGATCCGGATATTCTGTTTCTGGATGAGCCTACGATTGGCTTGGATGTCGTGGCCAAACGGAATATTCGGGGATTTCTTCATACATTGAATCGCGAATTTGGCAAAACAATTCTGTTGACCACCCATGACATGGATGACATCGAGCAGCTATGCAAAAGGGTCATCGTGATTAATCACGGTCAAATCGGGTATGATGGTTCCATTCAGGAATTGCGCAACCGCATCGGGCTGCCTACGATGATGAAAGTGACTTATCGAGGCGAAATTCAGGTGCCTGCAAGTTGGGAACTACCCTTTCAAATTGTAGAGCAAGAGGCGAATAGGCTGACCATTGCCTGCAACCGGCAGGAGCTTAAGGCCATGGATGTTCTGCGAATCGTTAGCAATTGGGGCGAAATGGATGATGTACATATGGAAGAGCCTGAGTTCGAAGAGGTCATCCATGGCGTATATAAATAGTCAGGAGTGAATTCTTATGGCGATAGAAAAGGAAGTACGGGAGAAGGAAGCGCAGCGCGTTGCATCCGTACGGGCCCATATCCAACAGCGAATTATTGAATTGGGGGAGACGGTGGATCAGCGCCGCTCCGAGGCGACGGCGATTGGCCGCAGCTTCTGGGACGATATATCGGTCAATGCCGACAATGATGATGATCTGATCGAGACAGCGGCGAGTATGGCCCAGCAGGAGCACGTCTTGCAGGGGCAAGAGCGCAGCTACCGCTTAGCGCAGGATGCGCTGCGGAAGCTGCAGCGCGTCGTGGATGCGCCATACTTCAGCCGCATCGACTTCAAGGAGCGCGGCGAGCAAGAGCGCGAGAAGATATACATTGGGTTGACCTCTCTCATCGATGCCAAAACGGATGAAATACTGATCTATGACTGGCGTGCGCCTATTGCGAGTTTGTTTTATGACTATCCGCCGGGTCCTGCGACGTATCGGACGCCGGAAATGGATGTCAGTGGTGAGCTGATGCTCAAGCGCCAATACATTATCAAAGCCGGCGTTCTGCAGGATGTGTTCGATACGGGGATCTCTATCGGAGACGAGATGCTTCAGCAGATGCTCAGCCGCAGCGCGGATGAGAAGATGCACAGTATCGTCACGACGATTCAGCGTGAGCAGAACCAGATCATTCGCGATGATCGGCACAAGGTGTTGGTCGTGCAAGGGGCTGCCGGCAGTGGTAAAACCTCTGTCGCCTTGCAGCGCATCGCGTATTTGCTCTACAAATACCGGACGACGCTCAGCGCGGATAATATGATATTGTTCTCGCCGAACTCGCTGTTCAGCGACTACGTTTCGCACGTTCTTCCAGAACTGGGCGAAGCGACGATGCAGCAGACGACATTTCAGGACTATTTAACCCATAAATTAAGTGATACGGGCTTGCAGCTCGAAGATCCGTACGATCAGTTGGAGTTTGTCCTGACAGGAACGGAGCAGGATCCCGCTTATGCTACGCGCTTGCAAAGTATCCAGTACAAAACATCAGCCGCTTTCCTCGGCGTAATTGAAGCCTATGGCGAGAAGTTCAAACAGGGAGGGCTTCGCTTTCTTGATCTATCCGTAGGCAAGAAGGTATTAATTACAGCGGAAGAACTGAACGAACGTTTCTACGCGAAGGATTCTATCCTAGCCATAGGGGAACGGATGGAGCAGCTATCCGAATGGATGCTGGAGAAGCTGGATGCGATCCAAGCTGATGCGCAGAAACGGTTCTACCGGAAAATGGTGCGCGAACCCAAATATCTGGGCACCGAACCGGAAATGAAAAAGATGAGCAAGATCAAAGCTCACAAAGCTATTGGGCCGCTCAAAGAAAAAGCGCGAAAGCTTGCTTATGTCGATGTCCTTGGCATGTACAAGGATCTATACACGGATACAGAGCTGCATCAGGAGCTTATGAAGCAATCAGGGCAGGTATTGCCTGCTGAGTGGGAAGCGATCAGCGCTTTCACATCCGCAGCGCTGGCTGAGGGGACGCTGCACTATGAGGATGCGACTCCGCTTGTCTACCTGAAGGGGCTTGTGGAGGGCCAGCTGCGCGTTGGCACCATCCGGTATTGCCTTGTGGACGAAGCGCAGGACTACTCGCCGTTTCACTATGCCTACTTGAAGAAGCTATTCCCCCGAGCACGCTTTACGCTGCTCGGCGATTGGAATCAAGGGATCTTCACGCACGCGAATGCTCAGGCGAGCGCTGCGGAAGGCAAGAGCGAATACAGCTCGATCAGCGAGCTGATGAAGGAAGAGGAGACGGAGACGATCCGTCTCGTCAAGAGCTACCGCTCCACGCGCGAAATCGTCGATTTCGCAAGCAGCGTGCTGCCGGGCGGCGAGCCGATCGAGCCGTTCAGCCGCAGCGGCGATTCCCCGCGCCTGCGGCGCGCGGCGGATGAGACCGAGCTGAGCCGCCTCGTGGCGGAGGCGGCTCGTGTCCGGCGCGATGGCGGCGCAAGCTCCATTTCGATCATCTGCAAGACCGAGCGCGAGACGAAGTCCGCGCACGCCCTGCTCAAGCCGCTGCTGCCGGGCCTCGCGCGGATTACCAAAGAGACGCTGCACTATGAAGCAGGCGTCATGATTTTACCGGCGTACCTCGCCAAAGGGCTCGAGTTCGACGCTGTTATTCTCTACGACGCCGGAGCGGCCGTCTACGCGGAGGCGAAGGAGCGCAAGCTGTTTTACACGGCTTGCACGCGTGCGCTGCATCATCTAGATGTGTTCTACCAAGGCGAATTAACCCCTTTTCTTCCGATCAACTAGACATACGTCCATACCCATCTGCCCTGCCCGACATAGGATGTATCAGGTAACAACCTAGATCAATGAAGCGGGCAGGAAGGAGGAGTCGCCATGTCAGGAGTTGGATACTCAAGTACAGCCATTGTACTGGTACTGTATATTCTGTTGGTTATCATTCTTGCAACGTTCTAACTGATATTCGAAGAGGCTGTCTCGACAGGTTGAATAAACCTGAAGAGCGGCCTCTTTTTTGTGCATAAATCAAACTGTATTAGATAACCATACAAATAAAAGTTTCCACCTACTACCAAAGCAGGAGAAAAGCTCATGTCCGGAACTCGGAAAATTACCGCATTGCAATTGTATTTTGTCTTAATTCTGTCGATCAGCATCACCAATCATGTCTTATTAATACCAGTATTGCTGCATTACGGTAAGCGTGATTCCTGGTTGGGCGCCTCTCTCGCCATGATCCCTACATTGATATGGATTATTCTCCTCTATGTTGTGATTAAAAGGTCCAAACAACAAAACATGATGGTATGGATGAAACAAAGGTATGGGAAAGTGGTTGTATTCCTGCTTAAGGTAGTCGTTATAGTGATTGCCGTGGCACATGCTTCAGTCACTTTGCGGGATATGGTCACCTGGACGAATATCTCCTACTTGCCCAGGACCCCGCCTATCATGATTGGACTGGCTTTTCTCATTTTTTGTTTTTTTGCTGCTCGTGAAGGGATGAGGGCTGTTGCCATTACTTCGGGTATTTTACTGCCTGGCGTAGTTCTTCTAGGCTTTTTTGTGATGGGAGCTAATTTTCAATACAAAGACTACAGATTGATTATGCCGTTATTTACCCATGGCTACGCTCCGACCATTAAAACAATGCTGCTCACTTGCGGCTCTTCTTTCGAACTGATAAGTATTGTGTTTTTACAGCACCATGCTGAAACGAGAATTCGGCTGCGTGCTTTATTAATTCTGGGCATTATTATTGTTGGACTTACCGTAGGGCCACTGATGGGAGCCATTGCGATATTTGGACCTTTTGAGGCGGCTGATCTAAGATATCCTGCCTTCGAGCAGTGGCGCATGGTGACACTTGGGAAATATATTTCTCATCTGGACTTTCTATCTATTTTCCAATGGATATCAGGGGCTTGCATCCGCATGTGCATGTTGATGTTCCTGAGTGTGGATGTGATGGGTATTCCCAAAAAGAGCACCCGCACATGGGTTCTTCTTGGGTTAAGTCTGTTTTTTATAGTGGTTTGTATACTGCCATTTACCGACAATGAGATGGTGATGTTTATCCAGGATTGGTATTATCCTATGATGCTTGTGATCGGTGTAGGCTTGCTGCTTGTCCTGCTTGTGTTAACCATCTTGCCTGTGCGACGAAAGGAGAAGGCGACCAAATGAATGAGCACGATTTGCGAGAAATGTTTGCCTCGTCGGCTGATGTCATGATCAAGTCTTACCAGCTATCCGATACGGATGCTGTTATCCTGATGTACTGTGACGGCATGATCAACAGGGATCACATTGAAAATCTGGTTTTACCCAAGCTTCAAGGCTTGATTAGTCAAAAGCTAAGGGGACAAGCAGCCAGATTAGATGTAAATACATTGTTGCAATTAGTAGAAATCACAGGATCAAACGCGATAGATGATATGACGGTTTCTATGTATGCCGGTTCGCTTATCATTTTATTTGAAGAAACGCAGATGATGTACGCTATAGATATTTCTGAGGCTCCTAACCGATCTCCAGAAGAGTCCAATACGGAAACTTCTATCCGTGGTCCGCGCGATGGTTTCACGGAAAGCATAACGACGAATATCGCTTTGATACGCAAACGCTTATTAACGCGGAGCTTGTGCTGTGAGAAGACCCACATCGGGGTAAGAAGCAAGACGACAGTCGCTTTGCTATACATTGATGATATCATTAATCCGGATGTGCTCAGTGAAGCCAGAAAGCGGCTGAGCAACATCAATGTGGATGCTTTGATTAGCAGTACACAATTGGAAGAAGCGATGTCTGGCTATAAATTCACATTGTTTCCTCTGCTCGACTATGCGGGAAGACCTGATTCTGTAGCGGATAGTCTGCTTCGCGGAAGATTTGCTGTCATCGTAGATGGATCTCCCATGGTGTTGATAGCCCCTGCCAACCTCCTGTTTATTTTGAAATCTCCTGAGGATGTGCACTCTACGTTTTTATTTGTGGCATTTGAGCGTATTTTGCGCTTGGGAGGGCTTGTCGTAGCGATGTTATTACCTGGTTTTTGGATTTCCTTATCTGTGTTTAACTTAGACCAAATTCCCTATTCCCTTGTTGCGACCATTGCATCCTCCAGACTTGGCTTACCGTTGTCAGGTCCGATGGATTTTATTATCATGCTGCTGTTGTTCGAACTGTTTCGTGAGGCCGGAGCGAGGCTGCCTAAAGTCGTTGGACAGACGGTTACGGTTGTTGGCGGACTTATCGTCGGTGATGCTGCGATTCGCTCCGGAATTACGAGCCCCACAACCTTGGTCATCACCTCCATTTCGACCATCTCAATGTATACGTTGGTGAATCAGTCCCTTGCGGGGACCGTGACGATATTACGGCTGCTGATTCTGGTCGAATCGACCATTTTTGGCATTTATGGCTATATGGTGGCTCTGATTGGACTGATTCTTTATTTATCAACATTAGAATCTTTTGGCGTGCCTTATCTATCGCCTTTATCGCCGCCGATGTATCGGGATTTAGTTCCAGCTATTTTGGCCAAGCCATTTTACAGAATGAAGCGGAGACCGGATGCGCTGCACACGCAGGATGACACACGGCAAAATGAGGATTCCCCATGAAGATGAAAGGAATAGGAAAGCTTGCCATTGGTTGCGTGCTTCTTGTAAGCCTGACTGGCTGCTGGGATATGAAAACCATCCAAGATACGAATTATTTGACAGCCTTAGGCTTCGATTATCAAAAAGGGAAATATATCATGTATGGTCAAATGTTTGACTTCGCAAGCGTAGCGAAACAGGAGGGAGGGAAATCTGGACAGCCACCGATGATATGGGTTGGACGTGAGGAGGGAGATACGGTTAGCGAGGCATTCAATCGCTTGTACAAAACGACCCAGCAGCGCGTTTTTTGGGGGCATGTCAATGCCTACCTTTTTTCGAAGGAAGCTTTGAAGCAAGGGATAGGTAAATTTACCGACGGATCGGTGAGATTCGGTGAAACACGATTTACGCAATGGATCTACAGCACAGATGAGCCGATTGAAGATGTTTTATCGGTTATCCCCTTCTTTAATACGTCGCCAATGTCCTCCATTATGATGCAGCCCGTAGAGAATTATCGTCAACGTTCCGTTATTCGACCTTATAAATTGTATAGAGCTGCTGCTTTGTTAAGGGAACCCGGATATACCCTCATGATGCCCTCCTTGGCCATTCGCAAAGATGTTTGGTTAAAGAATGATAAACCGGATTCTAAATTAGAGGTGAATGGTGTCTATGCCTTGGGTAAAAAAGGTCAGGTGGACTGGCTGTCCGAAGATCAGTTCATAGGTGGAAGATGGTTGGAAAAAAGCACGGCACGCACGCCGCTAGTCGTTTATATGGACGGAAAGGCGGTTCAAACGGTTTCTATTTTAAAGCCAAATGCTCATATTAAACCGCGTAAAGAGGATCCGCTTACCTTCGATATCGCTATGAAATGCAAGGTTGTTATTGCCGAAGTGATTGAAAAGGTTGATGAACAAGCCTTGCAGAAGCAAATTGACAAAGAAATTGCCGATGAGATCACTTATACGTTTGAACTAGGGAAGAAGAAGAAGATAGATGTCTATCAACTAGAGCATGTGTTATATCGACAAGATTTCCCTGAGTGGGCTAAGGTGACGGCCAATGGGGAGAAACTTTTTGAATCGTATCAACTGGGAGATATCCAAGTGAAGACGGAGATCGTTCATTCGGGGATGTTGAAGAATACAGGCAAGCCTCCGCAGTATTGACATTTTCTCGTTCAAACACGTTAGAAATCTTGTTGGAACGAGAAAAGGAGTGAAGTTAACAACGAGCCTTTGCCCTGAGCAAGGCTCGATCGTTTTCTTTTAATCTTGGGCAAGTGTAACAGTAGCCAAACGCGGCATCCAGCAGATAAGCCAGGCAGCATGCCGTTTTTATTTTGACCATTTGATTAGGGTGTGTAAGGCTTTCAATGAATTTCGGTTTACGTTCAAACGGATTTCTAAGCAGTCCGAATGCTTGGGCATCGACATGATGAGTGAGGAGTTGGAACTCATGAAGGAGACGGGTCTTGCAGGATTCTTCCGTAATTTGTATTAATTCATCGTCGATATGGGCGTAGACCGCATTGACGATTTGTCCCCATAATTGATTGGCGTTTGTTTGGGTAAGCCGGGATAAAGCAACGATCAAAGGGCGTACTTCGTTACTATAGTAGGAATGGAGCATTCGTACATACCAAGCATCATGGTCATCCCGATCTGGCATCGTAATCCATCTTACCTCATTGATTTTAAATGAAAACGAAGAGTAGGGAGAATTGTCATGCAGCTGAATGGTTAAATTCGATAATGATACATCTAGGATCGCTCCATGATCGTGAAACAACATGTCCTGCATCGCTGCACAGACGCTGCCATACCAACTGCAGAAGAATGCAGCAGCTATGGCACGCTCACTGGTCTTGATGAGAGGGCTATACATGTCGATCAAGCGGAGCGCATGCTCATCTTGAAAGAGATGGATAGCCGGCATCGAAAGCAAAAGATTTGAAGGTTCATGCAACGTTAGGAAAAACTTCTCTTCCAGTTCATTGAAGTCTACCATGCTCACTGCAGGCCCCCATTATTTAGCGTTCTTATTAAATGCGCGAAGCACGTCGTCAACAGCATTGCTGTCCGCCAGTGGAGACATTCCCAAGCTGAACCATTCCTTGCCTCCCATGATGTAAACGTGGTTGTTCTTCACTGCGGTCATATTCTTCCATAAAGAACTTTCCAACAGGGCTTTATATCTCTTCTGAACCTCATCGCTGGATTCATCATCAAGCTGCAGAATGATATGATCGGGGTTAAAATCAGGTATTTTTTCCAATGAAATGGATACACTCTGTTCACTCTGCGGGAAGTCTTTAACCGGCTTCAAGCCTAACTCTTTGTGAATGAAACTGCCTCGATCGATATTCTCTCCGTAAACAACTAGTTCCTTCGCCATAATCATCATATACATCACCGTTTCGTTTCCAACAAGAGCATGAAGCTTTTCTTTAGCGTCCACTTCTTTGTTCTGTAAATCTTGAATAACCTTCTCAGCCAGTGTCTTTTTACCGAGAACCTCGCCAATATCCTTTAATTCATCACGCCAATTATCTCTCTGTGGCAAAAGGACGGTGGGTGCGATTTTGGACAACTGCTCATAATCTTTGTCGGACCACCAAGTAGGCGCAATAATGAGGTCAGGCTCAGTGGCTAGAATAGCTTCGAAATTAGGCGTTTGGGCAAGACCCGTCTTCACGGTATACTTGAAAGGTTCTTTTAAATAGGACGGAAACTCCGGGTGATAGTTTTGAACAGCAATAGGTGTAACACCGAGTGCATACAGAAATTCAGGATACACGACAGAGAGTCCAATGACCTTCTTCGGTTCGTCTGGAATCTTGACGTCGCCCTTTGAACTTTTTACTACACGCTGCTTATCAGTTACGACTTTAGTAGTTTGATTGGAGGCAGCAGGGGAGGAACTTACCTGATTTGGCTCCGTTTTTGTAGCTGCACAAGCCGTGCTTGCTAGTAGAAACAATATGCTGGCGATTCCCGCTATCCATTGTATACTGCGTTTCATTTTTCCCGATACTCCTCATAAAAGTTGAATTTGTCAATGAAGATCAACATTAATACTGATTATCATTATCACATAAGAGGAGTATAGATGATTTCCGTATTCCAGAATATTGACGATGCTGACAATTTTCTATGCACGATTCCGCCAAAACTTCTGTACTTCATTGAGCAATAATTCCTGGGTGAAGGCTGTATATTCTACCCACGGGTAGGTTGGAAGGAAATCCAACCGGCCGTTCCTGACTGCTTTCAGATTGCGCCATAGATTCGAATGGGTAAGCGTCTGCCAGGTTGATTGTGACGGGGGATCTTCGTCCACGATGAGCAAAAGGCGATCTGCATCGAAACCGGGCAACTGTTCAGGAATCACCTGCTGATTCGTCTTGATGGGATCCACGCCGCGTGCAGGCACAATCTGAAGATCATCATACAATACAGTGGCAAAGCTTCTGCTGCCCAAAACATGATACTGATTTCCGGTTATTCTCAGGATAAGGAGACTATCGTCCTTCAGGAGAGATTTCACTTGAGCGCTTACCAAATGAGCTTTCCGTTCATAATTTTCAAGCCAGACTTCGGCTATTGCTGTTAGGCCCAGAAACTGAGCGATCAAGTGCAATTGCTTACGCCAATCGGTCTCTGTCCAGGGAACAACAAAGGTGGGGGCAATTTCTTGAAGCCTCGTCTGTTCTTCGGCGGGGATATGAATGTCAAGGCCGATTATAAAATCGGGTTTAACAAGCCGAATTTCCTCCCGTTTACGCACAAAATCAGAACTTAACGGAACTACAGCCTCTGTTGCATACTTTCTCTGATAATAATCGGTCCACGGGTGATCAGCCGGGGCAGCGCTGGGCGTGATCTTAAGCGTAAGCAGATATCCGATGCACAAAGAATCGTAGGCAACGATTTTCAGCTTGCTGTTCTTCATAAAGGTTGCGGGAGGCATGCCTGCGATCTGTTTGAATTTACGTCTAAAATAAATGTCATCCTGATAGCCCACATGCCGAGCGATGTCCTTGAGACGATAATGCTCACCTGTTCGCATAAGCTGCTGCGCTTGTTTGATCCGAAAGTCTGTCAAATAGTCGATTGCACTGCAACCATACCTTTTTTTGAATAATCGCATAAAATGGCGGGAACTCATGCCCGCAACCTTGGCTAGTTGCTCAATTGTCAGATCATGTTGGTAATGCCGCTCGATATAGGCTTTTGCACTTTCAAGTGCGGATTCCGGGTCGTTTCCTTGGTTGAGAAGAGCATCTTGCAAGATGATATACAGCACTTCTTGAAAGAGAATTTGACTGCGAAATCGTTTGAGCGGATCCCCGTCCGATAACTCGTGATAAATGGTTTCACATAAAGCATTAACAGAGACGGGAGAAGAAGTAATCACTTCACCTTTGATCGGAAATACACTTCCCTGCCTGATAATTTCCGCAGAATGGCCGAATGCCCCTGCCTCTTCAATCATGTCAAATCGCAAATGATAAAATCCACGTTCATCAAATGAGTGCGCCGCAGCCTGAATCAGTTGACCGGGAGCGCAAATATAGGCACTGCCTTGCCGCAGCTCGATAAATTGACCGTCAATGGTCAGCCAGCCTTGGCCGCTTGCTGCCAGAATGAGGGTATAAGACTTAATGAATTGAAGCCTTAATTCCCAAGCAATGGCGTGGTTTTGAAACAGTTCGATCTCTCGGAGCTTAAAACTCATATGATCAAGGGACTCGTACGCCCTATTATTAGCTTTATTTTCTATATCCAGTAGGACCACCCTCCTTAATGCTAGCTGAAGAAGCTGAGCTTTGATTCATTATAGTATTACAGTGTTGTGAGGTCTATCCGTTTGACCGTTGCCCACTTTATAAAATTTTAAGAATTGTTTTAGGCAAGCTTAATAGGTGTTTTAGAGGCAATTAAGATCGGGGGGATAAGATGAATACATGGAAGCGAGGAACGCATCCAAATTAGATAGAGCGTTGAATACGCGGAGGCAAACAGATATGAATAAGAAGTTAGCGATGATGGGACTTGGTGTAGCGGTAGGCAGCATGATGCTTGTGACTTCGGTATATGCAGGAGTGGGAGATGCTCCCGGATATGAAGCTTTCAAATCGGCTTTCAAAGAAACAGCAACAGTAGACAATGTAACCCGTCAGGTGAATGTGAGCTTGAAGGACAACGGTGCGCCGCTTCTGAATGTGACATCGACGATCAAAAGCAGCGGCAAGAATCAAGCTGGAAGCGCAGAAGTAACCGTGAAGAGCGGTGCGGAGCAGCAAACGATTCACTTTTACAACCAAGATGGCAAACAAATTGTGAAAACAGACGATTCTGATGTGTATAAATTGTTAGAAGGCGATGGCATGCAGGGCAAGTTCAAAGAGCATGAACGTGCCAACCACACACCGGACCCGCAAGTCATAAGCGAAGTGGAAAATGTGGTTGATGCCTTAGTCGGCAATCTGAAAAATTATGTCACGATGGATCAAGCATCAGGCAATGTGAAGAACATCCATTTTAAACTGTCAGGCAGTCAAATTTCTCCGGTCGTGAACACGATTGGCTCACTGGTCATCAAACATGGCACAGCTGAGAATAACGATCGTCCGCTGCCGGCCAAAGCTGATACGCTGGGTGTAGACGTAACGACACTCAAGAATAGCTTGCCCCAATTAACCTCTGACATCAAGATGGATGAGGTTGAAATGAACGCAAGCGTGGATGCGGATAACCATATCACGAATCAAACAGCGCAAATCCATATTTCCGGCAAAGATGCTGGCGGAAAAGCACATGACGTTGTACTTAGTGTGGATATGACATTGTCCAGCTTGAACTCGACAACACCGGATACCGTTGATTTGAACGGCAAAAAGCTGGAAACCGTGAAGTTCGACGAGAACTCCGGCAAAAACTGGGGTAAACACGAATAAGTATGAACTCATAAAGAAGGGGAGGGCTCAACGTTCAACACAAGTTGACCTCCTTATTTCTTGAAAGGCGGACTCGCATGACAGCGATCGTAGAAATTAACAATCTGACAAAAATGTATAAGAACAAGCGCGGCATTCAGGAAGTAAACATGACGGTGCAGCAAGGCGATATTTATGGCTTCTTCGGACCGAATGGGGCAGGCAAAACCACAGTCATGAAGATCATGACAGGTTTAGCCCGGCCGCAGCAAGGCCATGTGAAGTTGTTCGGCCACGACGTGTCGACCCAGTATGAGCAAGCGATGTCCAAGGTCGGCGTGCTGATCGAAACGGCAGAAGCCTTCACGTTCATGAGCGGCCGCAAAAACCTGGAGCTGGCAGCAAGATTCTATCCGGGCATCGGCAAGCAGCGCGTAGACGAAGTGCTGGAGATCGTAGGTCTGACCCCGTTTCAACAGGAGAAGGTAGCGGGCTACTCGCTTGGGATGAAGCAGCGCTTGGGACTCGCCGCGGCGATGCTGTCGAAGCCGGAATTGCTCATACTGGATGAGCCTACCAATGGTTTGGACATCGAAGGGATGGTCCATATACGCGAAATTATTTTGCGATTGGCCAGGGAGGAACGAATTACGTTCCTGATCTCGAGCCATCTAATTCATGAAATGGAGCTCATGTGCAACCGGATGGGGATCATTCATCAAGGACGGCTTGTTCGTGAAGGACTTATTTCCGAATTAGCCAAAGGCAGCGCATCGCTGGAAGAGGCCTACTTGCGCGAAATTACAGAAGTCAGGAGGCTCGCAGCCCATGCTTAGTTTAACCGCCAACGTCTGGAATGAAACGATTAAAATGGCAGCCAAAAAGAAAACGATATTCTTTCTGGCCGTAACCGTTATTCTGCCGGTACTTGCAGGCGTGCTGCTGGAACGCTTCCAAAGCGGAATTGGGATCGGCGCCATCGCCTCTCAGGACTTCCCGATTCTGATGCTCGGCTTACTAACAAGCATATTCCTTCCGCTCTTCGTCTTCATGGGAGCCGCAGATGTCTTCTCCGGTGAAATGGGTGACCGAACCATGAAAAACACACTCACACGGCCCATCACGCGCTTCAAAGTGTTTACTTCCAAACAAATTGCGCTTGGCATCTATATTGCGCTATTTCTGGTGGCAGGTTTGCTGGCCTCTGTTATATCCGCGTTGTTTTTCCAAAACTTTGGAGGCTTTGGCACGGTTGTTAAGTGGTTTCTCGCCTATGGCTCAGCTTTTGTTCCCCTACTTGTACTCAGTATTATGGCTGTGTTTCTGGCGCAATTCTTTTCCAGCAGCAGTTCCGCTTTGACCGTCAGCATACTTCTATATCTAGCGTTTAAAGTAGCCGCCTTCTTCGTTCCGCAGATTGCTACCTATTCACCTACGGCTTATATGGATTGGCACATGCTTTGGATCGGCAGCCAACTAGCCATAGGCAAAATCAGCAGTATCTTTATGTTTCTAGCGGCATGTAGTATATTGTTTTACACAGCAGGTTTTTATTTTTTCGATAAAAAGGAGATTTGACGCGGATGTCGATTCGTTTACGGCTGGTACTTTCTTACATCGCGATGCTGCTGGTACCGCTTGTGCTCTCTATACTAGCCGTGATCTTAATCAGCATCGCAACCTTCGGAAGCTTGAAGTCCGGTTTCCAAGTAGATTTCTCCCAAGGCAATCCCATAAAGCGCGTTGTCGATCAGGAACTTGAGAATGTCGCTTATATGAAAGCGAAGACAGATACAGAACCGGATGCCTTCCTGGATCCTGCCTTCATCAAGGATTTGGAAGCGCGGTTCCATAAGATCAATATGGGCGTAATTATTCGCAAAGATTTGGAAATTACGTACGTTTCTCCCTACATCAAAGAAGGGGAAGCGGGGAATACGACCAAACTGCCTTCCTACGGCACCTCATCGGGCGAATTTCAGCGCAACCAAGGTTCCCTGTGGATAACTCGGCAGCAAGATTTTTTATTTTCGGATAAAAGCAAAGGCTCCGTATTCGTCTTCCTGGACGGAGGCCCTTTCCAGAAATATTTGCACCAATTTTCCAAATCGGTCATCGTGACGTTTATTCTCATTCTCGTTCTAACCAACGGGGTATTGACCTACTTTGTTTCACGCAGTATCATTAGGCCGCTAAAATCGCTTAAACGTGCAGCGGAGGAAATCAAAGAAGGCAATCTCGACTTCGAAGTTGTCCGGCATTCCGATGATGAGATCGGAGAGCTGAGTACGGCTTTTGAAGAAATGCGGCGCAAGCTGAAGAAGTCTGTTGAGATTCAACTGCAATATGAAGAGAACCGCAAGGAGCTCATTTCGAATATTTCGCATGATCTCAAGACACCGGTTACGGCGATCAAAGGGTATGTCGAAGGCATCATGGATGGCGTGTCGAATTCGCCGGACAAAATGGACCGCTATATTCGTACCATCTACAATAAAGCCGCTGATATGGATCGGCTGATAGATGAATTATTCTTATTTTCCAAGTTGGATTTGGGCAAAGTCCCTTTTCAATTCGAGACTGTGGATCTGGGCCAATATGTGCAGGATTGCGTGCAGGAATTGCAGTTCGATATGGAGAAAAAAGGGGTTCGCTTCGCGCTTACCGAGCTGCCGCAATCGCCTCTGTATGTAACCGCAGACCGTGATAAGCTGAGACGTGTTCTGCTGAACATTATTGAAAATGCAGTCAAGTACAGTGATGAAGGCAACCGCAGCATTACTTTAACTTTGAGAGAGATCGACGGCCATGCCGTCATTCAAATTATAGATAACGGTCAAGGCATCTCCGAGGAGGCGCTCCCGCATATTTTTGACCGGTTTTACCGAGCAGACCCTTCACGCAATACAGCGACCGGAGGGAGCGGGCTTGGGCTCGCGATAGCCAAACAAATCATGGAAGAACATGGCGGCAGAATCGGCGCGACCAGCATGATCGGGCGGGGGACGACGGTCTACATGGCATTACCGCTTAGTCAGCAGGAGGAGAGCGAAGGATGAGTCGGATCTTAATCATTGAAGACGAACAAAGCATCGCCGAGTTGGAACGGGATTATTTGGAGATCAGCGGCTATGTGGTTGATATAGAGAACAGCGGTGACAAAGGGCTCCAGCGGGCGCTCACGAACGATTATGATTTGATTATCCTCGATCTGATGCTGCCCAAAGTAGATGGATTCGAAATCTGCCGACGTATTCGCAGCGAGAAAGATATTCCGATCGTAATGGTGTCCGCCAAAAAAGAAGACATCGACAAAATCCGTGGGCTGGGCCTCGGCGCGGATGATTATATCATTAAGCCTTTCAGCCCCAGCGAAATGGTAGCCAGAGTCAAAGCCCATTTGGCAAGGTATGAGAGGTTGATGGGCAGGCGTGAAACCAAGAATGACGAAGTGCGCATTCGCGGTCTTATGATTGATAAAACAGCGCGCCGCGTCTTTGTGAATGAGAAAGAAGTCGTGTTCACCACCAAAGAATTCGATTTGCTGACTCATCTGGCGATGAATCCCAACCGGGTGTACAGCAAAGAGCAGCTATTCGATCTTCTATGGGGAATGGACGCGATGGGTGAAATTGCCACCGTCACGGTACACATCCGCAAACTGCGGGAGAAGATTGAGCAGGATCCATCCAATCCACAATACATCGAAACCATATGGGGCGCGGGATACCGCTTCCGCATATAAGTCAAAGTCTGAGAAGAGTGCCTAACTCTTCTCAGGCTTTTTGGTGTGCGGCATAAAAGTTTCCTTTATTAACTAGCGGTCATTTACAACTCTCTAATGTTAAGATATTGTAAATGTTAGTTCAATCAGAGGAGACAACCACGATGATGATTTCCGTAGATTTTCATATTTTAATTAAATTGGGCATTTCTGCTATTTTCGGATTAATTATTGGCTTGGAACGTGAAATTCGCAATAAACCGTTAGGACTCAAGACTTCATTGGTCATTTGCCTGAGCAGCTGCCTGCTCACCATTGTTTCCATTGAATCATCGAATAAATACGCCGTTGCCGGACTCCATGTGATGGACCCAATGCGGCTTGCCGCGCAGGTAGTTAGCGGTATTGGTTTCCTCGGAGCTGGCGTGATTCTGCGCAAACACAATGATGTTATTATCGGTTTAACGACAGCGGCGATGATTTGGGGAGCAGCAGGCCTCGGCATTGCTGTGGGAGCTGGCTTCTTCGTCGAAGCTTTCTTCGGACTGGTGCTGATTATGATCAGCGTCGTGGTTCTGCCCTATTTTATTAAGAAAATGGGCCCTCGACCGCTCATCATGAAAGACCTTCGCGTCCGGCTTGTCGTCTCCCATGAAGGGAATCTGACGACGATTATCAAGGCTATTATTGCCCGCGGGTACAAGATGAAAAGCGTGCATATCAAAGAGCTGAACAAGGAGCAGCAGGAGCTCCATTTTATCGTTTTCATCGATCGGAAATATGCTTCCGAGGTTTATGATGATTTGAAAAGCATGGCATATATTGAGATTGCTGAGGTTGAGACTTTGTAATGTGGAACATAACACAACACAGATCGGATAGGGACGGAGCGGGACAGAACAGAACAGAACATAACAGAATACAGATCGGATAGGGACGGACAAAGGCCTTGTGCTTTGGTCCGTTTTTTTTCTGCGTAGTTAATTGATTAGGAGCATTTGAAGATTTGCCACAAATAGAGGATCGTAGTTCACTTTCAGCTTGGACGTGCTGCCGCACAGTCCGGGTTTTGCAGCTACTTTCCCTTGCAGCTACTCTCAGCGTTCTCCCAACCATCTGTCTAAAGTAGCTAAATTCAAGATTCTGCTCCAGACAACAGGAGGAATCTTATTCCGTTGGCCAATGGAATTGTGAATTTTGTTGCCCATCGGGCCGTTTGATTGGATTTATCTAATCAACAACGTGAGGAGCTCCTTAGACTTTGGACGTGCTGCCGCACAGTCCGGGTATTTCAGCTACTTTCCCTTGCAGCTACTCTTAGCGTTCTCCCAACCATCTGTCTAAACTAGCTAATTTCAAGATTCCGTACCAGAAAACATGAGGAATCTTATTCCGTTGGATACATCCAATGTAATCGTGAATTTGGCCGTCAATTGGACTGGTAGATTGGATTTATACATTGAAATCCTCAAATCTGTGGCCTATATGGCGTCTTTTATCAGATACCATTGGATAAATCCAATGTAGATTCAAAATTAACCGCCAATAAGGCTGTTTGATTGGATTTATCCAATCAACAACGCGAGGAGCTCCTTAGACATTGGACGTGCTGCCGCACAGTCCGGGTATTTCAGCTACTTTCCCTAGCAGCTACTCTTAGCGTTCTCCCAACCATCTGTCTAAACTAGCTAATTTCAAGATTCTGCTCCAGCGGGATCGGGATCTTGGAGCCTCAACCATAAACAAAAAGGGCCGCTCTCAAGTAGATACCTTTGGGGACTGCTGTTTGGTTGCTCAAGCTTTAAATTGGTTGCGATTTTGATGAATAAGAATCTTTGAGAACATCTTTTTCTCCCCATAGGGATTTAGAAATCAATCAAAGAATAATACCCCCTTGTGGGAATTGGGCTACCGATAAGGATGATTTACAGCGCTAAACGCTGAATCCGTAGCGTCCGCATCAACTTAACGCTGTAAAACAACGTTACGGTGACAAGAATTAGCGAATCCGGCCGATGGGCAGCCGATAAGGATGATTTACAGCGCTAAATGCTGAATCCGTAGCGTCGGCATCAACTTAACGCTGTAAAACAACGTTACGGTGACAAGAATTAGCGAATCCGGCCGATGGGCAGCCGATAAGGATGATTTACAGCGCTAAATGCTGAATCCGTAGCGTCGGCATCAACTTAACGCTGTAAAACAACGTTACGGTGACAAGAATTAGCGAATCCGGCCGATGGGCAGCCGATAAGGATGATTTACAGCGCTTGACGCTGAATCCGTAGCGTCCGCACCATCTTAACGCCCCTTGCGGTCCTCAGATGAACTATGTCAGTTGCAAGGATAACTACGTTTCCATGTCTAAATCATGGTACAATATGGGTCAAGAATGACTAGCGGTTTGATAAAAGGGGGA
Organism: Paenibacillus sp. HWE-109; assembly: GCF_022163125.1. Classification (NCBI taxonomy): domain Bacteria; kingdom Bacillati; phylum Bacillota; class Bacilli; order Caryophanales; family Paenibacillaceae; genus Paenibacillus; species Paenibacillus sp. HWE-109. The sequence continues at coordinate 6,215,196 of NZ_CP091881.1, read as the reverse complement.
GCTCGCATGGAGGACGTTTTGCTGCACTTGAAAAATCTTGGCTTCACGGACCTAGAAGCCAAATGTCTGCATGTGCTGGCCGATAATGGCACACAGACGGGCTACGAAATTGCCAAGCAGCTTGGCGTTTCCCGCTCGAACGTCTACTCCGCGCTTCAGAAGCTCGCGGAGAAAGGGGCGGTGCTCACCAGCCACGGTGAGCCGACGCATTACCAGAGCGTGCCGATCGAGGAGATTGGTGAGCGCATTGAAGCGGAGCTGCAAGCCTCGATCCGCTATGTGAAAGCGCATATGCCCAAGCAGGAGGCGCAAAGGTCCGAGTACTTCAGCCTCGAAGGAGACGCCAAGGTCATGGAGCGAATTCGCAACGAGCTGAGGAAAGCAAAGGAAGAGGCGCTCTTGGACCTATGGCCGGAGGAAGCGAAGCTGCTGAAGTCTGAACTTCGCCAAGTGCCATCGCAAGGCGTGCGCTTGTTGGTTGCGACGACCAGCGAGGTAGACTTGCCAGGTGAGGCTCACCTGTTTAAGCACCGTCGTGACGAAACTTCGTCCGCGCGGAGCGGCCGAAAGTTTACGGTCCTCATTGACCGCAAGCTGGCTATTATTGGGACAAGAGGAGGCGACGAGCCGACTCTTGCGATGCTGACGGAGCATCCGGCAATGGTGGAACTGCTGCATGCACATTTTTTCCAAGATGTGATTCTTCATGAATTGCAACAGGATATGGGGACCAAGCTGGAGGATAAATACGGGAAAAACTTTAAACGTATTATTCAGAAGTACAGCGGTGTGAAAGAAGCGGATACGGGGACCGACGAGGTGAAGGCTTCAGAGGATAAACCTTCGGAAGGCAAACAATTAGAAGGCAAGTCCGCAGATGGCAAATCAACTGAAGGAAAGTTAACTGAAGGCAAGTCCGCAGAGGGCAAGAAGAAAAAGAAAAAATAAGATTGTTTTCTTGGGGGTTTTAGGATGGCTGAAGGGCATGAGAGCATACTGCGCGCAGCCGAAGCGCTTGTGAAAGAGAAGCTTGAACGCGACAGCAGCGGCCACGACTGGTGGCATATCTATCGCGTCGTGCAGACGACCAAGCGCATCGCTGCCGAGGAAGGCGCCGACGCTTTCGTCTGCGAGCTTGCTGCGCTGCTTCACGACGTCGTCGACGAGAAGCTGAACGCGGATCCAGCCGCTGCGCAGCGCGAGCTGGAAGCGTGGCTGGCCGCTAGCGGTGCGGCTGCGGCTGAAGTGGAGCACGTGCTGGAGATCATCGGCACGATGTCGTTCAAGGGCGGCGCGCGTCCGCCGATGCGCACGCTGGAAGGCCGGGTCGTGCAGGATGCCGACCGGTTGGATGCAATAGGCGCGGTGGGCATCTCGCGCGTCTTTGCCTATTCGGGCTGGAAGGGCCGCCCGATTCACGATCCTTCCGTCACCGCGCGCGAGCAGATGACGGAGGCGGAATATCGCGCAGGCAATGACACCGCGATCAATCACTTCTATGAGAAGCTCCTGAAGTTGAAGGAGCTGATGAATACGCCGTTCGCCAAACAACTGGCGGAGGAGCGGCACCGTTTTATGGAACAGTACTTGGAGCAGTTCTATCAAGAGTGGGAAGGCCAACGCTAGGCTGTTCATCGTCCGAGCATCACAAGGCTGCTCCAATGCCAAAAACCTCAATTCCATCACATGGAATTGGGGTTTTTGGCATAGAGAAGCTGCAAGGGAAAGCAGCTAGCTTGATGGACGTTGCGGCAGAACTGAGCCCAACGGACCCGCCGAACCTGCCGCATCATCATTCTGCGTTCCAATGAACGGTATAGACGTTATCGAGTCATTGATAGGCGGAATGGATCAAATAAAGGTTATTGAGTTCGTATGGGGGCTGCCTCAATGCTACTCAAATGACGGCTTGGTTAGCGGGCAATTCGGCAGGGACAGAATTTCTACCTCATATGCAGCTAACTTATGTAAGAAATAGCAAGTTTCCGGCAGGTGATGCTCCAGGAACCTAAGCGTTACGCGGCTGAGCAGCTCGGTATGCTGGTATTCCACAATGACACCTTCAACGACACGATAGAAACCGATGACCGTTTCGGCCACCTGTCGCGCGAATTTTTGCTGAACAGGAAAGTTTGGCGGAGTGAAGCGAAGGAATCCGCGGATAGCGGTGTTTTTGACGATGTGAGCGCTGAATTGTTGGGCGTATAACTGGGTGCTTTTGATCAGATCCATTTCGGTTGGATCAAGGTGATTCCCTAGCAGGACGGCATGACCGAGCTGATCTTCCAGCCACATTTCCATCAAGGTGACAAGCGGCAGGGGTTCATAGGGGACACCGTTCATCCAATAGTGTAAAATACGAAGGTACTCACCGTTTTCCAGAAGTGTGCCATTAAAATAAACAGGCGTTAAAGAAATGACGACTTTATTTTGAATGCGCAAATGCTGCAAATACCCCTCAAACTGATAATACCCCTGAACAACGGGGTAAATATCCTTGGAGAGCTGAACCATCGTTTCCGAGGAGACTGGCAGTAGGGGATCTGTTTGTAAAACACGATTGCGGAGTTCCTTGAAGGCGGCGATGTAGCGCTTTGCGATGGCGATCCATTGCATTTCTTCATTTGCAAGTGCCTCGTCCACAAAGATGGCATGATCCTGCAAAATTTCAACCCAGAATAAATGTTCCTGCCAAGGCGTGATATGTTCATTAAGACTCATGATTCATGATCCCTCCTGTCTGTCAATTGCTGCAGAGTGCCCGCCGATATACATATTATCGATGTGTATTCCGATGCTGAACGTTCAAGAACAGTTTTCGTCGTATTTTGTGGTAAAATAGAAGGAATGAGTTCACAAATTCGAGCAGAGAGAGATGTTATGACGATGAAAAAAGAAGCAAAGTATATAGCGACGGTCTCTTTAGGGGTTATGGGAGCAGGCTTTCTGGCTACATTGCCCGTTTCCTCGACCATTTGGGGAGGGTTCTTGCAGGGTGGTTTTGAAGCAGGCGTAGTGGGCGGTTTGGCCGACTGGTTTGCGGTTAGCGCTCTTTTCCGCCATCCTCTGGGCATACCTATTCCACATACGGCGTTGTTGCCCAAGAATCGGGATAAAATTACGAAAGCACTTGTCTCCACGGTGGAGAATGAGCTGCTGTCCAAAGAAACCATCCGGGCTCGCTTGCAGCAAATTCGCTTTCTTGAGCGTGGGCTTGCGATTGCTGAGACCAACCTGGACAACGCTGCCGTTCACAAAGGGCTAACGACACTTGCCAAGCAAGCGCTCAGCGCCATTGATTTGGAGAAACTGACACCGCTGATTGCAGAAGAAATGCATAAAGCGCTTCAAGATGTCGATACCGGCAAACTGGTTCGTGCCCTCGCGGATACTGTCATCCAAGGTGGTTACGACGGCAAAACGTTCGATTTCGTCATCGATAAAGTAGAAGCTTGGGCGATCAAAGCGGAAACCCGTGATCAACTCGGCGCGATGGCGCTCAAAGCATTCGAAGGGTTGCAGTCCAATGGTTTCATGGCTTTTGCTGTGAATGCGTTCCTCGGTATGGTCAATGAGGAGAAAATCGGCGGTATTATTCAGAACTTTGTGCTCTCTTATATTGAGCAAATGCGTACGAAGAATCATCCGCGCAGAGAATCCGTGCTCTCGTTTATTCGCAGTGAATTGAAGAAGTTGGAGAGAAATCCTAAGCTTTTGGCGGAATTGGACAGTTTGAAGTCGAAGCTGCCGGATATGTTGGATCTGGACGAGAAGCTGGCAGGACTGCTGGAGCGGTTGAAGACCAAGGCAGAGAATTTCGTGGATCAGCCCGATTTTGTGCCTGGTTATGTTCTTCCGATTGTACGTAAAATGCTTCGCTCGATCCAAGAGAATGCTGACATGATAGAGCGCGGCGAGCATTTCATTCAGGATCAAATCGCGGCTTATTTGGAACAAAATCATAGTAAAATCGGTCAACTGGTCAAAGAGAACCTGGATAAGCTGACGAACGAGAAGCTGACTCAGTTGATGGAAGACAAGCTTGGCCCTGATTTGCAGTGGATTCGTGTCAACGGTGCGATCTGTGGATTTATTATCGGTTTGGGCTTGGCCGGTTTGAAAATGCTGTTTTAAGGGAAAACGACGACGGGACAAGCCCGAGTGGAGGTAAGCATCTTGATCGAGATTAAGGGAGTCAGCAAGACGTTTGTGCAACGAATCGGCGGCAATTACCAAGCGCTGGACAATATTACATTAACGATTAAAAAAGGCGAGTTCGTTTCCCTGTTAGGACCATCCGGATGCGGGAAATCGACCGTGCTGAACTTGGTGGCAGGCTTTGATACACAAAGCGAGGGCACGATTGAGGTTAATGGGAAAAAAGTAAGCGGCGCAGGTGCCGACCGTGTTGTTGTTTTTCAAGAGCACGGCCTGTTCCCCTGGCTGACCGTACTCGACAATGTGGCTTTCGGACTCAAGCAGAAAGGCATGGCCAAGAAGGATCGTCACGAGCTGGCGATGGAGCAGATCAAATCGGTGCATCTCAGCCGTTTTGCTGACCGTTATCCGCATGAACTCTCCGGTGGCATGAAGCAGCGGGCTGCGATTGCTAGAGCGCTGGCAATGGATCCGGAAATTTTGCTCATGGATGAGCCTTTTGCCGCTCTTGATGAGCAGACACGCCTTATTTTGCATAAAGAATTGGAAGAAATCTGGATGCGTACGCGCAAAACGATCCTCTTCATTACTCATAATATCCGGGAATCGGTCATTCTTTCTGATCGGGTTCTTGTGATGTCCACCCGTCCCGGGACGATTAAGAAAGAGTTTGCTGTGCAGGCAGCAAGGCCTCGGGATATGGCTGATCCGCTGCTCCATCATGTCGAAAATGCGATTATGGATGCGCTCGCGGATGAGCTGGAGAAAGTGGTAAGGGAGGAGACGGGCGATGAGTACCGCATTAAGAAGAACGATTTTTCTGGTACTGCTTCTGATAGCTTGGGAGGCGGGATTTAGACTATTTGGCTGGGGCTGGAAGTTCCCTTCGGTTACGCAAACCTTGCAAGCGTTTTATGATGGATTGGTCCATGGAGAACTGTTGCAAGCAACGATAGCCAGTATGATCCGTTTATTGGTTTCGTTTGCTTTATCTTTGGCCATTGGGACAACGTTAGGTTTCCTTTTCGCCCGTTATCGGCTGCTTGATGATACGCTTGGATTTCTCGTTGTATCCTTGCAAACGATTCCTAGTATTGCTTGGCTGCCCTTTGCTATTATCTGGTTCGGTCTTAACGAATCTTCGGTTATTTTTATTACGACGCTTGGCGCCACTTGGACGATGGCATTAGCCAGCCGCACCGGGATCAAAAACATTCCGCCCATCTATTTGCGCGCCGCTCAAACGATGGGCACAGGGAATGGATTTAACATGTTCGTGCAGGTGATGATTCCTGCGGCATTTCCACATTTAATCAATGGCGTGCGGACAGCATGGGCTTTCGCTTGGCGTGCTTTGGTGGCCGGTGAGCTGATTGCCAAAGGCGCCGGATTGGGTCAACTTTTGCAGGATGGGCGGAATTTGGGGGATACCTCGCTCATGCTGTGCATCGTTATTATTATTGCCGTTCTGGGCACCGTTTCCGACCACTTCTGCTTCAAGAAACTCGAAGATAAAGTGCTAGAGCGCTACGGCCTCGCTGGCTCGAAGTCTTAAGGTGGGAGCGGGTCGTATGAGAAAACGTATATGGGTGCTAACGCTGATTGTCGTCGCTGCTGCTCTGCTGGGCGCATGCGGGGAGAAGCTGACTTCGTCCGGGAAGGCTGCTGTTGTTCGGGTAGGTGTTTTTAAAAATGTTACGCATGCCGCGGCATATATCGCTCTGGAGAAAGGCTACTTCGCCCGGGAGTGGGGCAATGACGTGAAGATTGAAGTCACCGCCTTCGATAACGGCTCTGATTTATCGATTGCCATGGCGACGGGGGATATCGATGTCGGGTTTGTAGGTCCGGGGCCAGCGACCACCTTCTTTCTGAAAAGCGCAAACTACCGCGTTGTTTCTGGCTCCAATAACGGTGGGGCCGTATTAGTCGCCCGCAATGGATCGGGAATTAACAGTGTGAAAGATTTAGTAGATAAAACAATTGCGATTCCAGCCAAAGGAAACACGAATGAGATTTCGCTTCGTCTGCTGCTGAAACAAGAGGGAGTAAGCTTGGGCCGTGCGGCCGACAATGCTCATCTTATCGTACGTTCTCCTTCGGACGCCTTGGTTTCCTTCCGACAGCAGGAGATTGATGCCGCGCTCGTCCCTGAGCCATGGGGCACGCAGATCGAGAAGGCTGGTCTCGGCAAAGTGGTCGTAGACTGGAAGGCGATCCCGCCAAACAACGGCGATTACCCGACCGTCATCATGGTCGCCAGCGACAAGTTCATTGCTCACCATCGCGATATGGTGAAAGGGGCAATTAAAGCGAACATGGATGGCATCACGTTCATCCAGAACAGCCCGGATCAAGCGTACGATCTCATCAACAACCAGCTGAAGAAATACAGCGGCAAAGGGATGGACAAAAGCTTAATCAAGGCTTCGTTAGGCAGATTGAAGCTCACCACGGACGTTGACGTCAAGGTGATGGAGGAGATGGCGAAAGTATCCATCGATGCCCGATATATTAAGGACATTAAGGAAAATGAGCTGGACCTCAGCAATTTCGTCGATCTATCCATGCTGGCTGAAGTGAAAGCGGGTAAGTGATAAGAAAAAAAAGAGGCTGCTCTCGAGGTTATGTACCTTGAGACAGCCTCATTTTTTTAATTTCCGCCAGAAGCAGCTTGCTGCTCGCTCTTCTGCTGTTTGTGCGCTTTGGCGTCGATGACCTTGCCGCCGCCTTTCTCGCTGCCTGCGGCGATGTTCATCGCACTGCTGCCTTGGAAGATCCCGCCCTCCTGGATGACGAAGGAGCGCACATCAATATTGCCGACCAGCACGCCTGAGCTGGTGACGATGAGCTTGCCCTTGGTGTGGATATTGCCTTTGACTTTGCCGGCAACGATCACATCGCGGGCCTGGATGTTGGATTGCACGACAGCGTTCTCCCCAATGGTGATATCGCCTGCGCATTCAATGTCGCCATTGAGTTGGCCCTCGATGCGAAGGCTGGCTTCGGACATGATTTTACCTTCACAGATGGTGCTGCCGCCGATCAAGGTATCGGTTGTTTTGGCGTCGATCCGTCTTGCTTTCGAGCTTCCTATCATGGGTTTTCATCCTTTCTATCCGTCTTGAGATAAGGTTTGGGGTCGATGGGAACGCCGTTCTTCTGGACTTCGTAATGCAGATGAGAGCCTGTGCTTCGTCCGGTCGTGCCGATGAGGCCGATCTTTTGACCTTTCTTTACTGATTCTCCGCGTTTGACGAGCATTTTATTCAGATGCATATACTCGGTTTGGAGTCCACGGGTGTGATCGATAATAATGTGATTGCCGTGTTCGTTGTCAAAGCTGGCTTCAATCACTTTACCTGCAGCAGTCGCATACACGTCATCATTCATTTCGCCGTCGAGATCGAAGCCTGTGTGCATGGAGGGTTTGGAGGTAAAGGGATCGATGCGTACGCCGAAACCGGATGTAATACTGTGTGTTACCGTCGGCCAGAGGGTAGGGGTGATGCTGCTTACATACAGTGCTTCTTTCAGCTTAGCTTCCGATTCATTCAGATGAAGGAGCAGGGCATTAATATCTCCGACTAACGAAAAAAGTCCTTCTTTGGTGCTGTTCACCAAAAGAGAGACATCTTGCGAAGTAACGGGGACATCGCTGCCTCCGATATCGGAGTTTTTGCCCTTAGGCTGCTGAGTGCTAGGTGCGGCGGTCTTTTTGCTTGTCCCTTTCGCTCCTTCCGTTTCACTCATCAATTCGATCACATGATCGATCTTCTTAATTTCTTCCAACTTCAATTTAAATTCATTGGCCTGCTGGGATAAGTCAATCAAATTGGCTTGAAGTTGTTCCAGTTCACTATTTTTATGAGTAATTTGATCAACCAGTTGGCGTTCTTGTCCATCGAACACTTGCTGCATGTTGTTTCTTGTTCGATGGGAGTGGGTATTCATGAGGTAGATCGTGACAAAAAAACCAATCAGCACGAGCAGGATCACGCTGGGCACAATATAGAGGCTACTGTGCGGAAGCTTGAATCTTACGGTACGGCGGTTGGCGCCCGGAATGATCATTAAGGTGAACTCTTTTTTACCCCAGATGAATCTCAACCGATCCTCTTCCTTTCCGTAACAAAGTCCCCCTCCTTGATTGGATTGTATTCATGTTAAGAGGGAGTCATGCCTATTTTCTCATTTTGAAAATCAGACCAATAGGTCTGGTTGATTATGGGACATACTAATTTTGTCATCCGTTTAATTGGTGAAGGTATCAACTTTTTGCCGGAAAGCTACGTCTATAGAAATAGAAAAATTATTCTACACAAGAGAGAGGCGCAAAAATGATGATTAAAAAATATATGCCAATAGCAGCGATAACCCTTTTCGCCCTAACAGGTTGCCAGTCTTCGGGAGGCGCAAGCGGAGCGGTTGCCGTTACGGAATCACCGACTTTGTCAGCGACAGCATCCGCAGCTCCTACAGCTCCGGCTCCAACCCCAACTGCGGCTCCAACCACAGTTCCGAACAAAAGCACATCTTCATCGAACGTATCGATGTCTACGATAACCGCTGTGCGCTTAGCGGATGCCAAGTCAGGATGGATTGGCGGCAAAGGCTGGATCGCACATACGAATGATGGCGGGACTCAGTGGCAGGTTCAATACCAAGGGGCGGGGGATGCCAAACAGATTTTTGCCTTGAACGGTCAAGATGCCTGGGCCGTGTTTGGCGAGGAAGGCAAGCTGGTGAACACCAAAGACGGAGGTCAGCATTGGGCTTCCGTAGGGCAAATGCCGAATGCTGCATTCTTGCATTTCGTCACGAAGCAAGAAGCTTTTAGCGGTAATGCGCATACCGTTGACGGTGGTGTGAAGTGGACGAAGATGCCTGTACCCGAAGGGACGGTCGGAGATGCTTATTTTCATGACGCCAAGAACGGTTGGGCCGTGAAGCAGGTGAAAGATGCGATTGAAGTAGACCGTACGCAGGATGGAGGCAAAACGTGGAAAGCCGTCCTGTCGCGTAAATCCGCAGTTGCCCCTACGGGAGCGGTGATTCGCTCAGCAGGTGCTGACGATGCCTGGGTCGAGCTGATTGGCGAATCAGGCATGACTCAAACTTCCTACTCGCTGTTCCATACGAAGGATGGCGGGAAGAACTGGCAGACGGTTCTGGCGAACAGCACCGCTGGCGGCGGACCTGCCCCTGGGTTCCAGGCAGGAGACAACACAGGGCCAAAGAACACGGGCACCAAGCCCGGACCCTTGTACGTCGTCAGTCCTGACGTAGCGTTCATGGGCGGGCAGTGCCCGAGCTGCGATAAGCCGAACTCCGTTGGATGGACGAAGGACGGCGGCAAAACATGGGTGAACGGCCAAGAATCGTTCACTGGCTACGGCGAGCTGCTGCTGGCAATGGCCGACGCGAACCACGGCTGGCTGCTGACGAATGATACTGCGCAGCCGAGCGTGATGTATACCACCACTAACGGTGGTGTGAAATGGCAAAAGGCGCATACCTTCGATGCACCCAAATGATTGAAAAAAAGGCTGCAACTCTAGGTTTCATAACCTAGGGGGCGGCCTTTTGTCCTATGTAAAAAGTAATGAAAACCAAATTATGGTATACAACGTAGCTAATTCCATGGTAAAGTGGGCTTTATGTCTGTTTCTAAACATGGAGGGGTTACAAAAATGACTACGTTTGACAATCAATTTGGGCAAGGTCCCACTCGAAAAAAGAATCGTCTCATCTGGCTGATAGCGGCTGTTATCCTAGTTGTTGTGCTTGTTGGCGGGGGCGGAATTGTTGCTTACGCGCAATTTGATGTTTTCAAAAGCACGAAGCTGATTTACTTGCAGTCTGAAATCAAACAAACGACAGGCGCTCAGCAGGCACTTTCCAAAGCCCTGGATACATACAGCAAGGAAATGGAACCTATGCTTAACAAGCCGGTTCATTCTCTGTTCGAGATTTCCGATTTGACGCTGGATATGGCCAGCTCCGATGCAAAGACTAAAGCCATTCTGGACTTTATCAAGAAGAGTAAGCTTTCGGTTGATGCCCAGCAGGACAATTCAGCGCAAAAACAAGTCTACAACATCAAATGGACGCTGGATAACGCAGCTTTCCTAGATGTGGAAACGGCGATTGATCCAGAGCGACTGGCGGTCCGTATTCCGGCTTTTTATGACAAATATGCTTACGTCAATGTGAAGGACTTGGAATCCTTACGCAAAGAGTTCAATTCCAGCAATATTCCTAAAAAAGTACTGACCTACAACGATGTTATGGCAGCTGTCTCCATCAAAAAGGATGAGCTCGAGAAAGCATTGCTGCCATATGCCAAACTCTATGCCGATAATTTGCAGGAAAGTCAGTTTCAGCTTGTCAAAGACGGTCTCATGAATGAAGAGAATGCCAATATCAAGAGCCGCGAAATCACGATTACATTCAGCCAAGAGGACGTAAAACGGATGGTGAACAGTTTATCAGACAAACTTGCCGCCGATACGGTATTGCAGGACATCATTTTCACGCGTGCCAAAAACATGGCTCAACTGTTGAACGATAGCGGCTATCCAACCGAGGCGATAACCCAAGAGAAATTTACGAATTCTTGGAAAGATTTTGCCGACAAGATGAAAAAGTCATCTGAAAAAGGCGATTTAGGCGACGGTGGGAAGATGATTGTCTACATCAATAACGATCATGACATTTTGGAACGTAAGCTAATGTTTCATGTGAAAGAAAACGGCAAGAACAATGAAGTCGTGCTCAAAGCGGCAAGTTGGGAAGATAAAGAGTTCCCGCAGCACTTGCTGTTAGCGGCTAACGTGAAGGAAGAACAAGGAGCAACGACGGAACTCAAACTGCTGAACACATCCAATCTGGATGCGAAGGGCGGTAAAGGCAAATTAACGCTCAATGTGAACGAAACTGGAAGCAAGAGCGCCGCAACAGCAGGAACGCTGCTTGTCGACTACGATTTGAGCCAAACGAACGAGAAACAATCAGGCACTTATACATTTAAATTATCCGGCAGTGGTGAAGCAGAAGGAACGATGGAGGGCAAGATTACAAGTTCCTCAGAGAAAAAAGGGAATGCAACGGATGCCAACTATGATATCAGTCTTACTTTCAAGGATGTCAAAGTAGAAAGCGATTTGAAGGCGTTGGCGTTCAAATTGCATAGTAAACAGGAGACGGGTGTGGAAGTCAAGCTTCCTGCATATACGAAGGATAATTCCCTTGATGTCACGCATATGACAGACCAGGATCGTACGCAGTTTATGATGGATCTGATGGCAGGGGCACAGAAGTTTATGGAGACGCACAAGGATTTACTGCAGAATCTAGGGATTCCGCTTGGAGGCATGCTGCCAGGTGCAGATGATTACGGGTATGGCTACGAGGATGAAGAGTTCCCGTCAGACTGGGATTTAAATCTGGATACAGATAGTCTGCAATCAGAGCTTGCCGATTCGTTGCAGGATCTGACGCCTGAACAGCAGGAAGCACTGCTGGAAGCGCTGAAGTCGATGGAAAAGCAAGGATTGAAAGCAAAGTAAGTTTACTGGAGTGACGCCCCCTGCCAAGTTTGCGCTTTGAGACTCCTCGCCATGATGGAAGGTGCGCTGCGAATTAAGGTAGCTGAAAGAGGTTGTCTCCCAGCGAACCATATAGTAAGAAACCTAGCCGTGGGCTAGGTTTTTTCTTGTAATAATAGAACGTATAAGTTTTGGGTGAATTTAAGGGGTTCTCCCTTTTAGTTGACGTTCACCGCAGGCCTCTTTGCTTAGGAGGTTTTCGGTCTTGAATGGCATCTAATGAACTGTAGGATGCTTATCGACGAGAAAATGGCTACTTTGGAGATGTAATGAACTGGATTGGCGTTATCCGGTACTTTACTGGCCGAATTGCTATCAAATGCTTGCAATAGCGCATCTGGAATTCATTAGATTTTCAGAATGAGCGATTTTGGCCGAATAAAGGTTATTGGGTTCGTAAGGAGTCTTGCGAAGGTGCATGGACTTGAAGACCTAGCGCAGGTTAGGTTTTTCGTGCAAATATAAGAGTTTATATGTTTTGGAGTGAGCGCGGAGTTACTCCAGCCTCCTTGTGCGAACAGAGGGAGGGAATTATAGTCCGCTATTTTGCTGTTTCAAGGCAAATTCAGCGTTTTTCGAGGAAATAAGACCCTGTAGTTGCGCTAATCCCATAGCATCCCTGCTATTTGCCTATATAGCGTCCTCTAGTTCCCTTAACAGGTTTTGTCGCTACTAAGAGGCTGATCTCTCAGGGCGGCGAAGCCGTTTTTCTTAGATTTCAGTATTAACGCTGAAAAACATCGTTAAAGCTAAGGCGGAGCGCATTTCCCCTGCAGTAAGACTGAAAAACAGTCTTAACCGCAGGGAACTGCACGCCGCCGCCGCATGGATCTAATTAATTGATTTTGCCGGTATGGCTTTATTGTAGCCAAGCAGCTCCGATACGGTAATCATCCGGTATCCGCGGCTTTTTAACTCTGGCAAAATGATTTTCAAAGCGGCAATTGTTTGCGTAGGACCTTCAATATAATCGTGAAAAAGCACGATGTTGCCGTTATTCACATTCTTTAATACTCGATTTACAATCTTATTCACGCCTGGCGTGTCCCAATCTTTGGTGTCCAGCTGCCAACTCCACATAATCATCTTGTAGCCTTCATCCCTGACGATTTGCACAAGCCTTTCATTATAGAAGCCTCCGGGTGGACGGAACAGCTGTGAACGCCGGCCTGTTGTGGCATAGATGAGGGCTTCCGTGTCGTTGATTTCCTTCTTGATATTGTTTTTCTGACTCAAATAGGCATGGCTGTAGGTGTGATTGGCGATTTCATGTCCTTGGCTTAGCGTTTGACTAAGAACGTCTGGATATAGCTTGATTTTGTTGCCTACAACGAAGAAGGTGGCTTTGGCTTCATATTGTTTAAGCAGCTCTAGTATTTGAGCGGTGTAAGCCGGATGGGGGCCATCATCGAACGTGAGCGCAAGTACTTTCTCATCCGTCCTGATTTCCCAAACGATGTCTCCCCGTGTTTCGTAGTAGGCGCGATCCTTTTTCGGAGCGGCACTTGCCCCTGACTGCATCAAAAATAAACCGATACACAAAATTGCAATGATTCTCATGGGGTCTCCTTGGATGTTGTGGCTGCTAAGTTAGCATCCCCAAATATGGAAATCCAATTCAGGATAGATTTGGGAGTATGTAGTATGGAAGTGGTTGTTTTGGATGGCGGTGGTTTGGAAGTGGTTGTTTTGGATGCGGTGGTTTGGAAGTGGTTGGTTTGGATGCCGGTGGTTTGGAAGTGGATAGCTTGGATGCCGATGGTGTGCATGTGGATAGTTGGATGCGGTTGGTTTGAACGTGTATGGTTTGGATGTCGATGGTTAGATACAAATAAGCGTCATGAAGTTACGGCAGAGGCTTGTCGCCGTTACCGTTACCATTACCATTGCCACCAGCGCCGCCATTGCCATTGCCATTGAAGAAGGTCGTCGTTAACGCCCGGATCTTCTCCATAAATTTGCCGTAGCCGAAGCCAGTTAAGAAGGCGACACTGATACGGGCAGCCATGGAATCGCCAACCTGCAGTAGCAGGATGCCGCTTTCGAACAGAACGATGGTGATAATAGCTGAGCCAAAGCAGAGCACAGGCCGCATGAGATACCAGTAGATCCACTGTGTAGTGAGATCATGATAATGTTCGTGAAACATGCGCAGCCCGTATAACGCGCCTCCTAGAGCCCCTGCGAATCCGAAACAGGCATAGTCATGATACTGAACGACATCCATACCGAGCAGCTTGCCTTGAACCGTTCCACTGCCAAGCACGGCCATCATCCATAGACTGCCAACGAACCACATAAGTAAATACACGAAGATGAACGGTTTGCCTAATCGGTGAATGGGGTCCATATAGAAAACACCGCCCTATACATGGTTAATACCATTGTATGAGCGGTGTAGTTGTTGATGCCTGAATATAAGGTCGCTTCGCGGATAACTTCAAATATTGCATAATCGTTGAGGAACAATCCTGCGCGCTGTATTTCTGATGGTTGCGAATCTTGCTTCTGCGCTGCGAAAGCTCGGGATATTGTTCAAGCAGCAGCTTGAACCAATGATCGATCATCGCCAGTGACGTAATCTTTTGGCCATATCCTTGTTCCTGGAAATATTGGCAATTCTTCTCTTCTTGTCCCGGAATCGGGCTGTAGAACAGCATTGGGATGCCTTTGGCCATCGCTTCCGTACACGTCATTCCGCCTGGCTTCGTAATCAGCAGATCAGAGATATCCATGAGCTTGTTGATTTCATTGGTATAACCGATCAGATGAACATTAGGCTGCCGGAAAACCTCTTCCTCCAGCAGTTGCTGACGGGCTTTCTCGTTCGTTCCCACACAGATCAGGAGTTGAATATCCTTGCTCCAGCTGGCTAGGTAGGTAAGGAGCTCTTCTTTTTCTTCCTTCTTAAAAACGCCCCAACCGCCGCCCATGACCATAACCGTAGGCATCGCATTCAAGCCGAATTGCTGGCGGGTTTGTTCTTTGCTGTGCTCTAGTCGGAAATTAGGATGTACCGGAATTCCGGTGACCTCAATATTCGTTTCGGGCACTCCGCGGCCCAATAAGCGTTCCCTCACTAGCGGGGTAGAGACCAGATACTTGTCCACTGCCGAATCAATCCACGTGCCATGTACATCATAATCGGTAATAATCGTGAAGAGGGGGACAGCAAGTCCCGCACGTTTCAACCGAGATACTATAATGCTGGGAAAAGGGTGTGTACAGATGATAATATCCGGCTTTAATTGTTGGATAATCGCTTTGGTTTGAGAATAGAACATGCGGTGCAGGAAAAGTCCAGCAAACCGGTTCAACGATTTCTCATATTGATTTCGGTAAAGCATACCCCAAAGTTTGGGTTGTGAAGTAACCGTGCGGCGGTATGCCGAGAAGATCCAAGGTGCAATGGTAGGATGCAAGAATGCGCCAAGCTCGATGACACGCGTGATGACTTCCGATGAACTTTGGCGAAGTTCGACGGAGAGAGCGTGAGCGGCTTGTGTATGACCTTTCCCGAAGCCCTCGGATAAGAGCAAAATCCGTTTTTTTCGCAAGGAACTCACCTTTCTTTTACAACCATCTCAATAGATTTGACGTCAGCCCCTGCAAAACCCTTCATTAGGCGTTCAATGAAGACTTGAGCTTGGAAGCATAGCACTTGCGGCAAACCGGTACATAGCTTTCATTGCCGCCAATTTGGATTTGCTCCCCATGGAATATAGGCTCACCGTCTTTGCAGCGCATATTCATAATGGCTTTCTTGTCACAGTACCAGCATACCGTTTTGATTTCTTCGATCGTATCTGCGACGGCAATCAGCGCGGTGCTTCCTTCGAATAATTGCCCCATGAAATCAGCGCGGAGGCCGTAGGCAATAACGGGAATGTTCAAATCATCGACAATAACAATCAAGTGTGCGACTTGCTCTTTACTTAAAAACTGAGCCTCATCGACGAGAATGCAATTAGGCTGCTCTGTTCGTGCCAGTTCAATCATATTGAGCGTATCGTCCACGACAATTGCGTTCTTTTGCATGCCAATGCGGGAAACGACTTTGCCCACGCCAAAACGGTCGTCGACAACCGGTGTAAGCAGCAGCACTTTTTTGCCTTGCTCCTCGTAATTGTGCGCCACGCGCAGAACTTCAATGGATTTCCCACTGTTCATCGTGCCGTAACGGAAATATAATTTTGCCAAGATGGGCCAGTCCCCTCTGAAATTGTAATGATCACGAACAGTCTCTTATATTGTAAAAAAATAAGTAGCTGTTAGTGTATCCAATTCCGCCAATTTGACGGCAGCTTGGAAGCTCGATTCGGATGCGGGTTTATCACCGATGAGCGGCTGTTTTTTGTATACTTTGCGGATGTTTACTTCAATGCTTCCTGGAACCGGTTCGTCCGTTACTTGAATGCGCTGAGGCTCATAGAGCAAGACATGCATGATGTCGCGTGACGTCTGATTCTTGCTTTGGAGCAGATCTTGAATAAGCTCGTGATCCAGCAGGGAGGGGAGGCGTTCCCTCATGCCCGGTGTTGATTCACTGTGATGAGCGACCGCTTTAGCCAGGAGAGCATCCATAGCCAGAAACTGCGGCCCCAGGAAGATGCGGTGATCTTCAACAACGGCATGCACAAGCGCAGCAGCTGTATCTTCATCTGTTTCTATGTAAGGACCGCGCAGTCGAAGCTTTCTCACCAGTTCGGAAGGCGGCATGAGCTGTTGTCCGGCATAATACGTATCACGCAGGAAGCTATCCAGATGATCGAGACCCATAATGGATGTTTTGTTCGTTAAAGGACTGTCTTGATGTAAAATAGCGACGATCGAAGCAGGCGATATGCCGTGCTTGTTAAGAATATCCGCAACGGTTCCGTTAAGAATTAATTGCTCTGTATGGCTGTGATGATCATAGCCGAGCGTTTTCTCAACGGCATGGGAAAAAGGCAAGTGTCCAATGTCATGCAAAAGTGCAGCAAGGCGAAGCAGAAGTTCATCCGGGTAAAAATGGGCCATTAGTGACCACACGCCAATCGTGTGCTCCAACCGGGAATGGGTCATGGGCGAGAATAACGCCGATGCACCAAAGTGATGCAGAAATTTCAAACGGCGGACCGGCTGCGACCTGAAAAGCTCGGCTTCAACCGGGTGGGCCTGCATATGCCACCGGTACAAAGGCTCCCAAATCATCCCGCTCGAAAAAGTATGCTGTAGACTCAAAGCAGAGTTCCTCCTAGGCTGTGGAATCTGGGTGTAATGTTACATTGCAGCGCATTAGCTATCATAGCATGAAACATAGAAAGTTTGCTATCATGGGCAAATGAAAATGAAACGCCAAATATGGTTTTGACCACGGGTAGCCTGAAATTAAGAATGGATCTGTTCCTATTAAAATGAAAACCTTTTCAAACTAATATTTTTCAATTGAACAATACGATTTCAAGTGGTAATATAATATAAAAAATATTGCGACTATTCCATTTATTTCTAATCTTCTGATTTCGGTGGAATACACACAGCATGTTTCGACAATTTCATACTTTAAACGTACCTTGGAAAAAGTGTGTACAAAAACCAGAAAAGAAAGGTTGCACAACATGACCAAAAACGGGTTACCTCCCAAGCAAGGATTGTACGATCCTCAGTTCGAGCGTGACGCCTGCGGTATTGGCTTTGTAGCGAATATTAAAGGGGTTAAATCTCATGAAATCGTCAAGCAAGCGCTGCGTGTGCTTTGCAATTTAGATCATCGCGGTGGCCAAGGAAGTGAGCAGAATACGGGAGACGGGGCAGGCATTTTGATGCAAATCCCGGATACGTACCTGCAAGCAGCGTGTGCTGCGGACAATATCAAACTTCCTTCAGCAGGACACTATGGTGTAGGTATGGTCTATTTGCCTCAGGAGTTGGAGGCCCGGCAAGCATGTGAGAGCATCATCGAGCGCATCGTTAGTGAGGAAGGGCAGCAATTCTTAGGTTGGAGAACCGTTCCAACGGACAATAGCTCTCTGGGGGAATCTGCGAAGTCAGCGGAACCTTTTGTACGCCAAGTATTTATTGGACAACAGGCAGGTGTGGCTAGCAATCTCGATTTTGAACGGAAATTGTACATTATTCGGCGTAGAAGTGAAAACGCTGTCATAAAATCGCGAAGCGAGTCGCAATTTTATTATTCTAGTTTGTCTAGCAGAACGATTGTATACAAAGGCATGCTAACGCCGGAGCAGGTAGATGCTTATTATCTGGAACTGCAGGATGAGAAAGTGGATTCGGCGCTTGCGCTTGTTCATTCTCGTTTCAGCACGAACACATTCCCGAGTTGGGAACGCGCACATCCCTATCGCTACCTCATTCATAACGGTGAAATCAATACACTCCGCGGCAACGTAAACTGGATGCACGCTCGGCAAGCGATGTGTGACTCCGACCTCTTTGGCGAAGACTTCCAACGCATTCTTCCTATTATTGATACGGATGGCTCCGATTCACAAATGTTCGACAACACGCTGGAGTTTTTGATGCTGGCGGGACGCTCCTTGCCTCATGCCGCGATGATGATGGTGCCAGAACCCTGGTCCAAACATGAGACGATGGACGATAAGAAGAAGGCATTTTATGAGTATCACAGCACCTTGATGGAACCATGGGATGGCCCGGCTGCGATTGCCTTCACGGACGGCAGTCAAATTGGTGCGATTCTGGACCGCAACGGGCTGCGTCCATCACGTTACTACGTGACAACAGATGATCTGATTGTGTTGGCTTCTGAAGTCGGCGTTCTGGATATTGAGCCAGAACGTATTCTCTACAAGGATCGTCTCAGACCGGGACGCATGCTGCTCGTTGATACGGTAGAAGGACGTATTGTGGCTGACGAAGAAATCAAGAGCCGAATCGCCGGGGAACAACCCTATCGCGATTGGCTGAACGAGCATCTTGTGTCGTTGGAAGATCTGGAGGAAGCGCCGATGGTCCTCGGTTCTGATCATGACACGGTGCTTCAACGGCAGCAGGCTTTCGGCTACACCTTTGAGCAGCTGCGCAAAACTCTCGAGCCAATGGCCAAAACAGGCGTAGATCCGATTGGTTCCATGGGCACAGACGCACCGCTTGCTGTGCTGTCTGACCGACCGCAATTATTATACAACTACTTTAAACAATTGTTCGCACAGGTGACTAACCCGCCGATTGATGCGAATTTTGAAGAAATTATTACAGCGCAAGGCACAACAATTGGACCTGAGCGCAATTTAATCCATCCAGAACCGGAAAGCTGCCGTCAAATTCGCTTGAAATCTCCCTTCTTATCCAACGAAGAGCTGGCAAAGCTGCGTCACATTCAGCGGGATGGCTTTAAGACGGTGACGTTATCTACGCTATTCGAAGCAACCGAAGGAACGGAAGGTTTGGAGAATGCGATGAAAGCCCTGTATGCGGCGGCAGATGACGCCATTGGTGAAGGAGCTTCGCTGTTGATTCTTTCTGACCGTGGCGTGGATGCCCGCAAGGCGCCAATTCCGGCCCTGCTCGCGACATCGGGTCTGCACCATCATCTGATTCGTGAGGGAACGCGAACGAAGGTAAGCTTGCTTGTCGAGTCAGGCGAACCTCGTGAAGTGCATCACTTCGCACTGCTGCTTGGTTACGGGGCAGGGGCTATTAATCCTTATCTGGCTCTTGAAACGTTAGACGATATGATCAGACGCAACCAGCTTGCAGGTATCGACCTAGAGAAAGCGACGTACAACTACATCAAAGCGGTAACCAAGGGCGTAGTTAAAGTATTGGCTAAAATGGGAATCTCCACGATTCAAAGTTATCGGGGGGCGCAGATTTTCGAGGCGATTGGCCTCAGCCAAGCGCTGGTCGATGCGTATTTCACTTGGACCCATACGCCGGTTGGCGGGATTGGCATTGACATTGTGGCGCAAGAAGCGCTTATTCGCCACAATCGCGCGTTCTCTCAGCAAGAGGGACGCGATAAGGTGCTTGATACCGGCGGCGACTTGCAGTGGCGACGAGATGGCGAAGACCATCTCTATACACCAGAGACGGTGCATGCTCTGCAAGCTGCTGTTCGCACGAACAA
The DNA here is from genome assembly GCF_022163125.1 of Paenibacillus sp. HWE-109. Taxonomy (NCBI): domain Bacteria; kingdom Bacillati; phylum Bacillota; class Bacilli; order Caryophanales; family Paenibacillaceae; genus Paenibacillus; species Paenibacillus sp. HWE-109. The sequence goes on along the minus strand of NZ_CP091881.1, from coordinate 6,195,336 downwards.
TTATGCGATGTACAAGAACTTCTCGAAGCTGATCAAACGGGAAGATGAGAAATATATGGCGCTGCGCGGGCTTCTTAGCTTCAAGGATGGCCGCCAGCCGGTTTCAATCGACGAGGTGGAACCGGTCGAAGCGATCTTCAAGCGCTTCAAGACAGGAGCCATGTCTTACGGCTCCATCAGCAAAGAAGCGCACGAGACGATTGCGATTGCGATGAACCGCATCGGCGGCAAGAGCAATACCGGCGAGGGAGGCGAGCATCCGGAGCGCTTCACGCCGGATGAGAATGGCGACCTTCGCCGCAGCGCGATCAAGCAGGTAGCCTCCGGCCGCTTCGGTGTCACGAGCCATTATCTCGTCAATGCCGATGAGATTCAGATCAAGATGGCGCAGGGCGCAAAGCCCGGCGAGGGCGGGCAGCTCCCGGGAACCAAGGTGTACCCTTGGGTTGCAGAGGTTCGCGGCGTGACGCCAGGCGTGGGCTTGATTTCGCCGCCGCCGCATCACGATATCTATTCAATCGAGGATCTGGCGGAGCTGATCCACGATCTCAAGAATGCCAACCCGCGGGCGCGGATCAGCGTCAAGTTGGTATCCGAAGTTGGGGTTGGCACAATCGCTGCCGGCGTAGCCAAGGGGAAAGCGGACGTTGTCCTCATCTCCGGTTACGACGGAGGTACGGGCGCGTCGCCGCAGACGAGTATTCGCCACGCGGGACTGCCGTGGGAGCTTGGTCTGGCGGAGACCCATCAGACGCTTGTGCTCAACAACCTGCGCAGCCGTATTGTCGTCGAGACCGACGGCAAGCTGATGACAGGACGCGACGTCGTCGTCGCTGCCTTGCTTGGCGCAGAGGAGTTCGGCTTCGCTACAACTCCTCTTATTACAATCGGCTGCGTGATGATGCGTGTCTGCCATCTGGATACATGTCCGGTTGGGGTGGCTACACAAAATCCGGAGCTGCGCAAGAAATTTGCCGGTGATCCGCAGCATGTCGTCAACTTCATGACCTTCATCGCGCAGGATGTGCGCGAGATGATGGCAGAGCTGGGCTTCCGCACCATCGAGGAGATGGTCGGACGGACCGATGTGCTCGAGTCGAAGCAAGCTGTCGAACACTGGAAAGCCCGAGGCGTCGATTTATCGCCGCTGCTGCATCAACCCGCCGTGGGCGAAGACGTAGGCCGCTTCTGCCAAATGACCCAGGATCATGGCCTGGATCGCTCTCTGGACGTTACACAGCTGCTCAGCATCTGTGAGCCGGCCATCGAGCGCAAGGAGCATGTGCATGCGATCCTGCCGATTCATAACGTCAATCGTGTTGTAGGTACGATTGTCGGCAGTGAAGTGACTCGCCGTCATGGCGTAGACGGCTTGCCTCATGATACGATTCGCCTCCATTTCAACGGCTCTGCCGGTCAAAGCTTCGGTGCATTCGTACCGAAAGGCATTACGCTTTCTCTAGAAGGTGATGCGAATGACTACGTCGGCAAAGGGTTGTCAGGCGGCAAACTGGCGATATTCCCTTCCAGCAAGTCGAGTTTTGTGCCGGAGGAGAACGTCATCATCGGCAATACAGCATTCTATGGCGCAACGGACGGAGACGCGTATATCCGAGGTATTGCCGGAGAGCGCTTCTGCGTGAGAAACAGCGGGGTTCGCGCCGTGGTTGAAGGCGTGGGCGATCATGGCTGTGAATATATGACGGGCGGACGCGTCGTCGTGCTTGGATCCACAGGCCGCAACTTTGCTGCCGGCATGTCCGGCGGTATCGCCTACGTGCTCGATGAGTCGGGAGACTTCAAGAGCAAGGTGAACCAGGAAATGGTTTACCTCGAGCAAGTCGAGGAAACGTTCGAAATGAACGAACTGAAAACAATGATTCAGCATCATGCTACATTTACGGATAGCAGCGTTGCCCACAGGGTTATTCAGCACTGGGATGAGTACGTTTGGAAGTTCGTGAAGGTAATACCTAAGGACTACAAACGAATGTTTGATGCCATCGAGAAAGTAAAACGTTCCGGACTAAGCCAGCAGGAAGCCATTATGGTTGCTTTCGAGGCGAATATGCGAGATGTTTCACGCGTCGGTGGAAACTAACCATTTAGAGCAAAATTTGCTTAAGCAAAATGCCTAGGAGGAATTAAACGGTTATGGGTAAACCAACTGGTTTTATTGAATATCGTCGTGAAGTTGCGTCTGAAGCTTCTCCGCTGGTCCGAATCGGCCATTGGAAAGAGTTCGCGACACCGCTGACGGAAGATAAATTGCAGACGCAAGGCTCCAGATGTATGGATTGCGGCATTCCATTCTGTCACACGGGTTCGCTGATCAGCGGGATGGCTGCTGGTTGCCCGGTGAATAATTTGATTCCCGAATGGAATGATCTGGTGTATCGCGGTCAATGGCGGGAAGCTCTGGATCGTCTGCATAAGACGAACAACTTTCCTGAATTTACAGGCCGTGTTTGCCCAGCGCCATGTGAAGGGTCTTGCACAGTAGGCTTGAAGGACTCCCCGGTTGCGATCAAAAGCATTGAAAAAGCCATTATCGACAAAGGGTTTGCCGAAGGCTGGATTACCCCGCAAACACCGGAAATTCGCACAGGTAAAAAGGTTGCTGTCGTCGGCTCGGGTCCATCCGGACTTGCAGCCGCCGCTCAGCTGAATAAAGCGGGGCACTGGGTTACCGTCTATGAACGAGCTGACCGTATAGGTGGGCTATTAATGTACGGAATTCCCAACATGAAGCTGGATAAGAACTATGTTCAGCGCCGTGTAGACCTGCTTGAAGCGGAGGGCGTTACCTTCATTACTGGCGCTCATGTCGGCGTGAACTATCCGATCGAGAAGCTGCAGGAAGAGTTCGATGCCATCGTTCTCTGTGGCGGTGCAACGAAGGGCCGGGATCTGCCGATTGAAGGCCGCGAACTGAACGGTGTTCACTTGGCGATGGAATTCCTCGGCAAGAACACGAAGAGCCTGCTCGATTCCGAGCATGCCGATGGTGCCTTCATCTCCGCCGAAGGCAAGGACGTCATTGTCATCGGCGGCGGGGATACCGGAACGGATTGCGTAGGCACTTCCTTGCGCCACAAGTGCAAGAGCGTTACGCAATTCGAGATTATGCCCAAATCGCCAGATACGCGTCCATTAAACAATCCTTGGCCGGAATGGCCGAAGGTCCATAAGGTCGATTACGGACAGCAGGAAGCGGCGGCCTTGCAGGGTGAAGACCCGCGTACGTATCTCATCAATACCAAAAAATTCGTTGGTGATGAGCATGGCAACTTGAAAGAACTGCACACGGTTCTGATCGAGTGGCAGAAAAATGACAAGGGCGCTTTCGTGCCTGTCGAAGTGCCTGGCAGCGAGAAAGTCTACCCAGCTCAGCTGGTGCTGATCGCGATGGGCTTCACAGGACCGGAGAACACGGTGCTGGATCAGCTCGGGGTCGCCAAAGACGAGCGTTCCAACGCAAAGGCGGACTATGGCAAGTTCGCCACGAGCGTGGAGGGTGTCTTCGCAGCAGGTGATATGCGCCGTGGGCAAAGCCTGGTTGTGTGGGCTATTAATGAGGGGCGCGCAGCCGCTCGTGAGGTTGACCGTTACTTGATGGGATCTTCGAATTTACCATAGGCTTTGTTCAAGCGACTGCTTGCGGGTGGAGGTTCTACCTGTAAGCAGTTTTTTGATGGTTAGAATTTTAATGCTGTTGGACTAGTCGCCATGACCACAGCTGGTTTGCCTCATTAGAATAGTTAAGCGTGAACATTTCCCGAACTTCATGTACAATAAGAGGAAGAAGCAGTTAAGGTTCAGGCTGCAAGATGTACGGGATGGAGGAAAGCACATGAAGAAAGAAGATCTCATTACGTCAGCAGAACTGCACGCTCTGCTAGCTGAGAATGGGGAGTACCCGGAGGGGTTTGAGTTCCATGAACCGATCGGGGCACAGCATCTGAATTCTTTGCAAAAAGCCATTGTGCTTCTTTCCAAGCAAGTAGAGGTACTTCAATCGCAGCTTCATGAGCAGTTTGAACTTCAGAACAGACAGCAAGAGCAGTTGCTTAGGCAATTCAGGCATCAACTTGAAAACAAGCTGCATGAGGATTTAGTTCGGACGATTGTTGTCCAACAGCAGTCTGCGATTCAAGAAGAAACAATGGAGGTAGACGAGTCCTCCGAACTAGCGCCGGAAGCGATTGAATTCAAGGAACAAGCGGATGAGGACATGCAGGCGCCGTACTCCCGAGTGAGAACCTACAGCAAAATTCGAAAACGGAGAAAGGGCTTCCTGGAGAAGCTCTTTGAGTAGCTTAACTGGAAAACCTCCAGTCCGTTGTACCGTTTCATAACAAGCAAGGCTAACTAGAGGGAAAAGCTCCTGTTAATTCTGACGTTTCTCGGTTAAAACGAGAGAAAGGGCTGAATTATAGGGAGCTTTTCCTTTTAAGCAGGCACTATTCTTTGTTTGCAGCACAATTAGCTGGAGGAAATCCTGTTAGCATAGAAGGGGAACTGCACACGGAGCAAACCATATGTTCAATTTATCAACGAATTGAATTTGTAGATACAACAGAAAAAAGACTTTGGCGTCATTGCGTAATTGGCCAAAGTCTCTTTCTGTTCCCTTTCCCAAATCTGCGCAGTGGGACCACCATCATGATGGAGGGTTCGATGCGCTGAGAAAGGGCAGCTAAACGTGCTTATCTAGCTTGCTTAGCCAGCCAGCTACAGCATCCCTTCCTCATGCGCCTTTTTCGAAGCCTGGACACGGTCGCGAACATCCATTTTGGAGTAGATGCTGGAGATATAGTTCTTCACGGTGCCTTCGGAAAGAAATAGCTTTTCAGCAATTTCTTTGTTGTTCAGGCCGTCGGCGATGCAATGAAGCACTTGAACTTCGCGCTCGCTAAGCCCATAGGCATCGGTGCGGGCAGGCTCTTCAGCGACGGGCTTCTGACCAGCGTCAGATGTAGTTGATTCGGCAGCGCCTCGGGCTTGCTGCACAAGCATCTTGGCGATATCCTGCGGAATGAGGGTACCGCCTTGATGCACCCATTTGATGCCGGCTGCAAGATCTTTGGGATGAATGGCTTTGAGCAAATAGCCTTCGGCCCCGGCCCCCAGCGCGTCAACGACATAGCTGATTTCTTGGAAGGTGGTCAAGATAATGACGCGAATATCAGGCCAGGTGGCTTTAATTTGCCGGGTAGCCTCGACGCCGTCCATGACAGGCATGTGGATGTCCATCAACACGACGTTGGGCTGCTGCTCTTCGCATTGCTTGAGCGCGACGCGGCCGTTCTCAGCCAGGCCTACGACTTGAATATCCGGATCCATGTCGAGTACGATGTGCAGGCTTTCTCTAATTAAATCCTGGTCATCGACCAGGAGCAGTTTGAGTGGGGTGGTGGTCATGGCAGACGCCTCCTAAGCGTTTATCGCCAGCTAACTGGCAGGATGGTTACAGCTGGGTATTCAGGCTGGGTATTTCAGACTAGAATGGCAGCAGCCTCATTGTACCATGCAGGCACAGGGGGCGTGAAATGTCTATAGAGAGGACAACTGTTTGGCAGGAATAGAGCAAAGAACGATAGTGCCTTGACTTAAAGAGGAGCTGACTTGCAGTAATCCTTGTACGGCAGTTATACGTTCCTGCATAGCATTGATGCCGAAGCCAACTTTCAGGTGATCGGTGCCGACACCATCGTCTTCGATCCGAATTTGGACTTGATCAGCGGTGTAGGACAGTACGATTTCGACGGAGGCGGCTCGGCCATGCCGCTTGGCATTGGTCAGCGACTCCTGCAAGCAGCGGATAAGGGTGAGCTTGGTTTGCTTAGGAATGTCGTATTCATCGCCGATTGTTGTGAATTTGATCTGGGTCCCGGTATGGAGAGCGAATTCGTTAGCGAGTCTCGTCAATTGCTGAGAAAGCTGCAGATCTCCCTCTTTGGGGACCATTTGATGGATGCTTCGGCGTACTTCTTCAAGTCCGTTGCGGGTTACGCCCCTGAGAACATCCAGCTTTTCTTTGGCTTTGTCCGGCGCAGCTTCGATTAGATAGGAAACGGCGTCCATCCCCATGATTACGGAGGTGAAAGTGTGTCCAACGGTGTCATGCAGTTCCCGGGCCATACGATTGCGTTCCTCCAGAAGCGTTAGCTGTTCAATTTGGTTGGCGTACTGCTCAAGCGCATTATTTTGCTCATGGATGAGCAGATATTGACGTTGATTTTCGGCTAAAAGTTTTTCCGTTTTCTCATTCGAGGTCACGACGCGCTGCAAGCTAAGTCCAATGGAAAAAAATAGGATCGCATTTAAAATAATGCTGAATAATTGCCCAATCCCCATTCCATTGTGTAGGATGAAATAATAGGCTACTGGCATGGCGACTATGAAGACCGGAGCGGTCCACCACGCATTTTTTCGATCAGTGAGGAATCCAATGACCATTAATGGGCAATTAATAGTAAGATAAGCATCCTCTTGCATCCAGGATAAATAGATTTGTAGTGGAATGCCTGTTAGCAGCACTGCAATGGGATAGCAAGTTGAGTCGATATAATTGGGTCTCCAGAATATAAACGGAATGCTGTAGGAGAGGAGAATCGCTAGTATTGCTTGGATGGTAGTAATAGGTGCGTGTTCACTCATATGCAGAAGCGCATACAACAAGCCAAGCAGCACAGATCCTGTTAAAACGATAAATAAGGACCATTCGACACCATGCCACGGTCTTCTTTGGATCATAAAAGGGCTCCTTTGCACAAGATCATATGAGATCATTGTACATAATATTTACGGAAAACCATAGTGAATGCAGTCATATGACTTATTCACAGCAGGAGAGGAGAGAGTGAAATGGCCGTTATAACAGACGCCGGCGCGCCGATTGTTCAGATCGAGCGCATTACGAAGCGTATAGGTTCCAAAACGATTATTGATCAACTCAGTTTTGAGGTTCCACGCGGCGAGGTTTTTGGCTTCCTGGGCCCCAATGGGGCGGGGAAAACAACAACAATTCGGATGATGGTCGGGCTGATGTCTATTACTGAGGGGGATATTCGGATTGGGGGGTATTCGATTCGAACCCATTTTGAACAAGCGATTCGTCATGTTGGCGCGATTGTAGAGAACCCGGAAATGTATAAGTTCATGAGCGGCTATCACAATTTGGTCCATTATGCGAGAATGTTCCCCGGCATCGGGCAGGAGCGGATTCAAGAAGTCATTGATCTGGTCGGAATGGAAAATCGGATTCATGACAAAGTGAAAACCTACTCGCTAGGCATGCGCCAGAGATTAGGGATTGCGCAAGCGCTACTGCATAAGCCGGAGGTGCTCATTTTGGACGAGCCCACGAATGGATTAGATCCGGCAGGGATTCGGGAATTGCGGGATCATTTGCGACAGCTTACCCGGGAGGAAGGGATATCGGTTATCGTGTCCAGTCATTTGCTCGCAGAGATGGAACTGATGTGCGACCGAGTTGCCATTATTCAGAACGGGAAGCTCGTGGATGTCAGGTTGATCAAAGATTTCGCACAGGCGGATGGCAGACAGCAGGTGGCCTTTGAGCTGGATGCGATCGATCAGGGGATTAAGTTGGCAGCAAGTCATGATTTGAGAAGCGAAGTTCAGGGGGATGTCCTCATTCTGACGCTCGACAAGCAAGAAACAGCAGTTTGGAACAAGCGGTTTGTAGAAGCTGGTCTGAATGTTTACAGTATTCGGGCTGCGACGAAATCACTGGAAGATCAATTCTTAGAAATGACGGGAAGTGATCCGATTGTTTAATTTAATTCAAAATGAGCAAATGAAAATCTATCGCCGACTGCGCACATGGATTCTTGGCGGGCTGTTGGTTGCCATTGTTGTGATGGCTTCCATATTTTCGCATCCGAATAGCGATACATCCGATAAATGGAAAGTAAGAGCTGCTGAAACGATCGAACACAATACGAGGGAATTGCAAAATCCAGATCTGCCGGACAAAATAAAGCGGGACTTGAGAGAAGAATTGGCCGAGCAGCAATATAGGTTGGATCATAATTATCAACCGCTCGAAAATACACTTTGGGGCGGTGTCCTGGGGACTTCAGGGCTCATCATGTTGGTAACATTGTTCACCGTTATTATTGCAGGCGATATGGTAGCGGGGGAGTTTACATGGGGGACCATTAAGCTTCTACTGATCAGACCAGCGAGTCGAGCCAAGATTCTCTTATCCAAATATGTGACTACCCTGTTATTTGCGGCTACGCTCTTAGTCGTGCTTTTTCTAAGCTCGCTTATTGCAAATGGATTTCTCTACGGTTTTCAAAGTCTCAGTCTCCCGCATCTGACGGTGAATGCTGCTGGGCAGGTGCAAGAGAAAAGCATGCTTGTGTTTGTGTTTGCGACGTATGCCCTGAAATTGATTGAGCTTGTGATGATCGTCACTTTGGCTTTTATGATTTCTACGGTATTTCGCAGTGCATCACTCGCTATTGGTCTTAGCATTTTCATTATGTTTGCGGGTCAGATCATAACGCTGCTGTTGATGAGATATAGTTGGGGCAAATATTTCTTGTTTGCCAACACGGACTTAACGCCATATTTGGCTGGGCAACCGCTGGCTGAGGGCATGACGCTGGGCTTCTCGATTACGGTATTGGTCTTTCACTTCGTGTTGTTTAATGTGCTTTCTTGGGAAATATTTCGGCGGCGCGATGTCGCGGCTTAAGGAATAGGTACGAAGAACCCAAACAAAACCCCTCCCACCCGAAACTCAGGCTGGAGGGGTTTTGAATGTCATCTTATTTCAAAATATACGATTGAATCGTGGTTGGAACTTCCTCCAACGATTTGAGTTGGAAGAATGCGCCTTGTGGAGCGACATCAATCGTTCCGGTGTTGTATTCCCAATCCTTGTGAGCTGGAATATGGATGGAGTGGATGCCTGCATGAAGGGCGGGCAGCACATCCGTTTTGACCGAATTTCCGATCATCCAAGTATGCCTGCGGTCAAAGCGCTGCTCTTGCATGATCGTTTCCATGAATTCTCTCGTCTTGTGGACGGTGACGAAGATGCGGTCTTCGAAGTAGGCATCCAGGCTGAGATCCTTCACTTTTTTCATTTGAATGGAAGCTTCGCCACCCGTGTACAAGTACAACCGATGTCCGGCATGTTTGAGCTGATCCAGGGTTTCATTCATCAGTGGATAAGGCTCAGCTGTGTAGGCGTAGACCGTATGTCCTAATTCCATGAGCCAAGACTCTTCCTTAGGACTGGTCGGACGGTTGTACTGCGCTGCGAACCAGTGGTAGGTTTCAACGAAAGATTGAGGAAAGCGGTCAGGCATGAAACCATGGATCTGAATGCCAGCCAGGTCAATCTGCAGCTGCCTTTGCTTGATGTCCTGTGCGTGCAGCCCGTGCCCGGAATACCAGGTCAACATCAGGTCTACGAACTGCTCAATGACGAAATCGAAATATTTATTGCAATGCACCAAAGTATCGTCGAGGTCAAATAGTATCGCTTGTTCTTTCATAGGCCTAATCTCCTGCATCAGTTAGTTAGAAATGAATTTCCAACTAGTATATCATGTCAGCCAGGCAACTCCTAGGGCAGAGCTGATTACATAGCAACTGTATTTCCTTTGAAAGCGCCATTCTGGTTAGACGCGGGCATGCCGCCATTCTCTTGCTCGTTAGTATGCAGGGGAGCGGCGGACACTGATTTGGTATCCATTTTGCTGTTTCCTTGGAACAGGCCGCCTTCTTCAATGATGAAGGATGCGGCATTAATATTGCCTTGCAATGAGCCGGTTGAAGTAATGGTCAACTTGCCTTTGGTTGTAACGTTGCCTTGGACATTGCCGGCAAGTACGACATCTCTCGCTGAGATATTAGACTTCACGAGACCGCGTTCTCCAATGATTACGTCTCCGGCGCATTCGATGTCGCCTGTGATGCCGCCTTCAATGCGGATGCTGGCTTCGGATTTGATGCGGCCTTCGAAGGTGGTGCCTTCTCCGATCAAGGTATCTGTCATATTTGGATTCAACAAACTTTTCTTGGTTTTAAACATGTGATTATTCATCCTTTCGAATCGCTTTGAGATAAGGTTTAGGATCGATGCTTTCCCCGTTCTTAAGTACTTCATAGTGAAGATGGGGACCTGTGCTGCGGCCGGTGGTTCCGACGAGACCGATTTTATCGCCTTTTTCTATGGGGTCACCTTTGTTCACTAGAATTTTATTTAAATGCATATACCAAGTGCGCAGTCCTTTAGAATGCTCGATAACGATATTGTTGCCATGGTAGATATCGGAACCGGTGCTGACCACTTTCCCATCCGCTGTTGCGTAAACAGGATCATTGGCTTTGGCACCGAAATCAATACCTGAATGGAAGCTTGGCCGGTGGGTAAAAGGGTCTGTGCGGTATCCGAATGTGGATGTAACCAGTTTGGTGGATGTTGGCCACAGGGTAGGGGTTATCCGCAGCAATTGCTGCTTGTCCGCTACTTTTTGTTTGGTTTCCGTCAGGCTGGTTTGAAGTTCTTTGACTTCGCTGTTTAGAGCTGTGAAGGAAGCTAGCGTCTCTTCACCTAATTTAATAATGTCATCCTGTGAGACGGGATTGGGACTCCCGCCGACACCGCTCTCCCCAGCAGTGTCCATCTCTACATTAGGTCCGTTAAGGGCGCCAGATGACGAAGTGCTGGCAACGGCTTTACCCGTTGTGTTTGTATCCAAGCCTGCAATGGTTTTGAGATCATTTTCGAATTTTTTCATTTCTTCAACCTGTGATTTCATTTGTTCAGCTTGCACGGACAGTTGAATCACTTCGTTTTGCAGTTGCTCGATTGTCTTGTCCTTGGAGGTCAAGGTAGCGCTCCACTGTTGATTGGCCCCGCTTAACTTGGACTGCAGGTCACTGGCTTGTTTCAGAGTATGTGAATGTAAAACATAGATCGTCGTCGTGATGAGCAGCAGTAGGGCTATACAAGCGGCTGCGATGTAAGCGAATAAATGGGGAATTCGAAACCTGACGACCGATTGATTGGCATCGGGTATGATGACAAATGTCAGTTTTTTGGCTTTCCATTTGAACTTCATAGAGGCTTATGTATCTCCTATCATGGTTGAATTTGGCAAAGTTCATCTACAACATTCGTCATTATGTGATAAAAACCTTCTTAATACCTACTAGTCCTACTTAAAATGAGTCCAAAGTAGGAAGGAATCCTGTCGGAAATAATCGAATCTACTTAACAAATACAGGGAATTAGAGATTCGGAGTGGAGGCATGCATGATTAAGCTTGCAGGTATTGATATAGGGAACGATAGTATTAAGTTGGTGTTAGATGGGTCTAGAGAACCGCTCGTGATTCCCAATATCATTGCACCGGGGTACGAAAGGCACATTTTGCAAGAGGAGGATTCCCCTTGGAAGGCGCTGGACGTCATGATTTACAGTCCCTCCTTATCCCAAAGAAATCAGCGCTATTTCGTGGGACAGCTGGCTTTGGAGCATGAAGACAATTTGGAACTGGAAGATACAGATAACAAAGCAATATCCGATCAATCCTTAATTGTCGCGCTTACCGCACTGGCCTATCAAGGCCTAGTTAACCAATCTTTCAACGCCGGGTACGGCAGCATGGACGAAGTGGAGTATACGCTGGGAACAGGCTTGCCAGTACGCGCATTCGCGAAATACAATCAGCAGTTCGAGCAGCGGCTGCTCGGTGAGCATGAAGTAACGTTCCTGTCGACGCCGCATTTCCAAAACCGCAAGATCAAGGTAGCCATCCGCAAAGTGGCTGTTTCCATTGAAGGTGCAGCGGCTATGTTTCATCTGGCTACACATGACAGCCTGCTGGTTAAGGACGAAGAGATCTACAATGGCTGCATCGGCGTTTGCGAGATTGGTGCGCTGACAACAGATTTCCCGGTTATCAAACGGATGGCCATTGACAATCACTTCAGCCATGGTGAGCAAATCGGAATCGCAACCTATCTGGATGCGGTTATTCGCGACGTCGAAGATGCTTACGGCTACGTTTATCCAAGCCGGGCCAAGTTGGTGCAGCGGATCAAGAATCGGGAATTCACGATTCAGTTGCTCGGAGAAGGCCAAGTTGACATTCGTCCGATCGTGGATCAACATTTCCGGCGTGCTGCACTACGCATGATTGAAATGATTAAAAAGCGTTGGCGCAAGTACCCTGATATTCAATGCTTCTATGTCATTGGGGGAGGCGCATCTGCCTTAAAGCCTTATATTCAAGAGGCAGCAGGCTCCTTGAAATTGCGTTTCGCGAATGAAAGCGAATTTCTGAATATGTATGGCTATTTGAAAGTAGCCAAGAGCCGGTTGAACCAAGCCGCTCCCGTCTAACTCTTTGAGCACTTGCCGATAGGCAGGTGCTTTTTTCATAAATATAAGAGTTTATATGTTTTGGAGTGAACGCGGAGTTACTCCAGCTGCCTCCCGCGGACGTAAGGGAACTACGATACGCTATTTTAGCCAAAAGTGTCATTTTCGGGAGGGTGAGGGAACTACAGTACGCTATTTTGCTGTTTCATGGAAATATCAACGCTTTTTGTGGAAATAAGACCCTGTAGTTCCGCTATTACCCTCGCAAGCCTACTTTTTGCCTGATTAGCGTCCCCTAGTTCCCTTACTAGGTTTCCGCTAAGAAGTATCAGGGCGGCCAAGTCGGTTTTCTTCATTATTTACTCGTTTCAGCTTGCTTCAGTACACTCACCTCCATGTAGGTTGTCACCCCTGTCAGGAATAAACAGCAGGCAAATCCAAACGCGCAGACCGTTCCAATTGAAGGATGATATTTGCTAAATACAAGACCAATGAGTAGGCAAACGGTCGAAATAACCATTAGTATATTGCCTCCCCATAGCCATTGTTTGTAGGATAAGCGTCCGCTCATTTTGGCTACCTTCTGTGTAGGCTTCTCTTTGGGTTCCGTATCGGGTACCGTCGAGGTCGTTGTATTCTGCTGTTTGCGTTGCTTTCTTAAAGCAGCAATCAGTAATACAGCAATGACTAATGGCTGGTAAGCCAAAACAATAACTGGCGAACTATAATTGGAGAAAGACAACAATTCGGTTGTACTTTTGAAAGATAGGTAAGTGGTTAAGGCCATAAGCAAAGAAACAGGCTTGTTGATCGTCGGGTAGTTGCGCTTCTTGAAGAGGGAACTGATCCCAAGAAGAAGCGCCATATAGATCGCAATAATTTTGCAAGTCACTGTCGGATACCAAACCATTAGCATTATCAGATCCACGCGATCGAGAAAATCAGTCACATGAATCATTTGGACCAAATTGTAAGTGGGATATAGGAAATTTCCCGGCATTTTCGGCCCAAGCACCACGAGTATGGCAAAAATGAGATAGGTGAGCAGAAACAGGCCTAACAGCGAACCATGGCGGATAGATGATCGAACCTGATTAGCGTTGTACATCATATGAAGGAAAGCGCCCAGAATGAAAATATCCCCTGCACTGCCAATGGTCAGCAGGCTGCTCGCAGCTACGTGCTGGAGCGGCATGGTCATCGCCGGCGTAATAAGGCGAATATAGATTTCGTTGGTGAGCAGCAGAGGCATACTCAAGGTGGCAATGACGAAGAGTGGATAGAAGAGGTCATTGACTCGAGCGATGACTTCTACGCTGCTTTTACCAAAATAGATAAGCAAGAAGCACGGCAATAAGATTAAAATTTCCAAGGGCGTGTCATGCAGCAAGAGCGTGGAGCTGAACCGAGATGTCGCAGAGATATCTCTGGTTACAATTTGCCAGAAGTGAAACAGGATGATGAGATTGACAATGGTGCCTCCCCAATTCCCTAACAATTCTTTGGAGATTTCGAAAATATTTTTTGCTGGAAACACTTTTGCCAAGAAGCCAAAGAAACTGGCAACCCCAAAGACGTAAAAGACGGATAGCAAGTAACTGTACCAAGCATCCATTTGGCTGATGCGGATCAGTACATTTTGCAAGGTGAGAATGCCTCCGCTAGTAATAACGGAAGAGGCTAACCAGGAAAGCTGTCGCTGATTAATCACTTGTTTTCGATCCACGGGACATGTCGCCTCTTTTCTTAGATACCGATCATTCGTTTAAACCATGGTGAAACCGTGTGAATGAAGAACCGCGATGGCATAAGAATGGGCCAATGCATATATTTGCTGACGAAGAGTACGATGCTTAGCAGGATGAAAACTCCGTAGGCCATCCTTATGCTTTTTTTTTCTTTCATCAACATTCTTCGATCTACGATCACTGAGAGGACTAATGTGACTACAAAACTGAGCATGAAGATGCCATTCATGAGATAAGGTTTACATCCCTTCTTTAATGACATTGTTGTTAATAAGACCAGTCTCCGGAATAGAAGCATTGACGGTAATAACGAATTTAGCTTCCTTGAACATCTCCTCCCACTTCGCTTCAAAGTTATTTCTCCAGGCATTTGGCTGATTTCGCCAGACGATCAAACCGAGTTGAGCCGAATCCGTTCCTGCTTTTTGCATCTGCTGAATAGAGGCTTCTATGGATTTCTTTACTTGTTCGGCAAACTTCTGCTCCACTTTGTGCAGGGTTTCTGATTTATTCAGATCCTGATTGGATTCATCCTCTCGAACCGTGCCGATAGCATCCACAATTACTTGGAAAATGACTTGGTCCCCTTGGAGCTTAGGTCTTATTTGAGTCTGCCCGTTGGTCACTTGAATAGAGATATCTTTGCCTGGAAGCAAGGCAAAGGTAATCAGATGTTCCCTCACTTGATTGCGGAGCCACAGGAGACCATCCGCTTCATGATTGCGGTAAATACCAATTAAACGGTCCCCTTTGAATTGACCATAGCCGAGCATTTGAATTTCATGTGAAGGTTCCTTGGCAGCCTGTCCCTCCTTGGGCTGAAAGTAGCTTAAAACAGGGTCGCTGTTAAAGCTTAAGGTCATCCCTATATCTTTGGTCGAGGTCGCCATGGATTGTCGGGATTTGGTTAATTCGCGAATAACTTCAGCCGGAAATCGCTCGAATTTGGGCTCCGTGTTGAGGAGGTCATAGCCCTTGCCTTTCGTGACGACGAGGAATGAAGTCATCCGGCTTTCCGGTGAGCGCGGAACCGTATCGAACAGGGCGGCGATGCCGGCTTTCGCAAATTGTTCACCAATGACGATAGTTCGGCGATGAGAAAGGAAAATGCGGCGGGACATTCGCTTCTGCAGCTTTTCATTTGCTTCGCGCAAGGTGACCCCGGTATCGGAATCAATATAGTAGCTCTTTCCTCCCGACGTACCGCCCCCGCCTCCGCTGGCTCCCCCCATGGAACCTGGGAGCGGAAGCATATAAGAGACGCGATACCTTCCGTCATCTTCGAGATCTACAGAGGATGTCAGGACGAATGCGATGTCATTGGTCTCGGTTCGGTCCCAGCATCCCGTAAGACTTAAGCACACAAGCGCTCCCAGTATAGCTAGCAGGAGACGATGTCTAGGACGTCCCATTCTGATTTCCCTCCTCGCTTGCTTTATGCTTGTGGGCAATGGAACTGCCATCGAGTCCTCCGTCCTTTATGATCTGTTGTGGCAGCTTCTCATCCATCCGCTGCACATCCTGGATATCCAAGAATTCAGCGCGCTTGTCCATTTGCCACACAGGCGCGCGTATGAAGACATCCTTAATATCATTCGCTGACAAGGGACCCAGTGGCGATAAATAGGGAATGCCGAATGAGCGCAAATTCGCCATATGGCCAAGCAAGATCATTAAGGAGAAGAAGATGCCATAGAACCCGAACAGGGAACCGGCCATTAGAATCGGGAAGCGCAGCATCCGGATTGCGATCGCGCCGTTAAAGCGCGGAATGGTGAACGAAGCGATACCGGTAATGGAAACCACGATAACCATAGGTGCGGATACGATTCCTGCTTGAACCGCTGCTTGTCCGACTACAAGTGCGCCAAGGATGGATACGGCGGAACCGACTGCTTTGGGCAGTCGGATACCAGCTTCCCGCAAGGCTTCGAAAGTGATTTCCATAATGAAGGCTTCCACCACGGCCGGAAAAGGGATGGCTTCTCTGGAGGCAGCAACGCTCAGCATGAGGGTTGTAGGCAGCAGATCTTGATGGTAGGTCGTAATTGCTACGTATAACGCAGGTGTCGTAAGGGACAAGAACATGAATACATATCGAAGCAGCCGCAAGAGAGAGCCAATTTGAAACCGTTCATAGTAGTCCTCGCTCGTTTGCATAATTTGGATAAAAACGAAGGGGACGATCAGTGCAAAAGGTGTGCCATCAGTCAGGATGGTGACGCGTCCTTGCAAGAGTGCCGCGGCAACGACGTCAGGACGTTCCGTATATTGTATTTGCGGAAAAGGTGAATAAGCATTATCTTGAATCAGCTCTTCGATCATGCCGGATTCCAGGATGGCATCGATCTTGATCAGTTCAATTCGTTTGACCACCTCTTCAATCAAGGAGGGCATGGCCAGGTCATCGAGATAACAGATGACGAGATTGGTGTTGCTCTCTTTGCCGACGCTCATCGATTTCATCTTGAGGCGAGGCGTCTTGAGCTTGCGGCGGATCATCGAGGTGTTCGTGCGGATACTTTCCACGAACCCTTCCTTGGGTCCGCGTACGACGGTTTCCGTCTCCGGCTCGCCGACGGAGCGCTTCTCGGTACCGCGGATGCCGAGCAGAATCGCCTTGGCGTTGCCCTCAACAAGCAGCGCGGCATCGCCGCCTAACACGGAGACGAGCAGATCTCCGTAATTATCGGAGATCTGGGTTTGCGATACCGGAAGTATTGTTCCTACGATGCGCTCAATCGACGTTTCGCCGCCGCCGAGCAGCATCAGCGATTTCATCGTATCGTTAAGCAACTGCGTATTGGTGAGCCCATCCACGAAAAGCAGCAGAGCAGGAATATGGGGTTCGATCTCAAATTCACGGACGACGATGTCCGAACAGTCTTCGAAGATAGCTTTCATGAATTTATGATTTTCATCAAGCAGAAGGGATAGCTTCGTTTTCTTGAGCTCTTCGATGAACTGATAATCCAAAGAGTCGCTTAGTGCAGAATGCTCATTGATCTCATCGGGCTTGTTTGATGTGCGTTTATGCAGGATGCTTTTCATCAATTGTTTGGATGTTTTGACCATGCGAAGGGCACCTCCTGCCGGGTTCGGGATGAAGATCATAGGAATGCGTTTATTATTTTTCTCGAAATGAAGGATTTTATTACGAAAGTTGGAAAATTTTAATTATTGAGGTGGGGGGACAGGGGCTACAACATGAAAGGTATAGATGGGAAGCACTTGGCAAAAGCTAACGGGGCAAGGGATTTGGCGTCGGCAAGCGTGGGATGAGGGAGGTAGCTTATGCTTTGGCTGGTCATTATTTTGCTTCTTTTTATTTTTCAGACAGCCACGATCCTGATCGGGGAGTACAAAAGGCCAGCCAAAACGGTAGCATGGCTGCTCGTGCTTTTCATTTTTCCAATTATCGGCTTCATCATGTACTATTTCCTCGCCAAGGAATACTCACAACGCAAAATGGTTCGCCGCAAAGGGCGCCGCAAGATGGCGGAGATCAAGCATCAGTGGATGGGCTTTAAAGGTACTGTATCCGAAGAGAGCGAAGAGGAGTATGAACTTTACGAGGATACTAGACTTTGTGGATTGCTCTATAACATTCCGGGCTCCCCCATTACGCTGAACAATCAGATTGAAGTCCTGACGAATGCGGATGTTACCTACGAAGCCATGCTGAGTGCCATTGCCACGGCGCAAAAACACATTCATTTTGAGTTTTACACAATTCGTGATGATCAAATTGGTGTAACCTTTCAAGATGCCTTGATTCGGAAGGCGAAAGAGGGCGTCAGTGTGAGAGTGATTTACGACGGGGTAGGAAGCTACGCCTTGTCACAAGCGTACATAAACAAATTTAAACAAGCTAATGTGCAAATCTATCCTTTTTTGAGACCGCTCATCGCCTTCTTCGATAAACGAATGAACTATCGGAATCATCGTAAAATTATCGTGATTGATGGCTTGGTCGGCTTCCTGGGCGGGATTAATATCGGTGATGAATATTTGGGGGCTGACCCTAAACTGGGCTTCTGGCGAGACACACATCTTAAACTCTATGGGGATGCCGTTTATTATTTGCAGCAAACCTTTATAACGGATTGGATGTTCGTTAGTAAGGAGCGTCTGTCGGATTCTACATTTTTTCCCGAACATGGGGTACCTGCCTCATCGCTTGCCCAGGTGATCTCAAGTGGTCCAGACGCGCATTGGGATGCGATTCAGGAAATGTTTTTCGCGGGGATTGTCGCGGCAAAGAAGCGCATTTACATGACAACACCCTACTTCATACCCGATCCGAGTATTACGATGGCGCTCAAAACAGCCGTTATTAGCGGCGTGGATGTGCGGATTATTTTACCCTACCAAGCAGATTCCAAGATTGTGCAGTACGCGTCACGTTCTTATTTATTGGAGCTCATGCAAGCAGGTGTTCAGTTCTATTTGTATCGCAAAGGATTCATTCATGCCAAAGTTATGCTGATCGATCATTTGATGGCGACAGTTGGAACAGCCAATGTGGATATGCGCAGCTTTTTCAGCAATTTCGAGCTCAATGCCGTGATGTTCAACAAAGATGTAATCGGACGGCTGGAGGATGACTTCTTAATGGATTTGAAGGATTCGGATGAGTTGAAATTAGTGGAGTTCGAACAAAGATCCCGCATAGAGAAGGGGAAGGAGATAATAGCTCGCTTACTCTCTCCTCTATTCTAAACGGGTTAAAATAGCGTCCAAATTCTGCAGAGGGACAGTTTGGATGAGGTCGCCAACCTTGCTCAGACGGTCCACAATGTTAAGTAAATTGAAATCGCGAGGCTCAGGCCGCAGCTCGACTTCCTTCCAGAGAAGCGGCGTAGAAACAGACGCATCTTTTCTCGCTCGGGGCGTATAAGGTGCGGAAAGTGTCTTCCCGTACCAATGCTGAAGGTAGTCGATGTAAATTTTATCGCCGCGATTCTTTTTGAAACGCTCGATGGTGAACAGGTTCGGATATCGTTTGACGACGTAGGACGCAATGAAAAAGCCAACCTTCCGCAATTGCTCGAAGGTGTAGCCCATCTGAATAGGGATATAGATTTGCACGCCTGTTGCGCCAGAAGTTTTGGCGATCGACTGAATACGTAGGGAATCCAGCACCTCGCCAATAATATGCGCGGCTTCCATAATCCGTGGTTCTTCCTCCAAGGTAGGGTCGATATCGATCAACCACTCTGCTGGCAAGGTTTCGCCGATGCGGTGGAAGGAGGGGTGAAATTCCAAGCTAGCCAGATTTCCCAGCCACAGCAGGGTGGGCAGCGAGTCGAGATTGACATAGTCAATGCCATCAAGCGGTGCCAGCTTAACGAAAGCCGGTACTGGATTGGGGGCATTTTTTTGATAAAAGGACTTTTGGTGATAGCCATTGGGAAAGCGGATTGTTGTCAGGTGCCGATTGTGGCAATAGCGCAGCAAATAGGGGGACAGTTCCGTTAGTTTGGTGATGTAGTCTGCTTTGGTGATGCCCATTTCGGGCCACAACGGTTTACCGGGATTCGTAATGGTCAACTCATGGCCTTCCACGATCAGTGTACCTTTCGTTGTTGCAACTGTCATCAGAGTCGCCTCCTGGTTAGGATGTATCCCGATTATTCCCTGTGAACGGAATTTCCAAACATTTTACTAACAAAATGTTAGTGAATTAGATTGACAAATCCTCGAAATAGTATGATAATAATAAAAGTTAATAACATTTAGTTAGTAACGATTGAAGTTATAGTTAATTCTGTTTCGTGATTTTGGGTGAAATTATTATTTATATAAGAAAGCGGAGGAGAATCCCTATGAGCAACTTTTTAACAGCAGTGAAAGAAAGACGTACGTTTTATGGTTTAAGCAAAGAGGTGGTCGTTTCCAACGATCGCATTCAAGAAATCGTGAACGAGGCTGTGAAGTATTCCCCAACATCCTTCAATTCACAAAGTGCGCGAGTGGTCGTTCTATTCGGTGAGCAATCCGATAAATTGTGGAACATTACGAAAGAAACGCTGCGCAAAATCGTGCCTGCGGACAGCTTCGCGGCTACGGAAGAAAGAATCAACAGCTTCGGCGCTGGTTCCGGTACGGTTCTGTTCTTCGAAGATCAAACGGTGGTTGAGCAGCTTCAGGCTCAGTTCGCAGCATATGCGGATAATTTCCCGATCTGGTCCAACCAATCTTCCGGTATGCTGCAATTCGTTGTATGGACGGCCTTGGAGCAAGAAGGTCTCGGAGCATCCTTGCAGCACTATAACCCACTGATCAACGACGAAGTTGCCCAAACGTGGAACCTGCCAAGCGAATGGAAATTGATTGCCCAAATGCCGTTCGGCAAACCAACTTTCGTGCCTGGCGACAAAGAATTCCAACCGCTTGAAAGTCGTGTGAAATTCTTTCAATAAGAAAAGCTGAGCACCGCAATTATAGAGAACCTAGCCGCCACAGGCTGGGTTCTTTTTGAGTTGCCTCGATTGTCTCTTTCGGAGGGAACTGCAGTGCGCTGTTTTTGGGTTAGTTGACGTCCACCGCGGGCCTCATTACTCTTTGGAGGTTTTCGGTCTTGAATGGCATCTAATGAACTGTAGGATGCTTATCGACGAGAAAATGGCTGCTTTGGAGATGTAATGAACTGGATTGGCGTTACTCGGTACTTTGTTGGCCGAATTAGTATCAATAGCTTGAAATAGCACATCTGGCATTCATTAGATTTTTAGAATGAGCGATTTTGGCCGAATAAAGGGTATTGAGTTCGTAAGGAGGCTTGCGAAGGTGCATGTACTTGAAGACTTATCCGTAGGATAGGAATAAAAAAGGATCAACCAGAAAGAACTGGTTAACCCTAAAATACGAATGGGAAGCTTAGATGTGGGAACTTAATCAAAAGATAACAATCACTTTTGAGGGCTCAATCCATGATGGTGAACATTCTACTTGGCCTTCTCCTGATTAACAACAACTGTCCCCCGCACTGTCGTATTTAGCCACCGATCTCCTGGTTTTCGTATGTACTTTGCAAAGACGTAGGACTTTTCTTGATTAACCAATCACCTGAGCTAATTCGAAAATATTCCCCCACGGATCGGCGAAAAATGCGAGGCGGCGATGGATGGCCTCCAAGTCAAATGGCACCCCGATGAGGGTAACCCCTTTTGAATCCAAATAAGCAATCGCTTCATCCACGTCGTTCACGGTCATGCAGAGGTGATGGTAACCGGCTTTATACATACTGCTGTTAATATCATGGTAAATAGAAGCGTCATTGACCTCTCCGTCTCCAATAATCTCAAAGTAAAAGGAGTCGTCATGGGGTGGAGCGACATAAGCAAGGTGCAGGTCTCCAAACGGCCATTCTTGAATGACGCGGAAGCCAAGCTTCTCCACGTACCAGCTCTTTGCAGCCTCGTAGTCTGGTACACGGATGGCGATATGATGACCTTTCAGTGACGTGATCGGGGTGGCAGCAGAATCCTGCCGAAGGTTAGAGTCGGGCATGTTGTTTCCTCCTTGGGTTCAATAGGACTAGACTTCGTCTGGATTACATGTATAAATGTACCAGATGAATGCACCCTATACTTTGTTCGGAGGTCCAAATCTGTTGTTCATTCAGCTCAGGGTTAAGATCATCAGAGCTTTGGCGGTTGTTTAAGTGCGGAAGGTGGGATTCCGAATCTCATCTTAAACACTTTGGAGAAGTGTGAGACGTTCTCAAAGCCCGTTGAGAAGCAAATTTCAGTTACGGATAAGGACGAATGGATTAGCATTTCTTGTGCTTTATCCAATCGGCGATTTCGTATCCACTGGAGTGGGGAAGTATTATAGATCGCTTTGAAATCACGTTTGAAGGAGGATAGGCTTCGGCCAGATAAGTAGGCGAGATCATGCAAGGTTACGGGGTTTGTGATATTCGCATCAACGACGTCCTTGATGCTTTTTCGTTCTTGGCACTTAATCTGAGCAAGCTCAGACAGGAAAATATCATTTCTATCGGCTATGCCAAATAATAATTCTAATAACTTCACCTTAACCAGCCCATCTCTAATCCGTTCCGGTTCATTGAAATACGGTTTCAATGATTCCAGATAGCTGAAGAGTCTATCATCAATCGTATGCACAGATATCGGAGCCGGTATCCTGGCTGCTGAAGTAGGAGTATAATCTGCTAGTTTCATAAACTCGTTAATTAATTCGTCTTTTAAGAAGAACATCATATAGTTGAGTACATAATCGAGGTTGGATTCCCCGCTTTTTTCATATTGGAACGCAATGGATTTATGGATCAGCACCATTTCATGCTTGTTTACCGTATGCACCTCGGTTCCAAACCGTACGGTATACATCCCTTCAATTACGAATAAGAGCATATGGTCTTCTAGAAACAACGTGCCGGTGGCGCCTTCTGTACGTGTGCAAGATTCAATGGCAGACAGTCCACGCATTCTCAATATTCTTTGTTGATGGGTTGGTGTTTTGATTAGAATCCGAGGTATTTTTGTTAATTTATTCATGGATACAGCCAATGGACATGACTCCTTAGGATGATATTTGTAGACTATACTTAGATATAAGTTTTGGAAACGTTTATTTTACCATGCTAATTCTTTTTGATGAAGCCTTTTCCTTCAGTTCCAAAATATAGTTTTGTCAAGGACAACAAATGAAAACGGCAGGGGAATAGCAGCCAGCCAATAATGTCCTGTTGATTCCGTGCCGAAGATTATTTGGCTTAACTTGTGGATTACAAATAATTCGTGAGAACGATCAAACCGCTTGCTGTTCCTCATCGTTTACTTCATTAGAAACGTTAAGGAGGAATAGCAAGCATGAAAACTATCAAAAAAGGTATCCTGTCTTTCTTTGTGCTAACAGGCCTGGTGGCGGGGGCGACAGCCTTCTCGGCAGCGGCAGCTGAGCCGCTTAAGGTGAAATCCGAAACAGATCTGGCTGGGGATCTGGGCATTCTCCAAGGTGAGGGAAGTGGTCTGACGGCGGAGTACTTGAACAAATCAACGACGAGATTGCAAGCCGCGGTCATGTCATTACGCTTAAAAGGATTGGAAGCAGACGCATTAGCCTATAAAGGGATGGCCAGTTTCCAAGATGCAAGCCGTGTATCGCAAGAGAATCAAGCCATTCTGGGCTATTTGAAAGACCATCCGTCGTTAGGCTGGCAGGGTACGGGCGATGATAAATTTGAACCATTAGCCGCTATTACTGCGCAGCAATACTACAAGGTACTGTTGGAATCTTTAGGCTATATGCAAGGAACGGATTTTGACTACGCGGGTGTCATCCCCTTTGCTGGCAAAAATGGCTTATCCCAAATTGCCGATGTCAAAACATTCAAAAACCTACATATTGCAGCAGCAACCCTCGAGGCGCTCAAGGCACCTATCAAAGGAACTACAAAAACACTGGGTACTGATCTGGTTGAAAAGGGTAAAATCAGCGCAAGCAAGCTGGATGCATTAGCCAAACCAGCGCTTTCCTTGAAGCAAAGCAGTACGCTAGGCAGTTATCTAACGGATGATAAGGGCATGACACTGTACTATTTTAGTAAGGATGTCGCGAATGTTAATTCCTGTGTGGAACAATGCTTGACGAATTGGCCTATCTTTGGCGCCCATGATTTCACAGTTCCTGCTGGATTCAGCGCAGCGGACTTCCAGATCTTCACTCGGGCTGACGGCAAGGAGCAGGTGACTTACAAAGGATGGCCTTTGTATTACTTCATTAAGGATCAAAAACCGGGAGATACAACAGGAGATAATGTCGGCAAAGTCTGGTTCGTGATTAAACCTGCGAATGGCGGCGTAGCCTTGGGCACCAAAGCTGAACTGGGCAATTATTTGACGGATGCGAGCGGTAGAGCGCTTTATTATTATGACAATGACACCAAGGGCGTCAGCAATTGCTCAGGTAAATGTTTGGAGAAATGGCCTGTCTTTGCTAACGCTGCGATTGCTGCGCCAACGGGTGTTAATTCTGCTGATTTTGGCACTTTAGTTCGTGCGGATGGCAGCGTGCAAACAACTTATAAAGGATTTCCGCTTTATTACTGGGCTGGTGATACGAAGATGGGTGACACTACCGGGCAGGACGTAGGCCATGTCTGGTATGTTATTGATCCAGCGAAATTTACGGGTACGAAGGCTGCCAATGCGTCTGTTAAAACAAGCAAATCCGATGCTTTAGGCACCTATTTGGTCGATGAGAACGGGATGGCTTTGTATCTGTTTACCAAAGATCTTGCAGACCCGAATTCATGTGTGGGACCTTGTTTGGTCAACTGGCCGATTTTCTATGATGAGAATCTCACCGTATCTGCTGATCTCACGGCCAGTGATTTCGGAGTTCTAACGCGTACTGACGGAACCAAACAAAGCACCTACAGAGGTTGGCCACTGTATTACTGGATCAAGGATCATAACCCTGGCGACACCACGGGACAAAATGTAGGCAAGGTCTGGTTCGTCCTTGATCCGTCCAAAATCACAGCGAGATAAGGGATGTCTAAACCATTATTTCATCGCGCTCCGACCTGCTGAATCGTTCAGCGGTGTTGGGGCTCTTTTTCTATAAATCTATTGCCAAGACATCTTGCTGGAGATAAGGTAGAAGGTAATACAACTTTATTTCGACTCGGGGTGTGCTGGCTATGCGCAATCGAACGGATGGGGAGCTGATGAAGCTCGTCATGGGAAAAAACCATCTGGCTTTGGAAGAACTCTATGATCGCTACGCGAAGCTTGTTTATTCCTTTGCGCTCAAGTCGATGAAGGAAGAACAGGCCGCGCGCGAAATTGTTCAGCTTGTTTTTACACGCCTATGGACCACGGAAAAAGGGTTCGACGCAAGTAAAGGCGCCTTCGTGAATTGGGTGATCACGGTGACCCGCAATATCACGATTGATTATTTAAGGCAGAAGCGGAAACTGGATCAAGTCATCCGTTTTGAGCCCAAAGAATGGGAAAATGAACTTGTTTCTGGTGATCCTGATCCAGATTTGATCATGACACGTAAGTGGATAGGAGAACAAATTCACGAAGCGTATGTCCATCTAAGCGAAAGCCAGATTCAATTGATTGACATGATGTATTGGCAGGGTTATTCGCTGAGCGAAATCGCAACCCGGATGAATGAACCGCTGGGTACGATCAAAAGCCGGCTGCATCAATGTTTAAAAATACTGAGGAAGCATCTGACAGCTGTGAGGGAGGGATGACGTTATGAAAGAACATGAAACGGTGGACTGCGGTTACTTGGTCAACTATTTGACAGGCGACTGCACGGAATTGGAGCGCGCGGCTTTCGAACGGCATCTGCGAACTTGTGTCACATGCCGTGAGGAGTTAAGCGATTTACAAGAGGTTTGGCAGGCGCTGCCTTTTGAGATGGAGGAAGTGGAAGTTCCTGCTGATTTGAAGCAGCAGGTGATGCAGTCCATTATTCAGCTGCCGAGTGAAGTGGAGAAGCTGAGTGAGGTGGTGAGACCGGCTGAGGCGGAGAAACGGAGCGAAGTGGAGAAAACTGGTGAAGCGGAGAAACCAACTGAGAAGCGGACGAGTGTGCCGGAGCTGACACCAGAGATGACACCAAGTCAGACACCGAGTCAGCGGGCGAAGCGATCCTACAATTGGGTGTACGGCGCAGTTGCCGCCATGGTATTGGGACTCGCTGTAGGGATGTGGTGGAATGATCGTCAGAATCAACCGAACCTCGCAGCTAATCCTGGCTTACAGCAGCCGGCTGAAATTGTGCGCACCTTCCAGCTGAAATCGTTCGAAAGCACATTGCCTAACGCTTGGGGGACCGCCTATGTACTGCAAAATGGCGATGTCCACAACGTGGTCATCAACGTGCAAGGACTCAAAACTACGCAAGGAGAATCCGCTTATCAGGTTTGGTTCAACCGCAGCGGAAAAAGATACAACTGCGGCACACTCCGCGTAGATGAGAAAGGCACGGGCGTGCTGACGTACAGCATCCCTGTGAAAGTAAAGGACTTTCAAATCGATTCCTTCGGCATAACGCTTGAACCCGATGCGAATGGCTTGCAGCCACGCGGCAAGAAAGTCTTGGGGACAACGTAGGCTAGGCTGGGAGCTAACACGACTTTTTCGTGATGACAATCACGGGGGAGTCGTGTTTTTTTAGTCGCGGGGTTCTCGACACTCGAGGAACTACGTGCTTTGTTAAAAATTGATTAAAATTCCTCCAATAGAAGTTATTTAATATTACATATAATGTTAGATATTTTTTGTAATTATCCAATCTATCAAGTATGATAATTTAATAAAGCGTGGGAACGATGGAAGAAAACGTAGCGGAAGGGGCAGTGTGATGAAAAAAAGGTACAAAAAACAACTACTTTCTTACTTTCCTCTCTTTTTATTAACTATATCTGTCATGGTGCTGCTTGGTTTATTTGTCGTCTCCGACATTTCACGAAAAGAAACCAGAAAGGCGAATGGCATCTCAGCCGCTTATGTATCAGATGCGATGTCGCGTTCCTTGACGGAAATTCAGAATACTTTGCTGAGAGAATTGACGACGAATGCCTCGATCAAGCAATTTGTTGATCATGACAAGCGGCAGGCCGGTGATGAAGGCTTGCTGCTGTATAATATAACTGAAACTTTGAATGCACTCGTGCTGAATAATCACTTGATTCATTCTATTTATATGTACCGCGCCGATGATAACTTAATTATTAAACAAAATCAGAAGGATACCCTCGACACCTTTCCAGATAAAACATTTATTAAACAAATGTGGGAGCATTCCCAAACGGAACGATGGTCGGATGTGAGAATCATTCACGAGCGGAATCCAAACGTGGATATTCCTGTCATTTCCCTGGTGAAAAAGCTGCCGATTCCGTTCGGAAATCAAGGGATTGTTGTCATTAATGCCGATGTTCGCGTCCTGCAGGAATATCTGGATACCTTTAGTGATCATAAAGTGACTTTTATGCATGTCGTCAATGCCCAGGGACAGGTGGTGATGTCTTCTGACCCGGGAGGCATCAACGTTGAGTCGAAGAATGAGGAAGTTCTCACCCAGATTCGCATACCGAATACAGGATGGAGCATTCAAAGCGGCATTAGAGCTGGGCAATTATTTGCGTGGGTATCCCTGATTTCGTATGTATGGCTTGCAGCTGGCATCGTGACCATTGTGTTCTTGCTCGGATATCTAATTTATATCTCCAAGCGCAACTACCGCCCAATTCAGCTCATGGTGAATAAACTTGATTCTATACAACTGCGATTTCTGCCGGCTGGCCGCAGTGTGGATGATTTATCCTTCATCGGGCAAGCAATGGAAGGCTTGATAGAAACAACGCATCACTATGAACAGCTGCATCATAAGAATCTTCTTGTTCGGCGCAGACAACTGTTCATTGAGTTAATGTACGGAACAGGATCCATATCGGAAGAAGATTGCAAAGAGGGTATCCCTGTCTTTGAAACTAGACGTTCCTACACGAATCTAGGGGTTATCGCCGCAGAGATAGAACAGTATGAGGTTTTTACACAGGATCATGTCAAAGAGGATCAGAAAGTGCTTAAACTGGCGCTGCAAAATATATTGCAGGAGTTCTTTGGTAGCCGCTTGTCAGTCTGGAGTGAGTGGATCGATGAGCAGAGAATTGGCATCCTTTATGCGATGGAGGCGGGGGAAGAGTTGGGTGCATCCGAACTCGTAGGTCTTATTGAATGCAGTCAGCAATGGATCGAAGAACATTTTGGCATTGTTTTTGTGTTTGCGGGGGGCGCCGTTGTCCAAAGGTGGTCTGAGATAGACGTGTCCTATCAATCGGCTAGCCATGCTTTGAAGCATAAGCTGACACGCAATCACAAAGCGTTGATTATGACGGACCATTTATCCGGTCGTCCTGCGACGGAAACCTATAACTATTGGCCTAAGGCAGCCGATATCGCCAAATCCTTTCGCCTTGTACAAGATGGCTGGCGCCAGCAACTTACCGAGCTTTTCAGCGATTTCCGGCAGTACGTTTTGCGGGATAAAGATATCACAATGGTGTTAGAAACGATGATTAAGCTGCTTGAGCGGGAAATTAGCAATGGCATGGGTTCCTCCGATAGTATGCGAGTGGCTTGGGAACAGTCTAATTTACAGCAAATTGTAAAGGATAGTGCGACTTTGGGTGAACTTGAAACGAAGCTGTCAGCTGCGCTCAATGAATTGTACAGAACCTATGTGTCTGTATGTGAGGCGAATAGCTATCAAGCTGTCATTATCGAGATGCGGAATTACATTGAGGAGCATTTCGAAGATCCAGACCTTTCTCTCAAGCACTTGAGTGACAGGTTTGGCATAAATGGAAAAAATGTCAGTCATATGTTTAAAGAAGCCTTTGGCATGAAATTTGTCGATTTTCTTATGGATTTAAGAATCGGTAAAGCGAAGAAATTGCTGACGGAGACTGATTTGGCACAGATGATGATTGCCCAGCAGCTTGGCTATTCCAACTCTATAACTTTTGGTCGTATGTTTAAACGAATTGTGGGCGTAACGCCAGGGGACTATAGAAAAAAGCATGAATGAAAGCGATATTTTTAAAAGAATCAACGGTCTGTTAAACCTACGTTTAGCAGGCTGTTTTTTTACTTTGAAAATGATGGAAGATTAGATGACATGGGAGAGTCAGAAAAAAGTTTATTGCATATTTAAAGTGTGTATAGCGGGTTAGAATGGCAAAACATGTGAGTTTATATGCCGGAAACTAGTTTATTGATCGATTTGACTGGTGAATGCCATACTGAAGGTGTTCCCGGCCGGAACGAGGGTTACATAACAGGGAGATAGGGAGTTGTACGTTATATGAACAATCGCAGACTTGTTAAACAAGCAGTCCTCATGCTTTCATTAATCAGCGTATTATCCGCATGCTCGAATTCATCCAATAGTTCGGACGTCAAGTCTGGCAAAGAAACAGATAGGCCAGCTAAGAAAGCGACATTGAAAGTGGAGATCTTCGATCGCGGCAACTCGCCGTCAGGTTTAACTGTCACCAACAATTTATTGACGAAGTATGTACAGGATAATTTCGGTACGCCGAATAACATTGACGTGCAATTCATCCCGGTTCCTCGTTCGCAAGAAGTGCAGAAGCTGAATGTTCTGATGGCCAGTGGTGACGATGTGCCTGATATTGTCTTTACGTATGATTCGGGCACCTTTTATCGGTATGCGCAGCAAGGCGGTTTAACGGATATGACAGAACTTCTAAACCAGCAAGGACCTAATTTGAAAACTTATTTGGGTGCCGAAACACTGCAATACGGACAAGTCGAGGGCAAACAATACTCGCTGCCAGGCAAACGAATTTTCTTGGGTAAATATGCCAACTACATTCGGAAAGACTGGTTGGATCTGTTGCAGTTGCCGGTTCCAAAAACAACGGACGAATTGTATACAACATTGAAAGCTTTTAAAGAGAAGGACCCAGGTAAAACCGGCGGTAAAACGATACCGTTCGGTATGACCATAGCCCCTGCTCAATATGACCCGCTGCTCTGGTCTTTCATCAAGCCGATGACAGAGGAGCAGGCCTACACGCTAACCCAGCAGTTGGGTTCGAGTGATTATCCGGTGCTTCTGCCAGGCTTCAAGGACGCGCTTAAGTATATGAATAAATTGTACAACGAAGGCCTGTTGAGCAAAGATTTTGGTCTGGATAAGGACAAAAAACAGCTTTCGCAGGATACCATCGCAGGAAAAGTTGGCTTCTTCAGTGAGGATATTCCGAATATTTACGATAAAACAGACGGTGTATATGCTCCGCTTCAAAACAACACGCCAAGCGCTGTGCTAACGCCTGTTGATCCGTTCACGAACTCAGAAGGCAAACATGCGAAGCCTGCATATTCTCCAACCGGATTGTACATCATGATTCCAAAATCCAGTAAAAGTGCGGCTGAGGCAGTCAGATATCTGGACTGGATGTCGCAAAAGGATCACCTCTTTTATATGCAAAATGGGGTAGAAGGCGAGAACTTTAAGTTGGTGGACGGCTTGCCGGTTGCCTTGGATACGCCTGAAGCTGCTAAACGCGTTTACAACTTCGGTGATATGGCGATTATCGCGAATGGCAAAGATCTCGGAGATTCAAAGAAAAACATTGATATTATGACGACGGCGCTGCCGGACAAATACAACAATGATGCGAAGCAATCCTTTACAATTTCGTTGGCAGACACGATCTCGCCCAAACGATTTGATAAAGTGATTGAAGCAGAAGCGAAATACGGCACAACATTGCTGGAGAAATACAAGCAACTTTTAGTGAAAACTGCAATGGTCAAACCAGATGAGTTTGATAAAACGTATGACAGTATGCTGGAGGATTACTTGCAAAACGGTGGTCAAGCGATTCTGGATGAGCGCAAAACAGCGTACGCCAAGAAGGGCAAATAGCGGCAAGAGTGTTAAGAAGGGCAGGGATGCTTCCCGCTCTTCTTCGCTCTCGCGGATTAAGAGGAGGGGTAACGGGCATGAACACGATGACGAAATACTGGAATAAGAATTGGCAGCTGTACCTTCTGCTTGCATTACCTCTATTGTTTTTTGCAATCTTCAAGTACGGTCCGATGTATGGCATTCTGATTTCTTTCAAAGAATTTAATTTCTTTGAGGGGATATCCGGCAGTCGATGGATTGGGTTTGCTGCTTTCAAAGAAGTTTTTCATATGCACGATTTCTACATCACACTGCGCAACACCCTAATGCTGAATTTCTTGGACTTAATCGTCTCTTTTCCAGCGCCGCTGCTGATTGCCATCATGTTATATGAATTGAAGAAAGAATGGTTCCGCAAATTATCGCAAACCGTGCTCTACATTCCCCATTTTATTTCCTGGGTCATTATTGGGGGGATTGTCTATCAACTATTCGGAACGCAGTCTGGGGCTGTAAATAATGTCCTGAGTCTGTTTGGCATAGACGCAATTCCATTTCTAACGGATAAAAACTATTGGTTGAACACCTATCTATTAACGGGAGTGTGGCAAAGCGCCGGGTGGGGAACGATCATTTATCTCGCTGCTTTGACAGGTATCAACCGCGAACTGTTCGAAGCCGCAGAAGTGGATGGCGCGGGGAGATTCAGACGCATTTGGCACATAACCTTACCAGGCTTGCAGCCTACAATTCTCACTTTGCTCATCATTAATTTGGGTAATATGGTCAGCATCGGCTTTGAGCGGCCGTTTGTGATCGGCAATGTCACGGTACGTGAATATTCGCAGGTATTGAGCACGTTTGTTTATAATATCGGTTTGGAATCCGGACAGTATACCCTCGCGACTGCGGTTGGTTTATTCCAATCTGTCGTAGGTCTCATCTTTGTGCTTGGGGCTAACTACGTATCCAAAAAAATGACGGACCAAGGTATTTTATAACGGGTTGGAAAAGAAGGGGAGTTGATTTCAGCTATGAGTGCACAACGCGCCAATCGATGGTTTGACATAACGAATGTTGTCCTGGTTACTTGCTTAGTTCTAATCTGTTTAGCGCCGTTTATTCACATTCTTGCGATATCGTTCAGTTCAAATGAACCCATTATGGCAGGCAAAGTTTCACTGTATCCTGTTGATTTCACCTTGGAAGCGTATGCGAAAGTGTTTCAGAACGATTCTATGATTCGCTCTTTAGGTTTCACGATTGTGCTTACCTTGCTGTATACGGCACTTTGCATGCTGATGACGTTGGCGGCAGCCTATCCACTATCGAAAAACTCGCTGAAAGGCGGCAGGTTGTTCATGTTTTTCATCGTGGTGACGATGTTTTTCAGCGGCGGCTTAATTCCTGAGTACATTCTGGTCAAAGATTTACACTTAATGAACTCGATGTGGTCGTTAATCTTGCCGCAATTGATCAATCCTTTTTATCTGATCATTTTGATTTCTTTTATTCGGAGCATACCGGAAGGCTTGGAAGAAGCTGCGCAAATCGATGGCTGTAGTCCGCTGCAGACGTTATTCCGAATTATTCTGCCATTGTCGATGCCGATTATCTCAACCATCAGCTTATTCTATGCAGTTAACCGCTGGAATGGTTTTACAGATACGTTATTTTATATTACAAAACCAGGGCTTTACCCGCTTCAATTGAAGCTGTATCAGTTGATCATGAACAATATGGCGACGGATATGATGCAAGCGGAAGGTGCCCAAATGCTTCGTATGACACCGGAAAGTTTGAAGGCGGCAAGTGTCATGTTCGCAACACTGCCGATTCTGCTTGTGTACCCTTGGCTGCAGCGCTATTTCGTATCTGGCATCATGGTAGGCGCAGTGAAAGGTTAGCGAGCATCCAGAAGGAGGCAAGAACATGCATCAATCGAAGGGTGAATACTCATTTTCTACCTGCTGGAACATTAAAAAACATACGGTAGGACGCGATATGATCGAAGAAATACGTTCCCTCGGCTTTCGCCGTGTGGAACTGAACTATAATGTCAATCAGGAGCTGCTTGCGACAATTGAGCCTATGATTGAGCGCGGAGAAATCGGCGTCTCCAGTGTGCATAATACATTCCCGCACGTACCAAATCCCGATTATGGCACGGACTCGGTGCTGCTTGGATTTGACGATGAAACGAAGCGCGGCATGGCCATCGAGTTGCTGATTCAATCCGCTGAGTATGCGCACCGCTATGGCGCAAAGGCGGTTGTTGTTCATCCCGGTGAAGTGCCGTTCGACTACAACATCGATGAGGTATTAAAAGGATTGTATAAGGAGAAGGGCCGTGAATCAGACGCCTATCAGATGTTATGGGCGGAAATGATGGAACGGCGCGAATCGCTGAGCGGACATTATATGAACCGCATCGTGGAAAGCTTGGAGCGCGTATGCAACCATATCGCGCAGAAGGGCTGGAAGATTGCGATCGGAATAGAAACGCGATCCCGCTGCTATCAGATGCCGACGCTGCAGGAGGCTAACACGATGATAGACCGGCTTGCCGGAGCTAATCTAGGTTTATGGTACGACATTGGCCATGGCATGATGATGGATAGAATGGGTCTCTATGACAATGCCGCAGAAGTGAACGCGATGCTGGAGCGGGTTGTTGGTGTTCATATTCATGAAACGATTGGACTTTCTGATCATTGGTGCCCTTATGTGCACAGCGGGGATATGCTTTTCTTTGATCGATTTCTGCCTGTTATTCAAGCAGCGCCGATTAAAGTTTATGAGTTGAAAGCCACTTGCGATCCGCAATCCATTGAGCTTAGTCATCGATATATGACTGAACGTATGGCGAATTTATCAGCTATGAGCCAATAAGGAAAGGAAGATCGCAGCATGCAGAGTCCCTTGTCATTTTCAACGTTGTTCAAGCTGCGTGGGCTATATTTGTTCACAGGGCTGGCGGGTGGCTCGCTTAATCCGTATATCACTACCATTTTTGTAGATGGCGGTTTAGCCAAAAGTCATATCGGAATGATGATGTCGCTTGCCTCCCTAATTGTACTGGGCGCGCAATTATTCTGGGGGCGACTGGCTGATCGCTATCAAATGACCAAGTCCATTTTACTGCTTAGTCTAGCTGTGCCTGCCCTCTTGTCTATTTTGTATCAGACACCATCCATACTCTTGATGACCGCTGCTTATATGACCGCTATTATTTTCACCGCTCCGCAGGCTCCCATCGGTGATGCTTTTGCAGTATCAGCTGCCAGGGAGGCTGGTTCCTCCTATGGCTCCATTCGCAGCTTTCAGAGTGTTGGCAATGCCTTGGGCGGTTATGGAGCAGGATTCTTTTTATCCTATTATTTACCGAATCAATTATGGATACCCTTTCTGTTCATAAGCTGTTTGGGCATTTTAATGGTGCTGGTTTTGCCTGAACAAAAGGAATATCATGTCAAGAGCACGCCGTTTGTCAGTGGAATGGGGGAACTTTTTCACAATAAACGTTTCGTGCTGTTCTTGGGCGCCTGTTTTCTTGTGAATCAAACCTTAACCGCGTTTAATACGTATTTTGTCGTTGTTTTTAAAATGGTTGGTGGCTCCTATGCCCTATCGGGCGTGGCGCTGATGATTGCGGCTTTCTCTAATGTACCATCTATGTTTGCGGCTTCCTATGTCATTCGGCGTTTGGGCAATGAGAAGACTATGTTGCTGGCTACGCTCGCCTATATGGTGCGTTGGGCCATTCAATATGTCTTTCCCATTCCGAGTGTGATGGTTGCGGTACAGGTGCTGCAAGGATTGTCTTTTGGCCTTTTTTACGTTGCTGCGGTTGAATATGTCTCCCGGATTGTTCGTAAAGACATGCAAGCTACAGGTCAAAGCATATTTAATATGATTTTTGTTGGACTAGCAGGAATTGTTGGCAATATGTTGAATGGCTATTTGTTGGAAAAGCTAGGCCCATCTTCGATGAATTTGGTCTGTACGCTTAGTGCGCTGCTTGGAGCTATTATGCTCAGTATTGTTGCTTATGGCTTCAAAGTTAAGGAGAAGAACGCGCAGCATGAAGCTGAACTAAGGAAACGGTATGCGGCTTTTGATATAGGCGGTACAAGCGTCAAATATGGTGTTGTCCGTGAGACTGGTGAAGTGGAGTCAAGCGGTACGTTTGCAACGCTGGATTCGCCTAACAGCCAGCATTTCATGCGACGATTAGTGGATAAAATAAACGAGCTACAGGCAGGTAATCCTCCGCTTTCAGGTGTTGGAATCAGTACGGCAGGGATCGTAGATGATGCTGGTCTTATTGTTGGCGGCATTGAGAACATACCTTGGTTAAAGGGGGTTAATCTCAAGTGTGAACTTGAACTTCTAACTAAATTGGAGACGAAGATTACGAATGATGTGAATGCAGCCGCTCTGGGCGAGGCTTGGTTGGGTGCCGGGAAAGGGGAAAAGTCATTTTTCTGCATCGCATTAGGTACAGGGATTGGCGGAGCGCTTGTTCTGGATGCCAAGCTGTATAAAGGTGCTCATTTCCGCGCTGCGGAAGTTGGCTACATGCACATGAATCTTATGCATACGAATAATTACGAAACCAGAGCATCTACTTCTGCGCTTGTGGTTAAGGCAGCTGCAATACAAGCGGACCAAGGAATGAATGTCGCTGTCAATGGCAAGGTTATTTGGGAGGGCTTCAAAAAAGATGAACCTGTCTGGGTTCAAACCGTTGATCTATGGATGAACGAGGTTGCCAAAGGCATTTCCGATCTCATCTATGTGTTGGACCCCGGTTTGATCATTGTCGGCGGCGGTGTTTCCGCTCAAAAAAACGTGTTGACTGACCTTCTCGCTGCCAAAGTGTCCGCTTATCTAACGGACGACTTCAAGGGACTGACACGAATCGTACCTGCGCTTTGCGGCAATGAAGCGGGAATGCTGGGTGCTGTCTCTACATTTATTAATCCGAATCCTGGGGAGGAAGGGGCTTTAAAACCATGAGCCATACGTTAAAAGAAGAGATAACCGATGACAAACTGTACTTAATTGATCATGCTTTAGCAGATATGGATGTCTATTATGATGCTGATATGCAATTGTTGTGGGATAAAGATGACCCTGATCGGCATTATACGAGAGGGAGCGCCCATTATGCCTTGGGACTGCTCATTCGTGATAACCCGGGAGACTTCGAACGAGCATGCGATGTGATTACTAAAGTCATGGATATGCAATATGATTGCCCGGAAGAGATTTATCATGGTACTTTCCGCACGTCCCCTCAGGATCCGCCTCCTCCTCTGGGCAACTATCCTTGGAAAACATTCGCTCCGGGATTTGCTTATTTTTTGGACAGCTCATTGGACAAAATATCCAATCAGCTAAGCAATCTACTGCCTGAGCATGCAGTTATAAAACAACATTTTCAAACTGCTGTCCAGCAAGTTCTGCCTACTGTGTGGAAAAGTTATGATCCCAATTGGCGCGAGTTCATCGCATGCACCTTTGCGGTTATTTTGGCTCATTTTGAACAACAATTGCCCACTAACCTGGTCACACGTATGGATGACTGCATGGTCAAAGCGGTTGGCGCGTCCATCGATCGCCGACTATCTGACACAATACCGATGAATTCGAACATTGAGCTAATGCATATCTTTATTTGTGATTATTATGGACATCACTTTAACCGTCCGGATTGGATCACTCACGCGGAACTGGAAGGTCGGAAGTTTTATGATGCTTTCAAGGAATTTGGCACGTTCGCAGAGTTCAATACAACAACCTATTACGGGGTTGATCTTACTGTATTAGGGCTTTGGAGAACCTACGGCGAATCCCTGGATCTGAAGCGAATTGGCCTTGAGATGGAGCATGAACTCTGGGCAAATATTGCTTTATTTTATAATCCTAATCTCGAAAATTTATCTGGCCCCTTTGCGCGTGCCTATGACATGGATATGAGGGCTCACAGCTCTATAGGAGTGTTCATTTATCTTGCCCTAGGGGAAGGCTATGAATATCTGGCCGACATCAATTGTGAATCAGAACATGATCCGATGATTGCTTTGGTTGGTGTAGATGTTCCGGAAGTAATTAGAACCGCCTTGCGTACATATCAAGGAAACCGACTGGCGGTGAAGTCGTTTAGGGAGCTGTGTGAGCGCAATGATCCACGTAATAATATGAATTTGTGCATAGCATCGGCATGGATCGAGGAAAAGCTGATGATTGGCGCCATGTCCGGCAGCCGGAATACGAATGGTCAGATGCATCCGGCCACGATTCACTGGATGACGGATGGCAAGGAGAAATATGATCTGCGATTAATTCGCCGTGAGCAGGGCGGCAGTTGGAACTCCCATCTGAGAGGGATTACCTTCGAAGCTCAAATCAAGGGCAAGCAGCTAGTGATAGAGGTCAGTTTGGACACGCAGGTGGACATCGAAGTGATCTTTGAGGTTAGAGGGCAAGGACTTTCTTCGGAAATGGTGAAGCCGGATTCCTGGGTTTTTCCGGGGTTGACTTGCAACGTGGTGCAGGATGCTCCTGTTCCTTCCGTCATTCAGGCAGAGGATCGTCTGGAGATTGTTTATTTGTTTGAGTCGCAGCATGGCAGTCGAGTTATGCGCTTTTTGCTGGACCTTGTATAGAAGCAGATCGGCAGTAGATGTTACCGTGAAACCAGATTAGTCACAAGGTCTCGCGCTTTCCCAAGGGAAAAGCCGGGACCTTTTTGCTTTTTTGGCTACATTCGCACCGGACGCGCAGATTACGCGTCAAGAAATGGCAGCGATGGTGGTACGCGCCTATAGCGTGAAATCGAGCAAGGATATCCCGACAACTGGCGTGAAGCCGGCCGGCTTTGACGATGCAGGCAGCGTGGCGCCATGGGCGGCAAGCTTCGTACAGTCGGCCATAGAACTGCAGTTGATGCGCGGCCGCGTAGACACCGATTTCGCGCCGATGGGCATCACGACTCGCGCGCGCCGAGAGTGCGCAGGTGTGCTCAACTTGCTGAACGTCGGCAAGCCATAAACCTTTCATGTAGTTCTTTTTAACTAGACATGGTAAGATAGATGAGGAATATTTTACAAATTTCTACAAAATAGTAGGGGGAGTAGCCTTGTTTAAGAAGATGATAAGTTTGATTGCCATTACATTGATGCTTTGGCAATTTGGTTCTGTCGTATACGCCGAACAAAAGGTAGAGATTAAAGAAAACGGGGAAGTATCATTTGAATATCTTACGGTACTAGGGGAAAAAAAGTCACTTGACATGACAGGTGCCATCATCATAAAAGACGGGCGCCCTATGGTTCCAATGTTCGCATTAGAACGATATTACCATTCCGACAGTGCATTTGAATTGTTGACTACACAGGAAGGCAATGTAGTTTCGGTTCTAGATCTTCGCAATGAAATTAGGTATCAGATGAAAGTGGGTTCCAAGAAAGTAAATGTACTTGGGAGTGATGAAGTAAAACTGCGTGAAGAGACATTATCGACGGAGGTTTCTGTCCATTTGGAAGGAGATAATGTGTATATCCCGATCGATATTTTTCAGTTATTGGGGTATGAAGCTGCTTTGGTTGGAGAGAAGAAATTGAAGATCAATTTTGCACAAAAGGCTAACGGATCTAACGGAACTAACGCAACTGGATCTGCAGCCAATAGCTCCCCGACGTTATATCCAGTTAAAATAGGGAGACAATACGGCTTTATGGATCAAGTTGGAAAAGTCGTGATAAAGCCTCAATTCGAGGAAGCAGGAGAGTTCGCAGAAGGTTTTGCTGCTGTGAAAGTGAAAGGAAACTGGGGGTATGCAGATTTAACTGGTAAAATTGTCATTACCCCCGAGTATCATTCTGCTTCTCGTTTTTCTGAAGGCTATGCGATCGTAAGTAAAGAAGACCGGGATGGTATTAAGTTTGGATATATCAATTCCAAAGGGAAACAAGTCGGAAGTATCATGTATGAATTTGCATTGGCCTATAAAGAAAATTTTGCTCCAGTTGTCACGGGCACTCATTTTGCTTTTCTAAATCGAGATGGCCGTATCCAAATTTATAAATTTCACGATGATGCGGGCTCATTTTCAGAAGGTTTAGCGAGAGTGAAATTAAATGGAAAATACGGGTATATCGATAAAAAAGGGGAGGCCGTCATTCCTTATCAATATACGAAGGCTACGGATTTTGCCGGGGGACTCGCTGCGGTAAGTATAGATAACAAGTGGGGATACATAGATAAAGAAGAGAATCAAATCATTAAAGTGCAATATGAAGATGCGACCCCTTTTTCTGAAGGTCTTGCAGCGGTTCAAACAGGCGGAAAATACGGGTACATTGATTCGACCGGAAAAACGGTCATTTCACCTAATTTTGAATATGCTGGAGCCTTCAAGGCAGGCTATGCTCCTGTGAAAGTACTCGGTAAGTGGGGGTTTATTGATCCAAAGGGCACTGTCGTCGTTAGTCCTAAATATGAGTATGCGTATGAAGTATCCGGTACTTTATTTCATGTAAAAGATGCAGGGAAAACGCTGTATTTAGATCAAAAAGGGAATCCCGTTAAACCGTTAAATGACAATGGTAAAGAGATTAATCTTGTTTCTGTCGCAGGGAAGGTCATTGAGGTTAACGGTACTATTTTAGATCTGGACGTACCACCCGTTCTGGTTGAAGGGAGCACACTAGTACCTCTTCGTTCCATATTAGAGAGCTTGGGTTTACATTTGGAATGGAATAGTGAGACCAAAACCATTAAGGCGACGAAAGATGGCACAAATATGGTCCTGCAAGTTGATAATCCGGTTGCAACCGTGAATGGCAAATCGGTTACTTTGGCGGTTTCACCCAAAATTATCAATGGTGCTACCCTGGTTCCGATTCGTTTTATTTCTGAAAGCGTTGGCGCTCAAGTTGACTATGAGTCCTATCAACCTACGGAAGTAAATAACACGGCCTTATTAAATGGTTTAAATCCTTCCTTTGCAGCTAAGCTTCGTGTTTATGGGGAAGCTTCGGACACCTTACTGAGAGCGCATGAAGGGAATTCTGGGAATCTGGAAGCAGCCACGGCCGTGTGGGAACAGGCAGCAGATAATCTTGTCCTTATCAAGGATGCCTTACTTAAGGATATGCATAGAAATTTTGATGCTATCACGAATGCAGCACCCAATGAGGCTGATAGTTATTTGCAGCAAGCTATGCTGATCGAAGAGCTTGGTTTGTTATACGAAGATAAAAATTTGGCCTCCGAAGCCGAAATGCTAGCTGTAGAAGCTGGAAAAATAGATCAGAAAGCTTTGTTGTTTTATCGCTTGTTTATAGCAGATCTTTCTGAGGATGCTAAAGAGAAATCTAAGCGATATGCAGAAATAGCCGCTGTAAATCCTTACATCGTGTTAAATCATGTGCAGAAAAATGGGAATTACTATGATGCTGGAGAAGCATTTAGTCGTAGTGAGAGTTTACAGGATTACGCTATATTTGCATTAAAGAAAGCAGCATCTTCAGGAGATGAAGGTACAAGAAACCAAGCAAAGAAACTGTTGAAAGATAAATACAAAGTGCAATTATAAGTCTATTTTTAAATAGAAAAAAGCAAAAAAAGGCCTAAGCATATATGCTTAAGGCCTTTTTAACTTAAAGCCTCATAGATATGGTTCGCAGCAGCAGATAGCGGGGTGCTTTTTAATTTAATAATTCCAATTTTCCTGGCTGGTATAGGTGTTTCTAACATAATCTCATACAGATTTCCATCCGCTAATTCCTGCTGTACGAACTCTTTGATGGCACAGGCGATGCCGAATCCATTTCTGGCAAATTCAATTAATAAATCAACACTTCCAAGTTCAATCTCAGGCTTGAGCGGCAAGCCTTGCTTCTCTCCGAATTGATCCAGATAAGCCCGGGTGCTGCTGCCTTTCTCAAG
Source organism: Paenibacillus sp. HWE-109 (assembly GCF_022163125.1). NCBI lineage: Bacteria > Bacillati > Bacillota > Bacilli > Caryophanales > Paenibacillaceae > Paenibacillus > Paenibacillus sp. HWE-109. Next base: position 6,154,800 of record NZ_CP091881.1, on the reverse strand, counting down.
TAAAATGAGGGGATGTTCGAGCAGCATTTTCAGCGAAATCGGTGCTGCTGCCAGATGCTTGTAGGTTTCTCCTGCTAGAAAGCAGTCATGAATAGAAAGGCTTTCCTGAATGATAATTTGAGGGTCGGAGAGAGGCAGGTTCACAATGCCTAAGTCGATTTTACCCTCTTTTAGAAGCGCAATCGTTTCCTTTGTCGTTCTATTTGTTACTTGTATTTTTACTTGTGGGAAGGATTCGTGGAACTTTTTGAGATGGGGCAGCAGAAAATGTTTGCAAAGCGTGTCCCCCGCTCCAATTCTGACTTCACCATAGGCAAGCTGATGCATGTCCGCAATTTTTCTTTCCCCATTTTCTATAAAATGGTAGGCCTGTTCAATGTACGCAAAAAGCTCCCGTCCTTCCACCGTAAGGGTCACGCCCCGCGGAGTGCGGAAAAACAATTGTCCACCTAATTTGGCTTCCAACTGTTTAATGGAATGCGTGATCGCAGGTTGGGTAACATATAATTCTTCCGCTGCGCGGGATAGGCTTCCTGCTTTGGCTGTCACGTAGAAGACTTGATACAGCTCCATATTGTGAATCATCGTTTAGATCACCCTTGTAACATCAATGTAGTTTATATCGAATATTATTTATATTAATTTTTCTAATGCATTCGAAGTAAGTATACTTGATCGTAGGAAGTCATTTCAACGAAAAGGTGTGAAGAAATTGACAATTACAGCGATTGTAGGCGCAAATTGGGGCGATGAAGGAAAGGGGAAACTGACGGATGTTCTGGCTGTTCATTCTCCGTATGTCGTAAGATATCAGGGTGGCAGCAATGCGGGGCATACGATCATTAATGATTACGGCAAATTTTCGCTGCACATGCTGCCATCGGGCGTTTTCTATCCGGGGACTACGAATGTGATTGGTCCAGGCGTGGCGTTAAACATAAGGAAATTCCAACAAGAGCTTCATGAATTAATGGAGAGAGGGGTGCCTGCGCCCAAAATCTGTGTTTCTGACCGGACACAAGTCGTAATGCCTTATCACATTCAATTCGATGAATTAGAGGAATTGCGTTTGGGAGACGGGAAATTTGGCTCAACGAAACAGGGAATTGCTCCTTTTTATGCAGATAAATATGCCAAGATCGGGATTCAGGTTTCGGAGCTATGGGATGAAGAGTTATTGAGGGGAAAACTGATAAGAGCGTTGGCATCCAAGAATGTGCTTCTTACGCATTTATACCATCAGGCTCCCGTGGACATCGATCATCTGATGGAAGAATTAAAGGAACAAGCAGCATTTCTTAAACCTTATGCGTGCAATACCACAGTTCTTTTGCAACAAGCTCTGGCTAAGGGGGAAACGATACTGGTAGAGGGTCAGCTGGGAGCTCTGCGCGATCCGGACCACGGGATTTATCCGTATACGACATCCTCGTCGACATTAGCTGGTTATGCTGCTGTAGGCGCAGGTGTCCCTCCCTATGCCATCCAAAAAGTGCTGGCTGTGACCAAGGCCTATTCAAGCAGTGTGGGCGAAGGCCCCTTTGTTTCAGAGCTTCAGGGTGAAGCCGCTCAGGAACTGCGCAAACGAGGTGGAGATGCAGGAGAATATGGCGCTACAACCGGCAGGCCGAGGCGTGTAGGATGGTTTGATGCCGTTGCAACCAAGTATGGCTGCCAAATACAAGGAGCTACAGAGGTAGCATTAACGAATTTGGATGTTTTAGGTTACTTGGATGAAATACCTGTCTGTACGAATTATCGCATTGATGATGCGTTGAGCGCAGATTTCCTGAGCACCGAGCAATTGCAGCGGGCAGAACCCGTCTATGAAACTCTTCAAGGTTGGCAATGTGACATCTCCCATATCCGTTCTTTCGAGGAGCTGCCGACTGCTGCTCAGAATTATGTGCTCTATATTGAAAAATTAATCGGTGTACCGATAAAATGGGTATCCGTTGGCCCGAAACGTGAGCAAACTATCGAAAGGTAAGGCCGCTGTAATTCCTTATCTAATTCGTAAGGGCTATCCCCAAGGTCAATTTGACCTTTGAGGATAGCCCTTTTTTTGACAAGTATGACATGTGTCTTATTTCCCGTCCCTAACAAATGCCTCAATTCGCTGCTTAATCGCCTCGCGGACCGCGCGGAACTGTGCGGTAATTTCTTCCTCAGTTCCTGTTGCTTTAGCTGGATCGTCGAAACCCCAATGCCAGCGAATCGCTGTATCATTATGCACGACAGGGCAGTTATCATTGGCATGTCCGCACAAAGTAATAATATAGTCAGCTTGACTTAAAATCTCCGGATCGATGACATCCGAGGTATGGTGCGAAATATCAAGGCCATCTTCCAACATGGCAGCTACAGCTCTGGGGTTTAACCCGTGAGCCTGCAGCCCGGCACTTCTGACTTCGTAGGCATCCCCGCCCAAAGCCTTCAGATAGCCATCCGCGATTTGACTCCTGCAAGAATTTCCTGTGCATAGAAAATAGACGATTTTTTTGCTCATAGAAACCACTCCTTTTATGAAATAATTTTTAACCACACATATAAACCCGTTAACGTAATAAACAAAGTGGGGACTGTAAGAATGAAGCCGATTTTAAAATAAGCCCCCCACGTAATAGTAATCCCTTTTTTGGAGAGGACGTGGAGCCATAAGAGGGTGGCGAGTGAGCCAATCGGCGTAATTTTGGGTCCCAAATCGGAGCCGATGACATTGGCATAAATCAGCGCTTCCCGCATGATGCCCTCGGTTTGTGTACCATGAATCGCCAATGCGTCAATCAAAACGGTCGGCAGGTTATTCATCACAGATGAAAGAATGGCAGCGAGAAAGCCCATTCCGACAGTTGCCGCAAATAACCCTTGTTTGGCGAAGAGTTCTATCCAGTTGCCAAGCGCGTCGGTTAAGCCAGCATTTTTCAACCCATAAACAACGACGTACATCCCGATGGAGAAAATAACAATCGTCCAAGGAGCTTCTTTTATGATTTTCTTGGTTTCAATGGCTTTGCTGGAACGGGCAATCAGTATAAAGAATAAGGCTGCCGCTCCAGTTAAGAAGGAAACAGGCACTTTTATAAACCCGCTTAGGAAGTAAGCAGCTAACAAAATCGCCAGAATGACCCAGGAGAGTCGGAAGAGCGCGATATCTTTGATGGCGTCTGCTGGCCGTTTAAGATCCGAAATCTCATAATGGGTGGGGATCTCTTTTCTAAAATATAGATACAGCACAAGTAAACTTGCTCCTAGGGAGAACAGGCTTGTGACGATCATACGGCTCGCATAGGTTACAAAATCAATGCCGAAGAAGTCAGCAGAGACGATATTGACTAGGTTGCTGATCGTAAACGGAAGGGAGGCTGTATCCGCAATAAAGCCGCTCGCCATAATGAAGGGAAGAATCATCGGATTTGGAAATTTCAAAGCGCGAGCCATAGCGAGTACGATCGGTGTCAAAATAAGCGCAGCGCCATCGTTGGCGAATAGGGCAGAGACCGCGGCCCCCAGCAGGATGACATAGACGAACATGACTTTGCCGTTCCCTTTGGCTAACCGGGCCATATGTAGAGCTGCCCATTCAAAGAAACCAATGTTATCCAGGATGAGTGAAATGAGGATAATGCCGACAAAGGCTAAAGTTGCATTCCATACGATCCCTGTTACGGTCACGACGTCCTGCAAGCTAACAACTTGGCAAAGCAAGGCAAGCAAGGCTCCAGCCGACGCTGACCAGCCTATGCTGAGACCTCTTGGCTGCCAAATCACAAAGAAAAGTGTAAGTAAGAAGATGATAATAGCCAAATAAATCATAGGTTCCTCCTGAATGTTAATCGCAGCAATCTCCCTGCTCGCAAGATATAGCAGTAGGCATGTTCGGCGTAGGCAAAGTTTGCAGCAATTCATGCAGATAAGGCTTATCGGCGATAGCTAACGAATAATAAACCCACTGTCCACGCTTCGCTTCCTTCACCAACCCGCCAGCTTTTAATTTTCGCATATGTTGACTGACATTGGGTTGACTTGTTTGCATGATGTCGACGATTTCGCAGACACAGAGCTCGCGTTCTCGGAGCAGAGTGAGAATCGTCAGCCTCATTTTATCGCCAAGCAGCTTGCAGATATCGGCCATCTTTTCAATTTCCATCTTAAGGAACACGCTCCTTCCAACTCGTAAATTAGTATATAATTACTTGATTATATAAGTCAATATAAAAGAACCTCGAACTCCCAAAAGCATGGAGTTCGAGGTTCAATTCCTACAGGGCGCGCATCCGATTATTTCTCGGATTATGCTCTACTTCCGCAAGCTGCAGCTCCTCCAATAAGGGAGGTATGTACATGCCAAAGCGGCCGCGAAAGCCTTTTTTCAGCCCATACCAGCCACCGACTGGATTCTCCGGGGAGCGTCCCCAGCTTTCTACCGTGCCTTCTTTGGCAGGTTTCTGCTCATCCGCGCTTCCTAGCTCGATCCAATCTCCATGCTGCTTGAGCATCGTTGTTAAATCTTCGATACAGCGATAGTCATAATGCAAAACAGTTTTCCCTACGGTACAGACGAGGATGGCTTTACCATCCTTCTCGTCCTTGTACATCTCATACTCCGACGATTGCGGCGGTGTCTTTAATTTCCATGGATTCTCTTTGGTGCCCAATTCTGTAGACATGATGTCGCTCCTTTATAGAAATAATTTATTGTGAAAATGGTAGTAATATTAACCATTATATGGTGAATAATGTTACTACCAACAATATAGAGGGGGCAATGACTTGGATTTTGTACCCATAACCCCGTTTGAGCCCATTAGTACGGAAGAATTGCCTTCGGGCAATCATTTAACTAGCCAAATCAAATGGGATGGGGTGAGAATGTTATTATACTACGACGGAAGTACGACCAAATTAATAAATCGCAGATGCAATGAAAGAACATTGCAATATCCTGAACTAACCCATCCGCAAGATTTCTGCTCAGCCAATTCTGTTATTTTAGACGGAGAGATTATTGCGCTTGCTCAAGGAAAGCCCTCGTTTTATGAGATTATGAGACGCGACAGCGCTAGAAAAACAAGTACAGTGACTAATGCCATGCGTCAGGTGCCCATAACTTATATGATCTTTGATATCCTTTACTGTGATGGGGATTGGCTGACGCACTTGAGCCTTAAAGAGAGACAAGCCGTCTTGCACAAAATGATTAAACCTAGTCAGCAAGTTCAATTAGTTGCTAACCATTCAGACATTGAAGCTCTATTTCAAGTAGTGATACAGCATGACCTGGAAGGGATCGTCATCAAAGACTTGAACAGTCCTTATTTGATCAATGGCAAAGATAAGAGATGGCTTAAAAAAAAGATTTTTAAAGATCTATTCGCCGTCGTTGGCGGCGTTACGTACAGGGATAAAATAGTGAATTCACTTCTGCTGGGTTTGTACGATGATCAAAATCAGCTATGGTACATTGGTCATGCGGGAACTGGCAAACTTACAATGAATGACTGGCAGCGTATAACCGAGAAAGTTCAAAGCATTCGAACAGATGAACGCCCCTTCATCAATGAACCCGAAAGAGCAAAAGAGGCGATATGGATTGAACCCTCAGTAGTTGTTAAAGTGAGTTTTTTGGAATGGACCCCAAATATGACGCTGAGACACCCAAGTATTCAATCTTTCGTTCAGCTGGATGCTAAGGAGTGCCTTCTTAGTCAGAATTAAATCAGAGGGGTGCTGTTCCGAAAGGTAACTAGACCTGAAGAAGCAGCGCCTCCGTTTCGGCAAAATAAGAGTCTCTGGGAGCTTCTATTTGCGCAAAAAGGAGTTGTTTTTCACGAATAGAAGTCTCTGGAGACCCGTATCGTCAGTGAAACACGCAAAAACACGCTACACAAGTAGCAATAAGAGTCCCCGGGAGCTCCTATTTGCGCAAAAGAGAGTTGTTTTTCACGAATAGAAGTCTCTGGAGACTCTTATTGCCAAAGCAACAAAGTAACAAAGCTCCCTAGTTAAATTGGCTATGTTGTTTCTCCCTTATCGTTTCAAAATCTCGATTTTGCGTATTCGGTTATTGTCCCTTTCACGCACAATGAAGGTCAAGGAACGATAAGGCCATTCTTCACCGATGGCAAGCTCTGGCTGCCTGCTGTACAGCCAACCACCAATTGAATCAACATGCTCATCTTGAATGTCAGTTCCCAGCGCGTAATTCAACTCATTTAACAAGACCATTCCATCGACCAAATAGTGATTTTCACCTATGGTCTGGATTTCTTTTATTTCATCTTTATCGAACTCGTCGCGGATCTCGCCAACGATTTCTTCCAGAATATCTTCAATCGTAATTAAACCCGAAGTGCCGCCATATTCATCAAGCAGCAGAGCGATATGGACATTTTCTTTCTGCATCTTCCTGAGCAAAGTTTTCGCGGGCATACTTTCCGGAATCGTCAGCATCGGCTGAAGCAAGCTTTTGAAATCGAAGTCTGGGTTGTGAAGATAGCTTAGGAAGAATTGCTTCGTATTCACGAAACCAATAATATGATCTTTGCTCTCTTTGGCAACTGGAAAACGGGTGTATTGTTCTTTGGCAATAATGCTCAGGTTCTCTTCGAGCGGCTTATCTGCATAGAGGCAAATCATATCTGTCCGAGGTATCATGATCTCACGCGCCAACAAATCGTCAAACGAAAAGATGCGATTCACATAGCCGTACTCGGATTTATTAATCTTCCCGCTCATATAGCTGTCTGACAAAATGATGCGGATTTCCTCTTCCGAGTGTGCTTCTTCATGTTCGCTTGCAGGCTGGACGCCAAAAATCTTAACGAGCTGGTTTGCTGAGCCATTTAATACCCATATAAAGGGATACATGATTTTATAAAAATAAATAATAAGCGGCGCGGTGAGGGTAGAAATGGCTTCTGCTTTCTGGATAGCAAGCGTTTTGGGCGCTAACTCACCAAGGACAACATGAATATAAGTAATGGAAATAAACGCAATACTGAATGATAAAATATGAGATAAAGTGTCACTCACGCCTAGCCATTCAAACAAAGGATGAAGGATTTTCTCGACCGTAGGCTCACCCAGCCAACCAAGTCCCAAAGCGGTAATGGTGATCCCAAGCTGGCACGCAGACAGGTATCCATCCAAGTTGGACGTGACCGTTTGCACGGCTAGCGCATTTTTTTTGCCTTCGGCAACCATTTGGTCAACGCGGCTAGGACGAATCCGAATAACGGCGAATTCTGTAGCGACAAAAATTGCGGTAAGTAAAATCAGAATGGCAATTAACAATAAATTAATAAGCATAATAACCTTCTCTCCATTTTGTTTTATACTTGGATCATTCGTCTTAATGTTATCTTTTTTGGCAGGACTTATCAATTTTCTGACAAAAAAGACCACCGATCTAAGCGATCGGCAGTCTTCCTTGGGTGCAAAGCTATTAGTAGGCTGTCCAGCCAGCGTCGGCTGTAACCACCGTACCGTTAACAAAACTTGAATCGTCAGAGGCCAGAAACAGGGCAACCTTGGCGATTTCTTCAGGTTCGCCAGCGCGTGGATTCAAGCCCATGCCAGACATAGCGCGCTCCATCCCAAATGGGTTAGGGGCGTTAATCGATGTTCCAATATTCGTGCTCACGCCGCCAGGGGCGATAGCATTGCAGCGGATGCCCAGATTGGCATATTGAAATCCGACGTTTTTCGTGAATCCAACCACCGCATGTTTGGAAGCCGTATAGGCTGCGCCTGCGCGGGAACCATACAGGCCTCCGGCTGAAGCAATGTTGACGATAACGCCGCTTTTGCGCTCCGTAAAGATAGGGAGAACTTTACGCGTAGTCCGCATAGGACCTGTGGTATTGATAGCGAAAATTCGCTCCCAGAGCTCATCCGTCAAATCTCCCGCAGGGACGAAGTTATCCATGATACCCGCGTTATTCACCAAAATATCCACGGTGCCGAATTCTTTTACAGTCGTATCTATTAATAGTTGAACGTCTTCTTCTTTGGCTACGTTAGCGGCAATCGCAAGGGCTTGTCCGCCGCTGCTTTCAATGCCGGATACGACGGTTTGAGCCGTCTCGATGCGCAGGTCGGAGACGACCACTTTAGCGCCTTCCGCCGCGAACAGCTCGGCAATCGCTTTCCCCATGCCTGAGGCAGCACCTGTAACAACAGCCACTTTTCCAGATAGTTTCATACGTCATTCCTCCATCATTCCAAATGTTGTTTCAGTCGTTTACGACTGTTTTAAAGGAATATAATCAACAGTTGTTGAATATTAAACATCTGTTACCTAGATTATATAAAACAATGGCGAGGCATTACAATCAGTAAAAGGTTCATGAGTGTTATCTAACGAACAAGATGATTGATTTTGTTCAATAACTTTTAGAAGGAATGAAGATCATGGTGGAAAAAAATAAAAAAGTCGACCGCCGTATTGTTCGCAGTAAAACTGCTTTAAGAGGTGCGCTGCTCTCCTTGATGACGCATAAGCCATTTACTGCGATATCGATTACAGAAATTGTTGAGCTCGCTAATTATAACCGGGGAACTTTTTATTCCAATTATGAGAGTAAAGAAGCTCTGCTTGACGATATTATCTCCGATTTGATCCAACAATTGCTTCAATCCTTCCGAGCGCCCTATGAAAAAGTGAAAGTGTTCCACATTGATGAACTGCACGCCAATTCCGTTATGATTTTCGAACATATTTTTGAGCAGTCTGCCGTCTACACGGTGCTCACCCAAAGTGATGTGCTGCCGAAGTTGAAAGAGCAAATGTTTGGCGCCTTGAAACAAATTTTACAGGAAGAGCTGATTTATCCTGATAAAAGAGAAGACCTCGATCAAGAACTGCTCGCGATTTATTCGATTCATGCTTTGTTGGGGTTTGTATTTCATTGGGTGGAGAGCGGCTTCACGCACACGCCGGGGTATATGCAAGAGCAGTTAGTGAAAATTCTGAACTGGCGTCCTACTACGGCTAGAACCGTACTTAAAAACATTTAATCTTGAGCAGCATTCGGACAAGGCAAAAAACGCTTGAGTTGGCATCCAATTGGCATCCAAGCAGAAGCGTTTTTATGAATTAAATCTAGTAACTTTATGTTTTACGTGATAGGTTCTTTGGCTTTCTTGGCTCGTGGCGTTTTGGCTTTGGGCTTCTTGACTTCGGACACGCTGGCATCCTGTTCCAAAGTTACTTTGCCATCTTGGCTGGTACCATCCGATTTGGTGGCATCGAGACTTGCTTGCAGTGCAGCCATGAGGTCGATGACGCTCGTTTTCTGCAGCGCAGGCGCGGATTGAACTTCCTCGCCAGCCACTTTATGCTCAATCGCTTCCAACAGGCGGCCGCGGTACTCATCTTTGTACTTTTCCGGCTCAAAAGGGGTCGAAAGCTGATTGATCAGCATCTTGGCCATCTCCATCTCCCGTTCATTGACAGTGACCTTGTCAGGAAGATTAGGGACTTGCGAAATCGGACGAATCTCATCGGGGTAGAAAATCGTTTCCATCGCCAGGCAGTTCTCAATCACACGAATCGCGGCGAGCGAACTTTTCGAACGGATGGAGACTTTGGCGATGCCGATTTTGCCGGTTTGCCGCATGGAATCCAGCAGTAGATTATAGGCGCCAGCGCCCGTATCTCCAGGACCGAGATAATACGTTTTTTGAAAATAAACGGGATCAATATCCGTCAAGTTGACGAAATCAAGAATCTTGATCTCTTTATTTGCTTCCCCAGAGATCGTTTCTAATTCATCCTTTTCAAATAGAACGAAGCGCCCAGGCTCGTACTCATAGCCCTTGGAGATCTCTTCCCATTCTACTTCCTTCTCGCAAGTCTGGCATTTCCGAACATAGGAGAGAGGAGTAATACACGTTTTATGTATGTAACGCATCGAGATATCCTTATCTTCTGTTGCCGAAAACATTTTGACAGGCACATGAACAAGCCCGAAACTGATAGCGCCCTTCCAAACCGTATGCATGGCTTCATACCTCCCCAATAACCTTGATTGTACTAGTATTCTCTTGATTCGTTTCCTTTATACGGCAGGGATTTAAGAGAATGGATTGTCTATGGGATGGGAACGTTAAATCTGAAAGTGACTAAGGGCTTTCATGATAAAACAGCGCTAAGGAGAGGTTCACGGATGGCAAAAGAGGCAAATAGTTCCCAAGATACGAGCAATCAGGGGCAAGAAGATCATTTCATGGATATTGACCGCATGATCAACGAGGGCTTGGGGGGCGGCAACGTCACCATTCAAGGCGGATTAATTGAATCTTCGACAACGGATACGATGGACCATCCGGAATCGGTTCTGGATGAGCCATGAACGTTCATCGCGCGCAAGAAATTTTAGCCGCTGACGAGAAGATTACCGTTGAACTGAACGGCCTGCCAGTCTGGATTGACAGTGTCGATGCCAGTAAAGCAGTGGCCAAAGTCCATGCGGAAGAAAATCCGGCCGATTCCAGGTTAGTCACCGTTCAAGAGCTGGAAGAGGTTCACTAGTCTTGAAGAGTGCCGCTAAGCTTGCTCCGATTCAAATCGGGGCGGGCTTTTTTTTCGTTACAGAGTTGATGTTGCCTGCTGGCGAGGACTATAATAGGAGCAGCACGCGCAAACGGAAGAAAGGGATGAGATCACTGACTCAATCCACATTTACCTATGTATCCAGACACGAGGAAGATACCGATCAATTGGGAAAATGGCTGGCTGCTTATCTGCTGCCTGGCGCGGTTCTGACGCTGGATGGCGATCTGGGCGCGGGGAAAACGAGATTTTCCCAAGGGTTCGCAAGAGCGATCGGCATTCGCGACACCGTCAATTCTCCGACATTTACGATTATCAAAGAATACGAGGGAGATGGCCTCCCCTTCTACCATATGGACATGTACCGCATTTCTCAAGAGGAAGCGGATGAACTTGGCTTGGAAGATTATTTCTACGGAGCAGGTGTGACGCTGATTGAATGGTCAAGCTTGATCGAAGACCTGCTGCCACCGGATCGACTGACAATTACGATTACCCAACAGGGGGATCAAACCCGAGTATTTCACCTTACTCCACACGGAGAACCGTATCAGAGCTGGTGTGTACAAATGAAGGAGAACGGACATTTACAATGACTGAACGGACTATACCTACAGGACGATGCTTGGCCATCGATACCTCATCATCTGCCATGACAGTTGCTTTGTTAGACAACGGAAAACGATTAGGTGAAGTCAGCTCCTACGCGGAACGGAACCACTCCATCGGACTGCTTCCTCATATTCAAGAGCTGCTTGCTAAACTGGATCTCAAGCCCCAAGATCTTCAATCGGTTGCAGTGGGACAAGGGCCAGGCTCGTACACGGGAGTTCGGATTGCCGTTTCTGTGGCCAAAACGTTTGCTTGGTCACTGGGGCTGGATTTGATTGGCGTGTCCAGTCTCGAGGCCATTGCTTTAGGCGGCGCAGCGAAAGACCAACAGAGGGGTAATGGACTTACCTGGGTAGTTCCGCTGTTGGATGGAAGACGAAGACAAGCTTTCACAGCTGTATACGCGTTCGAAGGAGCGTCACCATTAACGCCTGATGGCGGGTTATCGGCTAGTTGGCATGAAGTGCTGCCTGACGGCATTCGCGTAATTGGACCATGGACAGCCCAAATCCTAGCATTAATCGCTTCTGCTGAGCAAAAGCCGCAAGCGATTCTGTTTGTTGGTGAAACAGAAGGGTTCAATGATGAACTTGACCACTTCGCGCAAGCGTGGCAGGGCGCTGCAACCAAACTGTCTTATGGCATTGAAGCGCACTTTATCGGGATTCTGGCCTATCCGAGGTTGGCTAGAGGAGAGAAGGCGGACGTGCATACTTTCGTCCCCAATTACACTAGACTTCCGGAAGCAGAGGCTAATTTGTTGGCCGGCATTGTAACGAAGAAGGGGGATCATTGATTATGGAGCAGCGTCAGCCCCAAACGACAGAAAATGCGATGGTGTTCCGTTCTATGAATGCGGCGGACATCCCTTATATATGTGAAATTGAAGAAGAAGCGTTCACGACGCCTTGGACCAAAGGCGCTTTTGAGAACGAGTTGACGAATAATCAATTCGCGCATTATATGATTATGGATATCGAAGGCGAAGTGGCCGGATATGGCGGCATGTGGCTCATTATGGAAGAAGCGCATGTGACGAATATTGCTGTTCGCAGTACGTATAGGGGGCGCAAACTGGGGGAGCGGCTCATTCGCGAATTGATGAAAACCGCCGCTTTCTTAGGTGCTATTCGCATGACATTGGAAGTGCGCGCCTCGAATTATGTCGCGCAAAATTTGTATGAAAAAGTCGGTTTCCGCTCCGTTGGCGTGCGTAGAGGGTACTACACGGATAATCGCGAGGACGCCGTTATTATGTGGGTGGATTTGCCCAAACGAGGAAGGGAAAGTCTCGGAGATTGAGGCTTTCAGCAGGTGAAGCGCGTGACGAAAGATAACGAGCAACAGACAATAGTTAATGAGCAACAGACAATAGAACAAAGAAATGCCACCGTTCAGGAGACGAAGCCGGTTTATATTTTGGCTATCGAGACAAGCTGTGACGAGACGTCTGTGGCGATAGTCGAAAATGGTAAAATCATCCGCTCCAATGTAATTTCCAGCCAGATCGAAACGCATCAACGCTATGGAGGCGTTGTACCGGAGGTGGCTTCCCGCAAGCATGTGGAATCGATCACATGGATGCTGGAGGAAGCCGTTCAAGAAGCGGGCATATCGCTGCAAGAGTTGTCTGCGATTGCCGTAACAGAGGGGCCCGGGCTGATCGGGGCCCTGCTGGTGGGTGTCGTCGCAGGCAAAGCTTTGGCCTGCGCGCTGGATCTCCCGCTGATTGGTGTCCACCATATCGCGGGTCATATTTATGCGAATCAACTGGTACATGAGCTCGAGTATCCGTTGATCTCGCTCGTGGTGTCCGGCGGACACACCGAGCTGATTCACATGGAAGGGCCGGGCCAGTTCCGCATCATCGGGCGCACGCGCGATGATGCGGCTGGCGAGGCCTACGACAAGATCGCCCGGGCCATGGGCCTGCCTTACCCGGGCGGACCGCATGTAGATCGGCTTGCGCAGGAAGCCGAATCAGAGATCAAGATGCCTCGCTCCTGGCTCGAGGCAGACTCCTACGACTTCAGCTTCAGCGGGTTGAAATCCGCTGTACTGAACGTCGTCAACCAAAGCAAGATGCGCGGCGAAGCTGTACAAGTCGCGCAGATTGCCAAGGGCTTCCAAGCCTCCGTCATCGACGTGCTTGTGGAGAAGGCTAGTCGTGCCGTACGGGAATACGGCGCCAAACAACTGCTGCTCGCGGGCGGCGTCGCCGCGAACAAAGGGCTGCGCAGCAGGCTCGCCGAGCGCTGCGCAGAGCTGGATGTCCCGCTGCTGGTGCCGCCGCTGGGCCTTTGCACGGACAACGCTGCGATGATAGGCGCAGCTGCTTTCCTCAAGTGGGACAAGCAGGAATTCGACTCGCTGGAGCTCAAAGCTGAGCCGCAGCTCAAGCTCGAAGAGTGGTAGGCTCCCAAAGCGGAAAAAAATAAATTTTCAGATCATGGTATTGACTTTGCCAAAATCGCATACTATAATCACAATCAATACTTTCAAACGCAACGAACGGGAATAGTAAGGATGAACAGTTTCGCTCAGAGAGCTGTGCGCTTGGTGAAAGCACAGACGAAACAGAACCTGAACTCGCCCGGGAGCGGTAAGGCTGATAAGGATGCCAAGGATCCAGCACCCAAGTAGGTCTTGACGGTTGACCCCCGTGATCAGGTACATGAGTGGTTTCGAGCGTAACAGCTCGGATCAATTAGAGTGGTACCGCGGAAGGTTCAAGCCTGTCGTCTCTTATATAAGAGATGGCAGGCTTTTTTGGTTGTTCTGAAAGTTACAAAACATAGAATAAACGCAATGAACAAGAGTAGTAAGGGCTCCCTTGAACGGTACAGAAAGCTGCGGGTTGATGCGACGCAGACCGTGAAATCCCTGAACTCGCTTGGAAGCGGTCATCCTGAGCAGCAGTGGCAAGAAGCTGGTAGGGATGAACGGATGACCTCCGTGATCAGGTGATCTAGTTGGCAGTATGCGCTGACTGGATCTGAGGTGGGCTCCCTGACAGGAGTCAACAAGAGTGGTACCGCGCTGGGTGAAGACCCGTCGTCTCTTATGTGGAGATGACGGGTCTTTTTGTCGTCTGCGGAAGGGGAGGAAGAGGCATGGATAAAGTGATTGACTACTACAACCGCTTCGATGAATGGGGTCGCCTTGATCGTGAGCCTGTGGAAATGATGATCAATTGGCATCATATCCAGCGTTATCTGCCGAAGCAAGGACACATTTTGGATAACGGGGCCGGGCCTGGCAAATACGCCATTGAATTAGCGAAATGCGGTTATGAAGTTACCTTGACAGACTTGACCCCAAGACTGGTCGAACTAGCGCGTGACAAGGTGGAGGAACAAAAGCTTACGGGATTTTTCAAAGGTTTTCATATTGCGGATGCCAGGGATTTGAGCTTGTTCCATTCAGAGGCATTTGATGCTTCGATGATGCTGGGCCCGTTATATCATTTGCAAACCCAAGAGGATCGAGATAAGGCTGTGCAAGAATTGCACAGAGTAACGAAGCCTGGCGGGATCGTGTTCGTTGCCTGTATGACCAGGATACGACATATCATGACATCCTTGATGCACCCTGGGCATTGGCAGCCCAATGATAATATGACGGACATTCAGACTTTTGCGGAAACAGGGATTTTCAATCACTCGGATGAAGGCAGATTTACAGGTGCTTATTACTTTAACATCGATGAGATTAACCCCTTTATGGAGTCGCATGGCTTCGAAAGTCTCAAACTGATTGGCTCTTCCAGCATAGTCGGAGCTTTGAAGTCGGATCAATTCGATTATTGGCGCGATCGCGGCGAAGCGGAATTCCAAGCATTTCAGAAACTGATTTTTGAAGCAGCGGAGAGCCCTCATATGCTAGGGACTTCCTCACATCTCCTGTATATCGGCAGACGAAAATAAATCAATAGCCAGTTGCGGCTGGCCCAAACCTTAGGAGGAATTTAACCATGGAAACAACAAACAATCGACGTATTCGCATTTTTGACACGACACTGAGAGATGGCGAGCAGGCGCCGGGCGCATCGCTTTATCCGGAAGAGAAGATTAGAATCGCCAGACAGCTTGCCAAGATGGGCGTCGATACGATCGAACCGGGGTTCCCAATCTCAAGTCCTGGGGATTTCCAAGCTGTACAGCAGATTTCCCGCGAACTGCAGACCGTTGAGATTTGCGGTTTCGCCAGAGCGATGAAAGCGGATATCGATGCTGCGGTCAAAGCGACACAAGATGCGGCTTCGCGCCGCATTCACATGTTCCTCTCGTCATCGGATATTCATCTCGATTTCCAACTGCGCAAATCCCGTCAGCAAGTGGTTGAGATGGCGCGCTCGATGGTCGGATATGCCAAGCAATTCGTAGATCGCATCGAATTCTCACCGATGGATGCAACACGGACAGGGGACGAATTCCTTTTTGAAGTGCTGGAAGCCGTGATTGCTGAAGGGGCTACAATCCTTAATATCCCGGATACAGTCGGTTATGCACTGCCGGAAGAATATGGCGCGATGTTCCGCAGAGTGCGCCAAAGTGTAAGGGGCGGCGAGACGGTTGAATACAGCGCTCATTGCCACAATGACCTTGGTCTTGCAGTGGCGAACAGTCTGGCTGCGATTGCAGCAGGTGTCACACATGTCGAAGTCACAGTCAATGGCGTTGGAGAACGCGCAGGAAATTGCTCGCTTGAAGAACTGGTCATGGCGATCGAAACACGCAAGCATACGATGGGTGTGGAAACAGGGATCGTGTCCAGTGAGATTTTCAACACATCCAAAATGATCAGCCGCATCATGGGCTTCCCGATTGCTTACAACAAGCCGATCGTCGGCCGCAACGCGTTCCAGCATGAAGCGGGCATCCACCAAGACGGACTGCTGAAAAACCGCAATACCTATGAAATTATGGATCCAGAGAAGCTGGGTATTCCACGGTCCATGATCATTCTGGGCAAACATTCAGGACGCCATGCTTTGAAGCATCGGGTGGGGCAGTTCGGGATCGAGCTTACCGGGGAAGAACTGGATAGCCTGTACACCCGTTTCAAAGCGAAAGCGGATGAACAAAAAATGGTGACGGACGATCAGCTTCTGGAGCTTGTCGGTTCCACGGTTGATGGTCAAATGGAGCCTTTCACTCTGGTCCATGTGCAGCTTATATCCAACAGTGACCAGGATCGAGTCGCTTCCGTTGCGGTGAGAGACAATCAAACCGGTGTGGAGAAGGTATTCTCAGGAACAGGAGAAGGCCCGATTGAAGCCATCGTTCAGAGTCTAAGACAAGCGATTCCGATGGAAGTCGATTTCTCGGATCTGGAGCTGCATTCGTTATCCACAGGTGAAAAAGCAACCGGAGAAGCCGAAGTTACTATTTCCGTGGGCGGCCAAACCTACAAAAATACAGGGATCGACCAGGATGTCCTTGTCGCCGTAGCCAAGGCGTTCATCTCGGCCTGCAACCAAGCTATTCGGATGCATAACCAGCCGGCAGGAACAAGCGAGGCAACGACAGCTTCTTAAATCATGCTGTGCATTAAATTGTAAGAAAACTTAGATATATACACGCCCTGTTTGCAAAGTTATACACATGCCCTGTGTACAATGTGTATAACTAGTGGAAAAGCACAATTACCAACGGTTTCAAAGTAGAAATGAAAAGAATAACTTTTTCACAACTTTCTGGGGATAATGTGGATAAGTTTGTGGAAAACATACGAAAAGTGCAGTGGGGGGCGGGTTTAGCCCCTCTTTTTTATGTGGATAACGATGTGGATAAGAATTTGGAGGTAGAAATAGCCTAATTTAAATTATCGGAACAATCCGTCAGTGGATACTTTTTGGATTGGAGGAAAATGCTAAAAGCAAAAAATGTGGAGGATTCTCCTTGAAACTAAAAATGACAGGCTATTTTGTGGGTATCTTCCTAATTTTGTTGGAGTTGTCCACAAGTGCGTATGGGTTCGAAGCTCAAAATGAGCGATCCATCCACAAAACGATGCAAGATAAACAGGTGACGCTCATTTCAATCCCAGGTCTATCCTTTATAGAATTGAAGTCTGAACAGCTGGATGTGCTGCCTCATCTTAGGCGAATGATCGAACAAGGTGCGATCGGGGCTATGAATATACGTACTGCTAATCGCACGATGCGTGATGTGTACATGTCAATGGGGGCGGGCGAGCCTACAGTTGGATTAGCGGATTTGCAGGCGTTTGAAGCCGACGAAATGTGGCACGGAACACTTATTCCGACATTAAGGGAGCGTTATATAGGCAAGAACGTGGGAGATAACAGTCTGCAGTTGAATCCGGATTCATTGATTGTGCCTGATATTGCACGGCTGCTCAAGGTGAATGCCAAAAAAGCCTACGGTCCCGGGATGCTTGGCGATTTATTGAAAGCATATGGCATTCAGCGGACTGTAATCGCAAGCGGTGAAGAGAGCCATATCTCAAGCGAGGATGGGGATAAAGTGAGGCGTTATAGCCCTCTTATGCTGATGGATTCCAATGGTCTTGTGGATAAAGGAGTACTTGGTCGCGGTGTTTTGACCGCTGCTGTGGATAGACCGTTCGGTGTAACGACCGATTATGCAGAAATGCTTGCTTTGTTGGGCAAAAGGGAGCCGTCCAGCGTGTATCTGATAGAATTTGCTGATTTGTACAGATTGTACGCAGACAAGGAGCATTACCCGGAGGCACGCTTTCAAGAATTGAAAACACAAATTCTACTCGAAATGGATCAATGGTTTGGACAATGGATGTCTATCATGAAGGATAAGGAAAGTTTGTGGCTGTTCTCACCTGAGGTTCATAGCGAAGCTGCCAAGGGCAAAATGTATCTAGCTCCGCTTGTGCATTATACCCGAATGAGCCAAGGCGGATTACTAGTGTCTGAATCTACGCGAAGACCGGGTGTGGTGACGATGCAGGATTTTACAAGTACCCTCATGGATGAATGCCATATTCCTCTCCCGGCGGGGCTTAGCGGTTTGCCTTTATCCACTTCGCTCAAGGTCAATGCCCTTGGAGATCTGCAACAGGAGCTTAGCAGCATTCAGATGATTTATCGCAGCCGACCACTTCTCTTGTATCCGTTTGTTACTTGTGAAATGATTGTTCTGCTTGTTAGTTTGCTGTATGTCATGTGGGTGAGAAGCGGGAGATTTCCTTGGCGTAGAACGGTGCGTACACTCTTGTACGCTTTGCTTGTAGCGCCAGCTGTGATGCTGATATTAGGGCTTATAACGGTCCCTTTGACCAAAGTTCTAGGCATAGAGAGTTCGATCCTGCTGTTGATTGTTCTCTTTATTGGCGGGAGCTTGCTGCTTTCTGCAGCGCTTGAACAAAGGACTTTGTCCACAAGTATGATCTGGCTTGCCTACGGAACCGCAGGGATCATTATGCTGGATGCCTGTATAGGCTCGCCTGCGATGAAATATGCTGTGCTGGGTTACGATCCAATGATTGGCGCGCGCTATTATGGCATCGGCAATGAGTACATGGGCGTGATGATTGGCGCCCTTGTGCTAGGCGTGACGGCGGCTTTGCAGCGCCGCGGTCGTCCCGTGCTGCGCGGCTTCGGGCCGATCGCGGCGTTCTTGCTCGTGACGGTGTGCCTGGCGGCACCGTCACTTGGCGCGAACGCGGGCGGCGCACTGAGCGCCGCGGTCGCCTTCGGCGTAGCCGGCGTGCAGTGCTTCGCCGGCGGCCGCTGGCGCGAGCTGCGCCTGGGCAGGGGCGCAGCCCTGCTGACGGCGCTGCTCGCGCTGGGGTTTGGGGCGCTGTGGCTGCTCAACAGCGCTGATTCTCCCGCGGCGGCTGCGCGGGAGAGCCACGTCGGGCGCGCGTTTCACGCGCTGCGCGCCGGGCAGTTCGATCAGATCGGCTATCTGATCGAGCGCAAGCTGCGGATGAACGCGCACCTGCTGCGCGCATCCGCATGGAGCAAGGTCCTCATCACGAGTCTATTCGTGATGGCGGTCCTTGTGCTCCGTCCTCGAGGCCGCCTCCGCGTGTGGAAGGCCGAGAACCCGTACTGGATGTACGGGTTCTCGGCTAATATGATCGGAGCCATCGCAGCGCTGCTGCTGAATGACTCCGGCATTGTGGCTGCGGCGACGATGATTATATTCGTCGCCGTGCCGATGCTGCTTCTGCGCTTGCAGGAGCTGGAAACGACTTTGTCGACCGCTGAAGAGTGAAACCAGAGCGTTCGCTCCTGCTGAGTTCGCGGATCCGCCAATCCGGCCCGATGACTGCCGCCGATAAGAATGATTTACAGCGCTAAAGGCTGAATCCGTAGCGCCCGCTTCAATTTAACGCTGTAAAACAACGTTACAGCGGCAAGAATTAGCGAATCCGGCCCGACCGGCAGCCGATAAGGATGATTTACAGCGCTAAAGGCTGAATCCGTAGCGCCCGCTTCATCTTAACGCTGTAAAACAACGTTACAGCGGCAAGAATTAGCGAATCCGGCCCGATGGGCCGCCGATAAGGATGATTTACAGCGCTAAATGCTGAATCCGTAGCGTCCGCTTCAACTTAACGCTGTAAAACAACGTTACAGCGGCAAGAAATAGCGAATCCGGTGTCTTTTGGGGTTGCTATCTGCGCAGATCAAGAGCCTCATAGAGGCTCTTATCCCTGGTTGTTGTGCGGAAAAGCAAGCTAGTTGAAGGAATAGAAGCCTTTGGAGGCTGCTATCTGCGCAGAAAGTGGGTGTTTACGAAGTGGGTGTTTGCGCGGATCAAGAGCCTCATAGAGACTCTTATCCCTGGTTGTTGTGCGGAAATGCAAGCTAGTTGAAGGAACAGAAGCCTTTGGAGGCTGCTATCTGCGCAGAAAGTGGGTGTTTACGCGGATTAAGAGCCTCTAGGAGTCTGTCCGACGAAACAGGAGTTAGTCAAACAATTCCGAATAAGTAGTAATCAGACTTCAAAAGGATGTGTCGCAGGCATGGCTAAATTCAAAGCATATACCACAGAGCAAGGTGAACTTCTACCTATCTATTTAAGTGAGTGGGTAACAGATGACCATGAAGCTAGACTTGTCAGCGATATCGTCGAGCAATTAGACCTATCTGCCATTACCGACAAATATTCCAAGCGAGGAGAAGAAGCTTATCATCCTGCCATGCTGCTCAAACTATGGTTCTATGGATATGCGACAGGCGTCTTCACGTCTAGGAAACTTCAAATAGCTACGAAAGAAAGCATTCCTTTTCGCTGGTTATGTGGCGGATACCTGCCAGACTTTCGTACGCTGAGCGACTTTCGGAAGAACCACCTGAATACCCTTCCAGGTTTATTCAAACAAGTCATACAAATCGCTATGGAACTGGGCTATATCTCGCTCGGGCATGTGAGCATTGACGGTTCTAAAATAAAGGCAAGCGCCTCTAAACATAAATCGATGTCACGTGAGCGTATGCAAAAACGCCTCGTTCAATTGGAAGACGAAGTCAGGCAAGCATTGGAGTATTCTGCTACCGAGGAAATGTTGGAGGAACCCCATCCGACGAGTCCTTCCCTATCGTTGGAGGAACGCTATGCCCGCATCGCGCAAATAAAATCTGCGCTGGAGAATTTGGAAGAACAGCGGCCAGCGGAACAGGCCGAATCTCCTCAGAGCGATCAATTTAATTTTACCGATGCCGACTCTCGCATCATGAGCACACGGAACCAAGGTGTCATTCAAGGCTACAATCCACAAATTGCCGTAGACAGCGATCATGGCTTCATCGTTGGACTTCAAATGAGTAACCAAACAACCGATCAACAGCAGTTTGAAAACGTGCTTCATTCCATGAAAACAATGACAGGAGATAGGCCTCAGAAGCTGAGTGCTGATGCAGGGTATTTTAGTGCGTCCAACATTGCAGCGGCGCTGGAGGCTGAAGTGGATGCCTACATTGCTGCCGATCGCGAAAACAAAAAAAAGAATAATGCCTACGACAAGACCAACTTCACTTATGTACCTGAGCTAGATTATTATCTCTGCCCTGCTGGCAAAGAGCTTACACTAAAACGAACCGTGCATGCAAATGATGCGGAAAAACCAACGACATGGGTCTATGAATGCAGCGCATGTAGCGAATGTCCTTTTCGAAACGAGTGTGTAAAAAGTAAAACAGGGAAGCGTTCCATCACTCGTAGTGAACATGATCCCCTGCGAGAGGAGATGCGAACGAAAGTGCAAAGTGATGAGGGGAAAGCCATTTATCGAATGCGCAAGGCGATCGTTGAACCGATATGGGGACAGTTGAAGGAGGTTCAAGGATTTCGCCAATTCCATTTGCGTGGCGAGGATAAAGTATCTGGGGAGTTCATGCTGCTAGCTCTAAGTCACAACATCCGAAAACTGCATGCTGCGAAATATCCCAAACCAGCTACTTTGTACAAACGGGAGAGAGCTGCCCGTAAACAAAGAGCGGCTTGATGAGAGGGAGTAAGCTATGGAAAGGCCGGATTGTACAGGGAACAACTACGTATAAAGAGCACTCATCGTTCAGTTTCACGATGAGTGCTCTTTATTTGCTTTCGTCGGACAGACTCCTAGAGGCTCTTATCTCTGTTTCTAGTTTCGGTGGAAAAGCGAGCTGATCCGGCCTAGCAGAGAGGTCAATAAGGCGCTCCCGCTCCAACGTCAGGCAAGCAGCCCTTCCCACTCCTCATAAATCGCCGCGAGTAAGCTTTTACGCTCTTCAACGGCAGCCGTCTTCTCCTGGACGAGGACATAGTTGTTGTAAACCTCGGGATCCGCAAGCTCAGCCTCCAAGGCAGAGATCTCGTCTTCCAAACGGGCGATGTCCTGCTCGAGCTGCTCAATTTTGCGTTGGCGGCTGCGTTCTTCTTTCTTAGCCTGTTTGTCCGCTTCGTATCCGCCGCCGCTTGTGCTCTCTGCCTTCCCGGCGCTGGAGCCGCTGGCGGCTTTTTTCTCTGCCTCTTTGGCCAGACGCTTGGTCTCCATTTCGGCCAGTTCCGCTTTTTTCTCCACGTAATCGTCGTAGTTGCCCAAATAGCTGGTGAGTCCATCCTTTTGCAGGTCGAGCATGCTCTCTGCCATTTTGTTCAGGAAATAGCGGTCATGAGAGATGAACAGCAGGGTGCCTTCATAGTCCATCAAAGCCGACTCCAGCACTTCTTTGCTATATAAGTCCAGATGGTTGGTAGGCTCATCCAGGATCAAAACATTCGCTTTTTGCAGCATCAATTTCGCCAAAGCCACACGCGCTTTCTCGCCGCCGCTCAAGGAGGCGACTTTCTTGAATACTTCTTCACCGCTGAACAAAAAGTTGCCGAGCACGGTGCGAATCCGCGCTTCCTCCAGATGAGGGTACGTGTTCCACACCTCTTCCAGTACACTGTTGGAGGGGGTTAGGCCGGTTTGCTCTTGATCATAGTATCCGATAGTGACGCCTGTCCCCCATTTGAAAGTACCTGCGTCTTGCTTGTGCTGTCCGATTAAAGTTTTGAGCAGGGTTGATTTGCCTACGCCGTTGGGTCCGATGAGAGCAGCGGTTTCAGAGCGGCGAAGTTGGAAAGAGACACCGTCCAATAAACGATTTCTGCCATCGTAGGAAAGCGCGATGCGATCAACCTGGAGCACTTCTTTCCCTGACGTTTGGGCGATTTCGAACGAAAAGGAAGCCCGTTTCAAATCCCCCATCGGCTTATCTAGTCGATCCATTTTCTCGAGCTGCTTGCGGCGGCTCTGCGCTCTCTTGGTCGTAGAAGCGCGCACGATATTGCGCTGCACGAAATCCTCCAGCTTCGAAATCTCCTCCTGCTGCTTCTCGAATTGTTTCATTTCAATTTCGTAATTGGCTTCTTTGATTTCAATGAATCTTGAGTAGTTGCCTGTGTATCGTTTGGATGAATTTCGCTCAATTTCATAAATCGAAGTCACCAGCGCATCGAGGAAAAAGCGGTCATGAGAGACGACCAGTATCGCGCCTGGGTAGCCGCGCAAATAACCTTCCAACCACGTAAGTGTCGGGATGTCCAAATGGTTGGTAGGCTCATCGAGCATGAGCAGGTCGGGTTCTTCCAACAGCATTTTGGCCAGTGCTAGCCGTGTTTTTTGACCGCCGCTGAGGGTTTGAACACGTGTATCCGGAGGAAATTGACCGAAGCCCATGCCGTGTAAAATGCCGCGGATTTTCGCCTCAATTTCATAGCCGCCTTGCTCGCGAAACCACTCGGAACGCAGGGCGTAACGATTCATCGTGGATTCGTATTTTTTTTCATCCGAAATAAGCTCAGGATCTGACATCAAGGCTTCCAACTCGCGAAGCTCCCGCTCTGTCTCCAATAAAGAACTGAATACGCTGAGAAGTTCATTCCAGATGGATTTGTCCGTTTGCAGGCCGCTATTTTGTTTTAAATAACCGATCTTCGTTTCTTTTGCTTTGAATAAATCACCGCTATCATAGGACATTTCCCCGGCAATCACTTGGAGCAGTGTCGATTTGCCAGCGCCGTTCACGCCCACTAAACCGATCCGTTCCCGATCTTCAATTTGAAGCGTTATATTGGAGAGTACCGGACGTACTCCATAACTTTTGGAAATATTCGAAACTTGCAACAACATTTGCAGCTACCTCCTGCTTATTAATGAAACAATCTCTGAACAACTGCTTGGTACGGGACAAGTAAATCCCATCAATTCACTAGTATACACCATGCAAGCGGGCATCGTATGCTTAATTTTGCATACATTCAGGCGGAGTAGGGGTGAGGGAATGGGACTTTTGCGGCATATTAGATATGTAAGCAGTTTGATTTTGCTTATCCTGTGGATGCAAATAGCAGCTATTTCCTCTGAACAGGTCGGCCTGACTCCAAAAGTACTACCTGCAGCTGTTCAAACAACTACACCAGCAGGCTTGACCATAATGACGTTTAATATTCACCATGGCGAAGGTTTAGATGGTACTGTGAATATGAAGCGAATTGCAGCGCTTATTGCAGGGGGACAGGCAGATATTATCGCCTTGCAGGAAGTTGATCGTTACCGTTTGCGCAGCGGGTTTGTGGATCAGGCTAAGGAGCTCTCTGACCTGCTGGGGATGCAGATGGTTTTTGCACCAAGTCTAACCTATAGGGTAGGGCAATTTGGCAATGTGATTCTTAGTCGTTTTCCGATCAAGGATTACAGCTATGAGCTGCTCCCAGGGAAGCTGGAAACGAGAAGTCTGCTGACAGCTACTATTCAAGTAGGTTCGGAATCCGTGCAGGTAGCCGCTACACACTTAGGCCTCTCGCAAGCGGATCGTACAGCGCAGTTGGCGCGTATCTCAGAGATTTTGGCTGGGAGCAAGGAGCCGTTGATTGTTGCTGGCGATTTTAATATGGAATTAGAGTCATTTTTGACAAAAATGGACATCATGAAACTCACAAACATTCCATTACGTCCAACGATGAAAGCGACATTGGCAGATGGTAAAAGCATCGATGATTTGTTCACGAATTGGCCTCATATCGGTTCAGCATGGACGATTCCTACGAATTATTCGGATCATTTTCCAGTAATCACGCGCATTCCGCTGGGGTCTTGGGTACGAGTATAGTTTTTTTCCTTGTTTATGTTAAAATGGGGGAAACCACTCCTCGTTAGGGAAGGGCTGAAGCAGGTATGAACATCCGAGAGCGGAAAATAGAGTTACGCAAAGAAATGGAAGAAAAACGCGCTTCTATCGTTTCAGGTGAGCGAGATGAGAAGCAGCAGCGCATTCACGAGCGAATGACCAAGCTATGTACGGAGCGGCTTCTAAGGCCCGGCTGGCGCGAATCACCGGTTCCGCCGACGATTATGACCTATATGCCATTTCGGTCGGAATTGGACGTAGCTCCACTGATGGAATGGTGCTGGCAGCAGGGAATTCGAGTGCTCGTGCCGAAAGTTGTAGCAGAGTCGAAGACCATGAATTTGCATATCATCAACGCCTACACCGATTTGGAAAGTGGAGCATGGGGAATTAGAGAACCTCATAACGAGGTGCAGATCGAACACGACTTGTCCACGATTTCCATGATCTTGGTGCCAGGCCTTGCATTCGATATGGATTTCGGGAGACTGGGCTATGGCGGTGGCTTTTACGATCGCTTTATGCAATTATTTGCAGCGCGTGGTTTGAAGAGACCTTTTGCGGTTGCGGCCGCTTTTGATAAGCAACTGATTCCCGGGGTTCCTTCCTCCTGGCATGATTTCCGGGTAGACGGCATCGTCACCGAGAGCAAAATGGTACTTAAATCCGAATCCAAATAAGAGGTGAGTGACTTGCCTGATCCCTCTGAGTTGACTCATTTTAATGAACAGGGACGAGCCCGCATGGTCGATATTTCGGATAAAACCGAGACGAAGCGAACAGCGACAGCTCGTTCTACATTACTTATGAAGCACGAGACACTGGACTTGATTAAGCAGGGTAAAATGAAAAAAGGCGATGTCCTCGCCGTAGCGCAGGTAGCCGGTATTATGGCTGCCAAAAAAACGTCAGACTGGATTCCGATGTGCCATCCGATTGCATTGACAGGCATTGATATTCAGTTTACGGATAATGGCAACGATGAACTATACATAGAAGCAACTGTACGGACAACTGGACCCACAGGTGTTGAGATGGAAGCTTTAACAGCCGTCTCCGCGGCAGCTTTAACCGTTTATGACATGTGCAAGGCTGTAGAGAAAGATATGATCATCAACTCCACGCTGCTAGTTCTCAAAACAGGCGGGAAAAACGGGGATTTTCACAGACAAGAAAGATGACAGTGACGTGACTAGGGCAGCCTAAGATAGTTATCATAGCTAAGAAAGTCGACGATCACGCAGTTAGTGGGGTTATCTCATTCAGTGAACAAGGGAGAGGTGACGAAGGATGCACTGGAAAGTTGCGATTTTGACAGCCAGTGACCGCGGTTACCGAGGAGAACGAGAAGACACTAGCGCTCAGGTAATCCGCGAGCTGATTGAAGAAGAAATTCAAGGCGAAATCATCGAATACCGGGTCGTTCCGGATGAGATGGATGAAATTATGGCTTCATTAATTGAAATGACGGATTATTATCAGGCCGATTTGATTTTGACAACAGGCGGGACAGGCTTAGCCCCTCGTGATGTGACACCGGAAGCAACGCTCAATGTCATCGATCGGGTTGCGCCTGGTTTTGCCGAAGCGATGCGGATGATTTCGATGCAAAAAACACGGAAAGCGATGCTTTCCAGGGCAGTTTCCGGTATTCGCGGACGCACGCTGATTATTAATTTGCCTGGCAGCCCTAAGGGTGTGCAGGAGAACCTGATGGCGATTATCGATCAGCTCCCGCATGCGCTGGGGATTCTCACAGGTAAAGAAGGTGACCACGGGTGAGTTCTAACCATGAATCCATGCTGCGCGAGGTCAAGGTAGAAGATGCGATTGGCATGATTCTGCCGCATGATCTTACGCAGATTTTGCCAGGTGAATTCAAGGGACGGCTGTTCCGCAAAGGGCATCAGGTGACGGAAGCGGACATCCCCGCCTTGCTCAGCATTGGCAAGGAGCACATCTATGCGATGGAACTGCAGCCAGGTTACATCCATGAAGACGAAGCTGCGCAGCGTATGGCGAAGGCCATCGCTGGTGAGGGCTGTCTCAGGCTGACGGAGCCGCATGAGGGGAAAGTGAACGTGAAGTCCGAGATTCACGGTTTGGTGAAGATCGACAAGGCATTCGTTGACGAAGTGAATGCCCTCGATGAAGTCGTGATGTCGACGATTCGCACCAACACGGTGGTCGAAGCAGGCGCTTCGCTGGTCGGTACGCGGGTGATCCCGCTGATTGTGGACGAAGCGAAGGTTGCCGAGGTCGAGCGCTTAGCAGCCGCTCGCCGCGAAGAGGGCTTCACCTTGTTAGAGGTGAAGCCGTTTCGCAAGCTCCGCGTCGGCGTCATTACGACGGGCAGCGAGGTCTTCAAGGGCCGAATTCAAGATCGCTTCGGCCCGATTGTGAAGGAGAAAGTCGCGCGGCTCGGCTCCGAGGTCGTAGACCAACGCTTCGTACCCGACGACAGCGAAGCGATTGTTGGTGAGATCCACGCGCTGCTTGCGCTGGGCGTGGATCTTGTCTTGGTCACGGGCGGCATGTCCGTGGACCCGGACGACCGCACGCCCGGCGCGATCAAGCAGGCTGGCGCGCGCGTGGTCAGCTACGGCACGCCGATGCTGCCGGGCTCCATGCTGATGATCGCCTATCTCGGCGATGTGCCGATTATGGGCTTGCCGGGTTGCGTTATGCACGACCCTTACACGTCATTCGATGTTCTGCTGCCGCGCATCTGCGCAGGCGATGTGATCGTGCGCAGCGATATTACGGAGATGGGGTACGGCGGATTTTATCAATGTTAATGGTGGCTTATGTGTCTGAAAGCGAACTACAGTACGCTATTTGACCCTATTGCATCTAATTCCCTTGGTAAAGGGAACTAGGGTACGTTATTTGGCGATAGAGGCTATGATACAGCTTTATTTTCGACGAATAAGGGACTGTAGTTCCGCTTCATCGGGCAGATAGGTCGTTTTTCAACAAATAGCGGATCATAGTTCCCTCTGGTTCACGCTAGGTGCGCAGACAAGGTCGTTTTGTTTAAATAGGTTTATTGATGTCGCTACAAATGATGGAGATGATTCTCATGTTCCAAAACATCGGTTTTACTGAGCTCTTATTAATCGCTATCGTTGCCCTCGTTTTATTTGGCCCGCAGAAGCTGCCCGAAATTGGGCGTATGCTCGGGAAAACGGTGAGGGATTTCAAGAACGGTGCTCATGCTCTGCTGAATGATGAGACCCCAGCGCCTTCTGCCTCCAATCCGGCACCATCTGCGCAAGCAGCAGCTCCTAGCTCATCTGTGGAAACGAAGTCGGCTGAACCAGCGGTATCTTCGAAGCCGGCTGTGGAATTTATCTCCTCCACTCCTGCACAAGATCAGAGAGAATCGGAGGTGGCACCTGCCGCCATGGAAGAGCCACTGGATATAGCTGCGGCCCAAGCTCCGGTTCAGCTGGAGAAGCAGCGTGCGGCCTCTGATGAAGGAACTCAAGCCGCTCCGACAGCCGCACCTGCGGCAGCGCCCGCGAGACCGAGCCAAACACGGCGTTTGCCCGATTAGCCGATTCCTTTTAGCCTGTCAAGTGCTACAGCCCTTCAGGCTCATTCTACTCGCTCAGGTTGGTGAAAAATGACAACGAACGAAGAAATGTCACTCGTCGAGCATCTGGGCGAACTACGCAAACGCATCATGTGGATCTTGGTCGTTTTGGTCATCGGGATGATTGGCGGCTTGATCTCTGCTAAACCGATCATCAAGTATATCAAGAATATTCCTCCTGCAGACACCATCAGTTGGAACGTTTTTTCACCTTGGGACGCTTTGCGTTTGTATATGAATTTTGGCTTGGCGGTGGGCCTTCTCATTACCTTGCCGGTTATTCTGTATCACATATGGGCTTTTGTGAAGCCGGGGCTGCGCGAGGTTGAACAGAAAGCCTCGATCGTGTATATTCCATATGCCTTCTTGCTATTTCTCGTAGGGTTATCCTTCGGGTATTGGGTTGTTTTTCCCATGGCCTTTTATTTTACTTCATCCATTAGCCGGAGTCTTGATATCACAGAGATGTATGGTGCAGCGCAATATTTTACCTTCATGTTTAATATTATTCTGCCGCTCGCTGTTGTTTTCGAAATGCCAATCGTCGTCATGTTCCTGACGAAAATCCGTCTTCTGAACCCGAAACGTCTGCACAAATTCAGAAGATATGCCTACATGCTGCTCGTTATTTTGGCGACGGTTATTACACCGCCAGATGCGATTTCAGCTATCCTTGTGTCTTTGCCGCTGATTGTTTTATATGAGTTCAGCGTCTTTATGTCGGGATTCATCTATCGCAAGCAGTTGATCAAAGATGCAGAATGGGCGAAGGAATTCGGCCCCAAATAAGAAAACAGTCTGCCACCCATGTGCAGGCTGTTTTTTCTCTGTTAGCGCGAATATTTGTTTTTCATTTGGATAGAATGAGGGGGGTGTCCCCAAGTTTGAAAAATGTGTAAAAGGACTTGCAAATTACGTCCAGAATGAGTATCATAAGAATTGTTGTTAGCACTAAACACATTCGAGTGCTAATAACCGAATACACCCATTACCAATTTTCTAAAGGAGGCTATTTTTCCATGATCAGACCGTTAGGTGATCGAGTTATCATTGAAGCCGTTGCGAAAGAGGAGACTACAGCAAGTGGTATCGTGCTGCCAGATACAGCGAAAGAAAAACCGCAAGAAGGTAAAGTTGTAGCCGTAGGCGCAGGCGCGTTAAAAGATGGCGTTCGTGTTCCGCTTGAAGTAAGCGAAGGCGACCGCATCATTTTCTCCAAATACGCTGGAACTGAAGTGAAATACGAAGGCCGCGAACTGTTGATCTTGCGCGAAAGCGACATTCTCGCTGTATTAGCCTAATTTAGCAGGATATAGATCGGCAACACGTACTTAGTTTATTCCGCTTAATCTACTTACTTATGTAAGGTTCTAAATCAGAGGAGGTTTCCTATTCATGGCAAAAGAAATTAAGTTCAGTGAAGACGCACGCCGCGCGATGCTTCGTGGGGTAGACGCTCTTGCTAACGCTGTTAAAGTAACTTTGGGTCCTAAAGGCCGTAACGTTGTTCTTGAGAAAAAATTCGGCAGCCCGTTGATCACGAATGACGGTGTGACGATCGCGAAAGAAATCGAGCTTGAAGATGCTTTCGAAAACATGGGAGCACAACTTGTTAAAGAAGTTGCTACCAAAACAAACGATGTTGCCGGTGACGGTACAACAACTGCAACGGTTCTAGCACAAGCTATGATCCGCGAAGGTCTGAAAAACGTTACTGCAGGCGCTAATCCAATGGTTATCCGCAAAGGTATCGAGAAAGCTGTTAAAGCGGCTGTAGAAGAGCTTCAAGCTATCGCGAAGCCAATCGAAGGCAAACAATCCATCGCACAAGTAGCAGCTATCTCTGCTGCTGACGAAGAAGTTGGCGAGTTGATCGCTGAAGCTATGGAAAAAGTAGGTAAAGACGGTGTTATCACTGTTGAAGAATCCAAAGGCTTCTTGACGGAGCTTGAAGTTGTAGAAGGTATGCAATTCGACCGTGGCTACACGTCCCCATACATGATCACAGATACGGATAAAATGGAAGCTGTCCTTGACAATCCATACATCCTGATCACTGACAAAAAAATCTCGAACATCCAAGAAATCTTGCCTGTTCTTGAAAAAGTCGTTCAATCCGGTAAACAACTTCTGATCATTGCTGAAGATGTTGAGGGCGAAGCACAAGCAACGCTTGTTGTGAACAGACTTCGTGGCACATTCACTTGCGTAGCTGTTAAAGCTCCAGGTTTCGGTGACCGTCGTAAAGCTATGCTGGGCGATATCGCTGCTCTAACTGGTGGTCAAGTGATCACGGAAGAGCTTGGTTTGGATCTGAAATCCACGCGTCCTGAGCAATTGGGTAGCGCACGTCAAGTACGTGTAACCAAAGAAAACACAATCATCGTTGATGGTGCTGGCGACAAGAAAGACATCGCTGCGCGCGTAACGCAAATTCGCTCACAATTGGAAGAAACAACTTCCGATTTCGATAAAGAAAAATTGCAAGAACGTTTGGCTAAACTTTCTGGCGGCGTAGCTGTTATCAAAGTTGGCGCAGCAACTGAAACTGAGTTGAAAGAGCGCAAACTTCGCATTGAAGATGCTCTGAACGCAACTCGTGCAGCTGTTGAAGAAGGTATCGTATCCGGTGGTGGTACTGCACTGGTTAACGTATACAACGCAGTAGCTAAAGTAGTAGCTGTTGGCGACGAGCAAACAGGCGTTAACATCATCCTGCGCTCCCTCGAAGAGCCAGTTCGCACAATCGCAGCTAACGCTGGTCAAGAGGGTTCCGTTATCGTTGAGCGCCTGAAGAACGAAAAAGTAGGCATCGGCTACAACGCGGCAACTGGCCAATGGGTGAACATGTTCGAAGCAGGTATCGTTGACCCTGCCAAAGTAACACGTTCCGCACTGCAAAACGCAGCTTCCGTTGCGGCTATGTTCTTGACAACTGAAGCGGTTATCGCTGATAAACCAGAAAAAGACAAACCAGGCATGCCTGATATGGGCGGCATGGGTGGAATGGGCGGCATGATGTAAGTCGTTCCTGAACCCCTTGATATATAAGGGTTTGTGATGGTGAATGAGGTCGATTGACCTCATTTTGACCTCATTGATTTAAAACTAGAGGTTTTTCATGAGTTCTCCGAACTTTTGAGAGGCCTCTTTTTTCTTTGTCTTGGTGACATGTAAGTACACGTTTTTCGTCGTATCGTCATCTTTATGTCCAAGCCTGTCCATAATCTCTGTTAACCCAACGCCTGCTTCAGCCAATAACGATGTATGTGTATGACGGAGCGAATGAGGCGTTAGAGTTTCATTGAGATTGGCCAGTTTGAGTAACCGTGACATTCTGTTTTCTATTTTTTTTATATAAAACGGGTATCCTGGATAGAGATGATCATTAACAAAAATAAATCCTTTGTCGTGGTAAGTTCCGCGGTACGCCATTCGCACCTCGTTTTGAGCAGCTTTATGTTTTTTTAATTCATCGAGTACGATTTCTTCTAATTCAATCTTACGTTTAGACTTCTTCGTCTTCGGAGTTTCAAGGAAATATTCTTTCGTGTTGTTAGTTGGGTTATAGTATGTCTTAGTAATACTCATTGTTTGTTCCTCGAAATCAATATCAGACCACTTCAGAGCACATAATTCCCCAGCCCTTACTCCACTGTAAGATAATGTGAGAAATATTGCGTAATCTCCTCTCATCCCTTGATCACGAGCCGTTTTTAGGAACGAATTTAATTCTTCCTTCTCCAAATACTTTGGAATTTCTTCTTCCGTCTCCAGTTCCTCGACGGTCTTTTGGGCTTTCGGAATCTTCGCATATGCAGTTGGATCAATTTTAATCACATCCAGCTCTACGGCTTTAGAAAAGATCATTCGTCCAGTTGAATGTATGCCAGATACCGTACTATCCGACAAGCCAATGTCTTTGAAGTGATTCAATGCATCTTGATACATTTTCTTTGTAATGTTTTTCATTTTGGTATGTTCAAAGAAATCTTTAAGATGATTGGATTCATGCGTCCTTACACGAACAGTGCCTTTCTTCACATTATGACCGTATGACTTCATCCACATTGGGACAAATTCCGAAAATAATATTTCTTTCTCTTGTACATATGTACCCTTATCTATTTCATGCTGATGTTGTGTCGCAGCGTTCTGGGCTTCCTTCTTCGTAAAGAACCCATTTGGATAATCACCATTCCTGCTTATTGTCGGCTGGTCCCTTTTTCCTGTACGTGGATCTACACCTAAATCAATTCGATAACTCCACTTTGTTCCTCGTTTTCTGAATGTAGCCATAATTAATCTCCCTAAAATAATGTAGGATGTAGTGCATACATCTTATCGTGATCCGGCACAACTGGGTAGTCGTTAACAACAACTAACTTTGACCAATCTATGCCATTCCTATGTTCTGTTACACCGCAGCGCGGGCAAGAACCATACTTATATCCTTTTACACTCCATGATGACTTTAAAGAGGCGCGCAGACACTTTGAGCACCATGAGAAGTCACTTTCCATGTGTTCCTCCTTAAATATTTCTTATATAGTAGTTTACATAATTCAAGTAGAAGATTTTCTATATTTTAAGTATATTAATACTATAGTCATATGAAATACCGGAGGCGCGCAAATGGAGATATTCCTGTACTTATTACTAGGTGCTTTAGACTCATTATGTAATTTTGTTTTGATGTTCAAAATATTTAGATTTCCGATTAATGAGTACAAGTATGAAATACTATTGTCCACTATTATACTGACATTCGTTTCGTATGCTAATAGGATGATATTTAATATCCCTGATTGGGATATGGCGATACAGTTTTTATTGTATATCGTCTTACTGATGTATCTATTTAAAGTTAATTTATCGTATGCGATTGATCTTTCTTCAATTGGTTACTTAGCTTTTGTGGGAATTCAATTCACAATCTTTCCAATACTTGAGTTTGCTAATATTGTTAGTTTTAATGATGCTCATGAATTGACAGGATCCGGGACATACGTCATACAGATTACAAGCCAGATAATATGTTATTTCGTGGGATACTTACTTTGGAAGTGCAATTTTGGTTTTTCCCATATATCTAAGCCGCCACATGATGGATTTTTAAGGTATAATATAAGTGGGACTAAAACCCTGGGACTGTTTACGAATAGTATTGCAGCGCTAATAGTATGCAGTACTATGTATTGGGTTTTAAATTACCATGCAGGGGTATATATTGTTTTACCTTCTGTAATTGGAGCATTACTAATATTGTTCTATCTCTCATATAGAAAGGATTTCGGATATGATAGAACAACTGTCGTTGAAGTGGGCGCAATGGATAAAAAACAATGATCCAGATGGTCCAGTAAGTTATGATGTTTTGTTATTTGCGCTTAAGGTGGTTATAAATCTATTTTTCGCTGTTTTTCCATGTTTAATAATTGGATATTTTTTTGGGGATTTTACCGAAACTGTAACAGCTATATATGCGTTTATAGTGTTAAGGTTTTTCTCTGGTGGATTCCACTTTAAGTCACTAGATTTATGCGCTGTTGTTACAGTCATTCTTTTGTCATCTATTCCATACATAGCTAAAACAGGAGTTAATATATATCTAATGAATTTTGTGTCATTGGTCATCGTTTTGTTTCTGGCTCCAAGTAATTTGAAAAATACAAGATGGACAGAAAAGGCTAAGCCAGCATTTAAAATTATATCCATATTGATAGTGTTATCTAATTTTCTTCTTAATTCTCCAGTAGTTGCCATCTCGTTTATTATGCAATCGTTACTTTTAACTTTTACAAGGAGGTGAATCTAAAAAATGAAGAAATATATTGCTCGCGTTTCATCTTTGTCACTTGCAGCAGTGGCGTTTGTATTTGTAGTTACATTCAAAGGAGCGATTGGTGAAGTTCAAGCTCCTAAAGAAATTTTGAAGTAAGAAGTATACTGATATATGAATCAATCATTACTATTGCCTTGTGTAAATGCTGTGGGTTTGTATAAACATGAAATAAATATTAAGATTGAAGATGTCTGTTTTATGTTATTAATTAAAAGCAAAATCGTCGTTCATACAATTTCTGATTTTTTCTATCTTAGGATCAGTGGTCCGATTGATGCATTTATTGTTATGTTTTCACAATTCGGATTCGAAAAACTAGATTCAGGAAATATAGTAAATATTAAGAAAATTTTATATGTTTCTGAGAGTTTAAAGCTTGCATATTTCGACAATAATCTACACACTACAGTAAGCCGAGGAAACTTATCTAAAGTGCGACACATACCTAAAATACCGTAAAACCGTGATGTCATAAGGCATTTGCGGTTTTTTTATTTTACAACAAAATTCGTGGAATTATATCACATATAACAAGTCATGTAAACTACCGATTTCACCCAGATTTCGGTAATTTTATTTAATCTATGGTTGTGGTATATTCCATTTACAGAACATTCGCGCAACCTATATTTCGGATTAGGTTGTATTATTTGTAAGACAAGTTTACGCAAGAGTAAAGACTGATCCGAGGGAGAGCGAATAATCACTCAACCTTCTGCCATTCGTAAAGCTCATCAATTGTAACACCAAGGGCGTTCGCAATTATTTTTGCGGTCTCAAGAGACATTATTCTTCTGTTATTTACATAATGAGATATTGTCGATTCTGACATATTCACTTTTATTGAAAATTCTGCTTGTGATAATTTTTGTTTTTTTAAGATACGCGGCAGAAGGCATCTCCCTATACGGAGTGCCATGTATTCACCCTTAATTTTTACTGGAAACGGCTGCCTTGAAATAGAACTAGTGTTCGTGTTAAGTTATTCTAAACAATATGTTTTGTTACACAAAACAAAGATAGGGGTGTCTAATGAAAAAAGAACATGATAATTTCGCTGACAAAATAGAAGAACTGGATGTGACTAATATCGAGTCTCTAATTTCTGAATATGAAAATAATCCATCTTACAGTAAATTACTTGATCTTCTTAGGCATCCTTTCGATAAAAGTCAGTAAGTTTTCTTGTTCCTCTTTTGTTAATTTATCGAATTCCTCATTCAATCTAATTTTTATAGTGTCAGTTAAAATCACTTTCTTAGATTCCTCTCCATTTAATAAGTAATCTAGTGTAACATCAAAATAATCTGCAATTCTCTTGAGTGTCTCTAAGTCTGGTTCTCTTGCTCCGTTCTCATAACCTGAATATGTAGTTCTTGCTATACCTAGCTTTGTAGCTAGGTCTTTTTGTGTTAAGCCAGTCTTTTCTCTTAGTCTAATGAGCATCTTGTAAAGCACTAGATCACCATCCTTATATTGTTATTATAGCGACGCAAAATGAATCTTAAATAAAGATACTCAAAACTCGTCACAAAATTTAAAAATATAGTTGACATGACTCATATTGAGTCATATAATGAAAATATATTGATGACGCAAAACGAGTCAGGTGGTGATATGGATGAGAGAGTGGTTAATTAAAATTCGTGAAATTAAAGGATTTACTCAACAAGAAGTGGCTACATTATCTGGAATATCACGTAGCTACTACTCTGGAATTGAGACTGGTTTCCGTAATGCATCGCCTAAAGTAGCAAAAAATATTTCTAATGCTTTAGGTTTTGAATGGACGCTTTTTTTTGAAGAAAAAGGACGCAAAACGAGTCATAATAAAACAGCATAAGGAGATGTTCAAATGAAACTTGTATTCATCTAAAACAATCGACCAGTTACAGATAGTTTAATGGTAGCTGAAACATTCAATAAAGATCATAAAAATGTATTAGCCGATATTGAGAACCAGTTAAATAAACTAAATGAAGCTGGTGAGAAACAATGGGGCTTGCTGAACTTTCAGCACACCCAGTACCAACATCCACAGAACAAACAATGGTACCCGAAATTCAATCTAACAGAAGAAGCGTTTGCTATTGTCGCAATGGCCTACGTAACTCCTGAAGCAATGAAAATGAAGATTCGCTTTTTGGGAGAATTCAAACGCATGCGCGATGAATTAAACAAACCACAATTCCCATTACCCCAATCATATAGCGAAGCTCTCAGGCTAGCAGCTGACCTAAGTGATAAAAATGAACAACTCGAAACGGAAAAACTGATGCTCCAGCAACAAGTTAAGGAGTATGAACCAAAAGTTACTTATTTGGATCGCATTCTTCAATCGAAAGATACTGTGAGTGTTACGCAAATAGCCAAGGATTATGGGTTAAGCGGACAGCAGTTAAATCAAATACTCCACGAAGAGAAAGTGCAATACAAACTTAATGGTCAATGGCTCTTATACCAAAAACACCAAGACAAAGGATTCACGAAGTCGCAAACCATTGATGTGCTTCACAATAACGGCGAACGTTCAGTAAAGATGAATACAAAGTGGTCCCAAAAAGGTCGTTTGTTCATTCATGAATTACTAGCTAAGCAAGGAATAATCCCATCAATTGATCGAGAACACACATTAGCCCAATAAAGGAGCTGATCCAATGGAACTACCACCACTACTAACAGTTAAGCATGTGATGCAAATATTCTCCTGCAGCCGCCCGAAAGCCAGCGAGATTATGAAAGAGCCTCATAGACCAGTGTGGAACCCGCCAGGTGGACGTAAAGATAATGAAATGCTAAGGATTCACCGTGATCTTTTCCTAAGTCAATTAGAACAAGAATCCCAACATTCGAATATAGGAGCATAAACCATCCCCACAGTCCTAAATAATACCACAAGTAAACGCGGATGGTTACTAAAGTTTACATTAACGAGGTACGAAGGGAGGTGCAGAAAAGTGATTCATCACAAGGAAGCAGAAGACAGCGATGTAAATGGTAAGACTATCCTACGAGCGAGAATAACTTCTGACATGGTTGAACTTACATTCACAGATGGTACGGAGTTGGATATACGACTTACCTATGTTGGTTATGCAGGAGCAAGACTGGACAATACATTTTGGCCGAAGGAGCCCCAATGATCGAGCTAGATATCAACGACATTTTGACGCATCTAGGAATCGACATAAATAAGTTCCTTGAAGAGGAGGGTGAGCATGAACTGCTACGAGTGCTCGAGGAAAGCGACACATGCGATTCACTTACACAAGTGGCGCGAGGTGTGTGAAATCCACCTGAAAGAGGCAGGAGAGGAAGAGTCGGACGGTGTGTGGGTCCGCACAATTGAAAATCATATGGAGGTAGTTAAACATGCCGGACAAAGTGAAGTTGCCTAGGAAAGTTGCGGAAGCAATCGATCAAATGAAGTATATGGGAGTTACGTCACTTATGGCTTGTATAGCGCGTTGGGAGGTAGATGAACCAGTTACAGGAGAACTTTGCACTATTCACGATTACTACCTAAAAAATCCTTACTTAATTGCTTGCGCATTGGTTAATGGATATGAAATAGAACCTCAGACGCCTGAAGAAATTATTCGCTTCAGATATGACGGCTACATTTCGAGTGATGATCGAAAATACCGTGGTATGGCTATAGGACTTAAAGAGGCTATTGATATTCTAGGAATTAAAATCGAGGGGGTAAACGCATGAAAGGTTTAACAATAAAAGCAATTCTCCGAAATCACAGTGATCCCGTAGATGTTACATCAATTGATTTTAAAACAGGCACATTTACTTGGGATTACAGAGGTCATCTGGAAAATGTTGAATCCATTGATGATGCGGAATTTATCGTTGAAGGAGCTGATACCAAATGAAAACAGACATGACCTTAGACGTTACAACCGGCTGCTTTGAAGCCAAAGTAGATCCCAAGACAACGTACACACCCGCATACCTGAAACTCACATCTGCAGGCTCGGAGATCGGCATACAAGCAACTGATGAGCAGCTAGAGGAGATTGCCTACGCCATACAACTTCACCTTAACCGCGGTCGTGTACATGAGTTTCCTGATCAGCAAATGATACTTAATGCGGAGTTACATACTGCAGTAGAGGAGAGGATCGCATGAGAAGGATTAGAAAGTCGCATGAATATCTTATATCTTACAAATCCGAAAAAAAGTGTTGGGCGGTCAATATTTGAATCCGAAGTCTTCTTGAGTAGTAGACGAGGAATCAGATGTGCAGAAAAATTCATAGAAGAAAATAAGAATCTTGAAATTGTCTCGATCCACAACATTCAATTACTTAGATCTAAGAGGAGTTGATAACATGAACGATACTAACTTAGCCTGGCTAAAACACTACTACCACACTGAATCAACGGATGAGCTGCGCCGCAAATTGGTGTTCGTTGAAAATGTCGCTGAGCAGCACATGTTGGAGACTGAGATCAAAAGACGGGAGGCCGAGGCGAATGGTCAAGCCAGTGAGTTACCTAGAACTAGCTAGGGAAGCAAAGTCGCGGAGTGACGAAAAAGGAGTATGGCGAGCATTTAAACAGCACGCAAGGATGATGAGAAAGAAAAAAGCCGCTGCGTCAACAGTAGCTCTAACGAAAATCAACCGCTAAGTTAAGTTTCTATTTCGATAATACCATAAAAACGGAGGTTTTAACATGGAAGCAGCGATAGATTTCTCCACATATATGCAACCAGTCAAGACGGAAAAATCCACGACAACCGAAATGATGGTCAGCCGCCAGGCGCAAGAAGTTCAGATGGCGATGTTTGTTGCAAAACAGTTTCCGCGGGATGAATTTACAGCGTTCAATCGGATTATGAAAGCCTGCGAACGCAAAATCTTGGCCGAGCAAGC
The DNA here is from genome assembly GCF_022163125.1 of Paenibacillus sp. HWE-109. NCBI lineage: Bacteria > Bacillati > Bacillota > Bacilli > Caryophanales > Paenibacillaceae > Paenibacillus > Paenibacillus sp. HWE-109. The sequence continues at coordinate 6,115,689 of NZ_CP091881.1, read as the reverse complement.
ATGTTACGAATTCCCGCGTGGTGGTCAAAAGGTTACTGGTCCGTCGATTCGGTTGGCTGAGGTTGTCGCACAAAACTGGGGAAACATCGACTTTGGAGTTATCGAGTTAGAACAAAAGCCCGGCGTATCTAAGGCTATGTCCTATGCATGGGACCTTGAAACGAATGTCCGGCAGACAAAAATATTTGATGTGAGACATGAACGCAAAGCTAAGGGATCAATTAGCAAACTCGATGATCCCCGTGACATCTACGAACTGGTAGCTAACAATGGAGCTCGCCGCTTAAGAGCATGTATCCTTGGTGTCATCCCAGGAGATGTAATTGACGCAGCTGTAGAAAAGTGCAAACAGACTATGGCTAGTGGTAACAAAGAACCTTTATCCGATCGTATCAGAACAATGATTGTTATGTTTGAAAAGGAGCACCAAGTAAATCAATCCATGCTAGAAAAGTTTATTGGATGCAAAGCAGATGCATTCAGCGAACAGGACCTTGTGAGGCTCAGAAACGTGTTTAAAACGCTTCGTGATGGCATGGGTAAACGAGAGGACTACTTCGAGATTAAAGGCGTTCAGAAGTCATCTGCGGAGTCTACAGGATCGAACATCATTGAAGGGTTCGACGAATATCTCAAGAAAACGGAGGGCAGTAACAATGCTGATCCTAACCAGTCAGAATTACCACTCTGATGAGGCTAATAAGCAGTACATGAGCAACAGCCAGTACAAGGACTTTCTGGCGTGTGAGTCCAAGGCGATGGCTAAGATAAACGGTTGGAAAGAGTCGGCTCCCTCAGTTTTCGGAGTTGGCTCCTATGTCCACGCGGCATTCGAAGGAACGTTGGATACTTACAAAATAGAGTATGCCACTGAGATTTTCAACGCAAAAGGGAAGCCATACGCAGATTATGCAAAGGCTGACGATATGATACGTGTTTTAAAGTCCGATCCGTTCTGTATGTTCATCCTTCAAGGCCAGAAAGAGGTCATCATGACCGCTGGATTCGCTGGGGCTGTATGGAAGATACGACTTGATTTATATGCACCAGAACGTAGCCTGTTCGCCGACATCAAGACTGTTAAGAGCATTCACGACAAGTATTGGGACAATGATCGCGGGTATGTCTCATTCGTTGAAGCTTACAAATATGATACTCAAATGGCTATATACGCAGAAATTGAGAAGCGATTCTCTAAACGGCAAAACTGGTACAAGCCGCTGATCGTGGCTGTTTCCAAAGAAGACGTTCCGGATAAAGAGGTAATTGGATTTGATGACAACGACATTGAACGAGAGCTAGAGACAATAGCAGGAAACATGCCTCGTATCATGTCGGTCAAAACCGGAATGGAAGAACCGAACCGCTGCGAGAAGTGCAGATTTTGCCGGGAATCAAAGCAGCTAAAAGGCATCACACATTACCTGGACCTACAGGTTGGGTAGTTACTGGAGGAAGCATGAACGCAAATTTCCAAAAGCAGCTAGAGATCACGAACCGGCTGTTTGCGATAGAAATAGAGCTATCTAGCGGCATAACGGACGAAGAATATGAGAAGTTGATGGATGAACACTTTGGCTTGAGATGTTTACTAGCGGGGCTAGAGGCAGGCAAAAACAATTATATTCCAGTACGCCATCCTGTTGCTGAGGGAGTTATGCCATGTTGGCTTTGTGAAAAGCATGCAACATTTTACGAGCATCCAATAGAGGGCGACGAAAATCATTACTATGCTGCATGTGATGAGCATTGGAAAGAACATGATGAAATGAATGAAGTATCAAAATGAATAGGGTGAAAACATGGGAAAGCAATATTATTTATCTGATATTGAAGTTAAAGTTCTGTATCAGGTCTTAATGACTGTCGATACGTTGGGTGCAAATAATGAAGAAGAAGAGGAAGCCGAGGTATTAAATAAGTTGGGTTCAAAGTTTCACCAATGGCATCAGGAAACAAAATGAATATCTAGTGTTCGTAAATAGAGAAGGAGTGGAGAGCCATAGAGGTTGTGCAGCCGATCAGAAGTGTAGAGAAGTTGGAGCAAATGAAGACGGTATTAAAGGGTTATTCGGATAGAGATTGGTTCCTCTTAGTTATGGGCATTAACGTAGGGCTGCGGATCGGTGACTTACTGAAGCTGCATGTCAAGGACGTCCGGAACAAATCACATATTCGAATCGTGGAAGGTAAGACGCAAAAGAAAAAGCGGTTCCCGATAAATTCTGATCTTCGTGAAATAATCAACGATTACACCAAAGGCATGCACGATAAAGATCCACTATTTAAAAGTTATCGCACCAAACAGAACATTGGCAGGGTGCAGGCTTACCGAATATTGAACAAAGCGGCGGCGGAAGTCGGACTTGTAGAAATCGGCACTCACACACTACGAAAGACGTTTGGATACCACTTCTACAAAAAGTACAAGGATGTAGCTTTGCTACAAGAGATCTTTAACCATTCAGCGCCGAGCATCACACTTAGATATATAGGCATTAATCAGGACATCATGGACGAGGCAATAGGCGGATTCCATCTGTGAGGTGAGAAATTGAAGCATATCGTAATGTATTCAGGTGGTTCTGGATCAAAGCAGGCTGCTAAGCGAGTTGCTAAAGAAAATGGCATAACCGAGTTGTTCCTTCTTTTCACTGATACCTTGGTAGAGGATCGAGACACTTATCGATATATGATCGAATCAGCACTGCATCTTTACGGAGTTCCAGCTGATTCTGAATTACTAATGATGGTCGAAGCTATACCGGACATAAAGTCAGAGGAAGACATTGAAGAACGGAAAAGGATTATGCCTTTGATCGCTAAAGCGACAATGGTGCAGGCACCTAATTTTATATGGCTTATTGATGGTCGCACACCTTGGGATGTATTTAAGGATAACCGTTGGATCGGAAACAGCAGGGTAGCACAATGTAGCCATGAGTTAAAACAAGCACTATCCGGTAGATATATCCGCGATAATTATAAGCCAGATGAAGTAATTCTTTATGTTGGCATCGATTGGTCAGAGGATCATCGGATGAAGGGCATTATAAAGCACTGGGCGCCTTACACGGTCGTTGCTCCACTCACTGAAGAACCTTATGTGACAAAGCATGAGATTCATCTTGAGGATCAACAGAACGGTACTAGAGTGCAGCGCATGTATCGAAAGGGATATGCACATGCGAATTGCGGTGGGTTTTGTGTAAGGGCAGGAAAGGGGCATTTCATTAACTTTCTTAAGGACAATCCTGATTACTACAAGTACAACGAAAAGAAAGAGAAAGACATGCAGGCTTACCTGGATCGTTCGGATGTCACAGTTCAATTTAATTCGATATTTTCTCATTATGAAATTAATGATGAAGGTAAAAAGTTAGCGAAATACAAGAAAATTCCTTACTCATTAGAACAGCTCAGAGATGATTGGGAGAATGGTTTAGGATTGCAGATAGACCTGGAAGATATAGGTGGTTGCGGATGTTTTGCCAGTTATGAGTGATGAACATTCGCTGAATACTAAAGGACATGGGGTGCTGAAATGATCAAGGTCAAAGGGGATGAACCTCTAATAAAGCAGGTTGTTTTGCCTAACGGCGATGCTGCTGTTGCGGACATACTAGCAGCTTTTGAAATGGGCAACAGGAAGTACATTGTTTGTTGGTTCCCTCTAGCACAGGAAGCCGAGAGCAAGGCTGTGCCATTCCGTTTTGAGGAGGTAAATGGATTTATCAGGCTATTCGAAATCGAGTCCGAAACTGAATTTTTTGCAGTGCATGAACGCTTTGAGAATATGAACACCGTTTGAATATTGAGATGTATGAGGAGGGTTTTCAAGTGGAAGTTGAAGCAAATTTATATGATTTCCTAAAGACAAATGAAACGCATTTATACACAAGTGAATTCGATAAAAACAAAACAGTTTACGCACTAGTTTTCATTCCATTTGATGAACTTTGTCGTTTTACTGGAATTGTTGGGAGTGGAGTATTCGATGAGGAAGGGTTAGAGGTAGTGATGAAAGAGACATATCTTGCCGTCACCTTAAACGACATTATAGAAAACCAAGGTCATTATATCTCAAGTTATAAAAATTGCTTCGACGAAGATGATTGGAATCACTATGAGGATAAAATCAAGGAAATGGAAGCATGAACACCTTGAATATTGATGATCTTAAGGTCTTCGTCATGATAACGGAGCGACTAACCATAACGAGCATGACCTCGAAATGGTAAACAGTAAGCATACGGCCGCAGGCCCCCGCTCGACAGCAATACCTAGGCGTCAGCCGGCAGCCGTATAGCATTTTAATTATTGAGGAGAGTGAATACCTATGACGGAAGAACAGATACAGAAGACGGAGTCTAAAATCCGAGAGATTGCGATAGGGATGAAAAATAATGTTATATCTAGTAATCCTAAGCGAGAAAAGAGCGGCAAGAAAATAATTGCCGTTGGTGCTAGGTTGGTCAGAAATATACTCATCTTAGTTAAGGAAATTCGCACACTCCAACAGCAAAATAAGCAGCTTATAGAGGGGCTAAAACGGATCTTAGAGCAGACGGAAGACGAAATAACGGCCCACTATGCACGTACGTTACTCCAACAAATACAAGGGAAGAAATGTCAAAGTTGCAATGGAACAGGGTTCACTGGATTTGCTAGAACCTTTGATGAAACATGTAGCTGTTGTTTTGGAACTGGAGAGATACAAGGGAATACCTGATCCGGCTAACGCTAACGCTGGGTGGTTCGGTCGGGATCGATGGCAGCTTTGCTGCAAAACACGAAGGAGTGAATACTGTGGAATTGAAAAATTGCCCATTTTGCGGAAGTAACGCAGAACGCAAGACAAATAAACGTTACCGAAAAGGGTATCTAGCAACTGTTGGATGTAAAAGTCAACTATGCCCTGCGAAGATATCACAAGCAACATTACACGGAGATGTAGAAGAGGCATACAAATTTGCAGAGAGTGTGTGGAATAAACGGACGGATCCTGTAATGGAAGGGAAGGATGGAGAATGAACTTCTGCGAATCACTATTCAAAGCCAACCTAAATCAATCCATCATATCTAACACGGGTAATAGCTACAACGTAAAAGACCTAACGCCATACTCCTGTGGTAAACACTGGTGCATTATGCCTTCCACGACGAGTATGACCAAGGCAGAACGTGAGGGGAAGTGGAGAGTGGAATGAACACAGAGCCAAACGAATCAGGAGAGTTGCAGTGTCTAAGCCCCTCAGAAGCCGCTGAGATCGATCAAGAAGCGAAGTGGATAGTCTGGTGGAGTTGGAACTATCCCGTGGCATACAGGTACGGAAAGAAGCTTCTCAAGTATGTTGGCATCATAAACTCATAACCCTACAAGACCCTACACGGACACCGCCTACGGCTAAGCCTATGCTGTCGGGCGGGGGCGGCAAGCCGCAAAAACAAAGGAGCATCGACATGGATGACTTTAAACAAATGATACAGGATATGAAACTAGCTAAGGACAAGCCAAGCGAAAATTGTTCAGACGGTAAAGTGCATGACTTCAAATTCATGATGCATACGGATGGTCGGGAATCATTTTCGAACTTCTTCAAATGCTCAAACTGCAAAGAGATCGTTGTTAAGAGACAGCAACGTACTGGAACAAACAAGGCACTATGGAGTTAAGTCAGTTGTTAGTTACTCAGTAAAGGAGGAATCAAGGTGGCAGCGGATATCAAGTGGATTAAGATCACAATAGATATGTTTGAAAACGAGAAAATCGAATATATCTTGAGCCTTGAAAATGGAGATGCAATTTTCTTGATATGGTTTCAACTATATTTAAAGGTTAAAAGAAAAGCGACAAATGTTTATACCACTTTTGCGAATCTAGATACGCCAATTGACGAAATACTTTCGATTGTAATTGGAGAATCAAAAGAAATGATATCGCTTGCCATCTCGGAGCTTACTAAGCTTGGAATGCTTGAGGTAAATAATAACGAAATTAAAGTAATTGCTCCATGGCTTTCAAACCAACATTACCGAACTACAGCAGAATACACCACTTGGAGAAGTCTTGTATTCGAAAGAGATGATTACACTTGCCAACATTGTAGGACAAAAGGGAATAAATTGAACGCACATCATATTAAATCATTTGCTGATTATAAAGAGCTCAGATTTGAAGTATCAAATGGATTGACTTTATGCGAGGAATGCCACAGTAAAGAGCACGTACGAATTAGGGAAGTCGGTGAATTATGGCAGACGTAAGATGGATTAAAATCTATACCGACATGATAAGCAACAAAAAAATTAAGCGGATACGCAAGCTTCCAGAGGGTAATAACATCGTATTAATATGGGTTTTTCTCTTAGCGCAAGCAGGGGAGTGCAACAAAAGCGGGGCTCTATATTTAACAGATGCAATAGCATTCAGACCCGAGGATTTGGCGATAGAATTTGATTTTGATGTATCTGTGATTAATCTTGCACTTATAACTCTTGAACGGTTTTCGATGATTGAGGTATTCGATGAAATTATCTATATCAAAAATTGGAATGAATATCAAAACATCGAGGGAATGGACAAAATAAGGGAACAAACAAGGCTTAGAAACATTAAATATCGAGAAAAACGCAAACAATTACTACTAAGTGACGTTAGCGTGACGTCACATGACGAAACAGAAGTAGATTTAGAACTAGAGAAAGAAAAAGATACTACTACTACAGCCGATGCATATACGAAAACGATCATCGATGTTCATACTGATGTGTTTGGAACGTTCAACATGACTGGACACATGACAAAATTCGTGACTGACCTATTAAAACTTGGTTACACCGAGATATTCATTCAAGAATTGATGTTGGAAGCTGGCGAAAGCAGCCGAGGCGTGCCAAGTATGAATTATCTAAAATCAATTTCTGATCGCTGGATTAAAGAAGGCATATACACCAGGGCGGAATCCAAAAGACGCCATGATGAGGAAAGAAAAAAGGTTGTGTCCATTCAAACCAAGCAGCAGCCTGTAGCTGCTCCAAAAGAATTTATTCCTGATGCTGATTTAATGGCGAGAGTGAGGGCGGCCAACGGAGATGTTTGATACAGAAATTATTGAGTCTCAGGTACTGGGTACGTTATTGCTTGATCCAACACTGGTGAGGGACACAGTAACGGTCACGAATGCAGACATGTTCATGAGTGCCATGCACAAAAACATATTCGTCATGCTGCAGAAGCTAAACGACCGGAACATAGAAGCAACCTTAAACAACGTAGCGATCCACTTTAGCAATCAAATTCACAAAGTTGGTGGAATCGGATACCTATCAGAAATGATGGGTTCCGTACCATCGGTGAACCAATTCAACTACACGTTGAGTAAATTCCTAGAGTTTGATGCCCGTCGCAAGTTCAATCACCTGCTTGAAACATACAAAGGTATTGTGAGTGATCCGGTTGAAACGGACTTCGAGGAAATTTTGAATGAGTTTGAACAGAAGGCGCTGGCGATCCGGCCGAAATCGCTGGAAAAAGAGAGTAGAATCGACGGACTGGTGGACTGGTACGAGGATTTGGAGCTCAAGATGGCCGATCCCACTCGAGCATATGGCATGATGACTGGTTACACTGGGCTAGATGCACTCACACTTGGCTTTCAACGCGCTGACTTCTTTGTACTCGGAGCTCGGACGAGTATGGGAAAATCAGCTGTCGCCAATGAGCTCGCAGGTAATGCAGCAAAGAAAGGGCTAAAGGTTGCTATGTTCAGCCTGGAAATGAACAAAGGGCAGATATACAACCGGTTCGTAGCAAGCATGTGTCAGATTCCGCTACAAGATTTGCGGACAGGTAGGGTGCCACTGGAAAAACGAGACAACATCGGCATAGCAATGGGCATTATTTCCGGAATTACTATCAATGATCAACGAGGCGTCACCGCTGATTATATAGCAAGCGAGATGCGGCGAATGAAGCGTCAAGAAGGATTGGACATGGTCATCATCGACTATCTTCAAGAAATCATGGAGCCCTCTGAAAAGAACGACAATACCGGATCCGCACTGCACCGTGTGTGCCAAAAGATCCGAATTGCGGCTAAAGAGTGTGACTGCTTCGTACTTGGACTGTCGCAGCTCAAGCAGGACATTGACGCAAGGCAGCAGAAACGGCCAATCATATCCGACTTAACAGGTAGCGCAGCAATTGCAGCTGTAGCAGATGGCATAATACTTCTTTATCGCGATGAATACTACAACCCCGATACCGCAGAACCAGGAATACTTGAGGTCAATCTAGCTAAACAGCGGAACGGACCGACCGGACTGGTGAAGCTGAAATACGACAAAGTGTATCAAACAATCACAAATAACTATTTCTAGGAGTGGTGAAATGGACGCGTTGTTAAAGACGTTCGCACACATCGAGGAAATGATGCAACAAGAGACGGACCCGTTGAAACGGTGGAAACACAGGATGGTACTGTCTGAAATGATCAGAAAATTCGAACTATTGGGGAGGAATTAACTTGAAAAAGAAACCAGTATACCGCTACAGCATGCCAAAAGGGATTGAAACCAAGGGAACAGCGAATGGCGAGGTAACTAGTTCATTCATGAATCCCATAGAGTTAGCGGAATGGAAGCGCGGATTACCAGCAAGACCAGACCATGCGCTGGAGAAGATATTGAACCGATCGTACAAAGGAGGTCCGGACATCGCATGAAATGGGCCGTCTACTACAAGTCACGCAGACTCACGCCGCCAGTACCAGACAGAGACGTGGCAGAGCAACATTTGAAGAAGCTCAAGTACACATTCGCGAATATTGATGTGAAAGAGGTGATGTGATGAAAATTGTAATCCCAGGCACGGCACCTAGTGTTAATCACATGTACGAGAACAGAGCGATACGCTACACCAACAAAAAAGGTCAAGCTGCCATGCGGAGAATTAAAGTCCTTTCGAGGGATGCTGAGCATTATCAAAACTTGGCTATATTGCTAGCGAAAGCATGGCGGACTAAAAACAAATGGAAGCCGCCGGACGGCAAAGTGATCGTTAATCTCTGGTACTTCTGGCCGGACAATAAAAAGCGAGACACGCACAATACGTTAAAGTTGCTTCTTGATTGTCTGGAGGCAGCGCAGATCTATACAAATGATCGTTACGCGTTACCACGCATTATGGATTACGAAGTGGACAAGAAGAATCCAAGAGTGGAAATAGAGATCGTGGAGGTCATATCATGAACCAAACATACATCAGTACCGTTCAGAGCGTCTCAGGACGTCATACAGGAGTGTTTATAGTATCCGACGACCCAAATATCATCCGAGAATCCATGAAGCTCACAGATGCCTTTAAATCGGTCGTAGGGGGTGGTAGAAATGAACATACCAGCACTAGCAAAGATTCAAGATCCAATTGCTAAGGCGATCATAATTGATTTAACACAGCGCTTGGAGAAATTGGAGCAGAAACAGCAGTCGACTCCTGCGATCGGATTCCACCAAAATGCGAGCACGTCGAGTGTCGATATCGCGTTCCCGAATAGGCGTAAAGCAGTCGGTGACTAGAATACTAAATGTTGAGTAAATGAGAGAAAAAGTATCAATATATCGTGTTAATACGAGTAAAAGTGTGCTATAATTAGTCTAATAAGGTAATTTGGACGAATTTAATCTCAGGAGGATGAATACATGAATTTACGGGATCAACTTACAAGCGTTCAGAACCAACTTGCGGAGGAAAAAAGCAAGGCTGTCGATAAGAATTTGGAGCTCATTTCGTCACTGGAGAAGCAAGAGGAAAAGTTGCTGCATGACATCATGATCGAGGAAGATAATCTTAAATCAGCACAGATCCAACAACAAAATGCAACCATTGACGCATCGAACATTGCAATTCCTCGTCAGTATGATTTCAACGTTGACTATAATGATATTTATGGGACACAAATTTTAAACGATCGCATTCAAGGTCATCTCGATGATTTGAGAGAGCAGCTCCACAATTACTACATGGGACTACAGGAAGAAAGAGATTGTCAAATCCGTGAATTACGCAAGGATGTTGATGACGCCACTGAACAAAACAAAGAATTAATCAAAGCCAAAGGGCAGGCTGAAATTGAACGTAATGATTTTGCAAAGCGATTCGAGAACGCTGGAGAGCTGATTAAGGAACTACAAGCCGAAGTCGCTCGCTTGAAAGAGCGCGAGATGGAATTGATCGAAACTGCTAACAAAGCACCGCTGCTATATCCGCATAAAGTTATTGATATCGGAGCGAGCAACCTGGATGCAGGTGACGCAATTCGTGAAGAACGCGCGAAGGAGCTCGCATTAAAACCTAAAGTATGGAATCTAGAGTGGGTTGATGAGCTCAAGAAAACCGAGTACAAAGGTGTGGGTGAAGACGGAACTGAACTGATCATCAAAAGGCTAGAGCTTGGCAGATACAACGTTCAGGTGGGACCCCGGCCTGAGCAAGTTGTTACCGAAGTGGTTGTTGCGGATTCTCAAGATAGCGTAACACCGGAGGAAACTTTTCCGACAGTTCCCAGTGCCGAAGCACCAATCATTTCAGGAGAAATTCCGTTGGTTGTTCCAACACCAGAATCTAGTGGACAAGGCCAAACGGTTGAAGAAAGACTCAGCGCGTTAGAGGCTCATGTGTTTGGATATGTGAAAGGTAAGGTGGCGTAATGGAAGAAAACGCGATCTGGACACGGATTAGTAAAGTTGACTTGGAGAAAGATCCTGTATTATTAGACGAGGTTAAGAGTCTAGCTAAGACTCACCTTGAAGCAACTGTGGGGCATCCTTTGGACGAAGTAGAATACACACTTACGGATTATGACGAAGACACTATGAGGTTAGATTGCAAAGTAAAAGAAAAGCTGGCGTCCTAGTGGGCGCCTGTATATAAGGGGATGAGACAATGTTTCAAATCATAGAATTCATCTTCTCTAGCTTTTGGAGATGGCTTGGAATGTTTATGTATTTGGGTGTAATATTCGGGAGCATCACCGGAGTGCGGATATACAACAAAAAGACCTAAATTGGCCGAAGGGCATCGAATCGACCGAATAACCCCAGTGGAACGTGGGCCGTATCGAGGTATTTTAGGATAAGGGAGTAACACTATGAATAGAGCAACAAACATATACATCGTGGACCCTCCTGGCAGCACAGGTCAATTATGCGCTTGTGGTAAGCAGGCTATGTTCCTGTTAGGAATACATGAACACAAGATCCATATATGCGAAGTGTGTGTCGGAGAAGTGGCCAAAAGAATCATTGATGGACTAACTTAGGTGAGTGAGGGGAATGTAATGAGTAAGTATCATGCAGATCAAGAAAGAAAGCTTGAGCGGTTAAACGAGATTGCACTACATGACACTACTGTAAATGCATTGATGAACATATATAAAGCAGGCGATGTATCTTTTGAATATGTACTAATCTCTATGGTGGAAGTACTCTATCATGAAAAGAAGAGGATACATGAACAGTTGATGAAATACGCTCATAGATACGGGGTGATGGACGAATGAGCAAGGTAACCGAGATGCTGAAGAAATACCAGTCGTATAAGTTTGCGGTAAACGTGTACGAGAAGCATAAACCAGTTCCAACAGCTGGAATTTCCAATTATAGTGGTATGCCAGGAGGATCAGGAGCACCGGAACGATTCTTCGCTCTTGTGGGCAAGCCTGCTGATATGGGTGTGACGAGTATGAAGGACAAAATTGATTATATGCGATATAAAGCTGCTGTCGTCGAGATTGAGGGAGCTATCGGAATTCTCTCAGACGAGCAACAGTCGGTAATTAAACTCAAGTGGATGCATGATATGACGCTTAAACAGATCGCTGAGCGCAAGGGATATAGCATTGACACCATCAAAAAGGCTCACCGAATGGCACTGAAATATTTGACGGATGCGCTAAGATTCACGCAAATGCCAGAGATCGAGTCACATGAAATGGGCAAAGTTAGCACTTTTTAGCATCTTTTTCTCACCCTTACCTGTAGTATAGTAATAGTATCGAGAGAATGTTGCTAACGTAATGATAGCTATGTGCGCAGTCGTGCGTTACAACTCTCTTGTTATACTCCATATGGTGTAACCGTAGCACAGTGGATAAATCCGCGGGAGTGGGTTCAATTCCTGCGTGGAGGGTAAATAACAGATTGATTCGCCGCTTACGGTTGAAGTGGCATAACGAGGGTACATCGTAATAGTGAAAAACCGTATAAGGAAGTGAGTACCATGATAGACGCACTCAATGCGCTATGTTGGTTCTCGGTTCCTTTTTTCGTATGGTGGCATTGGTTCTGGAGCGTTTATTACAGGGATGAGGATGGTGAATGATATGGCTACAGGAGTTAGCATTGACGACAATACCAAAGAGCAGATAAAAGGGTTGCTGGCAACCGGTATGGCGAAAAATGCGGTAGCCAAACAAATAGGTGTATCATGGGCGACTGTAGACAAGGTGAGCAAGGAAGAACCAGACAACCTTGAGAGTTTGCGAGAACATAAAAGAACGCAGTTTATTGACCGTTTATGGAACAGCATGGATTTGGCTTTAGGATTGGCGGATAAGAAGATTCAATTAGCTCTTGAAGCGTCTGACAAGCTTGATGAATTATCCGATGCTATTGGAGATTCTGAGTTGGATTTCAAGAAAGCTCAGGAGTTGCAAAATGCAATTACTAATCTTTCGACTGTTCCGCTAGGACAGATATCTACCTTCATAGGGACTATGTATGATAAGCACGCACTCATGACTGGTGGAAAGACTGGTCAACTCGGCGTGAGTGGTGGACTCGACAACACTACACAAGACATAACTGGACTATCTCCAGACGAACGGAGGGCGAGGATAGATGAGCTTAACCGCCGCCGAGGAAATGGAACTCATAGCGCTTCTTGAGATCGAGGAGAAGCATAACGCAGCGAATGATTACTACGAGTATGTGAAGTATACACATGGCTCGATGTATGGATATACAAGGCATGGTGAATATATATGCCGATTGTTGGATGATGCAGTGAATAGGCGCAAACGCATGCTATCCGAACAGATACCGGTGAAGACACAATACTTCATGTTATCGGTACCACCACAGCATGGTAAGTCAATGCACATTACTGAGACGTTCCCCAGCTATTTCCTTGGACACTTCCCCAATGAGGGAGTGATCGAGGTGAGTTACAATAGCGGATTTGCCGAGAAGTTCGGCAGCAAAAATAAAGACAAGGTTGAGGAGTACGGTAAAGACTTATTCGGCATTAATGTAGCTGCTGACACTAGGGCTAAAGACGAATGGTCAGTGTCCATTGATGGCAAGAAGACGCGAGGTGGCATGATCTCCAGAGGGATTATGTCCGGTATAACAGGTTCATCCTGGGGCGATTGTGTTATCATCGATGACCCCATCAAAAACCGCGAGGAAGCAAACAGTGAGACGTACCGTAACAAGATGTTTGAGGAGTGGAAAGATTCTATATCTACTCGCATCCATCCTGGGGCGATTGTCATATTGATTAATACTCGCTGGCACGAGGATGACTTATGGGGCCGGCTTCTCGATCCGATGCATGGGAAGCCGCTGCCGTGGGTAGTCACTAACTTACCGCTTGAGTGCGATGAGACGCATATCGAGAAGGAAGGGAATCCACTTGCCAGAGAGCTTGGTGAACCGCTATGGCCTGATCGGTATGGTCACGAGTTTATTGAGGAACGCAAAGCTTACCCGACATCATTCAACGCTTTGTTTCAAGGCAGGCCAACAAGCCAAGAAGGAAATATGCTCAAGCGTGATTGGTGGAAGTACTACGATGCTACGCCGCCAGTTGCTTCTAAACTAATCAGTATTGACGCAACGTTTAAGGATGAAAAGGAAAGTGATTACGTAGTTATTCAAGTTTGGGGCAAGAATCGTGCTGACATGTATCTACTGGATCAGGTGAGAGCGAAGATGAATTTCCCTGCTACGGTGCAGACGATCCGAAATGTGGTCAAGAAGCATCCAGACGCATCTTGGAAGCTAGTAGAGGATAAAGCGAATGGATCTGCGATCATAGCAACGTTGCAACGAGAGATACCAGGGATCATCGGTATCAACCCTGAGGGTGGTAAAGTATCGCGGGTGAATGCGGTATCAGCTTATATCGAGTCTGGTAATACGTTCTTACCACGTAATGCCGAGTGGGTTCATGACTTTGTAGAAGAGGCAGCAAGCTTCCCAAATGGTAAAAATGATGATCAAGTCGATGCGATGAGCCAAGCGCTCCATCGTTTTATTTATTTTAGCGGTGATTTCCCTGAAAAAGAGGCTAAACCATTGCCGTTTGCATTCAGATCTGATGAACCAAGCGAAGGAGGTTTCATGAATTGGTAAACGTCATACTAGCTTTATGCATCCCCCTTACCGCTGTGGTAATGGGTTATTTCACGTTAAAGGCCGTGCAACTCGGGTTACGATGGCAGATTGAGACGAAGCAACAGCAGTTGCCAACGATGGAGCAGCCGAAAATCAATCCATTTGAGAGCGCACCTAAACAGCCGATTACATTGGATAGCAGCATTTTAGATGAATGGGTCAATGGTCCTAAGCCAGAAAGTAGGTGAGTAAGTGGACGCAACAAGCATGATGCAAGAAGGATCGAAGGTACAGAAAAACTACACCTATGGGTTAGCCTACATCAAGCGTATGGGATTCCTAGATCTATGGCCGGAGTATGAGAGGTTCAAAGCAGGTATACAGTGGCCGCCAGTGACAAAGCGCACCGAGAACCTTCCTAGGCCCGTGTTTAACATCATTCGATACATTGAGAACCACAAAGTATCAACAGTGATGAATGAGAATGTTAAAATGCTGTTCTCTCCAGAAGAGATGGCAGGTGATGGTCCTGAAAGTGAACAGCAAGAAACAATCGAAACAGAAGCTGCGGACAAGTTTACTCGTTACTCAGACACGGCTTGGGAAAAGATCAAACAGGATGAGCTCAACGAGGAAGCCTTGGAGAGTGCTTCTAATCTTGGAACAGGCATTTGGCATTACTACTGGGATAGCGACATTACAGGCGGCAAGGAACTACCGTACGAAGGTGATATGTGTGGTGAGACAATTGATCCACTGAACATTTTCTTTGGGAATCCTCAGGAACGGAGAGTGCAGAAGCAGCCATACATACTTATAAGCTTCCGAGACGAGGTTGATTCGGTTAAGGAACAGGCCATAGCCAATAAGGTGCCGCAGCATTTGGTTGATTTGATCAAGCCGGATAGCGACACGAACAATGAGGGCTATGATCGAGCGAAGGTTGAACTAACCGATAGCACGAAGACAACGGTGCTTACCAAGTACTGGCGCGAGAAAGGCATGATTTACTTTACAAAGGTATGTGGCAGCATCATAGTGAAGCCTAAAACGCCAACTAACATGAAGTTGTATCCAATCGTTGTCATGCAGTGGGAACGACGTAAGAAGTCCATATTTGGCGTAGGAGACACAGAGGGTATCATCCCTAATCAAAAGGCGATTAACTTCCTCATGGCTATGCAGTTGCTATCTGTGCAGCTTACAGGATGGCCTAAGTTGGTTTATAAGGATGGTGCTATTGATCCAAACAAGGTCACAAATACACCTGGTGAGATGATTGCTGATAAAACTCCTCCAGGTCAAGGTGACGGAGTAAAGTATCTGACTCCTGGCAGTAGTACAAATCTAGCTATGGGACTTGTAGATTCCTTTATGGAGTATACGAAGTCTCTTTCCTCTGCTCAGGATGCCTCTACGGGCGATGTCGGTAAAGGTCAACTCAATGCTTCGGCTATTATGTTGCTTCAAAAAGCAGCAGGCGTGCCAATTGAGTCGATTAAAAAGCGCTTCTACCGAGCCATTGAAGACATTGGACGTATATGGGAAGAGTTTTGGAAGGTCAAGTACAACACGACTCGCAAGGTCACGTTGAAGAACGACGATGGGAAGGAATACCCCGCTGAGTTCAACGGATCTAACTACAAAGATGTTGATATGAACCTAAAAATTGATATCGGCCCTTCGTCCCAGTACTCAGAAGAATTGATGATGAGCTCTCTCGATAAGCTATTCGATGGTCAGTACATCAGCTTGGAAGATTATTTGGAGTTTGCGCCCCAGAATGTTATCCCATTCAAGGATCGACTGCTCAAGAAGATCGAAAAGCAAAAGGAAGCGCAGAACATGCAGATTGTCATGCAAATGCCGCCAGAACAGCAACAGATGTATATGAATTCGCCGCCTGAGGTGCAGCAACAAATGATCCAGCAGTTCACTCAGCAGCAACAACAAGCGCAAGCATCTGCACAGATTCAAGATCCGCAGGAGCAATTCAAACAGGATATGGCTTTGAAAGAAGTGGATAATCAGCACGACATGAAGAAAGCAGAACTGCAAAGTCAAACTGATCTACAAAAAGAAGCAATGAAACAAACAGCATCAGCAGGCCAGAGGTAGTTTAGTCCTTTGGCCTTTGCTATATCCAAAAATATTCAGCCAACCATAGCTGAACAGGAGGAAATAACATGGAAGACATCGCCAACCATAGCGAATCAGCATTACAGGTATCAGAAACGCCAATAGAGACTTCTACTCAAACCGAACAGGCAAACACTCCTGCCGCCACACAGGAAGCTCCTAAAGGGTTAACAGTGAAGTACAACAAGGAGGATCGCTTCATTCCAGAAGAAGAAGCGCCTACTTGGATTCAGAAAGGTTTGAACTATGACAAGGTAGCGGAACGCGCAAAAGAAGCTGAGACCTATCAACAGAACCTTGAACGAATCGCCAAACATTATGGATTTGATAGCCACAATGATTACATGAAGGCGCTCGATGAGCATGAACATCAACTGAAAATCCAAGAAGAAGCAGCAAAATTAGGTGTTGATGAGAGCGTTATTCGCGATCACCTAGAGCCGATGAAGAAACAAATTGCTCAGTTTGAGCAGGAAAAAGAAGCGCTTCGTCAGGAGCGTCTACAAGTTCAGATTAACTCTGATATCGCAGATTTAAAAGCGAGATTCCCTGACTTTGAACAGCACCAAGAGAAAGTATTCGATCTGGCTATCAGCAAAGGTTACAGACTCGAAGATGCTTACAAGTTAGCTACTTACGAGGACAAAATCTCTAACATCGCTAAGCAAACTGAGGCAGAAACGCTGAGAAAGATTCAGCAAAACAGGGAAACCGCAACCGGTTCGTTAGGTGCTGGCGGTGTTGAGCATAAAACGGGATTCGCGGCCATGTCTAAGGAAGATCAGCTTCGCATGATTGAGGAAGTTAAACAAGGGAAGCGTACAAGCTTCGACTAAAAGGGAGATGTTATGAATGGCTACAAACGTACAGGGATATAACACAGGGTCTGGTGTCAATCAGTTATCCGCAGAGAACGCAACATTTTATCAAACGGCTATGCTTGACAGGCTTACTCCTGAGCTGTTTTTCATGAACTATGGGGACAAGAAAAATATTCCGAAACGTAAGGGCGCTACAGCGAACTGGAGACGTTTGAACAACCTTGCTGTATCGACGACTGCTATCACAGAGGGTGTTACACCTGATGGTGTAGATTTGTCGATTACACCAGTAAATGCTACAGTTCAGGTGTATGGTAACTGGACTAAAATCGGGGAGTTTATTGATCTGGTAGGACTTGATCCGCTTATGACTGAAACGGCTGAATTAATGGGTGAAAATGCTGGGCAATCGATGGATATTATTGTTCGAGATATCATCACAGCCGGAACAAACGTTACTTATGCAAACAGTAAAGCTTCTCGTGTAACAGTAGCAGCAGGAGACAAAATTACCGCTGCTGATATTCTTAAACTACGCCGCACAATGAAAAAGAACAAGGTTAAGCCTATTAAGCTACCTGACGGTTCTATGGGTTACTTGATGTTTGTATCACCTGACGTTGCGTTGGATTTGATGCAAATGCAGGAGTGGAAAGACCAGAACACATATGTAAACACGGATAACCGTAAAAATGGTGAGCTTGGTAAACTGTACGGTGTATACTTCCTCGAGGCTGTAAACGTGTCGATTGACCCTACGGGTGGAGCTGCTAGTATTCCTGTTCACCTTAACTTGATGATCGGCGCTGGAGCATACGGTGTGCCTGACGTAGAGGGATCAAGCAAGCCTGAAATCATCGTTCACACAGCTGGAAGTTCAGGTGTAGCAGATCCGCTTAACCAATTCAATACTGTGGCATGGAAGTCTGTTTTCACATCGGTTATTCTCCAACAACTAGCTATCATTCGTTATGAGTGCGCAGTATCAACCTAATATAACAAATTAATCATGAGGGGCCTTCGGGTCCCTTTTAATCTGAGGAGGAACTAACATGGCAGGAGCAAAACAAACAGAATTTCAGGAAGAACAATCATTAAAAGAACAATTGGCAGCAAGACCGAAGAAAACTCTTATGATTCCACGCGATCCACTTAACAAAGATGACGTTGTGCCTATTGTATGGAATGGCATCGTTTATGCTGTTCCGCGCGGTAGAGCGTTCGAAGTTCCGGACGTAATCGCAGATATTTGGAACCACGCTTATGAGCAAACGATTGCAGCTGAATCAAAGATGGAAATCACTGAAAACCGAGACATTCAAGTCTACGGATAATGCCCCTTATTGGGGCTTTTTTGTATAAAGGGGATGATGTAGTGACATTGCAAGAGATTTTAAACGAAATATTAGAGAAGTACCCCCATCCATTATCTCAAGATAACATTATTGGCAAGATTAACACGTTGCTAAAAGAGTTTTTTCGTACTATTTACAAACCGATAGTTACAACTTCTTATGATCTCCTTGCAGATAACCCCTATTACCCGATTACATACTCACCTTCAAAAGTGATTGATATAGTAGTTAATGGCATTGAATATGACTCACTTAACATAAAAGGTAAAGCATCCACCAACTGGTACTGGTTTACGGATGACAATTGTATTGCGGTTTATCCAACTCCTACCGAGGATGTTGCAGGTGGTTTGGTTGTATTCAGATATAAGGAACCAATGGTATTGAGTTCATCAAATCTAGGTGCAATACCTGACTTTGACCATGATTTTCACATGCTCATCGTTTATCGAATCTGCAAACAACTCGCAGAAAATTACAATGAATACGATATCGCCAATGGCTTTGTAACTCAAATCGATAGTCTAATGGACGATTTTAATAAAGGTAAGCAGGAACCAGATTACAGACAAGTTCAAGATGTATACGGGGGGTGTATGTTACTGTGACTCAGCAAGCAACAGAATTAATAGCCTCTCAAGTTGGATCGGCAATCAATAATCAGCGTACATGGGGATCAATTATTTACAATGTGAAAGATCCACAGTATGGCGCAAAAGGGGATGGAGTAAAGGATGATACACCTAGAATAACGTCAGCCATTACTGCTGCTGCAATATCAGGTGGTGTTGTCGTGTTTCCTCCAGGGACATACCTCACAGGAAGTTTTTCCATTCCGTCAAATGTTACTGTATGGATACAAAACGGAGCTAAACTTAGCATTAAAAGCGGGGCGACAGTAACTATAAACGGCCCCATCGATGCAGGTATCTACCAAATCTTTAGTGGTTTAGGAACGGTCAGCGGCGTGCCTCGCATTCCATATGCTATCCCTCAATGGTTCGGTGCCAAAGGGGATAATACACAAGACGATGGTCCTGCAATCAATGCGGCACTAAATTTTCATGATAACGTATTTCTGCCTTGTTTGAGTTATGGAACAACCAAGTATGCTGTAACTACAATTACTCTCAATAACTACAAGAGAATATTCGCGCTACCTGGCACACTTGTATTTGTAATCCCAGCAGACAACACCACATTCAACATTATTGGCTCTTATGTGAGCATCGAAAACCTATATATTCTAGGAACGAACACCACGTCCGAAGCAAAACCAATATTTCGATTTAACACAACTGCAGGAAATATTCGAAAGGTACGTATTACAAATGTCGAAGCGGTCGATGCGTGTGCAGTATTTCGGGACGATAACCATCCAACAAATATTGTAGTAGATTGTTATGTGGATGACGTGAAGATAACGCTGCCACGAGGCGTTCCCATTAAGTTGTATGATTTTTACGCCTTTAATCATTTTCATAAAACGATTGTCGATTTTACCGCTAATCTTACAGTACCAACGTTTGAGGCATTTCATTTTGAAAACGGCCAGGGTTTATATATGTCACGGTGTGACGCATTCGGTTATGGACCAGGTACAGGCAATGCGGCTTCTCATGGTTTCGTGTTCATTAACTTCCAAGCCGTTTGGTTAGATCGATTAGATGCTGATACAGTAGGAGGATATGGTTTTTATTTTTCAGGATGTCAATTTATCGAAGCTGATCAATTAATTGCATCTCTTTGTGGCATAGGTGGGTATTATCTATTTGGTTGTAATGATTATCACATGGATAACATCTACGCAGGTGGACGAGTAGGATTACCGTGGGCACCAGCTGCAGCACATGGAATATCCATCATTCAATGCGGTGTAGGGGCTAGGATTACCAACCTAACTCTAAAATCCAACACTGGTGATGGCTTGAATGTAAGCAATACCGCGACCGGATTGTTTTCCAATATCGTTACCAACAACAACAGTGGGTACGGAATTAACGAGACAGGCACATCAAACTTTAACTTATTTACAAACGCATTTTCATTTAGCAACACTGTAGCATCAGGTAAATTGGTGGGCTCGTCATCAAACATCACGAACTGGAAGCCTAATAGTGGTGCGTATACTGCAAATTCAGCAGGACCGATAACGGTATAAGGAGGATACTATGAACAAATTTCCTCCCATAAAAAACAGACCACCAATCGTACAAAGAGTGTTCAAAGGGATCAACAAGCTTGATCCTTTTAGCATTAGAGACGACGAAGCATCAGATATGAGCAATATATCATCGGCAAAGTACCCGGCTCTCTCAGTGAGACCGGGCTTTTCATTACTCGGAAGTGCGATGCCAGCAACGATAAACGGGTTGGCAGCATGGAAAGACAGTGAGTTACACGCGGTGTCAAACGGTACGTGGTATAAGTACACAGGTGGTGTGTGGACGTCAACAGGGGCAACAGGATTAAATGCCGCAGCAAGTTACAGCTTCACTAATTTCAAAGGAAACCTAAGCGATATCAGTTTGATTGCAGCGAATGGCGTTGATCCAGTTAAAGTGTATACAGGGTCTAGTGTATCTAACCTTGCAACGGCACCAAGCGGCCTCAAGTTTATCGAACAATACGCTGACAGACTTTGGGGTGTCGTTGGTAACGAGCTTAAATTTACAGCCTATAGAAAGGCGAATGATTGGACTACTGCTGCTGGAGACGACGCAGATAGCGGATTCATCGTGTGCGAAACACCTACAGGGGAGAATATCTCAGGCATTGTGGCAGGCATCAACCATGTTACTGTATTTAAGCCAAATTCAATCCATGAGGTATTTGGATATGCTCCTTCGGATTATCGTTTAGTGCCTGTGACTTATGAGGTCGGAGTCATGAACAATAATTGTTCCGTAGTGTTTAATAATGTAATGTTCATCCTTCATCGTACAGGGATTTATAAGTACCAGGGTGGCGTAATGCCGAGCAGATCCTTTTCAGAACCAGTCCAGTGGTACATCGACAATATGAATGTTGCTGCAAGCAGTTTAGCTACATTAGGTACAGATGGAAACAAGTTGTATGTGTCTATCCCAATGAACAGTTCGACCTATAATGATACAAACCTCGTCTACGATCCTCAGTATGACATGTGGACGGTTTGGAATGGATACACAGCGAGCCGTTTCGCTAAGATGAGTGCTGATATGTATATCAGCAATAATGACGGCACAGTGAGGAAGGTTGGCGGTTTAACAGACAATGGAGCGCCAATCACATGGAATCGAGTCAGCAAACCATTCAGCGGAGGATCGATGAGCCAGCGTATCAGGTGGTATCGAATGTTCATCGTAATAGATGTTCCTGCTGGCAGCTCGATAAATATTTATGTAAGCAGATCATCGACAGGAGATTCTGATTGGTTTCAAGTTGGTAATACAATTACTGGAACTTTACAGAGTGTAAGAATCCCCTTAAACATGGGGGCATTAGCGATGGGAAACTGGTTGCGAGTGAAGTTCTCGGGGACGGGGCCAGTCATAATAAATGAATGGGCTAGGGAAGAAGATTCAATGCCATTAGCTTGACGGTGGTGTATGCGTGGTGTATGATTGGTGTATGAAATATGCCAAGGAGGTCATATGCGACGCACATCTATTACTGTTCCACCTGAGATTGATAAGATAGTGGAAGAGTATCAAAAGAAAAATGGTATTACATCATGGACAGCAGCATTATTCGAGTTAGCAAGAAAAGGAAATGAAGCAAGTAAATAAAAACCGTCCCCATCATAGTCCTGGCAGACTAGGGAACGGCTTCACTCGGGCATACACCCTACCTAGATTATACACCAAGTACTACTCCAACGCTAGGATGTTGCCTCCAAAATCAGGAGGATAACAATGGAATTATTAAACAATGGATTATTAAAAGCACACATTAAAGCTTGTGATCAAGCTTCAATGGCAGAAGGCGTACAGGATGCTGGCATGGAGTTCGATGCTTGCCTTAATAGGATTGCAAAGTTATTAGGTGATGAGCATAGTGAATTAATTTTAGCTGTTGAGGCAGCGATGAACAACTACTCTTTTACAGATTCGTATGAGATATACAAGATTGGTGTTTCTGATGGTATGCAATTACAACAAGAAATCAATGGACTAGGAGGGAGGAAATGAAAAATAAGTATGAGATCCGCGGAGATGTGACTGTTATTTTCATTACTTTTAAAGGTGAGGTTCATGATTGCTTGATCGATACAAAAGATTATGAACTAGTTGACTCCTTTCCGAATAGTTGGAGAATTACTAGTAATGGCGGAACTGGGATGTATGTCAATGGAATCATTAAAAGCAAAGGTAAAGGTAAAATGGTTTTGCTACACAGACTAATTTTAACGGCCCCTAAAGGTTACCATGTCGATCATATTAACCACAAAACGCTTGATAATCGAAAGTCCAATTTAAGATTAGCTACACCGTCTGAAAATGCCCAAAACATAAATAAGCCAAGATCTCATAACAGGTCAGGTGAATTAAATGTATATTGGTATAAACCTAGGAGTAGATGGAGAGCCAGGATATATGTAAACGGTAAAGAAAAACATCTTGGTTCATTCACGGATATTAATGACGCCAAATCTGCTGTGGAACATGCAAGAAATAATCATTTACCATTTTCAGAGGAATCCAAATTAAATGATACCACTAAGCCAATTGTTACAAGAACTAATAACTCAAGTGGTTATCCAGGAGTATATTGGCATAAAAATTACGGTAAGTGGTCTGCTGCTGCTAAAATAAAAGGAAAACAAAAGCACTTAGGTTACTTTGAAGAAATTATCGATGCTGCAAACGCTGTGAAAAGGTATAAACAAGAACACTCTCTATGAGGGTGTTTTTATTTTGGAGGTGCAACATGTCAGGAATAAATTTACCAACGATACCCGCAGACATAAGCTTCGAAGACTTTGTAAATCTTGTAGCTCGCGTGCTGAAGGAACTGCAATGGTTTACTGAGGGGAATATCGATAATATCAATGTCAGGAATTTAAAAGCCGAGAAAATTAATACGGGAACACTAAATGCTAACTTGGTGAAGATATCAGCGGCCAATGGTTCGAAATCTTTCACTCTTGATACGAATGGAATTGTCGCCAATAACGGCACTGCTGACACGTTAAAGTTTGACCTTGCTACGGGTTTACTTACCATCGTATCGGCTCTTATTCAGTCTGCTACGGGGTTTCCTAAGGTAGAAATAAACAACAGTACAAATTTGCTAGGTATTTATCAAACGATAAGTGAATCAATAAGAGTTGACCCAGCCGGAACAAGCGGTAATCCTGTGTTAAGTTTTTTTAGTGGAGGACAAAGAAAAGGATTCATGCAGTATCTTTCACCTGATATTTTATTAGCTACTCTTGTTGGTGGTGCTAGCATTACATTAAGTTCAGGTGCTACTCTTAACTTAGGAGCGACTAATCTTATTAATATGTCGTGTTCTAATATAAGAATCAACAATCAAAATGCATATAACAATTCCTTCTCTTATGTTAAAAATGTTGCGGCAGGCGTGCCTACATTTGGAACGATTACGGTAACAAATGGTATTATCACTAACGTCACATAGTGTATAATGGTTAAAAATACCATTAGGGGATGTAAATTATGAAAAAATTTATTTTAGGAATACTTGTAGGAGTTTCAATAACTGCGGCAGGATCAGCATATGCAGATGATATTGTTAGTATTGTAGGTCAAAAAATTGATGGAAGCTTTCCAATAAAGATCTCAGGAAAACAACTTGATACGCCTGCTGCTGTAATTCAAGGCACATCGTACCTACCCGTTCGAGTAATAGGCGAGGCTCTAAACATGGATGTTACATTCAATGCTGACCTTGGAATTGAACTGAAAGAGAAGGGAGCTGTCAAAGTGCCTGAGAATACACCACAGCCAACTGTAACTCCAACAAAATCGAGTAATGACATTCAGATGGAAATCGATGATTTAAATAGAAAAATCAATATTTCTAAAGCTTCATTGTCTTATGCTGAAAAAGACTTGAAAGAATTCCCCACTGATGAAAATCAAAAAACTATCGATGCTTTAAAAAAGCAAATATCCAGCTACGAAGCTGAGATTACTGCTTTGCAAAATAAATAATCAAACGAGAGTCGCTGATGCGGCTCTTTTATTATGAGGAGGAAGCGAAATGAGTAAACAAGCAGAAGTCCAAGAGGAAGTACTTAATACGATATCGAAGTTATGTAAGTGGATTAATGAGAAGTGTGATAAAGGAGCCTCTGGCGAGGAAATTAGAGTCCTACCAGAGGTAATAACTGGGGTTAGTGAACTTTATTCAGCGATTAAGAATTAGGTTCTTTCTTTTACGGCAGCAAATATAATTTGGTACATTGTTGCAACATTTTTAGCTGCCTCTTCTGGGTCAAGGCCAATGTTAACCTTATCAATTGCAGCAAGTGTCAACGCTTTTGCAATTTCTTGATTTTCAATAAACGCCATATATAGTACACCTCCCTCCATATAAAATGAAATGTGACTATATCATTCTATCAGGTTGGAGATAATTTACAATTGAGTCTATCAAAAGATAGGCTCTTTTTCATTTCCAGAAAGGGTGATCACATGGCAGTAACCTATAAAAAACCAGTTGATGATAATGTTCCTTGGGACCAACGCCTGGCTAATTACGCAGGTAACAAAGACGCGGGCATGAGCGAGTACCAACGAGCCTTGGAAGTTTACCGCGGCAAGAGCGCAGCAGGCGACACAGAAGGTGCCAACGCGGCTAAGAAGTGGTCAGATCAGGTGAACACAGCAATCGGCGGCATCGGCAATAACCGCACAGCGCAGATCAATAATACAGCGGATACCATTGGTCAGAGAGTCAACGCCAAGCCGTTTGAGTTCAAGCAGACGTCAGCGCCATTTCAATACGATGCACAGTCTGATCCTTCCTATCAAGCAGCACTTAGACAGGCACAGGCAGGCGCACAGACAGCCACAAATAATGCAATGGTTGGACTAGGTTCCCGTGGTATCGGAAACTCTTCCGTTGCAGTCGACAGAGCGAATCAGATTCAACAGAGCGCCATCGGAAATGTGAACGATACGATCCTCCCGCAGCTCATGCAGCAAGCCTATGGCCGCTACAGCGATGGTTTAAACAACGAGTACCGCACGCAGCTGGCTAACTATCAAGCCGGACAGGATCAGATTGGCAACCTTACTAAATATGCAGGAACGCTAAGCGATCTAAACCAACGCGAAGCAGATAATGAACAACGAGGATTAGACAATGCTTATCGCAACAATGTGTATGGGGAGAATGTAAAACAAAACAACTGGAATGCGTACAGAGATTCCGTTGGTCTCACTGGCGATCTAGGTACTGGTCCTAAGTCTGATTATGCATTGTTAGGTGATCAATCAGGCAGATTGAGCTTACCGGGACAGCAGTACGCAGATAACCAAAAACAACAGGCGTTTGAGAATAAACTGAAAACCGAGATGCAAGGGGCAACCATCGCTAACATGAGTGGAGACAATGCGCGGGGCTGGGCGGCAGAAGCACGTCAAGCAGGTAATCAGCAGCTAGGACAGCTATTTGATGTATGGGATCGTACAGGCGTGGCTCCAGCGGGTATACCGGGAGTTGTTGCAGGTACACAGTTGAAAGGCAAAAGCTCATCAAACGGAAACAATGAAGCAAGTAATGCGGCTTACAGTGAGTTTCTATCTGATGCCCCTAGAATAGCAGATAGAAACGAAGGGTTAGCTCTGGTTGAATCTTACCGTCAAGAAGGTGTTGCCGAAGCTACTCTTCAAAAAATGCTGAAAGAAATAAATAGTAAATTCAAGGAGTGATTGATGTATGAGCAGGTTGGATGATATCAGAAAATCTAGTTCGACAGCAGTTCAATCACAACCTTCGCAACCACAGCTATCACGGCTTGATCGGTTGAGAAATCAGCAAGAAGCAGAGTCAATCAATTCTCGTGGATCAGCAGAAGCAGACGAAAGTCGACTGATCAACGAAAGCAGAGAAGCGCAGTCGCTTGCTAATGACTATCGCAAACAACTGGACACGATGCAGGCAGAGGATAATCCTAAACACTTTAAGACGGACAGCAACGCTATGGGAGGCGTCAAGGCGCGAACTCTACCCGTGATCGGTCCTATTCTCAAAGGATTGGATTACGTCGCTGAAAAAACTGATCCTTTTGCGGACCTTGCTCGTAGTTTCTATCTCCCAGGTGCAGGCGTGGCTAATGTGGCTGGATTAACATCTGCTGCTGAGAGCGGAGTGGCGAAATTGTTGCCTAACTTCGCTCAAACAGCAGCAGGTAAAATAGCTTCCAAGTTTGCACTTCCCGGGCTTCCGTTAGGTGCAGGAGCAGCAGTTCAAAATGATCCTAATGCAGGCGCAGGTCAAGTAGCTTTAGGAGCACTTGAAGGCGCTGCACTAGGCGGCGGTTTGGGTGCTTTAGGAACAGCAGCAGGAAGAGGATTAACTCGACTTGCTGACATCGCTCCCGGACTCGCTAGAAACGCCATAAAGAACGTTGCTGCCAATACAAGAACTGTAGCTTCACCATTCGCTGAAGATGCAGCAGTAAGCAATCTAGTGGCTAGAGGATACACCGAGAATGTAGGTAAATCCTTTGGCAATGGTGGATTAACTCGCTTGGATGACATCAGACCAACACAGCCTGCCGCACCGCGCGTTATTCCCGAGCAACCGATAGTACCGATTGCAGAAGCTGCACCACAAGTAAGTTCAGCACCGGATGCACTACCGCGACAACAAGGAATCCGCGGAAACTTCCAAAACCAATTGGAGAACGGTAATTTTTCGGATGAGTTACAAGGTAGGATCCGCAATACTGATCAACGATACGATGTTGCTACGAATGCCGAGAGTGTCGCAAAAGCGAATGAGAACGTTAAAAACCTACCTAAAGCTGAATCAGACTTCCTCCTTAATGAAAAAGGTGGTCCCGATCATATTACAACCGGCTATCGTTTGATGCAGGAGCTTGATGCATTGGGCGAACACGAAAGAGCTTTGATCGTATCGAAGAAGCTTGCTGAGGATCTAACCAAAGGCGGACAGACCACTCAAGCAGCTTCAGTAATATCCAGGCTAAGTCCAGAAGGACAACTATTAAACTTGGTTCGTACAGCTGAGCGCAACGGAAAATCAGTAACAACAGCTGATTCAGTGAAGTTCAAGGAGCTCGCCGCCAAAGTGCAGGAGAGATCCGGCGCGGGCGTTCGTGCAAATCAGTTCAACGAAATTCTGAACCGGTTGGAGCGTGGCGAAAATGTAGGTGTTGATGACCTGAACAAGCTGTCAAATTTTCTATCTGGCGCCGAAAAAATAGCTAAACCCAAGGTAATCAGAGTAGTCGATGATATTCCGGCTGAATTGAAGGAACCACGTAAGCGCGATAAGGTAATTTCCTTCTTGGACGAAGCAGAACAGAACGCTTTAGCGCGCATTGCAGCACGCAAAAACAACCTGAATAGTTTACCAGTAAATGAGTGGGCAGACCATGCAATTGTCGTTGCAGCTCAGATTGCTAGAGGCTCCATAAAGGCCGCTACACACGTCGAGGATTTAGTCCGTATGTTTGGTGAACAGATACGCCCTGCGGCTACAGAAGTATTCCAAAACGCTCAGAAATTGCTTAAATCATCATCGTCAAGTGTTGGTGAGGGAGATATCGCAAAGGCTAATGAGGCGTTACGGAGAGTGAGCGGAGAGAAGCAACCGCTAGCTGAAAAAATCGTCGAAAAATATGTGCGTGAGAATGAAAAGGTGAGCCCAAAGGACATAGATACTTTGCGCGAACTGGCGAAGAAAATCACGAAGCTATCCGGTGACCAAAAAATAGATGCCGATATAGAGATGCAGAAGATCCTTAATAGCTATGAGAAATCGTCACCGTGGGATAAGATACTAGCGATCCGTTACATGGCAATGCTGCTAAACAGCGGTACGCAGGCAATCAATGCTATTTCTGGTCCTATTATGGCGAGTACTGGATACGCTGCGGATATTCTCGGGACGATGGTTGATATTTCAATGAACAAGGTCCTTAAAACTCCTAGAACGACTACTTTATATGGGACTAATCCATTACAGTTCATGGCTCGCTACTTTAAACATGGTAAGACTGGAGGATCCGCAGGTTTTCACGGAGTTAATCCAGCGGGCATCCAGAGCACTAATGAGATTAGAGGGCTAGCCTTCCCTAGCTTAAAAAATCCATTAACCACTCTTCCTAGCCTAGCTGAACGCACATTAGGCGCCGTAGCTAAAGGTGCTGACTATGCCACCTACAAGTCAGTATTTGACTCTGAAATAGTAAAACAAGGCTTCTTGGATGCTAAGAATCAAGGCATTAAAGGCAAAAAAGATATCCAGAACCACATCCAAAACTTTGTGAATAACCCACCGGAAGAGGCAATATTGCAAGCTGATAGGATTGGGAAAAACACCACATTCCAACGATCTGATACAACGGGCGGGAAAGTAGCTAATTTCTTAAACTCTTCACCTAATGCGATTAAGCCAGCCGTGAATGCTATTTTCCCGTTTGTTCGCACACCAGTTAATATAGCTTCTACTGCTGTCACATTGACGCCAGCGGGTATTGTTAAAGGTTTATATCAGCTGACGAGTAAATCGCAAGCATCGCAACGCGAGGCTATCCGAACATTATCTTTAGGACTAACCGGTTCCGCTGGCATCGGTTCTTTGGGCTACTATCTGCAGCAGTTGGGAATCATCACCGGAGCCAATGATAGTGGGGACAAAGATGTGGACAATATCCGCGAGCAAGCAGGAAAAGGAAAATATCGTTTTAATACGTCCGCGTTGTCCCGGTATCTCCAAGCTATGTTTAATGGCGAAGGGTCAGAGTCAGCCGAGAAAGCGGCCAAGTACCAAAAAGGTGATTCTGCATTCGACTATAATAAGCTGCAGCCATTGGCGTTTCCGGCAGCAATTGGTGCAAGTCTTGCTGAGAATAAAGACAAACCATTACTTGAAAGAGCATCCCAAGCTGGAGCAGATGCTTTTGGATCTCTATATGGAATGTCTACGCTTAAAGGTGTTCAAGATGTGTTTCAGCCTAGCTACGGAGGTACGGTCGGTGAGAAAGCTTTGGGCGCACCGAGTCGTATTGCTGAGTCATTCTTTAAAAGCTTTAGCCCAAGTATGCTGGCTCAAGAAGCGCGCAGGCAAGATCCCATTCAGCGCAAGACGCCATTTAACGATGGATTGTTTCCCGATGTGAAAGCTTACTTTAAATCTCGAACTCCTGGATTCGGGTTGTCTCAGTCCTTGCCAGCTAATAAAACAACACTAGGCCAAAACAAAATGAACGCACCTGGAGCCGTTGGTCAATATCTGAATCCATACAAATCTGAAGTGGCTCCTTACACTGATGCAGCTGCTATCATCACTGACCTAATAGATCGTACTGGAGACAAAACACTTGCTCCTAGTGCTCCAGATAAGAAAGTTTCAGGAAAAGACAGGAAAGGCGTGTCGCAAAGTATTGCCATCCCTGCCGAACGGTATGCTCGCTTGCAAGAAGAAGTTGGGAACGAGATCATCAAGAAAGTATCTGCTTTGTCGCCGTCATTGTCCGATGCCAAGAAAGCTGAGAAGTTAAAGGATATCTACTCTTCAGCAAAAGAGAAGTACCGTGACAAAGTGAAAAAAGAATTAGGATTACACTAAGCCACTCGATAACGGGTGGCCTTTCTATTAAGGAGCTGATGAAGTTTGATTGAAATGGACGAATCAGAGCATACAGCCGATCAGCCGACTAAGTGGTGGGAGCTGCTTGATAACACGAAAGGTTTCGTTAAGTTTCATTATAACGACATCATGCAGCATGGCAGCGATGAGTTAAAAAATGCGGTTAACATCGTTTTAGGCGGGCAGCCGCCGAGTAAGTATAAAAAGGGGGAATCAGCTTGAAATGGGTAATGCCTAGCTTTCTAACGAGCCTAATATCAATTTTAGCCATCGCCTTAAACAATAAATTCGGTTGGCACCTAAGCCCGGACAAGCTCATCGCATCCGTGGCCTTATCCATTAATTTCGTTGGCGTGTCCGTGTTTACGGATATCGCTAAATTACGCCGCGGTGAGATTCCTAATCTAAATAGTACTAAGCTGTTTACGTTGCTGTTTGCCTGCTTGATGATTGGCTTCTCTGATTACATTGGGATCCAGCTTGATGACGAAAGTGTGTGGTTCAT
The DNA here is from genome assembly GCF_022163125.1 of Paenibacillus sp. HWE-109. NCBI lineage: Bacteria > Bacillati > Bacillota > Bacilli > Caryophanales > Paenibacillaceae > Paenibacillus > Paenibacillus sp. HWE-109. Next base: position 6,084,673 of record NZ_CP091881.1, on the reverse strand, counting down.
AGCCGGTACAGCTGCAGCATTTATAACTGGCAAAGGAATAAAAGATATCATCCAGACGAAGCAGGAGGGAGCTGCCGTAAATGTCACTACGGAATCTACAAATTACATCAGCAATAACAAGTAACCTAGGAAATGTTGTTTACCAGGACATCACGGATTCGCTACCTAAAAACCCAAAGAACACATGGGCGCAGCTGGCAGGGGTTCGAGCACTCGAGGAACTGACTACAATCGTCCTGCATCATGACGCCTACCCAAAGAAAAACACCATAAATTATTCAGACATCCAGCTTATGACTAAGATCGCAACCGATCACATCAATAATAAGGCCTACGATGTCACAGGAGAGGGAGGAATACCTTACCATATCTTTATACGGAACGGTCGCATATATCAGTTGAATGATCTCCAAGACCGCACATATGGGGTGGCGAGCAACAATGGTTATACCGTTCACATTGTCGTATCAGGTGATTACTTCAACTACGATGTATTGACAGATGCAGACCGCAACGCTCTGTATGCGGCCATCCTGATGGTTATTGATGTGTTGCCGAAGTACAAGGAAATCAAAGCTCACAAAGAGTTGAATGCTACCGACTGCCCGGGCTATGATCACATAAAGGTACGATCGGATATCAAGAACATCCAGATGAAGATTCAGCGAGACAACACTGTTGCTGCTAAGCGTGAACGCGGTTTTTCCGTAGCTAATCAAGCAGCTTATATGTACGATAAGTCGAAACAAGATGACGGAGACGGAGCATGGGCGCAACATTGGCTTGATGAGGTGTATGGGATCATGAAAGATAAAGGATTATTATAGACAAACAACCCAGTAAATGGTAATATATACCTAAATCGTGAAGCACACGTCGAAGAGGCCTTGTCGGGAAAGCATCCCTGCAAGGCTTTTTTTGTTGTATATCCACCTCACTTTTGCATATAATAAGAACATACATTCGCAAATGAGGTGTTCTTATGACAACAGATGAAGAACTCAACGACATCAATACTTACATCCTGCTACCTATGATCCTTGGTATGATTGACCGCTGGATGAGCTACCCCGACATAACTCCGCTCAAGCATCTGCACTCGAGCCAGTTTCAGCAGCTTCTTGACATGATTACGTTGGACCACGTGGAAGTTAAGCAAAAGTTGAAGGCCGCCGACATAAAAGTAGTAGAGGACTGGAAAATAGGATCGTCGCTCGATTACAAGATATTCGCACGAAGAAAAGAAGAAAGCTTTATGATCTGGAAAGGCTGGGCAAAATCTCAAATAGAAACGTTACTCGGCCAGTATGTGGGCAAGTTGGATAAGCGGTTGTTTAAGCGGCAGGCTGATGTCGTGGTGGAAGATAAGCCGATCGATCGGAGTTTGTTTGTTAATTTTGATTAGTAGCATAAGGTGTGGAGGACATGGTAATAATAAAAATGAGTGAGTTTGACCTCATTGACCTCATAATTGACCTCATCAGTATTTTCATCTATTTTACACCATTTAACACAATACCTTGATTTATAAGGGTTTATGGGTCGTAAATAACACTATTTTACACCATTTTACATGGGTACAACATGGGCGGCATGATGTAATAAGGGTTACAAACCCTTATTACAGCTAGTTTTTAAAGTTCTAAGAATTAAAAGGGTAACATTTGGGTAACATAAGTCAAAAAAATTAGATGCCTCTCATGAGTTCACCGAACTTATGGGAGGCATCTTTTTTCTTTGTTTTGGAGATATGCAGGTAAAAATTCTTTGTGGTGTCATCACCCTTATGGCCCATGCGGTCCATGATATCCCGTAAAGGAACACCTGCCTCAGCCAGAAGAGATACATGGGTATGCCTGAGGGAATGGGGGGGTCAGTGCTTCATTTAGACCTGCAAGCTTTAATAGTCGTCTCATGCGGTTCTCAATCTTCTTGATATAAATCGGATATCCGTGTTTTTTAGCAATATCCACAAAATCAAAATTCTTATCATGATACGTTTTGCGATATCGCATCTTCACTTCATTTTGTTTAGAGAGATGCTTGCCCGAGGTGGGATCGTCGATGGAGCAACGAACATGGGGAACTATGTAGCGGGCGAGGCGGGCAAGGAAATGATTGTACCTCTTGAAAATACTTCATTCGTGGATAAGTTGGCGGGCGCGTTGGGCACCGCTGTTATGGCTGCTATGCAATTCAATAACGGAAGCAATAACAACAAAAACTCTGGCGATCTTAATTTGACGATTGACGGCGTGAGTATTGCCCGTGTAATTGCGCCTTACCTAAATAAAGAAAGTGGCCGTATTGGTGGCGGCATGATTACAACGACATAAACAGAGGGTGGGTGATAACTTGGATCCAAATACGATAAAAGTCAAAGCAACTGCTCAGCATAAACAAGTTGCGCAAGATTTCATCTCCACTCTCTACAACGGAACGGTTGAAGAGTTCTCTGATATGCTCGCGGACTCGTGTCAGGCGTCAGTTTATACGGTTTATGAGTATTTCATCAAACCCAATAGCAGCTTGAATGATTACGATGGATTTCATGACTTTTTGGAGAATACAGTCCGGGAAGAAAATCGCGCTATCTTTTCATCCGTAAAGACACGATGCGGTGTAGCAGAAATGGCACGCTACGACTCGGATGGAGAAGTGTCCATTTACTTAGTCGAAAACACACTGAAAGTAATTCATTTTATTTCTCCTGTAGAGGCAAGCGGCGGGGCCATCCCAGTAAGGATGGTAGTCAATATGAAATATGATCCGGCGTCACAGACTTACTCTCCTTGTTGGAAGATACGGATTACAGGGAATGAATACAAAACAGCAATATAAAGTAAAGAGAGCCTCTCACAAGGGGCTCTGTTTTCATGTTAAAAAATCTTTATATCGTTCTTTTCGATGTAATCCAGTAATTCTTTAGTTTTCCGTGCTGCTTCTTTTTGTTACTTCCAAAAGGCATGAAAGAACGCTTCAAACATTAACTGATTAACATTTTCATTTGAGGGGAATGCACCAAATTCTTTAATTACAAAATCGCGATAATGTGCGTGCATTGAGTCCATAAAATTTTTTATAGCAGTAGGTGATGGTTCTCCTATAAACGTAAAGACAAACTTTCCTTTTCTTGTTTTAACTACCCTTCTGCCTTGTTCGTCAATGTAATCTTCAAGAACAACTGTTAAAGGTATCTTGAAATCGAAAATGTCTTTCCTTTTCCTGGACTTTGAAACCATAGATAGTTTTCCTTCCTCTCAGTCCCTTTTCCCCTCGAACCATTCCGCGAATGCCTTCTTTGGTATTTTATAAGTGCGACCTATTTTGACTACATGAAACGCTTTTGAGTTCACTAACTCGTAAGCTGCTGTTTTACTAATACCAAGGAACGTTTTAATATCGGCTACTTCTAAAACCTCAGGAAGATCTTCAATTTTCAAAGTCGCAATCAACTCCTCTCCAACTATTACAGTATCGACCAGGATGCACTTGTTCTAATCCATTCTTTATGAAAATTTGATTAGACAAGCTGCCATCTATGTTGGAAAATGTAGGTGGGAGGTGAGAAATTTGGATAATCAAGAACTAGAGGAAAGATTGAATTTTATAGAATATAGACAAGAATTGTTATTTGAAGATAGCCGTACTAGTCGTATTTATTTCGAGTACAAAATCACTCGAGAACAAAGTGGTAAAATTGCTGATTTGTTTGATGAGTACAGAAATTTGATTGAGAGTAAAGAAAAAGTAACCCATCATGGACTTGAGACAAAAATGTACAATATAGTTCCGCAGCTTGAACATAATTACCATTTTGTTGAGAGTGTAGCACAAGCTTTTTATGAAAGTGGAAGTTGGGAAGAAGTGTTTGAAACTTTATACGGCAGCATGCCGAAGTATCAACATTATATGTCAAGCAAAAACTAGCTTTAAGCACCCAATGTGGTGCTTTTTTTATTGCCCACAAACCGCATTTAAATGGTGAAATGATCTTTTTGCGCAGAGGTTGATTGGAAGCTCATGGCGATGGAAGAACTGATTGATCTAGGCAGTATCAGCAGAAAGAAATTATACGGCTAGAGAGGTTTTTGAATCCGTGAGAAAATAATTAGTGAAACCTTTTCGAATCAGCCTTACAGTGGAGTTATAATAAGATAACAACACTCAAGGAGGCTGGTATGGAGATGAGTTTTTATTTTATTACTCGCGGATGCAGAGAAACCGGAGATTACGATGTTTTTATTGTGAGGGATGGATTTGAAAGAAAACTAGATAAGCATGTTCGTGGAAACAAAAAGAGTGGTCTTAAAGATGCCAGGAGGATTGTAGCAAGCGAGGTAAGTGCAATAAATCTTCCATATGACGCTGTAGTTACTCACTATTGTGAAAAGCCGGGGAGAGAAAAGAATCCGCGTCATGATTGGACTGTTCAAGATTACAAGCAGCTGCTCAAATAAGCGGCTTTTTTGTTGGAAAAAACCACTAGCGAGGGCTAATGGTTAGAGGGGAATCTGTAAATGTGATTCATTAGGCTTTCTATAAAAGGTTCGAAATCGGATTTCATTGAAGCGAATCTAAAAATAACGTCATTGGTTTTTATTTCGAAAATGGTCAAGGCTCTTTTGCCGTTTGATTCTGGAATTGGACCTGGCGCAATAATTACATCTTTATAGTTTAATTTGAGATAAGTTTGCTGATTGCGAAGTATAGAAATGTGATCTTCAAAAAATTGTATTGTCGTATCAGCATCCGTAAAGCTAGTACTCATAGTTACACATCCCCTTCTTAACTAAACAAATTCGTGAATCTAACTGGATCAGCGTCTAGATCCATTGCAAATGAACCATGAACATTATGGCCGTTTGCATTTCTGAAATATCCATTATCTAAACGATATCCTTTGCTTATTGCAATATCATAGAAAATATGAACTTTCTCGGCTCCCTTTAATGCGTGATGTTCAGTTATGACAGATTCAACTAATTGCCCGGTGTTTGAGTTATGAGGAAAAACTAAAACGCCAAATTTACCATCATTGAATTTTTGAACTACAACGTAATAATCATTATATCTTTCACGAAAAATCGTCTCGATTTCACTCATGCCATAACCTCCTTTCTTGTCCTATATTTTACCACAGATAAAAATATCGAAAGAAATTTAATATAATAGGGAATAGCTTCATGAGATGACGCTTAGTTAACTATTGATATTCTCTTCATATGCTTTCATAATCTCATCTTTAGTGCGGAAGTCACCAGGCATATAATAACTGATTGGCAGAACTGGAAGTGTCAAAGTAAAAGTATCAAAATGATCATAATCATATGTTGCAAAATAACTTACATCTAACAGCCTACTATCAGGTGGGAATGATTCTAACGTCATAATGAATCCAATAGGTGCAAAGCCTATTTCACTATACAAATTTAGGTTTGTACCAGAGAGGGCTGCGGTAACTCCACTTTGCCTTGAAAAATGTGAGGCAGTCAAGTAAGCATAAATATTAATTCTTGGATCTATATATTTCGTTTCTTTATTCAATAAGAATTTTAATAAGTCAGGATATTTCTTGATGAAATCAGAATTGTTTACTGAGCAGAACATTGCAATTACTTGTTTTATAACTCTTAGTGGATACAATCTGAAGGGAAACTGAAGTGATGATTCGCCTTCACTACGTGCAAGCAAATGTCCTGATTGGTATGCCAAATCTACATAGGCTGGAACATACCAAGCTCCAGTGGAATTATTACATCGCGCACATAGCGTATAATTTCCCGCACCTCTTTGTTGAATAGGTGCATGAGTGGGAAAATAATCAGGTCCTTTGTCCATGTAATCTGCGAATTTTGGATTTCGTACTTGATGATTATTAAAGGCTGCTTCGGGAGGGATATGCTCAAAAGTAAGAGCTCCATATCTTCCGCATATATGGCATACTCCTTCAATTTTTCTTCTTGCCATCTTTAGGAATCCTCCGAGTCGAAATGAATTAAATTATAACAAAATTTACCTTATAGCGCTCTAACCATTTCAGTCATCATTTTTATTGAAAGAAAGGATATAACATGGGTGCAAAGAAACTGTTAACGGCAAAACAAAGGGGGAGAAACAAATCAGTTCTCCCTCTAATAATTAGTTCTGTTAAATTAACAAAATAATTTAACATTAATTTAACGCAAATTATTTATTAATGGTAAATGCGATTAGTAATGTTTCAGATTAAATACATGAAAAGCCTTATGTGGCGCGGGATAATGAAATCTAGTAAACAATGTTACAGAGTATACCCTTATGGGCGGAATGATGTAATAAGGGTAACAACCCTTATGCATTAAGGATTCCGTTAGCGGGAACCGACGCTTGACCTCATTTCGACCACGTTATGCATTTTAAAAAAAAAGCTTCTCATTAGTTATTAAACTAATGAAAATCTTTTTTTCTCTCTATTCCAATATCTTCTTCTTCTTAGCTTCCGCGATGGCTTTAGTGCGGCGATTCACATTTAATTTGCTGAAGATGTTGTGGATATGGACTTTAACCGTTCCTGCCGTCACGCCTAGTTGAAAGGCAATTTCTTTATTTGTCATGCCGGATGCCATCAGATTCAAAACTTCCAACTCGCGGTCGGTCAAAGAATCCATGGCATGCTCTTCAGGATTTGTAGCTCGTTGGGTTGTCGAGACGGACGCATCGCCAAACGAGTCGGAAAGCTTCCAGATGAAAAGAGCTTGCGATGCCAGAATGCGGAGCGTTTCGAGACGCTCATCTGAAAAGAGGCGATGATCCCGATTATCTTCTACATACAAGACACCTGATAATTGTTCCTGTGAATAAAGCGGCAAACAACAAACGGTTTTGCAGCGATTCAGGGCTATGTAAGGGTCGGATCGGAAAAGATCGTCCTGCGCGGCATCCATCAGCTGAACGGGTTTCTCCAACCGGGAGGTATACTGAATGAAGGACACCGGCACCTCGCCGCTTTCAACCAATGACTTGCTTTGGCTTCTTGACTCGCCGTTAGCGGCAAACACCGTTTCCACCCGCAGATCCCCATTCCTGTTAACGACCAGGCATCCCTTTTCCGTCTCGGAGGTTTCTAGGATGATTGCCATGAGCTGTTTCAAAATGTTTTGCAAGTCCACGCCTTGCGATATGGACGTGGAAGCTTTGACTATAGCAGTGAAGTCAATCTCTACTGCACCAAACTGGACTTCCTCCGATTTGTCCGTCTGCAGGGAGACAAGGCTTGCGTCTACGGTTTTTAGAGCAGCTTCCTGTGGATGGCCAAATGGCGGTTCATCCAGCCACTTCGGATATTGCCTCTTCATTTTGCTCCGCTTGGACTCCGCGCCCCATAATCCATAAGCTTCATAAGCTTCTTTGAGGTATCCGATGGCCACTCGCTCTCTGCCTTTTTGCAGATGATATTTTGCGGCCTGCTCGCAAGCTACTGCTTGATATTGGAAGTAGTTCCGCTCGCGGGCAAAAAGGATGGAGCGATCGTATAACTCGATAATATCCTTCTCAGAACCTTTGAACCGGGCGAATTCCGCCTGAAGCAGCAAAAACTTGTGCCTGAAATTTTCCGGCGCCATCCGGTCCCAGGCTTTGAACTGGCGATACCGTCGTTTCAGTCTTTTGGAACATGCGGCCTTTTCACCGGCAGGCAGGTCGTCCCAGGCAGCTATGATCGACAGCGCTTCATACCAATGATGCTCTGATAAATGGGGGGCATGGACAGAAAGAAGTTCATATGGATTGGCTTGTTCCGCAAAGCTGACTGCTTCGCGATATCGTTCGAATAAATAATAAATTTGCGCTTTGTACGTGTAGATTTGATAGAGCGTGACGGCTCTGCTCTCGTCTTTCATCACATCATCTAGAAAGTCAGATTCGCTCGTACGGCCGTCCGTGAGCGAAAAAACATCTTCATGAGGAGAGCGCAGCTTTTTCGCCATATCCATGTAGACTAATATATTTTTGAAAACGAGGTCTTCTTTGGTATGCTCGATTACCTGCAAATTTTTGCGGTTGACGTGCAGTATCTGATTCATGGAATTTCTGACATAAGACAAGTTAATAAGACTTCCGACCGCATAACTGGCGTATACGTAATCGCCCGCTTCCAAACCAAGCTTTGCAGCTTGCTCCAGCTTAGCTTCGTCATCGCGATCGTACCGCACCCAAGGGGAAATTACACCGTAGAACATCACGTGCACTTTGCATCTAACGGAAGCAATGGCGGATTGCTCAGCCAGATCGAGCGCAATTTTGCCCAACTGATAGGCCATTTGGTACTCGCCAAGCACGGTGCCTAACAGCATGCCATAAGAAGTATAAAGGCTTGGCGCCACGGGAGAGGAGCCGTATTTGTAAGCCAGCCTGATGAATTTCGAAGCAATGATGGCAAACACTTCCCGATTGGAAAAAAAGGTCGGCGCTACAAGAGAAACTAACAGTTCCATCATGACTTTGATTTGAAGGTTGTCAATCTCCGATAGTGAAAGGAGTTCGCTCATCCTTTTGTCCAACAATCGCTTCGTCAAAAGCATTTCCTTAACAATCACGAGCTTATGCGGCCGTTCCGATATGCGGATACCGACTTCCCTCAGGGCTTGCAGTCCCAATTCGATAGCTTGCGAATATTTCCCTGTATTGCTGTATTGTTCAATTTTTATAATGTACACCTGCGCTCGCTCTGTCCACGTTCTTGCCCGCTTCAGCATATCGTTAAGCCTAGCCTCCGCCTGTTCATAATGCGCACACAAATAATCGCACTCGGCACATTTTAAATAAAGCTGGAACGTGAATTCAAAATGACGCTCCCAGAAATCGTCAGTAAGGCATGCAATCCCTGTCTCGAAGTGTTGCAGAGCCGCCGAGTAGGCGGAAGATTGCATCGCTTTCCTTCCCGCTTGCTCATTCAGCCGGGCCGTCATTTCCCGATCCTCTGCGGATAGCAAATCCAATGCTTGATTAAAATGGTTTACGATCTCGAACAAAGCCTGGTCTTTTTCTTTTGACATATCAAATTCAAGTAAAAACTGGCCGGCCAAGAGATGGATTTCCATCCGTTGTGGACTGTTCAATAGGGAATAAACCGCCTGCTGTATTCGGTCATGCGTAAATTGATATTGACTGATAGCTCCTGGCTCCTCAATAAGGCTCAAAAGTCCTTCCTGCACGGCGAACGATAAAATAGGGGCAAGTTCATCTTCGATATGCCCGCTCACAGCATGCAATATCCGAATGTTGAACTTGCTGCCCAGACAAGCGCCAATCTTCAGCAATTCTCTAGTTTGGAAAGGAATCTTGTTAATACGTTCTACGAGATAATCGAGTTGGCCGTCGATCTCAGGGAATTGACTCAGAGCTTGCATGTTCCATTCCCAACAGCCGCTTAACGGGCTGAGCTGAAGGCATTGCTCGTCATAAGCCGCTTGCAGCAGTTGCTTCAAGTAAAACGGATTGCCAACGGATTTTACGTACAGCGTATGAGCGGCTTGAAAGCATTCATCAGGATCGCACTGCAGCAAATCCGATACCATCGTTTGAATATGCACGAGATCAAGCGGCATCAGCGAAAGCTGGCGGACGGAATAACCTGGATGTTCGCCTTGCAGCCACTTTTCAAGCACATTCAGGCGCCCGTTCCGCTCTTGATTCCGGTAAGAGGCAATGACGAGCAGGTGCTGACTTTCAGGGTCAACAATTAAGGCATGCAGTAATCGAAGCGAACCTTCATCTGCCCACTGCACATCATCTAAAAATAAAACAAGCGGATAATCCCTGCTGGTGAAAACTTGAACAAACCTGCGAAATACCCATTCAAACCGATTCCAGGATTCCAAACTTGGCACATTCTCGCGAGGAGGAAGCTGCCCTAGAAGCAATTTTGCTTCGGGAATAACGTCTGTTATTACGGCACCATTAGGTCCAACAGCCTCCTTTACCCGTTCTATCCATTTTTGCAAGAGGGGTTCAGGTTCTGTTAACAGCTGTCTGATGACACTTTGAAAGCATTTTATTATAGGCTCATAGGGGCCGCCTGTCTTGTATTGATCGAATTTTCCGGAGGCAAAATAGCATCTGCCAATCACGGCTGGTTTGAAGGCATTCTGGACGAGAGCCGATTTTCCTACACCGGGTTGGCCGGATATCATGACCAATTCCGTTGCTCCGAGAGAAGCCCACTGAAATGCTTCTTGCAGAACGGCCAGCTCGGACTCTCTGCCATACAATTCATCGGATACCCGGAGGGTTCTGGGATGCTTTGGCACGGTTACACTTCCTTTGATGAGCATGATGAATCTATGAAAGCAACAAGTAAAATTCGACAATATGCGTGATTTTCCTCTTGATTCCGAGAAAATTTTTGGGACTATATCATTTGGTATATGTGAAATTGGATGTTCTTAACTATACTGCTTGGGTAAGGATACCTATAGGCGGACAAAACGAAACACATTTATGGAGGTGAGGATATGTATCGAAAGCTATTATTGGCTGCCATTATTTGCTCGGGCATCGGTTACCTTTTTGCTATCGCTGATGGAAATATGATCGCACGCTGGATATTAAAGCCAGGAACTATCATTCTTATCATTTTACTGGCAACTGTCTTGCGGAACGCTGCAAAGTTTTATAAGCGTTCTATTATTGCTGGATTATTCATTTCCGCTATTGGAGACAGTTTTTTACTAGTATCAGGCAATCAATGGTTTACGTTGGGACTTGTCGCATTTCTCATTGCTCATCTTGTTTATATTTGTGCTTTCTTGACACGGTGGCGCTTTTCTTTCCTATACGCGCTTTCTTTGATTCCGATTGCGATGTATTCTTTTTTTCTCTTGCAAGGACTCCATGAAGGCATGCTGGCAGGCGGAAAGAACGGATTATGGGGTCCTATTCTGCTCTATGTCATCGTGATTTCCGTCATGATCTGGAGCGCTGTTATGAGTAGAAGCCGGCTTGCAACAGCAGGCGCAGTGTTGTTCTTCGTATCCGATTCGCTGCTTGCTTGGAACATGTTTGTCACGCCGGTTCCAGCGGCGGCATACGGGGTAATGATTTCCTACTATATTGCCCAATTTTTACTAGCAGCAAGTATTGAAAAATCATAGTTTTAGGGCTTTTCGCAGCCTATATACCATTTGGTATATGCGGATTTTTGTCGAAACAGCTATTATCAGAAGGAATTTGAAGGGAGGACAACATCTTGCATTCAGCATGGCAAAGAAGAGTATTGAAACATTTGCAAACGAGTATGATTTACCTGCTAATTATAGCGCTCCTGGCGATCAGCGGCGGGGTTCCCGCTCAAGCCGGATCGGGTATTAATACTAGTTCATTCAACAGCTTTGAAGTATCAACGGACACTGTCGCTTATTTTAGCGGTTACCTGGATCATGCAGGCAACTATTCGAAAGAAACCCCTACCTACCATTTCAGGTTTACTACAGCAGATAACTTACAAGCGGGGGATACGATACAGCTCCAATTGCCGTATCCGTATAATTTTGTAGACAATCCTAGCTTCATGTGGAGATCTAATGTAGCCATTCCTGATATCAAAATTTCAACAAGTGTCAATGGAGTACCTGTGATCATAGTAGCTTCGGCTACGACCGCATGGTCGGATGAGGGGCATCCAGCCCTCTCTTTTACACTATCGACTGGATTAGCTACAGGAGTGAATGTTGATATCCAATTGACTAATTTTCTGATAACATCCGATTATCGTCATTCTATTCCCGGCTTGGAACAGTTTGCAATTTCCACCAGCGCAAACCCTGCTTGGTTAACTGCTACTCATGGCATCTTTACCCGTAATGTGGCCAATTATTTCCCTGATGCCGATTCGTATGCAACGTCAGCTGCAACCGGCTATCATTTCAAGTTTGAGGTTATGCAGCCTATTAATCCAACGGCAACCATCACGCTTACCTTTCCTGCAGGGACGACTGTACCTGCCGCAATCCTCGCATCTCAAGTGAAAATTAACAATACAGCAGTTGCGGCGGCGGTACTATCCGGCAATAAGCTCATATTGAACCCATCCGTTGCATTGCAGAGCTTTTCCACGGCGACGATTGATATCGAGCAGGAGGCACAATTCGCCAATCCGGCGGTCCCCGGATATTATAATTTCGTGATAGCAACCAGCGTGGATACCATGGTTGCGACTCGCCGGATCGGCATGGTTTCGTCACTAGGCGCTTCTCTGGCCGATAATCCTTCGCATGATGAAGGATATGTCTCTGTAGAGGATAGCAATACCTTGCGATTTGCGTTCACGACACCGACGATTTTGAAAGCAGGGGATACGGTGACGGTTTCCAGCCCTCAGGGCACCGTTCTGTCCAATTCTGCGATATCGGTAAATGACATCATGTTGGAGTGGTCGTCCGGGGTCCAGGAAAGTATCCAAGCTTCTCCCAGCTCGGTAACTCGCGTAGCTGAGAACCAGTTGCAATTTGTTCTCCCATCGGATTATTTCTGTGATCCGGATTATCACCTCGTGTTCAATATACCTAACGTTATTGGTTATGGGGAATTCGAGATGAAGGTATCTACATCGCGTACAACTAAACCAGCGAGCGTGATACTAGAGGTCGTGCCAGATACGATTCAGAACTTCACGTTGTCAGCTGGTACGACATTGGCAGACGCACAAAATGTGCCCTATACATTTACTTTCCAAACGAATATGTCGGTGTCGGAAGGAGATAAGTTTAATCTGGTATTTCCTGTAGGGATGACGATTCCTAGCGCCATAAATGCATCCTCCGTCAAAGTGAATGGGACTCAAGCGGGGAGTGTAACTTACTCCAGTTCCTTACGAACACTAGGAATAGAAGTTCCTGCGGACATTCACATGTTTGATACGGTTACGATTAACCTTGCCGGGAGTGCCGGACTGACGAATCCTGCTATTGGTTCATATATTTTTAGCGTGTATCCAAGCGAGTTTCGTGGAGCGGCAGCTCAGGCCACGCTTAACTTTACTGAGTTGGTGAGCCCCATAACAACTGGAATCGCCGCTTCGCCGAGAACGGTGCAGTTGAAGCTGGGAAGTTCCGTCAGTCAGCAGCTCCAAGTGACAGCGTTACAATCGGACAGTACGCAGAGGAACGTGACAGCTGGAAGCGAAGGCACGGTGTATGTGAGCAGCAATGCGCATATAGCGACGGTGACGGCAAATGGTTTAATTGAGGCAAAACAGGCAGGCGCAACCGTGATCACGGTTACTTATAGTGTCTACACGGACTCGGTGAATGTTGCGATAGCGGATGCCGACGCGTCTTCGGACGGCTACTCATCTCCTCAACCGGTAACCTCAGTTCCCGAGAAGTCCCTAAATACAAGCTGCACAGAGAAAGAGAAGGAAATCTTTGCTTCCACAGGTGGAAAAGTAATACTCGAGGGAGTTGCTAACGCCGACATACCGGCAGGCGCCTTACCTGCAAACGGGAACGTCAAATTAGCTTGCATTCAAACGGAACAAGCACCACCACTAACCAAAGGACTCAATAAAATCAGTCCAATTGTGGAGCTTACTAGTTCCAGCGGGCAATCTTTAATTCATCACTTGCTGCTGGGCTTGAACTATGATTCGCAAAAAGTTGCAGCAGGCGAGAAACCGGCTATCTTCTACTATAATGAGGCTCAAGGTCGCTGGAATTATATTGGAGGCAAAGTCAACGCAGACGGTACGATTTCCGTTGAAGTTAATCAATTCGCAAAATTTGCCGTATTTTCGTTCGGCATAAACCATTTTTCCGATATGAATGGCCATTGGGCATTATCTTTTGTGGAGCGGTTGACTGGCATGGGGGCTATCCATGGCTTCGAGGATCAAACCTACCGTCCGAATCAGATGGTAACCAGAGCCGAGTTCGTGAAAATGATTGCCGACGCGCTGGCTTTAAAACCAGTTGCGGTATCGACTGCTTTCGCAGATCATGACGCCATTCCTGAATGGGCGAAGGGGGCGATAGCTGCGACTGTTCAAGCAGGGCTGATACATGGCTATGAAGAGGGCGGCAAAGCTTGGTTCAGACCTAATCAACCGATGACACGTGCGGAGATGGCTATTATTTTCGCCAAGGTTCTTGACATGCATTCCGTGGGGGAGATTAGGACAAAGATCATTTTTGCGGATCAAAAGGAGATTCCAGTTTGGGCTCAGTCAGCCGTAAGCATTAGCTCGGGGCAAAAGATCTTCGATGGTTATCAAGATGAGACATTCCGTCCTAATAAACCTGCTACACGAGCCGAAACGGCTAAGATGATCTACATGCTGTTAGAAATTTTGCACTTATGACGATACTTAAGTTGGCTGGGGATGAGAGGGTAATAATGGCTCTGTTTACCGAATATGTTCGGCTTTCTCAGTCGCAAACGGGCATTCACCCATCCGAGGATCTCTTCCAGCTACACAATGTGCAAGAATTTCGATTTCCCAATAATAATTAAAAAATCGAAGAGGCTGACTCAATAGGAGGTTACAAACCTAAAGAGCAGCCTCTATTTTGTATGAAACTATGCAAAACAAGATCCCATGGAACGTCGTTCCTTTATTGCAGAACCGTGCTTCCGCATCAGTCATCTTACTTCGCAATAATAAATTGTATATATTATTTGATTTAAAAGTAATAAAACCATATTTAAAACTTACGAAATTAATAAAAATTATCGAATATAGTATATTTGGTTAAACTAATGGTATGATAGTAAAAAAGAGGTCGAAGAGGGTGTAAGCAGTGAAGCATTACGATGTGAAAGTTGTTTCTCTTGAGTTGAGAAATGTGAAGAACGTGAGATATGGAAAAATAGATCTGGATTTGAACAACGATGACATATTAGATGTTCAGGTTGTTGGACTTTATGGGCAAAATGGTTCGGGAAAAACAGCGGTAGTAGAAGCGTTTAGTATTTTACAATTACTTTTAAATGGGCAGGAGTTGCCTTCTAAAAAGCAACGCCTTATCTATGATGGGCAAGAAAGTTTATCGCTTGTTTTTGAATTCATTTTACAGGCTGAAGATGAAATTAACAAAGCTATTTACCATGTAGAGCTAGAATATGAAGAAGAAAGAATGGTCGTAAAATCAGAGAAAGTGAAAACAAAAGGCAAATCATATGGGAAGATGTTCTCTTATACCCGTGATGAATCCAGCTCGATAGAATTGCGTCAAAAGCCGAAACAAGAAGTTGAAGTGGTTCTTAGTGGTATAAAGCTTCTTTCTCAAGAAGTAAAGGGTTCGTTATTTTTCAGTAAGATTGTAAGCAACCAATCCAAAAAATTATTTAGTGGAGTGGACTTATTAGTATATATAGCATTAAAGGAACAATTCGCTAAAAATTTATTAGTGATTAAAAATTTGCAAGAAGGGGTATTTCCTTCTTATTTATTTAATGACTTTACTTCTAAACCTGTTGAAAATAGCACGTACAATGTCAAAGATGCTATTAATTTATCAAAAGAACAATACAAATATCTATCTAATGTCATAGAACGCAACAATGTAGTAATTAGTTCCATCATTCCAGATTTAAATGTACACCTTAAAAATATGGGGGCAACGACGTTACCCAACGGTGAAGAAGGAGTTCGTGCTGAATTTTTATCCGAAAAAGGAGATACAATATTGCCTTTGAGTGCTGAATCAGCAGGGACCTTGAAATTGTTTGCGATCACAACATCGCTAATCGCTGCTTTCCATAATTCATCGGCATGTGTAATCATTGATGAATTAGATGCTGGAGTTTTTGAGTACCTACTCGGAGAATTAGTTGAAATATTCCAAGAACATAGCAAAGGGCAATTAATTTTCACATCTCACAATTTACGGGTGTTAGAAAAATTGTTACCACAGAATATTTGGTTTACGACGACGAATGAAGAAAATAGATATATTAAATTTAAAAAATTACAAAAAAACAATAACATGCGAAATGTGTACCTGCGTACGGTTTTAGTAGGTGGTCAATCTGAATTTTTATACGAAGAAACCAATCCGCTTAAAATTATTCGATCTTTCATTGAGGCGGGGATCGATGATGGCGAATAAGCTGAAAAAAGTTCTGTTTGTGATTGTCGAAGGCGAATCTGACGGCCTTTTATTTTTCGATGAGCTGGAGAAGGTATATCCCAAAGATTTGTTGGTCATAAAAGCGTTTCGAGGGGACATCTTCACACAACTTGAATTACAAGGTGTAGGCATAAGAGATCGTATAAGAGACTTCTTTATTAGTAAGATGGGAGATCTACAACCAAAAGATTTTTTGGGAATATTGCACTTTTCAGATACAGATGGGTCATTTGTAGGTGAGGATAAAGTCTATGTTGATCTAGCCCAAAAGGAAGCCATCTTGTACAAGAATGATGGGATTTATGTCAATACAACAGTTCAGAAGTTGAGTATACATCACCGAAATCAAATAAAAAAGACCAATACGAACAATGCAAAAAATATTACCCAAATAACTTACAAGAAAGTGCAAATTCCGTATAGTTTGTTTTATTTATCACAGGAAGTAGAACATGTAATCTTTGATGAGTTAAATGTATCACAGAATTTAAAGATCAGGAAAATGGTAACATTCTTAAAAAAAGTTAGGGAAACACAAACGATTAATGACCTCTTGAAGAGCCATTTTCCTCCGCTTGCAGAGGAAGTAACAGATAAGTATAAGGAATCATGGGATTACATTTTTAATGCAGATCATTCGCTTCAAAGGTGTACCAATGCAATACTTATGTACGAATACATTGATAAATTACTAAGCCCATAGTGACCTGGCGGATAAGCTCGGTTCCTATGGGTTTGTGCTTATTAATTTACAATCCAGATAAATATTTTTCATCCATCTTAAAAACCGCGAAGCAGTGATGCTATGCGGTTTTCTTCTATTTATTGGATTATTTTTCATTATCCTTTTATTGGGCTGCTGTAGACTTATTGTAGGGTTTAATGCATTTTTCAGAAAGCAAAGGATGGAGTGGAGCAAGGAATGCGGAAATTGGGAAATAGAGTTATGACTATGATATTGGTGATTATGGTCGTGTTCGGCGCGATCTCAGGCGGTGGAGTTGGAAGCAGGAAAGTTTCTGCGGCAATTGATTTTTCAGGAGAGGGGTCATTCAGCAAACCGTACCTCATCGGAACGGCCAATCAACTGAATAAAGTCAGGGGCAGTTACTTGGATGGGAATCTTTATTTTCAGCTGACAGGTCCTATTGATTTGAGCAGTTATGCCGCACCGGGCTGGGTTCCTATAGGTAATCAGGACACGCCATTTAAAGGTCACATGGATGGTAACGGATATCAAATAACGGGGCTAACGATACATAATGGCGATTTCTCTGGCTTATTTGGGAGTATCGGAAATGGAAGTTCTGTTGCGAATATGAAGCTGGAAAATGTATCTATTCATAGTGGTTATGCAGTAGCCGCGTTGGTTGGTTTGAACGATGGAGGAACAATAGAAAACAGCTTCGCTACAGGAAGTGTGAGTGGAGACTATAGTGTAGGCGGTTTGACTGGCAGCAACAACAATGGAGAGATTAAGGACAGTTATGCTGCAGTGGATGTGAGCGGGAGCGAAAACGTAGGCGGCTTGGTTGGTGATTCCAACAGCGGAATTATCAGCGGCAGCCATGCTGCAGGGATTGTAAGCGGAAATAAATATGTAGGCGGCTTGGTTGGTTACAAGTCAGATGGAACGATCAGCGGCAGCTACGCTTCAGGCAATGTGAGCTTGGTCGCAAGTACGGATAGGAATGCTGGCGGCTTAGTTGGATACAACGAGAATGGCACGATCAGAGACAGCTATGCTTCAGGGAAGGTAAGCGGAGGTGAAGTGATAGGCGGCTTGCTTGGTTCCAGCCGAAGTGGGACGATCAGTGACAGTTACGCTATAGGGGATGTGAGCGGAAGCTTTGTCGCAGGCGGTCTGGTTGGGAACGCGTCTTATGGCAAAATTACCAACAGCTACGCTGCAGGTAATGTGAGCTTGCTACCAAATCCTGCTGTTGCCTATGGGAGTCCCTATGCAGGTGGCTTGGCTGCTACGAATAACAACGGAGAAATCAGCGGCAGCTACGCTACAGGTAATGTGAGTGGGACGGATGAAAGTTATAGTATAGGCGGTTTGATTGGCAAAAACGATAATTCCCAAGGTGGAAACATCCTGAATAGCTACGCCACAGGCCATGTGAACGGCGGTAATTCAAGTTTTCAAGTGGGCGGTTTGATTGGCTTCAGCACGAGTGGAACTATTAGCTACAGCTATGCCACGGGGAATGTGAATCTGAGTGGAAGTGATTTAAGTACTCAAGTGGGCGGTTTAGTTGGCGACAACAATGGAGGAACAATCAGCCATAGTTTTGCCACAGGGGAAGTGGGTGGGAGATATGAAGTTGGCGGCTTAGTTGGGACTAATTATAACTACGAGAGTGGGGAGGTCAAGAGCAGCTACGCCTCAGGGCAAGTAAGCGGAAGTGCTGATAGTGAATATGTAGGCGGGTTGGTAGGTAGGAACCGATATGGATTTATTAACGATAGTTACGCCTCAGGGCAAGTGGCGGGCAATGAGAAGGTAGGAGGTTTGACCGGGCAAAACGGCGGCGGAATGATTAACAACAGCTACGCCACTGGGAAAGTGAGTGGAAGTATCGATGCAGGCGGTTTGGTTGGAGAAAGACTGGATAGTCATCTGGGTGGCGGGGGAGTGGCTACCAACAGTTTCTACGACACGATGACAACAGCACAATCGGTCTCTGCAGGAGGCCTGGGCCAATCTACTGTGCAGATGCAGGCTAAAAGTACTTATGAAGCAGATAGTGCTCATATTTGGGATTTTGCGAATGTATGGACGATAGATGCCTTGCATAATAACGGGTATCCTTATTTGTCAGCTATTCAGGTTTACTTGGACTATGACGGGAATGGGAGTACTAGTGGAACTGTTCCGACGAGTCATTCTTTCATGCAAGGTGTAAAAGCTGACGTTTATTCCGGCATGATTAACTTAATCAAGCCAGGCCATGTTTTCAATGGATGGAACACGCAGGCGGATGGCAATGGCGTTTCCTATAAACCGGGGGATTCATTTGCTATAGCTGTTAATACGATCTTGTATGCGAAATGGATTGTACCCAATTCTAATGCAACGCTGACTTCCACGATCGGAAATGTAAGTATAGGAGGAACAACTAGCGAAAGCATAACGGACATTCCCTATGGTACAACGTTAGCTGCATTTAAGGCAGCAATTACGCCAGCAGCGGATGCAGTGTTTGAAGTTTATGATGCAGATGGAGTAACCGCAGCTACCCGATTGGCGACGGGCAAGAAGGTTATCGTAACGGCGACGGATGGAACAACGAAGACAACGTACACGGTGAATGTGAAAGCGAACGATGCGAATGAGTTCCTATCATTCGGTTTGCCTGAGCAAACCGGTTCTGCCATCATCGATGCGGTTGCACATACGGTAGAGATTGAAGTGATGAGTGGTGCCAGCGTGAACAACTTGGTGGCAACGTTTGTTTTATCGGCAGAAGCAACGGTGAAGGTCGGCACCATAGATCAGGCAAGCGGCACGACCGTGAACGATTTCACAAATCCAGTCACTTATGTTGTCAAAGCAGAGAATGGTACTGTGCAAAACTGGAAGGTTACTGTAACCGTTGCGGTAGGTACCGAAAATGAGATTACAGCATTCAGTTTAACTCAGCAAACCGGCCAAGCGGTAATTGATGCTACCGATCATACAGTTGCGATTCAAGTGGCTAATGGCACGAGTCTAACCAACTTAAAAGCTGTGTTCACTTTATCTGCAGGAGCCACTGCCAAGGTCGGGACTACGGATCAAGTGAGCGGCACGACTGCAAATAATTTCACGAATCCGGTTGTTTATGTGGTTAAAGCACAGAACGGTATTACGCAGAACTGGACAGTTACCGTAACCGCTGCATTTAGCAGTGCGAAAGCTATTACGGCATTTAGCTTTCCTCAGCAAACCGGTCCAGCTGTCATTGATGCCACCGCGCACACAGTTGTGATTCAAGTGGTGTACGGTACCAATGTAACCAGCTTGAAGGCCGTGTTCACTTTATCTCCCGGAGCTTTTGCGAAGGTAGGTTCCAGGGGGCAGACCAGTAACTCGACAGTTAACAACTTTACAAACCCGGTCACGTACTTGGTGAGAGCAGCGGATGACAGCACCCAGAACTGGATCGTGACGGTAAATGTTGCGGCGGCGAGCAGTGTGAAGGACCTGACGGCGTTCAGCTTCCAAGGATTGTCCCCAGCGGTAGTAGGAACGATTAATGGCGCGAATATCGCATTAACCGTGCCTAATGGAACAGCCGTGTCGTCCTTAGTGGCAACGTTCACGAGTTCCGCAGGGTCGACGGTGAAGGTAGGTTCGACCGCGCAAGTGAGCGGAACGACGGCGAACGATTTCACTTCGCCAGTGACATATATGGTCACTGCGCAGGATGGAACGATGGCATCCTATACAGTGGTGGTCACTCGGTCTGCTGCTCCGGCGGGCAATCCCAGTTTGAGCGGATTGACGCTAAGCAGCGGGGGATTGACCTTAATTCCCGATTCTGTGACGGGAACAACGTATCATTTTAATGTGACTAATCCAATCTCAAGCATGAATGTTACGGCTAGCGTGTATGATCGCAATTCCGCCATACTGGGTAGCTTGTACAATAATGGTAATGTCCTTGTGGTAGGTCCATTTAACTTAACTACTGGTCAGGCAACACAATCGCTGCCGCTTGATATAGGTAATAATCGAATGGAATTAGTGATAACAGCTCTAGATGGTTCAAGTAAAACTTATCTTGTGTACGTGAATAGAGCAGCAGCGGTATACAGCAATGGTGGAGGAGGCGGAAGCGGTCCTAGTAATGTCGGAACGATATGGGCAGCTCGCGGTGGAACGTTAATCTTAAATGGGGTCCAAATTGATGTGCCGCTAGGCGCAGTGGATACCGATACTCAGGTTACAGTGAATAAAATTAGCGGCACTTCCAGCCTGCCTTCTGACAATTCAATGGGCTTGGCAAGTGAGATCTACGAGATTACCAAAGATAAAGCCGGTGATTTCATCAAGGCTGTCGTTATTACCTTGCCTTTTGACAAGGCAAAGATTGATTTTTCTAAATCATCAGCCGCACTTTATGGATTGAACGAGCACAACCAGAAGTGGGAGCTGCTGGATGATCAGAAGATAGATCAGACCCAAGGAACGGTATCCGGATCTATTCGTCATTTTACGAAGTTTGCTGTTCTGGTAACGGATAAAAAGACGACGACTAATCCCCCAGTAGAAGTCGTGAATTTTGGCGATATCAAGGGGCATTGGGCCGAAACGAGCATTCGTGATTCGATTCAACTAGGCATAATAGATGGCTATTCGGATCATACGTTTAAGCCGAATAATCAGATCACAAGAGCTGAGTTTGTTACTATGATTGTAAAAGCCTTTCATCTACAGGCACAAACAGGGAAAGCTTTTGGCGATACGCAGGCTCATTGGGCGCGAAATGCCATTGAGATTGCTGCCGCACTGGGCGTGGTTACGGGATATAGCGCAAGCGCCTTTGGTCCTGACGACTTGATTACCCGCGAACAAATGGCGGTAATTGCCATTCGCGCTGCACAGATCACCGCTGCGGGGGACCGTATAGACAGCTTTAAGGATAACGCTGAAATATCTGACTGGGCTCGCGCCGCGCTAGCTGCAGCAACGGCTAAAGCTTTATTTAACGGATACGAGGACGGCACGTTGAAGCCGAAAGCGAATACCACACGCGCTGAAGCGGTGACTATCATTTTAAGAGCGATACAGCTTAAAAAGTAGGTATTAAACGAATCAGCCTCTACCCTGGCAGCAGGATATAAGACCCGAGAACAGGCAGAACTGCTATATTGCCACTTTGGGAGGATTTTTAGACTTTTATATGGAATAAATAAAAAACAATATGGATTCTGCATAAAAGAAAGAGGGAGACCGACTTCGATGAATAAACACCTAACAGAGCAATCCTCCTCCATCTCTAATGAACTAAGATCTTCCCTAAACGGCTATAAAAGCATGGTCATCTGGTTCACGGGCCTATCCGGCTCTGGAAAATCCACACTGGCGCAAGCGCTGGAACGGAGACTTTTCGCTGATAAAAAGATTCGCTCATACGTACTAGACGGAGATAATCTCCGATTGGGCCTAAACCAGGATCTCGGATTCAGTGCCGAGGATCGCAAAGAGAACATCCGTCGAACAGGCGAAATGGCGAAAATACTCGTGGATGCGGGCGTAGTCGCGATCACTTCCTTAATTTCCCCCTTCCGTGAAGAGCGAGCAGCTGTGAGGCGCTTGTTTGCTGAAGATGCTTTTGTCGAGGTCTTTGTGTCATGTTCACTGGAGGCCTGCGAAACCAGAGATCCGAAAGGTTTATATCGCAAAGCACGTAACAACGAGATCGCTGACTTTACGGGGATAAGTTCACCGTATGAGGAACCCATCGCACCTGATCTCGTCGTTCCCACCGATCGATTGAATGTGGATGAGTCTGTAAGTTTGATTCTTTCCTGTTTGATAGAACGCGGGTTGTTGTCTGAGTAGGAACAGCCTCCCAATCTGCGACAAATAAGAGCCCTTAGGGGCTCTTATTTCACTCCAATACCCCTTATATCGCAAATAGCAGCTCCCAAAGGTTCTTATTCCTTTGAGTAGCTGCTATTTGTCGTTATCTGCCACTCTCAGCGTTCTCCTAACCATCTATTTAAACTAGCTAATTTCAAGATTCCATACCAGACTCACATGAAGCCCCCCAATTAGATACCTCCAAGGACTCTTAATCCGCGCCAATAGTCCCTTTTATCACAAACTGAAGCTCCTAAGGGCTCTTATTAGTCGTCTTGTCGAAAGTCTTCGTTTTCCCAAGCCGCAACGACCTTGTTTTTCCCTGTCTTCTTCGCCGTAATCTCGGCCATATCTGCCTGCTCGATAAGCTGCTCTACGGAGCTCGGCTGGCAGAGCTCGAGGGAGGAGACCCCCACGCTGACGGTGATCGTGTAAGGCCGCCCGAAGGCGAATTCCTTCTCAATCTCACTGCGCAATTGGCGGGCGATCTTGAGTGCTTCTTTGCCATCAGTTTTTGGCAAAATAAGAATAAGCTCCTCGCCGCCGTAGCGCCCTGCGATGTCGCTTTTCCGTAAATTGAAGCGGAAGATATCGGCAATTTCCCGCAGTACGCGATCACCTTCGGGATGCCCGTAGTCATTTACTCGCCGAAAGTTATCCACATCGATCATGATAACGGATAGATCCAGCTGATAGCGGCTGGAAAGTTCGAACTCATCTCTCAGCTTCTCCATGAAATGGCCCCGCAAATAAAAGCCGGTCAGGTTGTCGATGACCATCTCCCGATGGAGGAGAACGTTAATGATGTGCGGTTTAATGAACGAAAGGAAGTGCTCCATGTGCTGGAGTTTCGTTTTGGTCATGCCATCCACATAGACCTGCAGCGTGATCGTTTGATCACCGCGCTGAAAAAGGGTGAAGGACAGCGTGGTACTGCCCTCACTGCGGGTTTGATAAGCCACTAATTCATCGTGGTCTCTTAATCCGGATGCGGTAACGAAGTACTTCTGCTTATCGTGCAGCAAGTTGTAGGTAACAGCCAGCTGAATTACCGGGAAGTAGTCAAATAGCGCTTTCGTCAGCCGCTGCATGGTCGTGACCAAATCCAAGGTTTCTGTCACTTGCTCGCTTAGCTCGATGATAATCTGCAAATCGAGCGATAGGAGCAGCCACTGTTCGCGGTCCGCAATCATTTTCAGTACAAAATCATTCTGCATGATAGCCGGGGTAGCCGGAGAGAAGGAAGGTTGAATGACGAGTTCCATACATGCCTTCAAATAGGGCTGCCAGTTGTCTTTTTGAATCATTTGATAGCCATTCAAGGCCCGCCTTAAATACAGCATGGCAGACTGTATGTCTCCTTCGTGCATCGCCCGATCAGCTGAAAGCCGGTAATAATCCGGCCAGAAGACATCATAGGCATACCGTTTCATATAGGTTTCAAATTGTTCAAATCCTGCCTCCACGTGCTCCGATTTAAGCCTTAACAGCAAAGCGAGCAGTTCGCGATAAGCCCAACCTGTGAAAAGGCCAGAGTTGTTTTTGGCAATAAATTGCCCAAAAAGCTGGCAGGCCATGTCCAGATTTCCGCGGCTTGTCTGGAGCAGCGCCTCCAAGAAAACCGCGTTATGCTCATTTTCGAGCGAGGCAGGAATGTGAACGGGTTGATGCTGCCGGAAAGCGGCATAGCCTTGAAAGACGGATAGCAGGGCCTGGCTAGACTCTGTAATATGCTGAGCAATCAGAATCGTTTCCAACTCGTGAAACGTTGTCCACTGCTCCCATTCCAGCGCGAAGAGAAGTTGATTCGTCAAATAATTCTCGGCCAAATCCTTCCGCCTCAGCTCGTCCACCTGGACAACGCGTTCCTTGTGATACAGATAACTTGCCATATCGCCTTGGTTCAGGGAGAATTCCATCGCGTTCAGATGGCCGACTTGTTCCTTGAGCGTGTAGCCAGAGCGCTTGGCGCCCTCAATCCCGTGGTACACATACTTATTGATCAGCTTATTATTGCTTTGGTAGGAATAAACGTCATACAGACGGAGCATCAGATCCGTATGCGGGGACGTATCCAGCAGCGGCTCCAATTTGGCGGCGATCGATAAAGCCCATTCCTCGAGCTCAGGAAAGTGGATCAATAGATTGATTGCATAATAATTCGAAACTTCTGCGAAATGGCGCAGTGTCAACTGGTTTCGATTCGGATACACGGTTTCCATATAGAAAATATGGAGCTGACTCATTTCTTCATCTTGCAAGGGGAAGCAGAAATTGCTGGTGTTCAATAAAAAGGCTGCTCTGACGCGATTCTCCAAAGCTTGCGTTGCATCGAAGATGTAAGGAAACAGCTTATCACGCAGTTCATATACGTCTTCTTTGTTTTGAATGATGCGCAGGAACGTCCATGCAAAGCGATCCGTAATTTTACCGGTATGTTCATAAACGGTTGAGGCTAATTGTTCTGAGAGCGTAAATTGATTCAGAAGATGGTAGATGCGACTCAGCAGCCGATCCAGGAAAATAAGATACGGCCGTTCGAGCTTTTCGAACAAATATTTAATGCGCTCCAGCAATTCAATCTTCTGACTGTACGAAAGAAGCGAGCGGATTTGCTTGTAATATTTTAACAACAAATAGTATTCGATTTTGTACTCACTGGCCAAACTGGAGAGCGTTATAAGCTGCGGCAGGGCAAATGGGCGAAACTGATGTTGGTAGCGCAAAGCGGTTTGATAGTAAGCTGTTAGGGCAACTGCTCCAAGCTGCTCCAAGACCAATTGCGTGATTTCGCTCGAGATAAATACGCTGTCATTGTGACTGACATGAGCAAGCCCAAGCTCAGCTAATCGCGTAAGAGAAGGCAGCACGCTGCCCAAATCCTTCTCATTAGCAGTGAACATGGAAAATAGATTGATGGGCATCGGCAAACAGCACAGGAGCCGCAATAGTTCTAGTTCTTCAGGGTCCAGTTGAGCGATGCGACCAGCAAACAAGCTTGGAGGATACAACTTTTTGTCATCCAGATGAAAAGTCGCGGTCTTGTGCCAGCCGCTTTCAGTAAGCAGAATTTGCTTAGATGAAATAAGCTCCTCGAGAATAATTCGGCAGTGGCTTATATTCATTTTGTTCGCATGCAGCCAGTCTTGGAGATCACAAAGCAGTGTAGAATCAGCACGGCCGAGCTGCGAGGCAAGCAACTGCTTATAAATGGCCGGATCAGAATCAAGGATATTCAACGTTGGAAAAGAAAGCTCGGCAAAATGCTGAGGAAGCTGGCTGCCGCTAAACGTAAAATGCAAGCTGGCCATGACGCGCCCTTGCTCTCTCCAGAAATTCCGCAGAATAAGCTGAGAATCTTCATCGAAATGCTCGCAGTTTTCAAAAATGTAGTAAAACTTCTGAACTGGAAACAAGGGGATCACCGATGAAAAAAACAGAACCAGCCACTCTGTAACCAAATAAAGGATATCATCTCCTTCATAATGCTTCTTCAGCAGTTGATCGAATTTCCGCGATAAGTTGCGCAGCATGGTCACGGATCCGGGTAGAATCCCGTAGGCTATGTGCAAGGTTCGAGTCACGACTTCCCGCAAAGTGGCGTAGGGCAGTGACTGGGAGACAATTTTGAAAAAGTAACCATTCTCAAGCACTTCGTTAATATGCTGCGTGTAGACATCGAAGCGAATCGCTTCATTTTCACAGATGAGTCCTAATAACCGTTCTCCGCCCGATTGCAGAAAATAACGGAAATGTTCCCGCTGTTCCTCGGTTACAGGCGCCGCAGCCGGGTGCAGCAAATTCTTCCCAACGTAGGTGACGGATTGATTCTCAGGGGGCATGTCCAGACTGATCAGAATGAGATCAGCAATTTCATTGGCAAATAGAAAAGACTCCGGCTGAGTGCGAAGACGCTCAACAAGCGGTTGAAGAGAAGCCGGAATTGATCTGTAAAGCGATTGGATCAGCAGATAAATAGCTTCAAAGTCCGCCACGCGCGATAGGAGAAACCTTCTGGCGTAACGTGAAAATGAAGCGAACGGATAATCGGTCAACAAATGATTGATAAACTCGTTGGCCGACGGGAAGGGTTGAACATCGATGATAATGTGTAAGGTTTGCGGATGGAAAAACAGCATGTCGGGCAGTAAAAATCCCATGTAAAATTGTTCTTCATGCATAATAGAAAGCGCTTTACAGAGTGAGACAAGCAGCTGCCCTTTTGCCGTATCACCGAGCTGCTCGTTTCC
The DNA here is from genome assembly GCF_022163125.1 of Paenibacillus sp. HWE-109. Lineage (NCBI taxonomy): Bacteria > Bacillati > Bacillota > Bacilli > Caryophanales > Paenibacillaceae > Paenibacillus > Paenibacillus sp. HWE-109. The sequence goes on along the minus strand of NZ_CP091881.1, from coordinate 6,057,740 downwards.
TGCATCGGAGAAAGGGAGGTAACCCTCTGGTAAGAGAGGGAGCTGGATATGAAGATTATCGTGAACTAGCTGCCACTCTGTCGGCTGGCGGAAGAATGATCCCTTGGCTGCTGAAGCCCAGGCGTGCAAGCGGTTATTAATTTGTTGATAGTGGAAATATTGCCATAGCTTATGATCAATGTGCATAACGGAATGAGCAAGGGTATGCGAGTAGGTGAGATGGCGATTAGTTGGGAGCGTTTCGTGGTTTGCAGGCGGCATCTTCCCCCTCCTCCTTGTATAGGTATGAAGAAATTTATTATGTTATGGTTAATAAATACGAGCAATGAAAAGCGGTTTCTCAATTGTAACAAAAATGTGCGACAAATGGGAGTGGTATGTGGCTATTGCAAGGTTGCTTGGACGTATACCTGCTTGGCCTATGAGAAAGCGCCTAAATGTTGCAAATATAGGCATTGGTACATTCCTTGGACTAGGCATAGACGTATACTATCTCAAACCATCAGAGGAGTTGACGTATCAATGGCTTACCAACCGAATCAACCAATGCAAGGAAAACAATTTCAGTGTCCACCGGCTGACCCTATAATGACAGATCCAGAAAGAGTGGTCAGAGACTTCTACCACCCGCAAAAGGTGCAAGTCATTCACCCAATTCAAATTGTAAACAGACATCACTGTGTTCCTGTCTATGAGCACGTATATACGTGTTCTGAGGTCGACGAGTATTGCGGTACTCACCCGCACCCGCATCAAGGCATGCTGCGCAAATAAGATCCCAGGCAACCCCTGAACAGAATCGGAATGATTCGGTTTAGGGGTTCTTTTCTTTGGAGAAGGTGTCCATGAGCAAAGGGATTCGGTATAATTAAAAGATGAAATTGTCGAAATGCGGAGGAACACCATCATGTCAGAGTTAGCGATAGACTGGAATCATTGGACGGGGCGGATCCGGTCTTATTTTGACAGTACCATTCTTGAACGAGGTTGGAAATATTACCGGGATGGCGTTGTAAGGGCTATAGAAACAGAAGGGGCATCAGTGATTAAAGCACGTGTCTCAGGATCTAGAAGCTATAAGGTCCATCTCGATTTAAAAGCATTCAGCAAGAGCACCTGCAGTTGTCCTTATGGTGCTACGTGCAAGCATATGGCGGCAGTCTTATTTAAAGTCGCAGAGCAAGAAGGATATGATCCTAAAGAGCTCAGAAATCCCAAGCAAACCAGTTCCAAAACGCAGTTTGAATTCGATCTTTCCTCCAAAAAGGCGGTCAAACTGCCCAAAGAGACGGATAGTTGTGAAGCGTGGGTGGCCTATTTTGAAAAGCAATATGCCAATTCCAAAATTTACAATGCGTTCAGCTTGGAAGAACTGTACATGCGCGCCTGGGGGCAGCTGAACAAGTTGGCAGATGATTGGGAGCCCGCCATACGCGGAATCTATGACATTCAAGTTAATCTGTATCTCATGAAGCTGTGTGATGCATTGATGCAGTCCAAGTCTGGGATGTATGATTTCTTTTATAATGCGGAGTACTTTTTTGCGAAAATAGCGAAGCACAGCCGAGAACGGCTGCATACCGCTTTATGGGAAATCAATGTTGAGAAAGCGCAGACCAAGTATCCCGGGCATTTGAAGGAAATCGGGGCTTACTTGGCTGGATTTATGGATGCAGAAGCCTTCAATTCCCAAAGAAAGTGGTATGACCTCTATAAACTCCTATGGTCTGAGTTGCTGAATGAGAAGAGTCTAGTGACGGACGAGCTTACTAGACTGCGGTCAATCGTTGCGGCTAGAAGACGGGAAAGCTACGGTCATGAGGCAGCCGTTATGGCTTTAGCCCATTTTGATATGATGAGTGAAGAAGATGAGAACGCTTGGGAGCGGGTTACGCAGGAATGCTTGTCGATCGTGCCGAGCGATTGGTTTGGCTATTTGAACATATTTCTACAGGAAGAACAAGGGGAACGTCTCTTGAAATGGCTTCGCTGGTTAGGGCCGGAGGTTCAGAAGAATGCGGCTCATTATGCAAGTGATTATTTGTTTTTCTGGCAAGAGGCGTCACGATATATGGATGTTGAAGATGAATATAGACAGGCGATGGTGACCTTGCTGCCGGCGAGTTATCGCGATTATTCGAGCTTCCTCTTTCAGAAAAAAGAGTACAAAACGTGGGCGGACCTCTGTCTGCTGCTAAACTTAACACCACTGCAAATCTCGGCTGGAGAATTGCAACTTGTTGAGAAAGCGGACCCGCGCTTAATACTGCCTATTTATCATTATGCGGCTGAAGAATGCATCCAAGCAAAAAATCGTGATGCTTACCGCGAGGCTGTTAAACTGCTTAAAAAGCTAGCAGCCGCCTATAAAAAGTTGAAGCAAACGTCTCGATTCGAGGCTTATATCCAGTACTTAGTGCAAGAGTATTCGCGCTACCGTGCATTTCAAGAAGAATTGCAGAAAGGAAAGCTTCTACCATGATCAGCTTGTCACAGATTCATATCAGTCTGGAAAGGTTTCCTAGAGGGAGCTTCGTCTGCTACGGAGAAACAGAAGAAGCCAATATTGTTCCAGGCTATAGGCTTAGAAAGCTGCTATTTGCTTGGCATGAGCGGTCTTTTTATGGCAATCAGCTTAAACAGGTCCATTCCTCACGCGGAGAAGGCATAGAGCTAAGCCCCTATATGACGATGGACTACTTGGCGGAACCGGGCGTTTTATTGCATGCCAAATTGTCCTGGGATGCGGGTGTGCTGCTGATGCAGCAAGCAGCTTTAATCTATAAAGAAGCGCTGGCAGAAGGCTGGTACATGCCCTCTTTTGAAGAATGGCGCGAGGGCCGGATAGGCTGGAAACTGAATCTCCCGGACGAGAAAATGGACGAGTTTCAGCAGCTTCTCAGTGAGAAGCGGGTCAATGAGACTTTTTGGCGCCAATGGTTCGATGACATTGTGGGGGAGATGCTGCATCAGAATCCTGATTCTGAGATAAGTACAATGTGGCGTGGTTTGGTTGCAGGGAACCTGTTGCTCAGAACAAGTGATCCGGATTTTGATATGGCTAGAGCCCATGCCAGCTGGATGCAAGAGAAAGATTGGCTGTTAGCTATCGGTTGGACACAAGACAATACTCCTTATCGTATTTGTGTGCAGTTGGTGGAGCCATATGCGGAAACTTACGTCGATGGAACGACAACAGCTAAGGATAACGGCGCTGATTGGCGGCTTCGATTCATCGCACAGGACCGCAAGGATGCAAACCGAATCGTGGAGTTCAGTTCAGCGGGCAATAGCTTGTCTGGACAAGTTCCTGCTGCATGGAAGGAAACGATGGAAATGAGCATCCAGGCACAGACAGAACGCCTGCTGCGTATTCTTCCTCAACTCGAGAGTGAATTCCAAATCGGAAAAATTAATGAGCAGTTGTCCGATGATCAAGCTTGGGAATTTCTGACCGTATGGAGTCTGCAGCTCGTGGCGGCCGGCATTTCAATCTTTCTGCCATCATGGTGGGAGGAACTCCAACGTCTGCGTCCACAGCTCAAAGCGAAGCTGAAAAGCTCAGTCGGCACGCGAAAAGCGATGTTCGGGATGGATCAAATCATTCAGTTCGACTGGCGTGTGGCACTGGGTGGCGTGATTCTGTCAGAAGAAGAATTCGTGGAGCTGGCAGAGCAGAAAAAGCGGCTAATTTATATCCGCGGCAAATGGGTGCAGCTGGATCCTGTCTATCTGGAACAGATTAAGGCCACGATGCGCCAAATGGAGAAAAAGAAGGGCCTCTCGTTCCGCGAAGTTTTGGAGATGCATCTGATCGATAGCGGAGAGCAAGAGGAAGCGGATGCGGATTCGGGGCAATCGGCCAAAGAAGAAAAAGCCGAGATGAAAGTCCGCGTTGAACTGAACAGCAGCTTGAAGACCTTGTTGAAACAGTTGAACCAGACCAAGTCCATCCCGCTTGTGGAGCGGATTGAGGGCTTGGAAGCCGATTTAAGGCATTATCAGCAGGAGGGCGTGTCTTGGCTCCTATTTCTGCGGAAGATCGGTCTAGGAGGCTGTCTGGCGGATGATATGGGGCTTGGGAAAACGATTCAGTTTATCGCCTATTTATTAGCGATGGAATCGGGTTCAACGCCGTCTCTGTTGATATGCCCAACCTCTGTGCTGGGCAATTGGCAAAAAGAATTGGAGCGTTTCGCGCCTGGGCTGAAGATCCATCTCCACTACGGTGCGCAGCGGGCCCGTGGCGAGGAATTTGAAGCTTCCATTCAGGGTGCAGACCTCGTGATAACTTCTTACAATATTGCCCAGCTGGATGAAAAGGAACTGTCAAGTGTCAGCTGGGATGCCCTATGTCTGGATGAAGCGCAAAATATCAAAAATGTCTACACCAAGCAGTCCCAAGCGATACGCGGTTTGAACGCTGTACAGCGCATTGCCCTGACGGGAACGCCGATTGAGAATCGATTGACAGAGCTTTGGTCGATTTTTGATTTTATTAATCCAGGGTACCTGGGTACCCTGAAGCACTTTACCCATCAATACGCGGGGCCAATTGAGAATAGTGAAGAAGATTCGCCGCTGCTCTCTGCTCGCGTGCAGCGTCTGGTTCGACCGTTCCTGCTCAGACGGGTCAAAAAAGATCCAGCCATCCAATTGGATTTGCCGGATAAGTATGAGTCCAAAGCCTACGTGGCTCTGACCCCTGAGCAGGGGGCTTTGTACGAAAACGTCGTGCAAAGCTTGATGGAGAAGATCGACAGCGTAGACGGGATCGAGAAGAAAGGTTTGATTCTGGCTGCGTTGATGAAGCTCAAGCAGGTTTGCGACCATCCTTCGTTGTTTCTGAAGGATGGGGTGGGTGTTGGTGCCGGTGCCGGCGGTGGTACAGCCGGCACTGGGGCGGCGCGCTCAGCGAAGCTGGAGCGGCTGCTTGAGATGATCGACGAACTCAGAAGCGAAGGAGGCAGCTGCCTCATCTTCACCCAGTTCGTCGAGATGGGCCACCTCCTGCAGGCGCGGATCGCGCAGGAGCGGGGGGAACCCGTGCAGTTCTTGCACGGGGGGCTGAGCAAGGCGAAGCGCGATGCGTTGATCGCGCGCTTCCAGGACGCGACGCTCCCGGCAGAGGAGCGCTGCCACATCTTCATCCTCTCGCTGAAAGCAGGAGGAACCGGGCTCAACCTCACCGCGGCGAACCATGTGTTCCACTACGATCGTTGGTGGAACCCCGCCGTCGAGAACCAAGCCACTGACCGCGCCTTCCGCATCGGTCAGACCCGCGACGTGCAGGTGCACAAGTTCGTCACCTTGGGCACGCTTGAAGAGCGCATCGATGAGATGATCACGCGCAAGAAGGGCCTCAGCGACCAACTCATCGGCACCGGCGAGAACTGGGTGACGGAGATGTCCACGGGCGAGCTTCGCGAGCTGTTTGTTTTGCGGCGCGAGTGGATGGAGAAGTGACATGTAAAAAAGCGCCACATCGCTGTGGCGCTTCTTTTCTATTTCGCTGCGAAATTAGTCGCAACAATCGCTTCAATATTCTGCTTCTCAGCCGGATCCTTGGCGATCAACTTGTCATAAAGCGGTTGATCCTTTGAGCCTTGTTTCTGCAAGATAGCCAGATACCATCTAATCAAAACACGATTCGTCTGATCATCTAAATTTTCTGTAATATGCGGTTGAATGTTGGCTGCTGCAGCAGCCAAATCCCCGCGCATAAAGCTGATTTGTCCAACACTTAATGCAATGTTTGGAGTAATTACAAACTCGCGACCTTGTGCTTGCTCTTTAGGAAGGTTTTTCAGCGAGTCTACGCGAGATAGAACCTCTTTGTAAGTGGCAAGAGCACTATCCAAGCGTGTGTTGTATTCCTGCGTGTTGTTCTTCTCTCTAGCTTGGTTGGCCAGATCAATATTCAAAGACATACTCTTCTCATACATATCCGTGTACCAAGGGTAGTTAGGAATCTGAGCATTTGCCCAGTCCAGAGCTTCCTGCTTCTTCCCTTTTACAAGGAGCATATTCAGCTGCTGCATAGCAACACTACGGTTATGCGGTTCTTTTTTCAACAACTGATTCAGAAGATCTTGAGCTTGATTCGTAAAAGTTTCCGCTTTCGCCGGATCTTCCTTCTGCACTTGATTAGCAACCTGAAGCAGAATCCCGATTCTGCTAACCTGTCCTGTTAACAAATAATCCGGATGGGCAGGATGCAGGGAAATCGCTTTATCTAGCGGCGTTACGATTTGATTGTAATCCTGACTTTTTTTAATCACTTCAAGCGTTTGTTTATACGAACTGTTCGCGGAAACCAACGTTGCCGAAATGAAGAAAAACACAATCGACAGAACCGCCAGAAGCGCAGGGAAAGCCTTGTGAATCGCTATCGATTTCGACTTTAGTCGAAGCGGAGCTGATGAACTGTTGCTCAGCATGCCACCGAGTGCAAGGAACAGAACGGCACCGAGATAGACATAACTTAAATCAAAGTCAATCATACTGTGAACCAAGAGCGAGATCGTCACAATGAAAAAGAGGAAATGCAGATCCCGTTTCTCCTTTGCGCTTTTAATGTAACTTCTTATATAGAACACGAGAACCGCGATTACGAACCCGACAAAAGCAAGGAAACCAAGCGCCCCAGCCTCAACCAAGTATTGCAGAGCAAAGTTATGAGCCTGACGACTTGTATACGGGTTGTTCTGATATTTCTCATATAAAGAAGCCCACGCACCACCACCGGCACCGATAATCGGATAATCCGACCACAACTTCACCGCATCTTTGTAAAAAGTTCCGCGCTCCAAAACGCTGTGCTGCTGGAAGTTAATATTCTCGACACGCGTCTTCACGTTATCGGGGAGAATGTTTTTGAAGCCTGTATCATTGATGATCAGAACGGCTCCCACAACACCAATCACAATGGCTGCGATCGGCAGAATGAAAGTTGCATACTTTTTAGCATCAAAACGAGCTGTTATTCGCTCTAGCCAAGGAGCCACGAAGAGTTGGATAACGATAGCCAGTGCAGTGAAAACTACAGAAGCTAGCAGCAAAATGGACCAGCCATGCCAAGATTCTGATGCACTAGGCGTTTTTTGCAAGCCAATCCCGATATCGGTTACCTTTTGTAAAATGATAAGGGACGTAATGAAGGCTAGTGCTAATTGCACAAGCGCCAAAATTTGTCTGCTTATCGAAAAGAAGAATAGCATAATCAAGAAAACAACCGGAATCACTACAATGGCGCCGCGGGAAAGCGTCAACCAGAAGGACACGATGATTGGCACCAGCAGGAACGCATGTGGTAGAACCGTGTACCATTTGCGAGACTTAACAATAAAGAATAAGGCTGATAGAGATAACGTAATTAAAAAGGCAGCATACGTATTCGCATATTGGAAAACCGAGGTTAAACGAAGCCCGTTCGAGTCCGTCATAATCGCATCACGGTACAAATAAGCACTGGACGCATCCATAAGCGCGAACCATCCAACCAGGTGTCCGGCGAAGTTTCCATTGCCCAACCAGTACAAAAGTCCGAACACAACAACAAAGTAACCGGAAATCATAAATAATGCGGCAACAATCGACGTGCCAAGCTTGTTTTTTGTCAGAAATACACCTAAAATGAAGAAGGTTGCATACAGCATTTGGATGTACACCATATTAGTTGCCAAATAGTGAGATGCCGAATTCGACAAAGAAATCACATAAGTCAGTGGCATGAGTAAGACCAAAATAGTGAGTACATCTTTTTGTTCATTAAGTTTGAATACAAAGAAAGCTAGGATGGCAATCAGCAATAAAATGATGGAGGACCAGACCGATGCCGAGTAAATGGAACGCTCGAAATCATAAGTTCCACCATTGAACAACGCCCTTTGAAATGGCGCCCAGAACATAAACAAGCCTGTAAAAACTACTAAAAACCAAAAGATGATAGAGCTCTTCTCTGTCGTTATTGTTCCATTTGTTTTGGCACGTGAAGCCGTGTAGGCATTTTTACTTGCACTCATTGACGGATAGTCTCCTTTTTGCTAAAGTTCGACTTTATTTTAGCATAGTTGGAAGGGAGTTTCCAAATAGTGTTTTTGATATTTATGAAGGAAAATTACTTTGGTGGTGGCTGTCTCAATGAAGAAACAATTATTTCGTTATTTGTATAAAGCAGCCAGTGTGTTAAAACCGGTATTAACTCGTTTTTTACCTGCACGAATTATACATTACGGTAAATCAATACTGTTGAAATCAGCTCAACCTGCAATGAAAAATAAAGAAAAATTAATAAGCACGCAAGCTTCAAAAGGAATAAATTTACTTGGCTATGCAAGAGCTGAGATGGGTGTCGGTGAGTCTTGCCGCTTAGCAGCCAATAGCATTAATGCTGCTGGAATTCCGTTCGGGATCATAAACTTCTCTGGAACCAGCAGTTCCAGAATGTCTGATTTAACGTGGGCTTCCCAAGAAATTGAAGATCCGAAGTACGATGTTAATGTTTTTCATATTAATGCGGAACAAATGCCAGAAATTAATTTACTATATGGGAGTTCATTGTTTGAAAATAGATATAATATTGGTTTTTGGCACTGGGAATTGCCCGATTTTCCTGATGAATGGCAAGAAAACTTCAAATATGTAGACGAGATATGGGTCCCATCGACTTTTGTTCAAAATTCGATTTCTATCAAAAGTCCTGTTCCCGTTATAAAGATTCCACACTCTATTGAAGTGAGGATTACTGACTATAGATCAAGATCCTATTATAATTTACCTAGTGATTCTTTTTTGTTTCTTACTATGTATGATTTAATGAGTCTTAAGGAACGCAAGAACCCAAATGCCTCCATCGATGCTTTTAAGAAAGCGTTTGGACCAGAAGATATGGATGTTGGATTAGTAATTAAAGTGAATGGATTTGTAAGTGATTCCGAAGAAATGAAGTCTCTAAATGAAATGATCCTTGATTATAAAAATATTTACTTAATTATTCAAACCATTAGCCGAAATGACATAAACGCACTTATTAAGAGTTGTGATTGTTTCATTTCATTACATAGGAGCGAAGGATTTGGACTTGGGTTTGCAGAGGCTATGTTTCTAGGAAAGCCAGCCATTGGTACGAATTGGTCATCAAACACTGATTTTATGAACGGGAAGAACTCATGTCTTGTAGATTATGAACTTGTTCAACTAGGAAATGATTATGGACCATACAAAGCGTATCAATATTGGGCTGAACCTAATATCCAACATGCAAGTGAATATATGCTAAGGTTAGTTAATGATTCTGAGTACTATAACGGAATAGCTCAAGAAGGAGAATTATTTATCAAAAAGTTCCACTCACCTTCAAATATTGGGGATTTGATTCAAAAAAGATTGGACCATATCTATAAATGGAAGTTCGGGGGTTGAAATGACTACTACTTGTTTGATTATGGCTGGAGGTAAAGGTGAGCGTTTTTGGCCTCGAAGCCGTGTGAATTTACCAAAGCAATTTTTAAATATTTCCGGTAATAAATCCATGATTCAGCAAACCATTGAACGATTGTTAACATTTATTCCAATAGAGCAGATATTTATTATTACGAATGAGTTATATGCGGAATTAATTAAAGCACAAATACCAAATCTTCCAGTTGATAATATTCTAATTGAACCTGTCGGTCGTAATACAGCTCCCTGTGTTGGCCTAGCTTCGATAATCATTGAAGAGAAATTCCCAGACAGTTCTATGATTGTAATTCCTTCTGATCATATTATTAAAAATGAGGAGGAATTCGTCAAAATTTTACAGACTGCAGTTGTGGTGAGCAAACTTGGAGAGAACTTAGTTACACTAGGTATAAGTCCAACTTATGCGGAAACTGGATATGGATATATAGAAAGTACAAGTGAAGCGGTTGAGATTAATACTACTACTGTATATAAGGTCAATCGATTTGTTGAGAAGCCTGATAAGGATAAGGCGGATAGTTATTTAAAAGCAGGAAATTATTATTGGAATAGTGGAATATTTGTGTGGAGAACAGCTGTCATTCGTGAGTACATTAAAAATTTAATGCCGGAATTACATGATTTGTTAGAGACAATGAAAGCAGCTTTCGAATTCAGAGAAAAAAAAGATGTGATTCGTGCAGAGTTTTCAAAAATGCCTGACCAATCCATTGATTACGGAATTATGGAAAAGGCAGATGACATCTATGTTATACCTTGTGTTCTCGGATGGGACGATGTAGGCAGTTGGACTTCACTTGAACGGATAGATGAACTCGATGAGAATGGAAATGTTATAAGAGGTAATACATTAAACATAGATACCAAACGGTGTATTATTGAAAGTAATGGTAAACTTATTGCTACACTAGGGGTTGAAGATCTTATTATTGTCGAAACTGATGATGTGACTTTGATTTGTAAAAAAGATAAAGCGCAGGAAATAAAGTCTTTAATTAAAGAATTGAAAATTCAAAAACTAGAGCAATATCTGTAATAACAAGTTTTTTGTAAACTATATCTTAATTACTGCCTAAGGAGAAAAACACATGACAAAGCGTGCACTTATTACGGGAATAACAGGACAAGACGGATCTTATCTGGCTGATTTATTGTTAGAAAAAGGCTATAAAGTATATGGAATGCGTAGAAGAACTAGTATACCCATTATGGAAAATATCCAACATATTGAAAATGAAATTGAGTTTATTAACGGTGATTTACTCGATGTAAGCTCATTAATTAATGCAGTGAAAATTTCTAATCCAGATGAGGTTTATAATTTAGCTGCTCAATCATTTGTTGGCACATCGTGGGATCAGCCTTTATTGACAGGTCAAGTTACAGCAATAGGTGTTGCAAACATTTTAGAGGCTGTACGTATTGTGAAACCAGAAGCTCGTTTTTACCAAGCCTCAAGCAGTGAAATGTTCGGGAAAGTAGTGGAAACGCCGCAGACTGAAACAACTCCACTATATCCAAGAAGCCCATATGGGGCAGCGAAAGTCTATGGTCATTGGATGACTGTGAATTACCGAGAAAGCTTTGATATGTTTGCTAGTTCAGGTATTTTATTTAATCATGAGTCGCCGCGGCGTGGTGTGGAGTTTGTAACAAGGAAAATTACAAATGCTGTGGCAAGAATTAAATTAGGACTTCAAAGCGAATTGCGCCTTGGAAATTTAGATGCATTAAGAGATTGGGGCTATGCTAAAGATTATGTTGAATGCATGTGGCTAATGCTTCAGCAAGAATTGCCGGATGATTTTGTAATAGCTACTGGTGAAATGCATTCAGTAAGAGAGTTTTGCGAGATCGCCTTTAGTTATGTGGGGTTAAACTACCAGAATCATGTTGTTACGGATCCTAAGTTCTTTAGAGCGGCAGAAGTAGATCTATTATTAGGAGATCCTACGAAAGCGATCCAAAAACTGGGTTGGAGTCCACAAAAAACGACATTTAAAGAACTTGTACATCTAATGGTCGATTCGGACTTACAACGAGTTAAACACGCGAATAACTATATAACTAACGTAGGAAGTATTGTTTAAGAAAGTGAGTTTTCGATGAAAGCTCTTATAACAGGAATAAGCGGATTTGTAGGAACGTATTTATCCGAAAAGTTATTAGAATATAATTACGAAGTCATAGGACTTTCTCGTTCTTGCCCTACTAGCAAATATATTAATTGCATTCCCTGTGATATTCAGGATTCTTTGAAAGTAGAGCAAGTAATCAAGTCATGTCAACCAGATGAGATTTATCATCTAGCAGGCTCTGGATTTATTCCGTTATCTTATGAAAAGCCGATCGAAACTTATAATACAATTGTAAATGGAACTCTTAATTTATATGAGGTTGTTAGAAAACTAGATCTTGATACAAAAATATTGTACGTTAGTTCTGCAGAGGTTTATGGTGATGGGAGAGGTATTGCATTTAATGAGAATGACATACTTCGCCCCAATAATCCTTATGCGGGAGCAAAAGCTTGCGCGGACCTAATAAGTGAACAATATGCTAAGACATATGATATGAAAATTCTACGTGCCCGCGCCTTTAATCATACTGGGCCGCGACAAACATCTGAATTTGTATGTTCTAATTTTGCAAAGCAAATATCTGAAATGGAACGTGTAGGTAGAGATACTATTAGAGTTGGAAATATTGATGTAAAACGGGATTTCCTTGATGTAAGAGATGTTGTAAATGCCTATTTTTTAATTATGAAATTAGGAATTAGTGGAGAAGTATACAATGTTTCTTCTAATAACGGGGTTTCTATTCACGAACTATTGAATACGTTAATCGCGATTTCAAATATTAAGTATCCAAAAATTGAAATAGATGATAATAAAGTAAGGGAGAAAGAAGCGTCTGTTCGGATAGGTGATAATACAAAATTACGATGTCATACAGGGTGGTTACCCAAATATGATCTTAAAGATACGATGAAAGATTTACTGGATTATTGGAGAAATAGAAAGATTAGTTTTTAAAGCGAAAGAAGGTAGTTATGGAACGTGAAAAAGTAGTCATTATAGGTGGAGGCGGGCATGCAAAAGTCATTATTGACATCATTCAAAGCACAGGTACTTATGAAGTTATTGGTTTCACTTCACCTATTGATGTTGAAAAAAGTTTGTGTTGTGTTCCATACTTAGGGAATGATTCGATTTTGCCATCTTTGTTGAAAAAAAAAATAAAATCATTTTTTGTTGCCATTGGCGAAAATAAATTACGAAAAAAATTGTTTGAGGAACTAGTTGCTCTTGGATTCGCACCTATAAATGCAATTAGTCCATTTGCGCATATATCATCGTATGCCGCTCTTGGAAAAGGTGTAGTTGTTATGCCTGGTGCTGTTGTAAGTACAGGCGCTGTTATAGGGGACAACGTAATTATTAATACCTTAGCTGGTATTGATCATGAATGCGATATTAGTTCACATGTCCATGTAGCACCAGGAGCATCACTGGCTGGATGTATTAAGATCGGAGAAGGTACGTTTATAGGAGTGGGTACAAAAATTATCCCCGAAATCAAGATTGGGGAATGGGCTGTTATTGGTGCAGGTTCCGTAGTTATATCAGACATTCCAGCGAATGCTAAGGTAGTTGGTGTGCCAGCAAAAAAATATATATAAAAGGATGAAGAAAATGAAAGTAATTAAAAATATTCCATTGGCAGGACCTGTTCTTAATGGAAATGAAAAAAAATATGTTATGGATTGTATTGATACTGGCTGGATATCATCTAATGGGAAATATGTAACTGAGTTCGAAAATAAGTTTGCTGATTTTTGTAATGTTGAGCATGCTCTGTCTTGCGCAAATGGAACAGTTGCATTACATTTACCTTTGCTTGCTTATGGAATAAAAGAAGGTGATGAGATAATTGTTCCGACACTAACATATATTGCAACAGCAAATGCAGTTAAATATTGTGGTGCAACGCCTGTATTGGTAGATTGTGAATCTAATACATGGAATATGGACCCAAATAGAATTGAGGAAAAAATAACTGATAAAACTAAAGGTATAATTGTGGTTCATCTTTATGGTCATCCGGTTGATATGGATTCTATAATGGAAATCGCTAAGAAATACAGCCTTTTTGTAATAGAAGATGCAGCTGAAGCACACGGTGCAGAATATAAGGGCAATAAAGTTGGTTCGATAGGGGATGTAGGGACATTTAGTTTTTTTGGTAATAAAATTATATCTACTGGAGAAGGAGGAATGATCACTACAAATAACTCTGAATTAGCAGCTAAGATGAAGCTACTGCGGGGTCAGGGAATGGATCCTCAAAGAAGATATTGGTTTAATGTTGTAGGCTATAATTATCGCATGACCAATGTGCAAGCAGCGATTGGTTTAGGACAATTAGAAAATATTGATTGGCACTTGGATAAAAGAAAAACTGTAGCAAATGAATATATTAAAGAATTTTTTCCATTTACTGATTTATTCACTATGCAACCTGAGATGTCCTGGGCAACTCATTCATATTGGATGGTATCGATTTTACTTACAGATAAAGTGAAAATAAGTAGAGATGAGATGATGAGTCTGCTTGCAACTGATGGGATAGAAACAAGACCGTTATTCTACCCAATGCACCAACTGCCTCCTTATTATGAAGATTCTACTTACCCTAACGCTGATCGTATATCAATCCGAGGGTTTAATATCCCCACTAATGCAGAACTTAGTTCATCAGATTTAAGATATATAAGTGATAGATTAGTTTACCATTGTAAAAATAATGTTTAGACATATGTACAGGTGCCATGGCGCCATCAGAAGTATTCATTTGGAGGTATTCGTTTGAGCGAATATATCAGGAAAATTTATCGAACAAGGTATTTTTGGACGCATCTCGTTTATGCAGAATTAAAAAATAAATTCAGGCGTTCAAAACTAGGGTTTCTTTGGGTTTTTATGAATCCATTGTTGCTCACTCTTCTTATGACAACCGTTTTTGGGACTGTTTTTAAAACGTCTTTTGGTGATTATGCTCCTTATATTTTGTCAGGCATAATTGTTTGGAATGTTATCAGTTCATCAATTATCGGAGGTGGAAATTCGATATTATCTGGTGAACAGTATATTCGTCAATTTAATCATCCAATAGTAATATATACATTGAGATCGTCTTTGGTGATTACAATTACATTTGTTATTGAAATGTTATCCCTAGTGATATGGATTATTTTTTTGAACCCTCAAAACATAATTCTAGGGATAATAACATTTCCATTAACAGTGTTCCTATATTTTCTTGTGTCATGGTCTACTACTACAATAGCGGGGTTTATAAATGCTAAATACCGAGATTATCCACAAGTAATGGCTTTGATTATTCAAGCTCTCTGGTATGTTTCTCCTGTGTTTTTTAAAACAGAAATGTTTACAACAAATCCAGTATTGAAAAATTTTCTAAATATGAATCCAGTAACGCATGTATTAGCTTTAATTAGGAACCCTTTTTTGTTGGGGGTTATGCCCACTCCAAGTGACTATGGTTTCACGATTGGGGTTGTTTTTATACTAACCATTGTAGCCTGTTGGATAACATACAAAAATCAAGATAAAATCATTTTTTATTTTTAAAAAAAATTTATGAAGGAAAATAGATATGGACAAATGGTATATAAAACTTGAAAATGTAAATTTGTATTATCCGTCACATATATACAATGCAACAACAATAAAAAAAGAAGTTTTTGCATGGTTAAAGTTAGAGAAAAAAAAAGAAGATCTAGATAATGTTCATGCTCTTAAGAATTTCAGTTTGACAGTGAAGCAAGGAGAAAAACTAGGGATTATTGGTCACAATGGAGCAGGGAAAAGTACTCTTTTGAAGACAATAGCTGGTATATTTCCGATTCAGTCGGGTTCATTAAAAGTGAATGGTGAGATACGTTCTTTATTTGACTTGTCTCTAGGTTTTGATCTAGAGTCGACTGGTAGAGAGAATATCATGTATCGAGGTCTTCTATTGGGTGAAACTCCAAGAACAATAAGAGAGAAAGAACAAGAAATCATTGATTTTGCAGGGCTCGGGGATTTTATTGACTATCCTATTCGAGCATATTCTGCGGGTATGTTGGTTCGTTTGGCATTTGCTATATCTACTTCTATTGAAGGAGAAATTCTTCTGCTCGATGAAGTTATAGGTGCTGGAGATGCTTCTTTTACTGCCAAGGCAAAAGAAAGAATGACAGAACTTATGAACAAGGCTAAAATACTTGTGCTTGTTTCACACGATCTTTCCACAGTCAAGGAAATATGTGATCGGGTTATATTAATAAAACAAGGACAAATTATTAAAGATGGAGAGCCTGAAGAAGTAATAAAATTTTATAAACAAATGCTATAAAGAGTTCCGTAATAAGGAGAAGAGTATATTGGTTAAAAAAAAGAGAGTGTTATGGTTAATTAATCACAAAACATTACGAAAGTTTGAAGTTCCTATGTTGATCGATCTAGGGTATGAAGTATATACACCTAAAGTATTTCCATACGACGAAGGAAACATGTCGGCTTCCATTGATTACTCTTACGATGCTACATTAACTATTCCACAAGATGACATAGATAAACTAAATCAGGTGAATTTTTATGAATATTTGCCCGAAGACATCTTATCAATTATTAATGATAATTTTGAAGTTTGCATCTTCTCTTTTTTTCCAAGACAATTCAAGGAGTTGGTGCGTAAGTATACAGGGATCTTAGTGTTTAGGCCTTTTGGCTTGGATAATTCGATAAACTATACACAAGTACTTATGTCCATTTTTGGTATTAGTATTTTTAACGAGTTGGAAAAATTAAAACATAGATTTTATTTTGGGCAGGCGTTTGAAAATTTGAAAGATGTAGAAGTTGGAATATTCCACGACAGGGCCCTAACTCTCCCGATAGGTTTAGATGGGGCAATCAAAAGCGAAATGTGGAAAGGCGAAAAAGATAGAATTCTTTTTGTTTGTCCAAGAATAGAAACATCAGACTATTTTAAACGCATCTACGATGATTTTATTAAAAATTTCAAAGAATATGATTACCTTGTGGGAGGAGCGCAACCGATTCAACCAATGGATGAAAAAGTGATAGGATTTTTGTCTGATGAAGATTATCAGGATATGTATTTAAATTCCAGATTGATGTATTATCATTCAAAGGAGAAAAGACATATTCACTATCATCCTTTTGAAGCAGTCAAATGTGGATTACCTCTAATTTTTATGGGCGGAGGGATCTTAGATCAGTTAGGTGGCAAGAATCTACCAGGGCGTTGCAAAAATATTAATGAGGCCAAAAGGAAAGTCAAAAGACTAATTAATGGAGACAAAGCTTTTATAGATAAAATTAGAAGCTCTCAACACGTTTTATTGGGAAAAATGTCATATGAATATTGTATGCCAATATGGAAAGAGAATTTCAAAAAAATTCAAGAGAATATGCAGATATCTTTTAAAGAATATAAATCCCCCAAAAAAATTGCGGTTATATTAGGTGAAGAATATACTGGAGGTGTTTTGGACTACGCTATTAGGCTTTTAACAGCATTAAAGAGAGGTATTGACGAAAACCAAAGTAATCTTGAGCTTGTTTTTGGACACGTTGATCATCTAAATTATGTTGGCAAGAACTATTTTGAAAAAATAGAAGAGATGGGCATAACGGTTCGTCCCTTTGAATGGCGGAAAGTCGATAATGAGCAGATTAAAGAAATGATCTCAACAAAATTTGGAGCTTCATTTGTGGCATTTGACTATGATTTACCTGAATATTACATGTTAGACGATAAAGTTAGCGGTTTTGCAGATTGTGATTATCTTATCTTTGCAGTAGATAGAGTTCCGGGAAGGATTTTCACTTTTCAACCTTATGCCGTTTGTATACATGATTATATACAAAGATATTTGCCAGGAATGCTTGGTGGATATTATGAAAGTCACGTAATTGAAATGACTCGAAGAGCAGATGCAGTTATTGCTAATACTGATGCCAACTTTGAAGATGCTATCCAGTATTTGGGCATACCCAAAGAAATATTAAGAAAGATACCGTTACTTTTTGAGTCATATAAGGAAAATGAACAAGTTTTTTATGTAGAAAAAAAACCTGAATCAAAGTTATACTTAAGAAATAAAGAGCGGGATTACTTTCTATGGTCTACAAATGTAACTGCTCATAAAAATCATAAGGTAGTTCTTGAGGGATTGAGTGAGTACTATCAGAAAAACGGAACCCTTATCTGTTTCGTCACAGGTCATGAATCTGATAAATTTGATGTGAAAAAGGAGTATAATGGTGGGGGTTATATTGCCGATATAAGAGATTTAATCAGTCGTGATGAAGGCTTAAAGAAAAATGTGATTTTCAAAGGGAATCTTCCGAAGGCGACATATATTGAACTATTAAAAAAAGCCAAGTTCTTACTGCATGGAGGAATAATTGATAATGGAAACATGTCGGTGTTTGATGCTGCATTGCATGGTATTCCATCTATATCAAGTAGGTATCATGCGATGGAGAATTATGAAAATTATATGAATCTTGGGTTGCGATTTTTTAATCCTGATAAACCGAAAGAATTAGCTAATCTTTTACTTAAAACAGAAGTAGACTATAAAGAGTTTGGAAAAAGGGTTCCTTCTTATGAAAGTTTGATCAGATTTACAATCGACCATACGTACAAAGAGATCTTCAATGTTTTTAAGGAACTTATAAAATTTTAAGCGCAAGGCGACTAAAAGTATAGTTTGGGAGTTACGAAAATGAAAATAGGGATATTTCTAACTTATAAACCCAATACAGTATTAACAAGTGAGGGTCTTGGTAGATATTTAGCTTCGCTAGTAAAAGGTTTTGTAGATACAGATAATGAAGTGGTGATTGCTTGCCCAGAATGGTTAGAGAATACGCTTAATCTTCTTTTTGAGGACTATAGGATTAACAAAAAAAGTGTTACGCTAGTAACAGTAAGTCAGCCTATTAGTATTAGGTTTATGATGTTGTTAGGAAAGCGTAAGAAGCAAGAGCGTAAGTCAAAGGGTAAAATAAAACGTTTAGTTTCAAATCTTCTTTTTGAAACTTTAAATAATGTGCTGTCTATTACAAATGCAATTTTGTTTTTTACTGTTCTCTTAGTAGGAGTTATATTAGTAACAGGATTGCTTCCCTTCTTTTTAGTTAGTTTAATTATCGTATTAATCATGCAATTGATTAGAAAGTTCATTAAAAGACCTAAAGATAAGTTTAATCTATATATGAATAGGACATTTATCAAAAAAATTGTAATTAGTGTATTATTACGAATTTTCACATGGACACAAAAGCCGGGTTACAGTTTGTATGAAGCGGTCATAAATAAAAATATTGAAAAACTTATAAACAAAATAAACTTAATAGAGCCAGTCGATATTTGGTATTCTCCGAATGCTTTTCCAACAATGTTTGAAAAAATCAATGGAGTAAAAGTTATAAATGTACCTGATTTAGTTACCGCGGTTTATCCGCAAAGATTTCTTGATATGAGTCCGTTACTTCAGACAGAGAAAATAAGGAATGTAATTAAAAGCTCTAGTTATTTTATAACATATTCGAGTTATATAAAAAAAACAATTGTGATAGATGACTTTATGAAAAAAGATGAAAATATTAAGGTAATTGAACATGCGACTAATGATTTATCCAGCTATATTGATATTTATTCCAATTCGAAACACCTCGATTATCCTTATAATGTTAATTTTGTTTTCGCTAGACAGCAGCTTAATTTATTAAAAGTTAAAGCTTCTTTGCCAATATTACCTCATATTCATGAGTATGTTGCTAATTTGAATTTTAAAGACGTAAAGTACATATTCTATTCTTCGCAGATAAGGCCTCATAAGAACATTATTAATCTTCTGAAGGCATATGAATATGTTTTGCGAAGAAAGTTTAAGCAAGTAAAGCTGATATTGACTGGTAAATACAGCGCTGATGAAGAAGTTAAAAAATTTATTCTTGAAAAAAGACTACAATACGATGTTTTAAGTTTTTCTAATGTATCCTCTCAAATGTTAGCTTGTTTATATGCGTGTGCAGAGCTAGTTGTAAACCCAACTTTGTATGAAGGGGGATTTCCATTTACACTCACAGAAGGTCTATCTGTAGGAACGCCGTCTGTGATGAGCAGAATACCACAAGTTCTAGAAAAATTAGGAGATGAGGATTCTGAAGATTATTTATTTGATCCATATAACTGGAAGGATATTGCAGAAAAGATTATCTACGGGCTAGAAAACAAAGATAATTTGTATGAGCGTCAAAACAAAATTTATCAAAAGATGAAAGAAAGAACAATAACTGTAATGGCTCACGAATATGTAGATGCTTTTAAATACTTTATTGACAAATCTGCTCACCAAAAGGATTGATATCTATATTTAAAAAAATTGTTTGTATTGTTACAGTCATAATTTGCTTGGTTAGTGCTAATGCTCTTGCCACAGATGAACAAAAACCAGATGTGATTTTTGCTGTAATTAATAATCATGAACAATATGTCAACAAGTTTGTTGCGACTGTTCAAGTGAATTTTTTATCTCCTAAATTTAAAAACGACGATGTTTACATGAGTTATCATATTTATGTTGGAAATAAAGAGGTATTGTTTGAAGGTAAACGTAAGCCGCTTTCGCATATCGCTGATAATTTATATTATTCCGATTTCGAAATAGACATGTCTTCAATTAAAGGTGCTGAAAAAAATGCGGTGATTGTTTTTGATTTAGTAGATCAGAAAAATGCTTATTGGTTTTTACAAAATCCCAACATAGTAGCAGTAAGCGATGAAATTCACTATAATGAAGACAAGGTTAAAGGTTTTTTTTACTTTTTAAAAACTGGTATTAAAAGTAATTTGCCGATATTTATAGTTAACTTAGTTTGTTTTTTAGCGACTATTTTTTTTCTAATCAGAAAAAAAATTAATAGTTATAAAAGGTAATAGTAAGCCCATCTATAGGGTGCTCCTCTCGTTGGGTGATGTTGTTCTGTCAAACACCATTCTGCCAAAGATTTGAGCATCTTTCTTATTTCTCAAACAAGGCACTTTCGAAAAATAGGTTAAATTCTAGAATAACTAATAAAGAAGAGGGATTCTAATGAAAGGCATAATTCTAGCAGGTGGAACAGGCTCTCGATTGTTTCCACTAACTAAAGTAACTAATAAGCACTTGCTTCCTGTCGGAAAATATCCTATGATATTTCACTCTGTAGGCAAATTGAAACAAGCTGACATTAACGATATTCTGATTGTCACTGGCAAAGAACACATGGGCGATGTCGTTAACCTCCTAGGCAGTGGGCGGGAAATGGGGGTAACTTTCACGTATAAAGTTCAGGATGAAGCAGGTGGTATTGCTCAAGCACTAGATCTCGCTGAACATTTTGTAGGAAATGATCAGATGGTCGTTATATTAGGTGATAACGTATTTGAAGAAAGTATTGTTCTATTTGTAAACAATTTTAGGGTTCAACGCAATGGGGCGAAAATCCTTATTCAAGAAGTTCAAGATCCACAAAGATATGGAGTTCCAGAGTTGCAGGGAGACAAGATTATCTCTATTGAAGAAAAGCCTAAACAACCGAAAAGCAGCTACGCGGTAACTGGGATCTACATGTATGACAGTTCTGTTTTTAAGATAGTTAAGACACTGAAGCCATCAGGCCGCGGCGAGCTTGAGATCACAGATGTTAATAACGCATACATTGAAAAAAATGAGCTGACTTACGATATCCTTCAAGGCTGGTGGACTGATGCGGGTACACATGCTTCATTATCAAAAGCAAATGAGTTGGCGAAAGATTTGTATTTCGGAGATGATTTTGGAAAACTCAAACTGTAAGAGGTGTAAAACCCGATGAACATCTTATCAACTAAGCTAGAAGGACTATTTATTATAGAGCCCGATGTCCACGGTGACAATCGGGGCTTTTTTATGGAAAGCTATAGCAGTGCAAAGTTTGCAGAATTAGGCATTGATTTTCCATTCGTTCAAGACAATCATTCTTTATCTATGGAAACAGGTGTGTTACGAGGTCTGCATTATCAGTTGAACCCCAAGGCACAGACGAAGCTTGTTCGAGTTGCTGCTGGTGCAATTTACGATGTAGCGGTAGACATCCGCAAAGAATCCTCCACGTTTGGTCAATGGGTGGGAATTATCCTTAGTGAAGCTAATCAGCGCCAACTCCTTGTTTCTCAAGGCTTTGCACATGGTTTTTGTACGATTGTGCCCAATACGCAAGTGCTCTATAAAGTAGATGAGTATTACTCACCTGAATACGATAGGGGCATACTTTGGAGTGATCCTGCGCTCGGAATTGATTGGCCAACCTCTAAGCCTATTCTTTCCGACAAAGATCAAAAGCACCCGCTCCTCGTAGATGCGGAAATAAATTTTTAAAATGGGAGCTATGCAATCATGAAAATACTTGTAACTGGCGGAGCAGGCTTTATTGGCAGCAATTTCGTAAATTATATGCTTGACCGATATCCAAACTATCAAATCATTAATCTTGATGCTCTGACTTACGCGGGAAATTTAGAGAACCTAACATCCATTCAAGAAAATAGCCAATACATTTTCATAAAAGGTGACATCACAAATGAAGAATTAGTAAGCAGCATTTTCGCTCAGGGAATCGATAGGGTCGTTCATTTCGCTGCTGAATCCCATGTGGATCGGAGCATCTTAGAGCCGGATATTTTTGTGAAAACCAATGTATTAGGTACACAAGTTCTACTGGAGGCAGCTAGAAAGCATGCTGTAAAGAAATTTGTTCATGTATCCACGGATGAAGTCTACGGCTCACTTGGCGAGTCTGGTCTTTTTACAGAAGAAACGCCATTAGCACCGAATAGTCCGTACTCAGCTAGCAAAGCGGGATCTGACCTTTTGGTACGTGCTTACCATGAGACATTTGGACTGCCAATCAATATCACACGTTGTTCCAATAATTACGGACCTAATCAATTTCCTGAGAAGTTAATCCCGTTAATGATTGCCAATGCTCTAAACGATAAGTCTCTCCCTGTTTACGGTGACGGCCTTAATATCAGAGATTGGTTGTATGTTGAGGATCATTGCAGCGCAATTGATCTCGTTTTGCATAAAGGTGTTGATGGTGAAGTTTATAACATCGGAGGAAATAACGAACGAACCAATATTCAAATCATACAAACGATTCTTCGGGAGCTGGGTAAACCAGAGTCATTGATGCAATTCGTAAAAGATCGTCCAGGGCATGATCGCCGCTATGGGATTGATGCAACGAAGATTACGAATGAACTTGGATGGGAGCCAAAGCATAATTTTGAAACAGGCATACATGAAACCATTCGTTGGTATTTGGAAAATCAGGATTGGTGGAAACGAATTCAGACGGGTGAGTATCAAAAGTATTTTAATGAACAATATGGCGCACGATTAGGTACTAAATAATGAAAATCTTAGTGACTGGAGCAAACGGCCAGCTAGGACAAGATGTAGTTAAATTACTTGGTGCTAATCATGAAGTTCATGGTTATGGAAGAGATCAACTAGATATTACGAATGAGAGTCAATGCATGGAGGTCATTACGGCCTTAAGACCTGATGTTGTTATTCATAGTGCGGCTTATACAGCGGTTGATCTTGCAGAAACGGAAGTAAAGCAAGCTTACGCAGTTAATGCAGACGGAACGAAGAATCTAGTTATAGCGGCTGAGTCTGTTGGAGCGAAATTTTGCTATATCAGCACTGACTATGTTTTTGACGGTACCTCAGTTACTCCTTATAAAGAAGACGATCTGACTAACCCGCAAAGTGTCTACGGGAAGTCCAAAAGAGCCGGTGAACAGTATATAGAATCGCTCTCTTCGAAATATTTTATCGTCAGAACATCCTGGGTATATGGCAGTTATGGGACTAATTTTGTGAAAACAATGTTGAATCAGGCGAAGACGAGAGATTCTTTGAAAGTAGTTAGTGATCAGTTGGGGTCACCGACCTATACGATTGATCTTGCTTTGTTTCTTGAGCAACTTGTGATGACGGAGAAATATGGCATTTATCATGCATCTAATTCGGGTTCTTGTTCGTGGTATGAATTTGCTTGTGCGATTTTTGAAGAAAGTGGCTTGAAAGTAAATGTGGAGCCTTGTACAACGGAAGAGTTCCCGCGGCCAGCTCCAAGACCTAGAAATTCAGTTATGGAGCATGGAACGATTCGGGCTAACGGCTTTGAGGATTTGCGTCCTTGGCGCGAGGGATTGAAGGCTTTTTTGGTGGAATTGGAACAAAATAACTAGACGAAACTATCAGTGTGCTTAGGCGAGCTGATAGTTTTTTTGTGTTTGGTTGCTTATAATGAAAGTAAATACTAAGGGAAATGGTATGTCATGGGGGCTTTTATGGGAACGGTTAGCATACATATTGTTACATTTAACAGCGTGGAACATATTGACGATTGTTTGGAGGGGGTTTTCGGTCAAACTTATCCCATTCAAAGCGTCGTTATCATCGATAACGCCTCTAAGGATGGTACTCAAGAGCAATTGGCAAAATGGCAAAGTCGATGTTCGATTGTTTTCAATAAGGAGAACAATGGGTTTGCGGGAGGGCATAATCAAGCTATCCGAATGACAGATTCGGATTTTTGTCTTATTTTGAATCCGGATGTGATTCTTGATTGTGATTACGTGGCTCAAACTATTCGATGTTTAATTGAAAATGAACGAGGTGGGAGTGCAACGGGGAAGCTGCTTTTTAAGGCAGATCCTACTCATATAGATAGTACGGGTCTAGTTATTAATAAGGCTCGGAGAGCTTTTGACCGTGGAGCTCATCAGTCAAGCGATCTGTTTAAGCAGGCAGAGGAAGTTTTCGGTGTTTCAGGTGCTGCTGCGATGTATGCTCGTAAAATGATTGAAGATATTTGTTTGGATGGCGAATTTTTTGATGAGGATTTTTTTGCTTATAAGGAAGATGTCGATGTGGCTTGGCGAGCGCAGCTGTTTGGATGGAAAGCACTCTATGAGCCTACTGCTGTTGCTTATCACGAGCGAGGGTGGAAGGAAGGCGGTAGAGGCAGTAGACCGCTTTTTGTTAGGAGATTGTCGTATATTAATCGATACAAAATGATAATGAAAAATGATCGCTCCTCCATGGTGATAAAGCATATGGTTCCATTACTTGTTTATGAGTGTTTAAGTTTCGGATATGCGATGATAAGAGAACCTAATCTGCTTGGCGCTTGGAGCGATTTTTGGGGAAAGTATGGGGAGTTGAAACGTAAGAGGAGTATTATACAAGGGAGACGGCGGGCGACGGATAGGGATGTTTATCGGTGGTTTAGTTGACCCATCTTGCCAGAGAGATCGAATCTAGTTTTAAATATTGCCTTTATTCGCATGATCGTATAATATTTGATGAATGAAGAATATGTGATATTTTGTCGAAAAGAGCTTTGTGAATATGTAAATCAAAGTTTCAAATGCAGTTAAATTTAAGATTTTCCAGAGAGGTGCGGAAAGAATAGATGAAGTACGTCTTAGTAACTACAACTTGTTATCTACTTCTTGTTAATCTTGAGGACGGTCAGGTTATTCCGCTTGAAGGTAACCGTCAGGAATATTATGGAATATCTTGGTTTAAAGGCGATGATCGTCTTGTGCTATCCCATAGTGGGATTCAAAATTCAAAATTGAAAGACCTCGCCACTTACGCTGTTTCCGAACGTGGTTGGATATCAGCAGGTGAAGAAAAGAGTCCTTTTTTTCTATCTGCTCCTCACCAAATTTTGTGTACATCTGACGATAAAATAGTTTGCACAAATACTGGTCGTAATGTAATAACAACAATTGAATTATCTAAACCAGGGTATTATCATGAATGTGGATTAAGTTCTGAACGTTGGGATCGACTCTCCCCAGACGTATTTAGCGGCGATCATCTAAATTCGGTGTTTATTAAAGATGATAAATTATACGTTATTGCGCATCGATTCAAAAAAGGATCATGGCTTGGTGTGTTCTCATATCCGGAAATGCAGTTGTTGAATATCGAAAATTTAGGCCCAAGAAGCGGTCTTCATAATATTTGGATTACAGATCAAGGGCAGAGAATTAGCTGTGATTCGGAAAGAGGCAGTTTAATCGATCTGGATGAAAGTACTCCTGTTTGGATCTCAGGCTCGCCTATCTATACACGAGGTTTAGCAGCTCATGGGAATTATGTTGTCGTTGGTGAAAGTCAACAAACAGGAAGAGATTTAAGGCATAGCTCGATTAGCGGATTATGGATTATAGATCGCAGTACTTGGAAAGCGATTGATCATATTTCTTTGGGCCCATATGGGGTTGTTCATGAGGTTCGTCTTCTTGATGTGCCTGACATGGCCCACCATAATATTCCATTCGCTGGTCTTGGTAAACTTCTTGAACGAGAAAGCATGTTGAAAGATTTTTCCCGTAAGAGTCTTGACGTTTCAAAGATGATTTACGAGAATCGTTCGATTTGGATGAATTATGAAATGATTTTCGGGTCTCCTTTGTTTAGAGAAGATCGATTCCTTCACGCAGATTTAGGGCAATTATCATTAATCATGAAGTTACATGAAGATGACCATATCTCATTTGATTTTTCTTTTCTGGAGCTTGAAGATTTAAATGTACGACATATCTCTGCAGTCTTGGATTATAAAGGAGAAGGCGACGACAGACAGATGTCTTTGTTTTTGATCCAACCTTGTTCGGAGTCAGAGTCAGTCCTTTCTATTTGGAAAAATGAGGGGGATTCTTGGGAAAGATTATCTCAATTTGAGTACACAGGATTGCCTATATCAGGAAATATGAAGGTTGAAGAAAATAATGATGAAATGACCATTTATATTAATGGAATAAAACTAGCATCAATTAATTACGCTGATATTTCGGAGCATCAGAGAACTGGGGCATTTGGTGTTAGATGGACTGGTGCAGCAATAAAGTTCGCTAATTAATAATTTAGTGTTAGCTGCCTTTAAGTATTCTTTCTAGCTTTCCGAAAGTAATTGGAGGACTTTATGTCTAATGCAACCAACAATGTATTTCGGCAAAAAGTTAAAATACAAAAAAAAGATCGTCAAGTTCAAAAAGCAAATAAGAGCTTTGTTATCTGGTTTACGGGCTTATCGGGTTCCGGTAAGTCGAGTTTGGCAAATGAACTCGAGTTCTTACTATATAAAAGAAATCTTTCAACTTATCTTTTAGATGGAGATAATATTAGGCTTGGGTTGAATAAAGACTTGGGATTCAATTCTCAAGATAGAATGGAAAATATTCGACGCATAGCTGAAGTATCAAAGTTATTTGTCGATGCTGGTGTTATCAGTATAGCGGCTTTCATCTCACCTTATATAGCAGAACGTAATCTTGCTCGTTCTATGCTTGAAGTAGGAGAGTTTATCGAGATTTATGTGAAATGTCCTATAACAGTATGCGAAATTAGGGATCCAAAAGGTTTATATAAAAAAGCGCGAAGCGGAGAAATAAAGGAATTTACGGGAATCTCGGCCCCGTATGAAGAGCCGATATCGCCTGAGATTATTATTGAAACTCACAAAGTTTCAATTTCTAATGCTGCTGAACAAATTGTTCAATATTTATTAGTTAATAAATTAATTAATAATTAATTAGCTTTGAAATCGCTATTCCAGTATAAATAGTTAGTATATTCGAAAAGAAAAGTAGCTGGCTAGCAGCCAATTTCTTTTCTTTTTTTGTCGAAGGGTTCAAGTGTCTTGCCTCCAATGATTCTTCCCCAATATATATCTTTTTACGCCACTAATCACCCATGATATAATAATCTTATCACATTATAAAATGAGGTTTTTCCGTGGACGTATCCATTCTCATCGTCAACTATAAAACGAGAGATCTAACTCTAGCCTGCATCAAATCAGTCATCACGTCGTCTACATCATACAACTACGAAATCATCCTAATCGACAACGCATCCAACGACGGCATCATCCAAGCCATCAACGAGCAATACCCGCAGGTCGTCACTATCGCCAACACAGACAACGTCGGCTTTTCCAAAGCCAACAATCAAGGCATCAGAATAGCCAAAGGACGCTACATCCTACTCTTGAACTCCGATACCATCGTTCAACCAGACACGATGGACACGATGCTCCATTTCATGGACGAGAACCCATCTGTGGGAGCCAGCGGCTGCAAAATCGTCCTGCCAGACGGTTCCCTAGACAAAGCCTGCAAGCGGGGCTTCCCGACGCCCTCAGCATCCTTCTACTATGCGTTTGGCTTCTCGAAGTTATTTCCCAAGAAGCCGCGCTTCAACCAGTACCAGCTCGGTTACTTGAATCCGGATGAGGAATATCCCATCGACTCGCTCGTTGGAGCCTTCATGTTGATTCGCCGCGAAGCGATTGAGCAGGTAGGAATGCTGGATGAGGAATTTTTTATGTATGGTGAGGATATAGATTGGTGTTATAGAATTAAACAAGCGGGTTGGGTGAATTACTACTATCCGCGCACTCACATTGTTCACCACAAAGGCGCCAGCAGTCGTAGAAAGCCTTTTAAAATCATATATGAGTTCCATAGGGCTATGATCTTGTTTCACAATAAGCATTATCGGCGGAAGTATTCCTGGTTGATCAATGCCATCGTTTACTCAGGTGTCGGTTTGAAATTTGTATTATCTTTAGCACGAAATAAACTGCGTCCTGCGAGGTGATGTCCATTGATTCGACAGAGTCAAGGTTTTTTAACCCAACTTTATGCACTGGCCGATTTCATATGTATTCAGCTCGTGTTTTTACTTTCCTGGTGGCTTAAGTTCAGAAGCGGCTGGATTCCATTCGATCCTCCACTGCCATTCAAGCATTATTTGATGTGGAGCATAAGCTACGCCATTATTGCTATTTTGATCAGTTATATGGTGAATTTTTATACACCCAAAAGAAGGAAGCAGTTCTCTTTCGAGGTTTTGAAAATTATCCAAGTGCATGCCATCAGTTTATTATTGCTATTAAGTGTTCTATTTATTTTAAAAGAAGTCGACGTTTCCCGTTCTTATCTCTTATTGTTCCTAGTTAACAATATTCTTTGCATCAGCTTCTACCGTTACATGATCAAGGTTTCGCTGAAGCGCGTCCGGCAAAAAGGCTACAATAAGCAGTTCATTCTTATTCTCGGTGCGGGATCCTTGGGCCGTCAATTTTACTCGAAGCTCAAGCAGCACCCGGAATTAGGGTATGAAGTTGTCGGTTTTCTTGATGATTATCAGGAGAAACATGATTTAACATACCAGAGCTTTAAGCCAATTATAGGGAAAATTGATGATCTGGAGTCCATCCTGAATAAGCTCATCATTGACGAAGTAATTATTGCTCTCCCGTTAGACGCACACCGCAAGTTCGGCAGCATTATTAATGTTTGTGAGAAAATAGGTGTCAAAACGCTCATTATTCCGGATTTTTATGATTTCTTGCCGTCACGGCCTTATTTTGATAATTTTGCGGATATGCCGCTGATTAATGTGCGTGATATTCCATTGGATGAATTCAGGAATCGGTTGTTTAAGCGGGCTTTTGATATTATTTTTGCTTCCGCGGCCATTCTTATTACGATGCCGGTGATGTTGGCCTCTATTATTGCGATTAAGCTGACTTCGCCTGGGCCGATTATTTTTAAACAAGAGCGCGTTGGACTCAATCGCCGACGTTTTATGATGTACAAATTCCGTAGTATGAATGTGCTCGCAGAGAGTGCCTCGAATACGGAATGGACGGTTGAAAACGACCCGCGGCGCACCAAGGTAGGTACGTTCCTGCGCAAAACAAGCCTGGATGAGCTGCCGCAGTTTTTTAATGTGCTTTTTGGGCATATGAGTGTTGTGGGGCCGAGACCGGAGCGTCCTTATTTTGTGGAACAGTTCAAAGAAGAGGTTCCTAAGTATATGGTGAAGCACCATATTCGTCCGGGGATCACCGGATGGGCGCAGAGCAATGGGCTGCGTGGTGACACGTCGATTGAGGAACGGATTAAGCATGATATTTTCTACATTGAAAATTGGACTTTTTTATTCGATATTAAAATTATTTGGAGAACGATCATTAACGGGTTTATCAACAAGAACGCCTATTAAAAAAAATTTCCAAGCAACCGCATGATTCGCCAACATCTTCCCCATACTAATGCATATACTTAAGTATGCGGGGAGGTTATGGTATGTTCGATCATGAAGACGCTTACCAAGAAGACCATTTGTCGGTCGGCAAAGGCTTGATTGTTGGTGTGCTGTTCGGCTCCCTGATCTGGGTCGGCATAATTGCAGGCATCGTGTATATGTGGTAATCAGGTTTGATTCATAAAAGAGGCTGCTGGGGGCTGTGAAAAGCTCTTGGCAGTCTTTTTGGTCTGGATGGGGTGTCTGTCCGAGACAGTTTGAGCGGGGGACGCATATGTTGGCAGTAGAGGTGATGAAGCGAATGAAGGTTATACCTACGAAACTGGATGGGCTGCTTATTGTTGAACCAGATGTCTATGGGGATCATCGAGGGTTTTTTATGGAAAGTTATCATCGATTGAAAATGGCCGAGCAAGGGATCGATATTGCTTTTGTTCAAGATAATCATTCTTTGTCAAAGGATGTAGGCGTGCTGCGCGGGCTTCATTATCAGTTAAATCCTAGGGCACAAACGAAGCTGATCCGAGTTGTGAGCGGGGCGATCTATGATGTGGCGGTTGATATTCGTAAAAGCTCCGCTACGTTCGGTCAGTGGATTGGGGTTGTGCTAAGTGAGGAGAATAAGCGACAACTGCTTGTTCCTCAAGGGTTTGCTCATGGTTTTTGCACGATCCAGCCTCAGACGCAGGTGCTGTATAAAGTGGACGAGTATTACTCTCCGGAAAATGATCGGGGTATCCTTTGGAGCGACCCAGCGATTGGTATTGATTGGCCGACGTCACATCCGATTTTGTCGGATAAGGACGGGAAGCACCCGCTTCTGAAGGATGCGGACATTAATTTTTAGCAAGGATTTATTTTCATTAGTCGAAAGAGATATTTTTTGAGCGAAATCTAAGTTATAATGAAAGAAGAAAACTTCTTATGACTTGGAGGTTGTGTCATGGCTGAAATGACAGATCGTGAGTTCCTAAGCGCTATGCTCGGAAGAATCAATGAAATTGGTGCAGATGTGAAGGCCATCAAAGATCGGGTAGACAGCATGGATCGGAGAATGGGCAATATGGAAGAGCGAATGGGCAATATGGAAGATCGCATGGGTGGTATGGAGGGTCGAATGGGCAAATTAGAAGGTGCAGTACAAGATATCAAACAAGTACAAATTCAGCAAAGTGAGCAAATCGCTGGCATTGCTGTGACGATGATGGAGCATGCGGCGAGTATACGTACACTCAAATTAGTTAAATAAAAGGCGACATTGGCAAGCAGCCGTTGTCGCCTTTTTATTATGAGATCGGTACTGATGATTTAGCAGGCTTTAATTTCATAGCGCTTTTGAGTCCTGCAACTAGCTGTTTTTCAGCCAGCCTGTATACCATGTAACATAAGGGAATGGTCAGTGCCACCACAAGTAAAGCAGTAAAAAAGAAACCGATATAGTCCACTAGATGTGTAGCAACGCTTAATTTCATTAGAATTGAAATGAAAATGAGATGCGTAAGCAAGATTGTATATGAAGCATTTCCTAATTTATTCAGATGCTGCACCCAGGTTGGAAGCTGTAATTTTTCTGGTATGGATGAAGCGCCTAGTAGCACTAGTACAGCTGGGATAATATAGAACAGGTAATTATGATACATGGTGAGATTGTACATGTTGTTTACCCATATGAAGAGGAAACCCAATGCCCCTACAATAATGAAAAATGTATAGTTCCTAGTTTTATGATGCTCTACCCATTTGGCCAGCAGGCAGCCTGCAATAAATTCCAAATTAACCTCGCTAAAAATAAAATTTAAATATACATGACGATCTATATCGGCACCAAGGATAGGAACGTGCAAGACATGACAGATCGTTAATAGCAGCCATACGCCTACAAAGATTTTTGCGGGCTTTTTGCCAATGGCCATGAGAAAACTGAAAATCACATAAAAGAGAACAAAGTAACTCAACGACCAAGCTACAGGCAGAACGGGCCCGTGTGTTTGAGGCAGAAGCAGGAGCGATTTGATAATTGTATCTTTGTAGGTTTCATAGCCATAGCCAAAACTAGGTACTACAAAATAAACGGGTAATACGGTGAGTGTAATTATCCAGTAGAAAGGATAAATGCGGATTAGTCGATTCGTCAAAAACGGAATAACGGTCATTTTAGTTCCGATTTTATGTCCATATGTATGATAGAGCAGAAATCCTGTGAGCAGGAAAAAGAAGTCAACACCACCGGATCGCCCGATGCCGCTGATTCCTAGGAAATCGTAGTGAAAGTACTTGAATGACATGGCTGATGTATGGAACAGCAAGACAAAGAAGGCCGCCGCTCCACGTGAGGCTTGAAGTACAATTCTTTGATTTGGATTCAAAAATAAACTCCTCCGGTTCATAGATACTGATCTTTATAGTCCATCGTGCCAGAAAAGTGTGAATAAATAATGTACACAAGCTGAACGGGCGCTGAAAATGCTAAATGTTTCATGGGTCCGACTAAATTTAGCCAAGCCCCAACTCGTCTGCATAATCGGCCAAGTCCCCTCATATGCATGTACTATGTTGATGTTAATCATGAGTGAGGGGATGATCGAATGCGCCGGGTCACATGGATGGTAGCAGTGGTGATGTGCTTAGCATTGGTTCTCGCAGGATGCGGGATGGGCAAGAAAGATGCAGGATCTATCGTAAAGGATTTGGATCATGTGATCAGTAAAGCGAACAGCTATCAGGCTTCTGGAAGCATGATACTGAACACAGGGCAGCAGCCGCAGGAGTATCAAGTTGAGGTGGCTTACTCGCCTGATCATTTTTACCGGATTTCGCTAACGAATGCGACGAAGGATGTCACACAGATTGTGCTTCGTAATGAGGAAGGCGTGTTTGTTCTAACACCGCATTTGAAGAAAAGCTTCCGATTCCAAAGCGATTGGCCGGAGAATCAAGGACAAGTGTATTTGTTCCAATCTTTGGCTAAGAGCATAATCGCCGATAAGGATCGTCAGTTTACAACGGACAATGATGCTTATGTGTTCGATGTAGCGGCCAATTATCAGAATGAGCAGCTGTCCCGCCAGAAAATTTGGCTGAATAAGAAAACATTAGCACCTAAGCAGGTTCAAGTTTCGGATGCGAATCAAAATGTGCTGGTGCAAGTGAGTTTCTCGCATTTTGAGTTCGACGCCAAGTTCGATAAGGATTATTTCCAAATGGAACGCAATATGACCAGCTGGAACATGAGCACTTTGCCAACGATGGCAGATGTGGCCGTAGTGGATGCGGATCACCCGGCAACTGGTGAGAAGTCTGTCACAGACAAAAACTTGACTGCTACTGGCGGCCAATCCGATCAAGCAGCAGGTCAAAATGGTCAGAAGGCAACGGCTAAAGCGGATCCGGCGAAGTCGAATGCCGCGGCCAGCAAACCGCAAACCATCGGTATCATTGAGCCGTCCTATTTGCCCAAAGATGTGGTGAAGCAGGACATCACGGATATGAAGTTAGGTGAGGATGCTGCTGTCCTTTTGAGATATAAAGGGAAATACAGTTTCAGTATTGTTGAAGTAAGGCCACAAGCCAAGTCCGTATCTTTGCAACCTGGCGACATTGTGGATCTTGGGTTCACAATCGGTGTGATCACAGGAGATGCGAAGAAGACACTCACTTGGACGAATGATGGGGTTGAGTTCCGCTTATCGACAGGCGATCTGCCGACGAGTGAAATGATTAAAGTCGCGATGGCGACTGAGGGTCAGTCTGGGAAGTAGATTAAATATTAGGCTTAAAAGGGAAGCACTGTTCACTTAGAACAGGTGTCTTCCCTTATTTTATTTGGTAAATTTGTGGGGTATAATAGGTGGTACGAGGTGATGAGTGAATGGATTTATTAGATTTATTTGATAAGGACGATGGTTTAACCAAAGACGATATTTTGAGCAGATTAGAGATGTTTGCCAAAGAGTTACGTCAAGGAACGACCATTATTGTTATTGGTGCTGCATCCATTATTCTCACGATTGATTCGGTAAGGAAAACGAATGATATTGATATTTTAAATACGACTCGGGTGGCAAGCTATTCAAAGTATGATATTCAAATTGTTAATGAAGGTATACTTTTCCTTTGTGAAGATTACCGAGACCGTTTGGTAATAAAAGCTGATTATGGAGGCGTTTTGGTATATACACTTGGTATGCTTGATGTTGCTCTTGTGAAGTTAGGCCGTGGGTTGGATAAAGACATCGAGGATATCAAGGAGATAATTGCATCAGGAGCCGCTTCTCTTGAACAATTTAAGTTTAAATATAAAGAATTTCGCTATGGCTACGGTGGTAATTTTGAAATTTTAGATAATAATTATTGGGCTGTTATCGGTGAAAAATTCACTTCAAATGATAGAATGTTTTGAAACTGGAGGCGGCTATGGATAAGTTATTATATTTGGATTATCTTCATCAATATTTGAGCAGTTATGTGAAACGAATGTTTGATATAGAGCTGTCATTGGAGAATCTGGATAAATTATTTGTTTATAATGGGAATGAACGCCATCAATATCCTCTATATTTCATTTGGATGGTACCTGAATATACAGATTGGTATCTGGATAACGATAAGCAGTCTTATATTTTATTAGGTGAAAACTTTGCAGAACATATGCAGGATTTGTTTGCTTATAATTCGTTTATTTTGTCAGATTTATTAAGCATAGTTCAGGTCCCGGAGAGGATCTGCTCAGAAGAGCTGCTATATCAAGCGAAATTATCGTTAGGTTCAAAGGTTATTCACATGTTAGAGGGTTGTCAGAAATTTCTTTGGAGTTTTATTTATAAACTAGAGGCTGTCAAAAAAGAAATTGGGGCTTCATTTGCAAGCATTTAAACAAGAAGATTCTACCAACTCCCCCTAATGGGAGTTTTTTTGGTATAATATAATTTTGAGTAAACCGGTATTGGAGTGTCTTAGATGAAAAAAACAACGGATTTAACGTGGGAAGAACAAGTGCAATTCTGGCAAGATGAGTTAGATTTGTTCAACAACGAATTGATGAATGAAGGTAAATTAAAACAAGAAACGATTCAGAAGCATGTGAGTAACATCGGTTTCCTGACTACGGAGTTTTTCATTCGTTATGAATTTGATTACGAGTCGTTAACGGGTGAAGCGATTGTAGAATTCCTAGGCTATTTCTATATCAGTAAAATGATGAATAGCTCAAAATCCGATATTATCGGCTATCTGCCGTCTATCAAAAAGTGGGCGCAATTCCTTAAGCAAAACGGAAGAATATCACCAAACCAATGTGCAGAAGTGCTGGAGGTTTGCAAACATAAGGCCTACTTTACGGATCGATTTGACCAATATATGGGTGCTCATAGTGATGCAGCGCTATCCAAATGGTTGCGTTCAAATGATATTGCGGCTTATTTAAAGCGAGAAGCAGCTTTACCAGCAGTGAAGCTTCAATTAGTGAAACCTATCGCGGTTAACCAAAAGTTGCTTGAGCTTTGGACGGATGGGATTACGGCAGTTCCTAAAATCGTTAATGATTTTCAAGCTTTTTTGGCGATGCTGCAAACGACTAAAAATACGAAGTTAACGGCAGCCCGTAAACATTTGCCCCGGAGCTTTTGGAAAGAGCTTGATGATGAGCTGAATTGGCAGTTGTTTTACAAACCGACACTGAATCAAGATCAGATGCCGTTATTTCAGTTTTTTTTCTACGTGGCGGTGGAACTGGGGTTGCTAGATGATAGCAAGCAGAAAGCTGCGACAACTCACCAAATTTCAAGTTATCTGGCTCTAACAGAGCAGGAGCAGACTGTAGTTCTCTTGGATACACTTTGGAACAAAGTGCAGTGGGTGAATTTGCAAGAAACGAATGAAGCTGGTGGTCCTAAATGCCAGACAGCCAGAAAAGGGATTGCAAGTGTTTTGGCAGACTGGCCCGTAGGTCAAGATCAGGATGTTGATCGAGAGTGGAAAAGGCACATAAGATCCGGCATAATCGTTAAAAACGGCGCTGATTTGTTCTTGATGTGTCTCGTGTCTATTTTGACACGTTTTGATTTGCTCACAGCGACGTTTCCGGCGGAATCGGAAATTAAGTACGCATTTCAAAGAACACCGATTGTCATGGCAACAACGGAGGCAGGCAACCGGGTGTTCCGTCATTTTGCTGGAAAAGAAGCCACAGAACCGAAGAAAACGCCCCTCATCGGAAGCCTTCCTCTGGCTGTCGCGCCTCAGGCTATCCCCGTTACAAACAAAATCGGCCGGAATGATCCATGCCCGTGCGGTAGCGGGAAGAAATACAAGAAGTGCTGTCTGTAATCAGCTGAAAGCAAGGTTGACAGTTTTTTGTGATTCGGATTAACATAGGTTTATTAGTTTGGCCGGTATGAAATGAGGGAGGGGGAGTCCTGCTCGCTAAGGAGCGGGTCTTCCCTTGTCCTTTGCATTTGGAAAAAAGAGGTGAACGCTGGTGGATGCTTTTTATCGTCCTACGTGGGTTGAAATTTCTTTGGATGCTCTGCGAAGCAACATTGAAGGTTTTCAGAAGGTACTGCCGACAGGTATGAAACAGATGGCAGTCGTAAAAGCGGATGCATACGGACACGGGGCTGTTGAAGTATCCAAAGAGGTTATCGCGGCCGGTGTGGATTACTTAGGCGTGGCGTTTTTTGATGAAGCGCTCGAGCTTAGGAATGCCGGTATTACAGCGCCGATTCTGGTTCTAGGCTATACGCCGCCAGAAGGAGTGGAGAAGGCCCGCGAACTGGATGTAACGATTGCTGTTTATAGTCATGATGTACTGAAAGAGCTGCAGGCGCAACAGAATCAGAAGAAGCTGAAAATCCATATTAAACTGGACACGGGTATGGGGCGGCTTGGCTTGCATACGGAAGCGGATGCGATACCTTTTATCGAGGAAGCTTTGACGCTGACGAATGTGGAAGTTGAAGGGTTGTTCACCCATTACGCGAATGCGGATGAGGTGGATAAAACGTATACATGGGAGCAATACCGCCGTTTTGAGCGGATTGTGAGTTATTTTACGGATAAAGGTGTAGCGTTTCCTTACATTCATGCTGGGAATAGCGCGGCTGCGATTGATTTGCCAGGATTAACGTATTCCATGGTACGGCTAGGAATTTCGATGTATGGTTTGTATCCGTCAGAAGATGTGGACCAAACGAAAATTGCTTTAAAACCTGTGCTAAGTCTCAAAACGGGGATTGTTCATCTCAAAACGCTGCCCCCTGGTTCGGGTGTAAGTTATGGGACGATTTATCATACGCAAGGTGAAGAGCGCATTGGAACGCTGCCGATTGGCTATGCGGATGGTTATTCACGTATGCTGTCGGGCAAAGCCGAGGTTCTGGTTCGCGGAAAAAGGGTTCCGATTGTCGGCAGAATTTGTATGGATCAATGTATGATTCATGTCTCTGATGTGCCAGATGTGCAAGCGCTTGATGAGGTTGTACTCATTGGGGAACAGGATGGAGAGCGTATTTCCGTGGAGGATGTGGCTCGTCAGCTTGGGACGATTAATTATGAAGTTATTTGTATGATTTCGCATCGTGTTGCTCGCGTGTATGTGCGCGGCGGGGAACGTGTAGATGCTATTAATCCTTTAATGAGGCATCGCTATTAAGGATCGTGCATAATTTACCATGTAAAATTTATCGTTCATTTAGAGGATTTTTGAAATAGGGTCACGAATACTAGGTGTAAGATTCTTATATCCAGTGATGTAACATATTTGATATACTGGGTGCATATATCTATTGTATAAATTGGTTATCAAGATGACATACTGGTAATATTGTCTTTGTATCGTTTCTGGGGGTGCGAGAGTGTGAGCAATGCGCATAATACGAAAAGGATCATGATTAGTTTGCCTGACAATCTGTTGCAGGAAGTGGACGGAATTGTCGAGAAGGAGAATTCCAATCGCAGCGAATTTATTCGCCAGGCAATGAAGCTGTATTTAATTGAACGCAAAAAGCGCAGTCTACGCGAATCCATGCAGCGTGGGTATATGGAGATGGCAAAAATAAATCTCAGCATGGCATCTGAAGCTTTTCAAGCGGAGGAAGAAGCGGACGGTACGCTTGATCGCTTAGTAAGCGGGGTGTAAGCAGTGATTGTGAAACGTGGCGATGTATTTTTCGCAGATCTTTCGCCGGTAGTAGGGTCGGAGCAGGGAGGAGTTCGTCCTGTTCTAGTGATCCAAAATGATATCGGCAACCGCTTTAGCCCCACCGTGATTGTTGCAGCGATTACAGCTCAAATCCAGAAGGCTAAGCTTCCCACGCATGTGGAAATCGATGCGGAGACGCACGGTTTCGATCGAGACTCGGTGATTCTGCTTGAACAAATCAGAACGATCGATAAGCAACGGCTTACGGACAAAATTACGCATTTGGACGAAGAAACGATGCGGAAGGTTGACGACGCTTTGCAAATTAGTGTGGGACTGATAGAATTTTGAATAAGATCTGGAACGGACGAGGGCGGTAGTTTCCCCTCGTTTTTTGGTTTGTACATACATAGGGATAGAAGTGAGGAATGACAGTGACCTTGAATGCCGAAGAGACGATGAAAAGCAAAGACGTTAAGAACAAGTACGAAGAAGACGCGAAGGAGAAACTTGTTCTCTCCGAAGAAAAGAAAGCAGAGATTCGGGAACGAATCCTGAAACAAATCTCTGCTGAGTTGCAGCTTCCTACTGGCAAAGTGAAGACGACTATGGAGCTGCTTGATGAAGGGAATACGATTCCTTTTATTGCTCGTTACCGCAAAGAGATGACGGGCGAGCTGGATGAAAATCAACTGCGAGATATCGAAGATCGCTTGCAGTACTTGCGCAACTTAGAAGATCGTAAGATTGAAGTTGTCCGTTTGATTGATGAGCAGGGCAAGCTGACAGATGAACTGCGCAAATCGATTGAAGGCGCTGCAAAGCTGCAGGAAATCGAAGATCTGTACAGACCGTTCCGTCAGAAGCGCAAGACGAGAGCCAGTGTTGCCAAAGAGCGCGGCCTGGAGCCGTTAGCGGAGTGGATTTGGAAGCAGCCGCGTCAAGGCTCGCTTGAGCAAGAAGCAGAGCGCTACGTAGATGCCGAGAAGCAGGTAGGAAGCGCTGCTGATGCTATTCAAGGCGCGATGGACATTCTGGCGGAGAATATCGCGGATGATGCGAAAATTCGTGCATGGGTGCGCAGATACACGCAAGATCAGGCTATTATGCGAACCGAGGCTAAGGATGCGAAGCAGGAATCTGTTTATGAAATGTACTATGCGTATCAGGAGCCTATCAAACGTTTGCCGCCTCACCGGATTCTCGCGATTAATCGTGGGGAACGGGAGGAAGTTCTGAAAGTTGGACTTGATATTGCGGCTGATAAAATTCATGATTTTATGTCGCGTCAAGTTATTAGAGGACAGTCGGTCGTGCAAGATGTGCTTCGTGCTGTGGTTGAAGATGCTTATAAAAGGTTGCTGGCTCCTTCGATCGAACGCGAAGTTCGCGGAGAAATGACAGAGGCGGGCGAGGAGCAAGCGATTAAGATTTTCGCGGAAAATCTGCGTAATCTGCTGCTCCAAGCACCGGTCAAAGGGCACGTGGTTCTCGGTGTCGATCCGGCTTACCGGACAGGCTGTAAGCTGGCCGTCATCGACGACACCGGTAAAATGCTTGAAATCGCCGTGACCTACCCGACGCCACCGAATAATAAGGTGGCGGAGGCGAAGGCAAAGTTCAAGCAGATGATCAGCAAACACGGCGTGAGTCTGATCGTGATCGGGAATGGAACGGCTTCCCGTGAAACGGAGCAGTTTGTTGCGGAGCTGATTGGCGAGATCAAGGAGCAGAAGCTCAAGTACTTGATCGTGAGCGAAGCGGGGGCGAGCGTATACTCCGCGTCGAAGCTGGCGCAGACGGAGTTCCCTGAGCTCGACGTCGCCGAGCGCAGCGCGATCTCGATTGCGCGGAGGCTGCAGGACCCGCTCGCAGAGCTTGTGAAGATCGAGCCGAAAGCAATCGGCGTTGGGCAGTACCAGCATGACGTTTCGCAGAAACGTCTGGATGAGAACTTGAAGGCCGTTGTTGAGTCGGCCGTTAATCATGTCGGCGTGGACCTCAACACGGCGTCCCCGTCACTGCTCTCGTATGTGTCCGGCGTGAACGCGACACTGGCGAAGAACATCGTCAAGTATCGCGAGGAGAACGGCAAGTTCAGCTCCCGACAGGAGCTGTCGAAGGTTCCGCGCCTTGGCGCGAAAACCTTCGAGCAGTGTGTCGGGTTCATGCGCATCGCGGGCGGGCGGAACCCGCTCGACAACACCCCGATCCATCCGGAGTCTTACGACGTGGTGGATCGGCTGTTCAAGGAACTGCGCCTGGAACTGGCGCAGCTGGGCTCACAGCAGCTGCTATCGCTGCTGCAGACGCTGGAGCCAGGGGAACTGGCTCCTAAGCTGGGCGTAGGTGTCCCGACGCTACGGGACATCCTAGACAGCCTGCAGCGGCCTGGGCGGGATCCGCGGGAAGAAGTTCCCGCGCCGATCTTCCGCACCGATGTGCTGCAGCTCGAAGACCTTGTGCCGGGTATGGAATTGACCGG
Source organism: Paenibacillus sp. HWE-109 (assembly GCF_022163125.1). Classification (NCBI taxonomy): domain Bacteria; kingdom Bacillati; phylum Bacillota; class Bacilli; order Caryophanales; family Paenibacillaceae; genus Paenibacillus; species Paenibacillus sp. HWE-109. Next base: position 6,017,369 of record NZ_CP091881.1, on the reverse strand, counting down.
CACGGTCCGGAACGTTATCGACTTCGGCGCTTTCGTCGATATCGGTATCAAGAACGATGGGCTCGTGCACATCTCCCAGCTTAAAAATGGCTTCGTCAAACATCCAATGGATGTTGTCTCCGTTGGAGATATCGTACAAGTCTGGGTACTCAGCGTGGACGAGAAAAAAGGTCGCGTCGGCTTGACCATGAAGAAGCCTCAACAATAAGATCTAGGAGCAGTTGGCAGCTTAGTATGCCAGCTGCTTTTTATTTGTTTGGGAACCACCACGAAGCGTTATTTGTGACAAATCGGCGGTCCGCACTGTTTGGCGGATCATAGACCGCCACATCATCCTCTCCTAAGTTACTTTTCCGTGACCGCCACATCATCCTCTCCCAAGTTACTCTTCCGTGACCGCCACATCATCCTCTCCTAAGTTACTCTTCCGTGACCGCCACATCATCCTCTCCTAAGTTACTTTTCCGTGACCGCCACATCATCCTCTCCCAAGTTACTTTTCCGTGACCGCCACATCATCCTCTCCTAAGTTACTCTTCCGTCACTTCCACATCATCCTCTCCTAAGTTACTTTTCCGTGACCGCCACATCATCCTCTCCTAAGTTACTCTTCCGTAATTTCCACATCACCCTCCCCAAAAGTATGTGTCTTACTCCTTCTCTGGCCGCACATCCTTGATCGCATAAACCATGGTACTCCGATGTCCGGCGACAAAGGAGAGTGTGCCTTCCATCGCTAGCTGTTTGAGCCATTTTCCAGCGATGCGGATATTGACGTTGCATTCGGCAGCGACATCCAGTAAGCGGATTTTCCCATTGCGGCGCTCGGCTAGTTGAAGGATGAGCTGTTTTCTGGACGTCCATAAGTCCGGTTCTTGCTTAGCTGATGGCAGGTGTCTTTTCCATGCATGCAGCGAAATTACAGAACTCCTTGGGATGGAATGAGCTTTCTTTTGCATAAACAGTTGTCGCTGCTCAATCAGCTCGGGCCCGCTTAGCCATTGGTTTGTCACTTGATGAATCAAGCCTAATTCTTTTACTTGCTTTAACCAGTTTCTTGTTTTACGATGCATACTCTCGCCTCCTAGTGTTGAATGCGAAAAAGCACACCGAACCGCAGAAATTTCCTGCTGGATCGAGTGTGCTTCACTCTAAAAAGTTATACCAATAATTTACAGTATATAGGGCTCATTTCGAATATGCAACTATTATTTAACAAATGTTTACTTTTATCAATTCAAATGGCAAAAAAGCCAGCACCCGCAATCGCAGATACCAGCTCTTTTATCAAAATTTACGTTTGCCCGGTCCGTCCGTCGATTGGGTGTCAGGCCACTCCTCTTGTGAGCGGCGGGTGCGGTAAAAGTACCAGCTATCATTCAGCAATCGGATTTGTCTGCGGTTTTTATTCTGGAAGGCCCGCATTAATTGATTACAGAGCCATTGCGGCATGTGCCCATCCCCTTCCTCGCTATGTACTAATAGCATATGAAGGTTTGCTCGATAGGGTGCAGGTCCTCCTGCATGCGGTGCTCTATTACTTGGGCTTTTTTTAAAGGTTAGCCTTCGAATTCATCTTCATACCACTGTTCGAGCTGCGCTTGAAGGGCGCGGATCTCTGTTAGTAAGGAAATAAGCGGGTAGGATTTTTCTTGAATGCCAGCGAAGGATTTTTCTAAATTATTAATGTAATCCAGGCCTTGTGTAAGTGTGTGCGCTGTACCGACCAGTTCCAAGTCATCGCATTCCGCAATAACGCGTGGAAGCTTAGGGACTTCTTGAGCGGTTAGTTTCTCTAATTCTTTGTGCAGCCTTTGATTGAGTGCAGTTAATTGATAGGCATGGGATGAGGGCATTTCAACGAATTCCAGCTGTTGTTCGAGCTTGAGAATGACGTATCGCATTTGTGGCATAAGGTTGTTCCAATCCTTTCTGTGGCTAGCTGACGATTCTTCTTTTCTACTTGACAGTATAGCGGTACATACGGTACAAATTCAAGTGAGAACTTGTCAAAGGAGTGCACAAACATGGAGGATCAGGAACTGCAGCAATGGATCGAGATGATCTCTCTGGAATCATTTGGAAGGCCTTTTGTCCATCAGGCGCGTTTTAATCGGAGATTACGGTCAACGGGAGGGCGCTATTTTACGAAATCCCATGATATTGAAATTAGTTGGATGCAGTGGGAGACGTTTGGCCGAGATGAGATTGAGAAGATCATTAAGCATGAACTTTGCCATTATCATTTACATATACTAAAGCGGGGCTATCAGCACAAGGATCACGATTTCAAAACATTGCTAGCGCAAGTGGGAGGTACCCGGTTTTGTCGTTCATTGCCGCGTGCTCCGCAGAAACAAGCCTATAAATACAGACTGGAATGCGTTAATTGTAAAACGGAATATTTTCGCAAACGCAAAATGGATGTTCGGAAATACGCATGTGGCCATTGCAAGGGGAAGTTGAAATCGTATACACTTGACTTACGGTCGCCTTCATAATAAAATAAAACTTGTTCATTCCCTGATAGCTCAGTTGGTAGAGCACTCGACTGTTAATCGAGTTGTCACAGGTTCGAGTCCTGTTCGGGGAGCCAGATTTGGAGAGATACCCAAGTGGCTATAAGGGGACCCTCTGCTAAGGGGTTAGACTGCGTAAGTGGTGCGAGGGTTCGAATCCCTCTCTCTCCGTCCTATAATTAGCTAAAAATAAGCTCAATGGCATTCATGCCGTTGGGCTTATTTTTGTTAGGTAAATACATCTATTTCTAACAATTAGCTAATATGAATCAAATTATTTTCTTTTATAGTAAGATTAAACTTACTTCTAGGGGGAGCTAACCTTGGCCAAAATATTTTCGATCCGTGTTCGTCTGATTTTATTAGTATTAGTTCCTTCGATTCTGTACTTGGGCACCAGCATTTATTTATTGCAGCAAAGCAAAACCAATACAGATGTATTGGCCTCATCCCTTTATGAGACAACAGACAAGAGCACATCGCTCATTCTCAATGCGGACCGTGATATGTATCAAGCATTAACCGCTTATCAACTTCTGGTTTCGGGTACTTTGGGCCCTGAGGAGAAAACAAAACAGCTTAAGGACTTGAAGGATAACATTGATCAAACGAATTCAAGAGTAGGACAGGCCTATGATATTCTAAAAGGCAAGGGTTTGCTCGCGGTCGCGCATACGGAGACGAAATCGACGATCGAGCAGAACGTAGCAGGTTTCCACACTTACTTTGACCAGTGGGCCAAAGAAGCGAACGCCGTTGTTCAATCAGGAGCCGCAGGCAAGGGCGTAATTAATGATTCGAAGTTAAGTGCGACGTTTGAAAAAGGTCGGGAAGGCATGAATCTAATCGGGGAGATTCTCGATATATATGCGAAAACGAGCATTGAAGATATTCGGGATCAAAATAATAAAACCGCGAAGACGATCTACATTTCGATTGCAATTCTTATCATTTTGCTGGCAGTTTCCGGTGGAGTTGTGATTAGTATTATCATGAGAACGGTTAAAGCCATTATGCTTGTGACCAGTCGAGTTGCTGCAGGAGATCTGCGCCACGAGCCGAAACAGACATATGCGAATGATGAGTTCGGCAAAATAACGGAATCTGTCGATACGATGGTATTCAAAATAAAAGGGCTGATCGCGACGATCGCTCACAATACCCAATTCGTGCAGGATGCCTCGGTTGAGCTGTCAGATAGCTCTAAGGAATCCGCGTCAGCCGCTGAGCATGTTGCAACCAACATTCAAGAAATGACGCATGACGTCGAAGTGCAAGCAAGAAGCAGTGAAGAAACAAGCAGAGCTATTGAAGAGATGGCGATTGGCATTCAACGTGTTGCGGAAAACTCTTCTGTCATGGCAGATCATTCCTCGCTTACGTCCAGACATGCGACAATTGGGAACGACTTGCTTGGCAAGCTGCAGCAGCAGATCACTAACATGCTTGCGTCTGTGGAACAGCTTTCGTTAACTGTACTGTCTTTGACACGCAAATCAGATCAAATCGGGCTTATTGCTTCGAGCATCACGACGTTCGCTAATCAGACGAATCTTTTGTCGCTGAATGCTTCTATTGAGGCGGCGCGGGCGGGGGAGCACGGCAAGGGGTTCAATGTCGTTGCGAATGAAATCCGCAAGCTGGCGGCGCAATCCATCGAATCGGCAGATGGGATTAATCAGCTCATTCACGAGACGAGAGTCGAGATTGCCAGCGTATCTGAGTCGATGAATGCGACGAAGCAAGAAGCGAGTACAGGCTCGGTGATGATGCAGGAAGTAAATCAAAGCTTCCACACGATTATGGCATCCGTCACCCACATTGTGACGCAAATTCATGAAACATCAGCGATTACGCAGCAAATGTCGGCCAGTTCGCAAGAAATATCGGCGACGATGGATCACTCAGCATCCAGTACATCGCATATCCTTGTGAAGTCGCAAAACGTTGCCGCTGCAACCGAAGAACAGCTAGCGATGATGCAAAACATCGCCGCTGCGTCAGAGCAGCTCCGCTCGGTTGTGAATACGTTGAACGAATCCGTCGCATATTTTAAAATCGCATAGCGCTCATATAACAAGAGGCACCTACGTGAAAGAATCACAGTAGGTGCCTTTTGCTTGTTAGAACCAATGTTTACGCTTGAAGAAGTACCACATGCATCCACTGGTGAGGATCATGACAATCCAGACAAAGACGTAGCCATAATGCCAATTAAGCTCGGGAATTAGTTTGAAGTTCATGCCGTAAAGGCCAACAATGAAAGTGAGAGGCAGAAAGATGGTGCTGAAGATCGTCAACGTCTTCATGATTTCATTCATTCGGTCGGACTTCATGCTCATTTGGAGCTCGAGCAGCCCGGTCAGTGATTCCCGGAAGATATCGAGTGAATCTACGATTCGCGAGATGTGGTCCATGATATCTAGGAAATAGACATCATCTTCTTCACGTGTGTAGGGGAAGGAGTGATGTGTGATGGCGGATAGCGTAATGCGTTCCTCGACGATGACCCGGCGCAGTTGGTGCATGGATCTTTTGAGCTGGAAAATATCCTGTGCAATGCGAATGCCAGGATTCTGATACACGGCTTGTTCCATGCGGTCGAGGCGATCATCGAAATGGTCAACAACGACGGAGTAGTCATCGACGCATCGATCCAGTATCGCATGCAGAATCGATCCGGGGTGTTTTAAACGATCTTCGACCTCTTGGCAGGTATGATACAACTGATCCAGGAAGGGAAGAGGGTCCTTGTAGACGGTTATGACAAAATTGGCACCGATCACAATGCCGATTTCCCGCGGTTCCAGCTCTTCAGATACGGCGAAGAAGGTTAGAAAAATGTGATTCTTATACACATCCATCTTAGGTCTTTGATTCAGTTTAATGGCATCCTCAATGAGCAGGGGATGGCAGTGATAGAGGTCTCCGAGCACATGCTTGAGTTCCTCGGCAGATGCATTCTCCATGCGTATCCAAGCGACTTCGTTGGGTTCAGGAAAGCGAGCGGCTTCCTCACGGACAAGGCCGTGGGCAGTGTCATAGATGAGCATGAATAGCTTGCACCTCGAATAATTTGAATTGGTCTCAGCATACCATATTTCATTGGATGTGTTCCAGATTTTGTGCTTGTCAACGGCGCAAGAATCCATTATAATAACAATTGTCGTCAAAACGGGCTGATCAAGCTCAGTGACATGCATGGCCCGTTGGTCAAGTGGTTAAGACACCTCCCTTTCACGGAGGTAACAGGGGTTCGAGTCCCCTACGGGTCATTGTTTTATACCTCGCGGTCGTGGTGGAACGGCAGACACACCATCTTGAGGGGGTGGCGCTCACAAGGCGTGAGGGTTCAAATCCCTCCGACCGCATTCCAAGATTAACCCTTGATAGGTCATTCAAGGGTTTTTTGTTTTGTGGTTTTCGTCGATTTATGAGAATATCAATCTTAATTTAAACAGGGGCACAATGCTATCGTCGTATAAATTCGATAGCATTGTGCCCTATTTGTAAGAAAGGAAACCATCTGAGCGGATACTGACAAAATAAAGAAACTCAATTTTTCTTCAGCGTATTTTTTTCCTCATTGTAGATTAATTCAGGTAGGATGCTTCACTCGGTAGAGTATAAAAATCCACTTCATCAATAGCATCCAATTCAATTAATTGGCTTTTCATTAATACAACGGAATAGTTGAACATTTTTTCTTTTTTTACTTTTTTTCCGATGATGCTAATCATTTTTCTTTCAAACTCTTCTTCAACTACTTCTTGTTTAATTCTTATTATTACTGTTATTATTTCACTTTCTTTTACATCTTGGTACAACAGTTTAAGCCCTGATATATCCTTTATCTTCTTGGGTAACGTGTCTTGTATGAATTCCTCTTTGTCCTGTAACTTTTGAATTGCAAATTCTCCTTCATTATTTTCCTGAGGTGCCAAAGTATTTGAGAAAGTATTATGTTGTTTAGACGAGGTTGCCTGAAATGTAGATAAGTTTTCTGTAAAGAGTAACGGTAAACTAACAGAACATAATAAAATAATTTTCTTCATTGTGCTCTTCCTTCCATTATTTTATTTATTCATTTGACGATAAAAGCAACCAGGATGTTGCTCTTAGGGGTATTCCTGGGATTAAAACTATTAGATATTTATAAGACATAATAAGTTAATTTATGGGAATATAGAAATGGGATGCGATTGATGTTCTTGGTGTCAGCAAGACTAAACAATCAGAGATAGTACCAGAAGCAAAACTCCTTGAAGAGCAGAAGAACATTTCTGCGATAAGGGTTAATACAAGAATGATGAATAAATTTTAGCAGCTACTAAGACTAGCAGCATGGTTATCTTTAGCAACATCAATTCCAACAAGCAGGTGGTCCAGAGTAATTCGTTCAACGCGTTAATTTAGCCTTGATGTCTTAGAATAAGAGGTAGCAGTAATGTTGGAAAACAACATTAACAGGCAGAACTAAGCACCACTGAGTTGCCGCTGCTGTCCCCGCCCCCCACTCCACCGCCTCAAAGCCCGCCCCCCGCACAACCAATCTCTCATTCTAATGAACCGTATGATGCCTATAGACCAGAAATTAGCTACTTTGAAAATCTAATGAGCCGAATAGGCGTTATCAAGCAGCTTTTAAGCGGAATGGTGATCATTTGCATGAAATAACGCATCGGAAGTTCGTTAGATTTTCCAAATACCCCATTTTGACCAAATAAGGGGTAGGGGGTTCGTTAGGGGCCACCTAGTATTTCTCATGTATTTTGAATAAACACATAATTCTGACTAAAAACACATGTGAATTTATTGTAAGTGCCAATATAATAAAAACAATCATGGGCCCATGATAAAAAAAGTATCGAGAGAGGGGCTACTTCATTTGAAAGCAGTTTCATATAACTCCCGTTTCCTTCGCAAACGGAGCACGGTCACTATGGTTGGCGCTTTGATGGCTGTTGTCTTGTTAGCTGGATGTGGGAATTCCACTAATGCACCAACAGCAACTTCGTCTTCGAGTGCATCCGCTTCTGAGCCCATTCATATTCTTCTGTCTCATTCGGAATTTGCCTATGCCAAACAAGCGAAAGAAGACGATATTTACAAGAAAGAACTGAACCGACTATCCGGTTTCAATGTGAAGTATGATTTCTTGGGACATAGTGATTATGCCCAGCAGCTATCGCTTAGGTTTGCTTCTGGTGATCTTGCGGACCTGATCCGGACGGACAGCGTAGTTTCTACTATGCACAGTGGTGCTGTCGATCAAGGCGTGTTTCTTGAACTCGGCCCCCTCATTGACAAATATGCACCTACGCTAAAAAAGAAAATACCCGCAGAATTCTGGAAAAGTCCCCGCATTTCCAAGGACGGCAAAATTTATGGCATACCCGTTACCCGTGGGGTGCCGGCTGATCGTTCCATCTTTATTCGCCAAGATTGGCTGGATAAGCTGAAAATGGATGCCCCTAAGACACTTGATGAGTACTTAGCCTTCTTCGAAGCGGTTAAAAAAGAAGATATGAACGGCAATGGCGATCCGAATGATGAGTATGGTTTGGGCATGTTCAACAATATTATTTGGACGGATATTTTCACTCCAGCGTTTGGCGTTCATACGAACAAATGGAGTCTCAAGAATGGGCAGCTCATGCCTGATATTATCGACCCAAGAATGAAGGAAGCGATCGCTTTTTACAAGCAGCTCTACGATAAAGGTTATATCAATCCCAATTTGTTTGTGAAAAAAGAAGATGAACAGAATGCTTCTATCGCTAAGGGGGAAGTTGGCGTATGGGGAGCCGCGGTTTATCAATACTTGGCTGGGTATGGGAAGGATAACGCCCAAAAAACGTTTCTTAATCAGCCTAATGCCTCTGTTAGCATGATTGCTCCTCCACAAGGCCCTCGTGGTGACAAAGGCATGGCGCTGCAATCGGATGAGATTTATTTCGTCTGGGTGATACCAGCCAAAACCAAGAATCCAGAGAACATCATTAAGTATCTGGAGTGGGCTTACAGCAGCCCTGATGCCGATCAATTTTTTGCCTATGGCATAAAAGGACAAAACTTCACGGAAGAAAATGGACAGATTAAATACGATATTAATCAGCCAGTCAATGTAGAGAAGAATGCCTTCCAAATGTATCAGGTTTCACTCAACCCTCGTGAGATCGGATTCGCAGCACCGCTGGTGCTTAAGGCTCTTCCGGAATCAGCCAAGATTACAAAGGGTTATGCCACGTCCAAAGACAGTCTAATTCCGAATGAAGCGAAATATATGCCTCGCTTGGAATCGCTCGCCAGCCATCCGGAATTGAATATTGGCGCTGCGCAAGGCACGCTGTTCCTGGACATGTTTGCCAAGGTGCTTACGGGACGGGAACCGCTTGACTCCGCGTTCGACAGCTTTGTGGCTGATTGGAAAAAACGCGGCGGCGATGCTGCCATTAAAGAAGCGACGGAGTGGTATAACAAATTTAGTGATAAGAGATAAGGGGGAGAACGCCCTGTTTGCACAGATCCGATTCAAAGAATCCTGGGTGCTCATTCTCATGGCAATACCCGGCTTGGCCTACTTTTTCACCTTCAAATATATCCCGCTGGTGGGCAACATCATTGCTTTTCAGAACTACAACCTCTTTCAAGGGCTTTTCCACAGCAAGTGGGTGGGGTTGGATCATTTTCTTACTTTGTTTCGATATGATGATTTCTGGATTATCATGCGCAACTCCTTAAAGCTGGGCCTTTATTCCATATTTTTTGGATTCCCGGCCCCATTGGTACTAGCCTTGCTGCTGAATGAATTGCGGGCTATGTGGTTGAAACGTCCGCTTCAGACGATGCTGTATTTACCCCATTTCCTGTCCTGGGTCATTGTTGGCGGTATCTTTTCCAATCTTCTTGACGTTAAAGGCTGGATGAATCAAAAGCTGCATAACGTTGGCCTAGGGCCCTATGATTTTCTAGGGAATTCAACCACGTTTCTTGGAACGGTTATATCCATCAGCATTTGGAAAGAAATTGGATGGGGGACCATCATCTATTTGGCCGCGCTAGCCGGGATCAATCCGAGCTTATATGAAGCCGCTACGATGGATGGGGCCAGTCGGGTTCGGCAAATATGGTCGATTACGCTGCCCTCCCTTATGCCAGCAATTATTGTCCTGCTGCTACTAAGAGTCGGGAATTTACTGGATGCCAACATTGAACAAATGCTAATGTTCCTAAACCCGCTTGTGCGAGATGTCGGTGAAGTATTTGATACGTATATTTATAGGGTTGGCTTACTGGAAAGCCAATATAGTTATTCCACGGCAATCGGTGTGTTTAAATCAGTCATCGGATTAATTTTATTGACGCTGGTTAACACATTGAGCAAGAAAACAACCGGTGAAGGTGTTTATTAGACATAGAGGAGGGGATTGACCTGAGAAGCGCTGGTTCCTTTCCATGGTTTTCAGTTGCCAACATCGTTATATTGACGGTAACCAGTCTGAGCATGATCGCGCCGCTTATTCATTTATTGGCTGTGTCGCTAAGCCTTCCGGAATATGCGAATGCCAAATTGGTCGGGCTCTGGCCCAAAGGCATGCAGTTCGATGTCTATGGATCCATTTTTGCATTAGACGATATTTGGCGTGCGATGGGCGTGAGTATTTATATTACGGTTATCGGAACAATCGTGACGCTGCTCCTTTGCTCGCTGTTGGCTTATACGCTTACAAGGCCGATGATGCCCGGGCGAAAAATCATAATGAAACTTATTGTCGTTACATTCGTTTTCCCCGTACCCTTAATACCAAGTTACTTATTGGTCAAGCAGCTGGGCATGATTAATTCGCTATGGTCACTCATTATTCCTGGGGCGATGAGCGCCTTTTATGTTCTCATCATCCGTACTTTTTTCCAAGGTGTTCCGGGGGAGTTATTTGAGGCTGCGAAAATCGACGGTTGCGGTGAACAGCGCATTTACACGCGAATTGTATTGCCGTTATCTTTGCCTGTACTAGCTACAATTACCTTATTTCATACGGTCAGTCAGTGGAATTCCTATTTCTCTGCAACTATCTACATTCGTTCGCGAGAGCTGTATCCGCTTCAGGTTCTGCTGCGCAACCTCATCGTAGACAATGGAGCCAATACGGGAATGAGTGATTTTCAGCTCAGTACACAGTTTACGCCAGAAATGATGAAAGCGGGCATCGTATTGGTGGCTACCTTGCCGATTCTGATCGTATACCCGCTCCTTCAAAAGCATTTCGTTAAAGGCGCTATGCTGGGGTCGGTCAAAGAATAGCAAAGGGTTTCCTGATTACGCTAAATAAGCTAAGCTTATACTAACTATCACAGAGGCACAGGCAGAAGACGAAGGGGAATGTGTTATGCGGATCAAGACGATGACGATCAAGTTAAAGCTGGTTCTGCTTTTCTTCGGCTTCTTCTGTGTGCCCTTTCTAGTTCTTGGCAAGTTCTGGTATGATCGCTCGATGGAAACCATTGAGGATAACGCGATTAACAATAGTCAACAATTGATGCGCCAAATGAACTATAATCTCGATGTGTACTTTTCCGACATTAAGAAAGCGACGCTCCCTCTTCTTGCCCATCCTCTCGTACAGCAGTTTGTCAAAATAGACCCTAATAATCAATATGATTATTATGATTTAAGCTCCCATATCCGATCAGATCTCATTCCTAACACTGTGTATAATCGAGATGATATCTATGGACTTTCCGTCATTTCCCTTAAAGGGCCTTATTATAGCAATATAGCTTTCTCAGATCGTGTAGATAGGTACAGAAAAGAATTCGCAGAGAACTACGCGGACAATTTTCGGATCCTAGGCATCAGCAGGACGGGAGACGGTACGGAGGTTATTACAGTCTTTCGAAGAATCATAGATAATGAAACGTATGTAACAGCAGGTTATCTGATCATTGATTTATCCTTGAACCGAACGACGAACATCATTAATCAAGCTGAACTTGGCAAAACAGGGATGATTTCCATTGTGAACACGGACGACCGCTATTTGTACCACCCTGATTCGCAAAAATGGCAGCAGCTTCTGCCGGATAGGTATAAGCGCAGCTTTGAACATATAAACGCTCCTTACTTTACGAATGGAACAGGTGCAGGCAAGACAATTGTGGTATATAACCGTTCTGCGGCAACGGGGCTAACGATCGTGTCGGAAGTTCCGCTGCGGGAACTCATGGAAGATCTAATCTATTTTCGCAATTTAACGCTGGGCTTTGTCTTACTACTGATCATTTTGGCTTTTGTGACTATTTTCAGCTTTTCACTGTCCATCACGCGTGCACTGTCACAATTAATGAATTTAATGAAAAAAGTGGAGATGGGTGACCTGAGCATACGTGCTCCGCTGCGCAGGGATGAAATTGGAAGTTTGAACAGAGGGTTTAATCTCATGTTAGAAGATTTAAATCGGCTGATTGAAATGATTCATACTTCCCATCTGAAGGAAAAAGAAATGGCTATTCATCAAAGAGAATCGAAGCTGCAAATGCTGCAGGCGAGAATTAATCCTCATTTTCTTTATAATACGTTGGGGGTTATCAATGCTTATGCCATCATTGCCAAGGTTAAACCAATTAGTCAGATGACGGTATGGTTGTCTGATATATTCCGCTATAGCATCGATAATGGGGAGGATACCGTTTCACTTGCTGAGGAAATTCAGCATATGTTCAACTATATTCACATCCAGCAAGAACGTTATCAGAGCTTGGAAGTAGATGTGGATCTGAATTTTGATCGGCTGAAGGATATCCATACGCTTCGTCTCACCGTGCAGCCGATTGTTGAGAATGCCTTTATTCATGGCTACGAGGATTATTCTATCAAGCCTGCGTATATTGGTCTTCGAGCAAGTTTCGATGATTCTGGTGTAAAACTTCTGATTATTGATAAAGGCAGGGGAATGCCGCCGGATCTAGTTGATACGTATAACCATGCTTTTGCCCAAATGTCAGAAGAACAAATGCTGCAAGCGAGTGCTCCATTTGGAGGTATTGGCATGTGGAATGTCCACAGTAGGCTAAGACTCGAGTTTGGCGAACCTTACGGTCTTTCCATTGTGATTTCAGAAAGCTTTGGAACCATTGTAGAGATTAGAATGCCGTATCGGAAGGAGCAATCTGAATGATGACCGTCGTTGTTGTCGAAGATGAACCTATCGTAAGAATGGGGCTCATTGCACTTATGGAGTCGGAAGCCAAGGGATTCCGGATTGTGGGTGAAGCAGAGGATGGGCAGCAGGCACTAGCACTGGCCAGACTGCATGTGCCAGACATCATTATTACGGATATTCGCATGCCTGTGATGGACGGATTGAGTTTTATGATGGCTCTTAGGAAGGAAGGAATTTCTTCTTCGGTCATCGTAGTTTCCGGTTATGGGGAATTTGAATACGCTCAACAAGCTATGCGTGCCGGTGCAGCCGATTATTTATTAAAACCGATCAACGAGGATAACCTGCTGCCCACATTAAATGCCTTGCGGGAGAAGATACAGCTAGAGAAAGCACGCATTGTTCATGATAATAAGGAGCAGTTGTGGTCTTTCAAGACAAGTGCCAAACAGTTGGCTAATGATTTATGGAATCTTAGAGAGTTGGAGATTGAGGAAGAACTGAACTCGTTGCAGCATAAGCTTTCGGAAAACAGACTGTCTGCCTATGATATGGAGCGAAAACTGACTGGATATATTGCATTATTGGAAGCGGAATTTCATTATGCGGCGGGGCAAGAATTACCGTTTCCGCGAGGTTTAGGTACAATCACCCATCACTTCGATACATTCACTGCTCATATGTATGCTGCAATGGAAACAATTCGAGGGATAAGGAACTGGGGATACGGCAAAGTTACTCAAGCCGCAATTGCCTATCTGGAGCAGCATTTTGGTGATCCTGATCTTACGCTAACGAAGATTGCGCAGCAGCTTGAAGTAAAGCCCGCTAATTTCAGTCATATGTTTAAATCGGAGCTTGGCGTTCCGTTCAGCCAATATCTGATTCGATTGCGAATGGATAAAGCGGCAGAGCAGCTCTCTGAATCAGCTAACAAAGTTTATGAAGTGAGTGCTGCGGTTGGCTTTTCTGATTACGTGCATTTTTCCAAAATGTTTAAACGGCATAAGGGTCTTACGCCAACCGAATATCGACAGAATAAATGGAAGTAATAAAAGCCTGGGATCCCATGCAACACATGGAACCTCAGGCTTTTTTTATGAGAATTTGGAGTGAACGCGGAGTTACTCCAACTGCCAGTGCGGAGAAAAGGGGACGTCAAGCCGCAGAATTGGCGAAATGTGCCGTTGCAGCAATTTTAAGGGAACTACAGTCCGCTATTCTAGCAAAAAGCGTCATTATTGCGAGGTTGAGGGAACTACAGTCTGCTATTTTGCTGTTTTGGGGGAAATTCAGCGCTTTTAGCGGAAATAAGGCCCTGTAGTTCCGCTAATACGCTAGCATCCCCGCTTTTTGCCTAAATAGCGAACCTGAGTTCCCTTAATCGGATTTGTCGCCATCGGCGAAGCCGTTTATTCCTGCTTCCTGAGTTAAACTGGAATCAGCTCGTAAGCTAATCGTTTAATAATCTCCTGGTGCTGAGGATACTGCGCCAAAAGCTCATCTTGCGTGAACAACTCAAAATCTTGAAAATCAAATCCAGGAGCAACCATACAGCCAACCAGGGAGAACGTGTCCTTTTCCATAACAGAGGAACCAAAGATGGAATTCTTGGGAACCAAATATTGCAGCGATTCCCCTTTGTCCAAATTCATGCCCAGCTTGACTTCCTCATAGCTGCCATTTTCGTGGATCACGTGAATGGTCAATGGGCTTCCAGCATGAAAGTACCATAATTCATCGGATTTCAAGCGGTGAAAGTGCGAAACATCATGGGACTGCAAGAGGAAATAAATGCTTGTATACAGCAAGCGTTGACCATCAAATTGAACAGATAATTCCTTGTCAGTAACGGTTTCCTCGGCTTGATACGATCTTTTATAATAACCGCCTTCGGGATGAGCGATTAATTCAAGTTTGGAAATCCAGTATTCAGGACTTGTTGATACCATATGATCATTCCTTTTTTAGTGAGAATAAGAGCTGCCCTTTGCTTAGCATCCAACTATTATAAACGATTCTATGAAAATACAGTGTGAAAGTTTCATTACATTTTCATAGGTTAGTAGAGTTCCGACTTATGCTATGATTATTTCAATTATGGGGAGGTCGCGCGTATGAAGCTATTTAAAAAGCCATGGAGAACGTCGACGACGTTATATATTTTATTGTTTACGATGGTGGTGCTGCCGATTCTCACTATCTCTACGATGATTCTGCAAGTCTACAAGCGAGATCTCATTCAGCAGACGACGGATCGAACGCTGCAGACGCTGCACGCCGTTAAATATTCGATTGAGCAGGAGATCAATAATGTCGTCACCTTTTCGGCGGCTGTTGGCATGGACACCGAGGTGCTGGAAACGGCGACTTTGCTGCACGAATCCAGCTCGAATGAACGTCAGCCTTATTATAATGACCTTTCGAAGGCGCTTGGTAAATACAGCTCATCCATGTCTGGGAGGGTGCAGTCGATCAACTTCTTCTTCAAGGGCGGAGGCAGCTATTCGTATTTGAAGGATTTGGCAATCAGCGATTTGACGCTGCGCAAAATGGACTGGTACCCCGCTACGATTACCGAGCAGGACCATGTGCATTTCATAGGCAAGCAAATGGGTGTGCTGTATGGTTCACCGGATGCTGCCAGCATTGTGACGACGATTAGACCAAGTTATTATCAAATGCTGCATGATATCGATTTCATCTATTTTGTATTCAGTCGTGACTATTTCGAAAAAATGCTGTGGCAAAATCCGATCAGCGGCTCATCCGCTTTTCGTATTCTCACCGCTGAAGGCGATGTGATCGCTTCGAGCTATAATATTCCTCCGGACGAGCAGGAACTAGATGCCTCACTGATGAGCCGGATTAGTGCGCAGCGTGAAGGGAACTTCGTCGCGACAATTCGCGGAGAGAAGATGCTGGTCACTTATGCGACGGTTGGTATTGCCGACTGGAAAGTGGTCTACAAGATCCCATATAGTGAGTTGACGGCCAATTATCGCAGTATTTATCAACTGATTCTATTCGCAACGGCTGTTGTCATCATTGTATTTTTGTTCATTTCCTTTTATCTGCTGCACAAGTTAATGAAGCCAATCCATGTGTTAGTGGTGAAGATGTCCCGTGTTATGGACGGCAATCTCAATACGAAGATCGAGGCGTCCGGCAGTGCGGAAACAGTGACCCTCGGACGTACGTTCAATCATATGATGGATCAAATCAAGCTGCTGATTAGAGAAACGGAGCTGCAGGAGAAAGCGAAGCAGAAGGCGGAATTTGCTGCTATGCAGTCGCAGATTAATCCTCATTTTCTCATTAATACGCTGAATTCAATCAAGCTTATGGCGATCATCAGCGGCGTGGACAATATCCGCAATATGACGCAGGCGCTTATTCGCCTCGTGTCTTCGTCTTTCAATCGTGGGGGAAGCTTAACCTTGCTTGCCGATGAAATTGAGAATTTGAAGCAGTATATTTTCATCATGGAGACGCGTTACGGCAATAAATTCGAAGTGCAGTGGGTTGTCGATCCAGCCGCGACGTCCTTCTACATTTTGAAGCTGCTGCTTCAGCCGATTCTGGAGAATGCGATTACCCACGGCTTGGTAAGCAAAGAAACGAATGGGATGATTACGATCGAAATTCACAAGCTGGGAGAGCGTCTTCGGATCGTTATCGCCGACAATGGCATGGGGATTTCGGATGAACAGATCGAGAAGCTTGCGTCCTCGGATCAAGATTATACGTTCAGCGGTATGGGGATTCTGAATGTTCATCAACGGATTGTTCTGCACTATGGAGCGGAATATGGAGTGACCATCGAACGTCTGGAGCCGACTGGGACAAGGGTGGAAATCGTCGTTCCCGTTATTCGCAGTCAGGAAGAAGCGTTTGATTTTAGTTCAAAATAGATCAAGGATTGGGCAAAATCGATCATTCGGCTGCCGCTATTCATCGATTATGATTAATCCAAGGTACAAACAACCTAATCTTGTAACACGTGGAGGGTCAAGCGATGCGTAAACGAAAATGGGTAAGTTCATTGGCTTTGATTGGGGTCGTAGCGATGACGGCATTGACAGGTTGCGGCGATAAACAGACAGCGACATCAACGCCGGCGAGCGCAGCTCCCGATGCTACGAAAGCCGCACAAACAGTGAAGCCGGCAGAACCTGTGAAGCTGAAGCTGGCAATGTGGGACACCAAGGCGGATTTGGAGTTCTGGACGGAGAAGGTCAAAGAGTACACGAAGGTGAAACCTAACGTCTCCGTTGAAGTGGAGAAAGTGCCTGACAATGGAGGGCAATACCTGAAAGTTAGATTAGCGGCTAACGATTTGCCGGATCTGATGTATTTAAAGCCGGTACACTTCCAAATTTACAAGCAAGCTTTGCTGCCTTTGGATGATTTGAATGCGGTGAAGAACAACAAGTATCCGACTAAAGTGGATGGCAAAGTACTAGGTGTGCCGCTCGTTTCCTTCTCGGAATTCGTGTACTATCATCCAAGTATGTTCAAGGAATTAGGCATCGAAGTTCCGAAAACGTTTCCAGAATTCATGGCGGTCTTAGAAAAGGTCAAAGCAAGCAGTAAATACACACCGCTCGCGATCGGCGGCAAGGATGATTGGACCTTCTATCCGCTAATGGAATTTGGTCCGCATATCTTATCCGGTGATGAGCAG